>DGRE01000006.1 GCA_002389905.1 Hungatella sp. UBA4396 | reverse complement strand
AGTGTCGAAGACACTTTTTTACTTATTTTTCTTGAAAAATAAAAGCATAGTTCTCTGGTATGAAAATAAGAGTTGGGATAAATGTTAAAAATTTGTCTATTACATACAAAAGCAATGAGTGTAATATGACCATTTTTATTTATATTGACATATAGGAGAGATAGTGCTAAGATGAAAATAAGCACTAAAAAACTTTTTTAACTTCTAAAAAATTTTTAGAAAAAAGACTTTTTTAGGGTCCGTAAATAATGGGCTAATGCGAGTAAAAGAAACAGGGGGTGATTTCTTTCGAAAAGGCAGATGAACAAATTAAAAATGTGACAGCCGCAGTTTTATGCGGAGGAAGAAGCAAAAGGATGGGTTTTGATAAAGCGTTTCTCATGGATGAGCAGCATTATCTGCTGCTGGAGACAGCCAGAAGCTTAAAGAGACTGTTTGAGCAGGTGGTTCTTGTCAGTGATACAAAGTCAAAATTTGCCGGTGTGGAAGGTTTTGAAGAGTTTGGCATCTTAGAGGACCGCTATATCCAGAAGGGACCCATAGGAGGAGTCAGCACTGCCTTAGAGCAGATTCAGACGGAATATGCTTTTATTATGGCCTGTGATATGCCGTTGATGAACCTTGGCTTAATTGACCGGATGTACCGGAAGCTGGGCCGGGAACAGGTTCTGCTTTGCAGCCATGGAGAAAAGCTGGAACCGTTGTTTGCTTTTTACCATAAGTCCTGTCTTCCTGCTTTCAGGAAGCAGATTGAAGAAGGCCAATTGAAACTGCGCAGCGCTTTTTCTGAACTGCAGGTGGGCACCTATTGTTTAAGCGAGGCAGAGATAAGTGCCATCACCAATTTAAACACACCGGAAGATGTAGAAAGATGGGGCCGAAACATATTAAAAAAATAAACTGTGTTGAACAGGAGGGGAATATGGGATTTTTAAGTCCGACAGAAACTTTAGATATTTTAGGAGACAAAGCGAAAGCGAAAACAAAGTTATCTTTTTTAAGGTTATTTTTACTCTCTATCTTGGGAGGTACATTTATTGCAGAGGGCTTTTTAGCCTGCATCAGAATTTCAGGAACCATGCCTGCAGAGTGGGGCAGCTTTGCTAACTTTATGGGCGGCTGTCTGTTCCCCATCGGGCTTGTGGCAATTGTGCTGGTGGGAGGAGAATTAGCCACCGGAAATATGATGGTCATGACAATCGGTGTATTTCAGAAAAAAAATTCCATTGGAGATTTAATCTATAACTGGATCGTGGTTATGGTGGGGAATATGGTGGGAGGCATTCTCATCGCCTTTCTTTTCGGGCATATCGTCGGAATGACAGAAGGGGCCTTTTTGGATAAAACCCTTGCCATTGCAAATGCACGCATCAATGATCCGCCTATGGTGGCTCTGGTTTCCGCTGTTGGCTGCAATATTTTCGTCTGTATGGCCGTGTGGATTGCTACCGGCGCTAAGGACTCGGCCGGCAAGATTTTCGGGATGTGGTTCCCGATCATGGTTTTTGTGACCATTGGATTCCAGCACGTGGTGGCAAATGCTTTTGTCATTCCTGCAGCTATCTTTTCAGGTGCGTCTGAGATTACCTGGGCAGCTTATATGGAAAATTTCGTTATTGTTTTTATCGGCAACGCCATTGGAGGAGCCCTGGCCTTTGCTTTACCCTGCTGTCTGATGCACAACAGCCAGAAGGTGAAGCAAGCCATTGAATGTGAGCCAAAAAAAGTCATAGAAAGGATTAGTTAAATGGATACAAGGGTAAGAGAAGAGAAACTGAGAATCATTCGGCAGGACAGAAAAAAACAGGAAAATATTTTAGAAATTTTAATTGATCTCCAGTTCGCCTCAGAAGGCGGCTATATTGACCAGGAAACAGCGGCCCTGGTGGCAAAAGAGCTGCATATGACGGAAACCCGTGTGTATGAAATTGTCAGCTATTACGCCATGTTAAAGGATAAACCGCAGGCAAAATACGTCCTTAAAATCTGCAACAGCTCACCTTGTCATTTTTCCCGTTCTGAAGAGGTAGCCTTATCTCTGGAGAAAAAGCTTGGCGTGCCCATGGGAAAGACAACCGATGACGGACTTTTTGCCTATCACTATATTCCATGCGTGGGAGCCTGTGATATCGGCCCGGTCATTAAAATCAAAGATACCGTATTTGGCAATCTCAGCGACGAAAAAGTATCTTCTTTGATTGATGATCTGCGCAGAGACAAAATAGTTGTTTAAGAGGAAAGGGGAAAAGACAATGGCAATGAAAGAACCGGTCCTGTTAAAACGAATTGGGAAAATGAAAGATCCCACTTCGATTAACGAATACATAGAATACGGCGGCTTTGACGGGCTGAAAAAAGCCGTAACAATGGACAAAGAAGATATTTTAAAAGAATTGGATACCGCTTTGCTTCGCGGAAGAGGCGGTGCAGCTTATCCCTTGGGGCGCAAATGGCGTCATTTATACGAAAGTGCCGATACTCCCAAATACATTGTCTGTAATGCGGATGAAGGAGAACCGGGCACCTTTAAGGATAAAATGCTGCTGGATAAAGACCCTCTCAGCATTATTGAAGGCATGCTGATTGCCGCATACGTCTTTGGTTCCAATGACGGATTTATCTATATCCGCGGGGAATACCGCCACATTCAGGCAGTTTTCCATCAGGCTGTGAGCAATGCTCTGGATGCCGGATACCTGGGAAATCAGATCATGGGCATAGAGGGCTTTGACTTTCAGCTACACATCGTTTCCGGAGGCGGAGCCTATGTCTGCGGAGAAAACTCTGCACTCTTAAATTCCGTGGAAGGAAAAACCGGACGTCCAAGAGTAAAGCCTCCTCACCTGGCTGATGTAGGTCTTTACTTAAAGCCAACTCTTGTGAACAATGTGGAATCTTTTGCCTGTGTTCCAAACGTCATCAATATGGGCGGCGAGGCATTTTTCCAGCTTGGCACAAAGGACGGAGGCGGCACCAAACTGGTCTGTCTGTCAGGACACATTAAAAACAGAGGTATTTACGAGGTTCCTCTTGGAACACCTTTGGATGAGATTCTCTACAGCGAAGAATACGGCGGAGGCACTTCCACCGGAAGGCCCATTAAATTCTGCCATTTCGGCGGACAGTCCGGCCCTATCGGAACCAGCGAGCAGATCAAAGGCCGTATGTACGATTACGGAGATTTCTGGTTTAACAAGCTGGCTATCGGCTCAGGTGCCATTGTGGTCATGGATGACAGTGTCAATGCGGTGGACTATATTGCCAGTGTCATTGAATTTTTTGTCCATGAGTCCTGCGGCAAATGTACCCCCTGCCGCCTGGGAACCACTCGCCTTTTAGAGATGATCCACACCTTCCAGCGCCACAAAGGAAAACCGGGCGATCTGGAAAGAATGGAAAAAATGCTGGAACATATCACTTATCTGTCCGCATGCGGACTTGGTCAATCGGTATCGGTTTCTGTGAATTCTGCCTTAGAAGGCTATAGAGATGAATTCGAAGCCTGTATCAGTTAATGGAGAAGGAGGAAAACACTGTGTTATCAACAGAGAAAAATAACTCTATGATTGAGCTGGAAATCGACGGCCGCGCCATTTCCGTACAGAAGGGAACCACCATATTAGAAGCCTGTAAGACACTGGATATTGAAATTCCAACCCTTTGCCATATGAAGGAGCTGGCTCCTGATGGCTCCTGCCGGATGTGCGTGGTTGAAATTGAGGGAGGAAGAAAGGGCGGACTTGTTCCTTCCTGTGCCGAGCACTGCGCTCCCGGAATGAAGGTGTCCACCCGTTCAGAGAGAGTGGTGGAGTCCCGGAAATTTATACTGGACCTTCTTTGCAGCAACCATGTGTTTACATGTTTTAGCTGCGCCGCTAACGGTGACTGCAGACTCCAGGATTACTGTCTGGAATATGGAGTGGAAAAAACCAGCTTTACATTTGGAAAGCGGGTGGGAATCAACGAATCAGACAAAAGCAATCCGTTTTTCACCTTTTACCCGGAAAAATGCATTATGTGCCGCCGCTGCACCAGAGTGTGCCAGCAGCTTCAGGGCCGGGATGTAATCAGCATCTCCAACAGAGGCTTTGATGCCCGTATGAGCCCCAGCTATCAGCTTCCCTGGAGAGAATCTATTTGTGAATCCTGCGGAAACTGTGTGTCCAACTGTCCGACCGGAGCTCTTTCCTCCAAAGACCAGGAAAAGCGTTACAGAGCCTGGGAAGTGGAAAAGGTGCGCACCACCTGTCCTCACTGCGCCACAGGATGTCAGATGGACCTTCTGGTGAAAAACAACAAGGTGGTAGGAGTTGATCCTGCCGACGGACCTTCAAACCGGGGACTTCTCTGCGTAAAGGGCAAATTCGGCTCCTATAAATTTGTTCATTCCGGAGACCGTCTCACCCATCCTCTGATCAAGCGCAACGGACAGTTTGAAAAGGCAAGCTGGGATGAGGCTCTGGATTTAATTTCCAGCCGTTTTAAGGAAATTAAAAAGAAATACGGAGCGGATGCCAATGCAGGCTTTTCCTGTTCCCGTGCTCCAAACGAAGACAATTACCTGTTCCAGAAAATGATGCGTACCGCCTTTGGCACCAACAATGTGGATAACTGTGCGAGAGTCTGCCATTCCGCTTCTGTTCACGGCCTTGCCACCACCTTAGGTTCCGGCGCCATGACCAACCCCATCCGGGATATTACAGAGGACGTTGACCTGATTCTTCTGATCGGCTCCAACCCTACAGAGGCCCATCCGGTTGTGGGAGCCCAGATCCGCCAGGCCATTCAAAAGGGCACCCAGATCATCGTGGTAGATCCTCGTAAAATTGATTTAGTGAAAGATGCGGCCATCCATATGCCTATTAAGGCAGGAACCAACATCGCCTTTGCCAATGCAATGATTCATGTGATCATTGAAGAAGGACTTGCGGATATGGACTTTATCCGGGAGCGGACCGAGGGCTTTGAAGAGCTGGCTGAAATCGTAAAAGATTATACTCCTGAAAAGGTGGCTGAAATCTGCCACATTGATGCCGAAGATATCCGCAATGCTGCAAGGATGTATGCCAGGGCAAAAAAAGCGCCCATTATTTACTGTCTGGGTGTGACAGAGCATTCCACAGGAACAGAAGGAGTTATGAGTCTGTCCAACCTGGCTATGGTAGTTGGAAAGCTGGGAAAATCCGGTTGCGGAATCAATCCTCTCCGTGGGCAGAACAATGTTCAGGGAGCCTGCGATATGGGATGCATGCCTTATGATTTCCCCGGATATCAGAAGGTTGCCAACAAGGAGGTTCGGGAAAAGTTTGAACGCTCATGGGGAGTTGCCCTCAGCGAGACCACTGGTCTTATGTCCACTCAGGTTCTGCCGGGTGCCATTGATGGCCGGATTAAGGGGCTTTATATTTTTGGAGAAGATCCTATGGTCACAGACCCGGATACCGCACATGTAATCAAGTCACTGGAAAGTCTTGAATTTCTCGTGGTACAGGAGCTGTTTATGACTGAAACAGCCCAGTATGCTGATGTGATTCTGCCCGGCACCAGCTATACGGAAAAAGAAGGAACCTTCACCAATACGGAGCGCCGCGTCCAGAGGGTCCGCAAGGCCGTAACCTTAGAAGGTGAAATGCGTCTGGATACGGATGTATTCTACGATGTGATGAACCGCATGGGCTATGCCTGCGAAAGAAAGACAGCATCTGAAATCATGGATGAAATTGCCGGCGTGACACCGTCCTTTGCAGGAATCAGCTTTGAGCGTCTGGATAACGGCGAGACACTTCAGTGGCCTTGCCTGGATAAAGAGAGCAAGGGCACATACATCATGCACGTTGGGAAGTTCTCCCGCGGACTTGGTTACTTCTATCCTGCAAAATACCGTCCTTCCCAGGAAATGCCTGATGAAGAGTATCCGTTTATGATGGTTACCGGACGTATGCTTTATCATTATAACACCAGGGCAATGACAGGGCGGACCGAGGGCCTTAATGAAATCTGCGGAGATTCTTACATTGAAATCAACGAGGGAGATGCCGTTGTTTTAGGAATTAAAAACGGAGACAAAGTTAAGGTGGCTTCCCGCCGGGGCGAAATTGAAACAAGAGCCGTGGTAGGAGATAAGATGTTCCCGTCGGAAGTATTTATGACCTTCCACTTTGAAGATGGAAATGTAAATAAAATCACTAATTTTGCAATCGATGACATCGCCCGCATTCCGGAGTACAAAGTCTGCGCAGTGACGGTAAAGCGCGCTTAAACTTATCATTTAAGAAAATCCGGTGTTTCGAAATGAGGAAACGCCGGATTTTATATAGAAAGGAAGAACCTGATTGATTGAGTTGGAAGAAGCTGTTGATCTGTTGTTAAACAGTGTAAAAAGTAAAACAAAGACAGAAAAACTGGACATTTTATCTGCTTCAGGAAGAATTTCGGCAGAAGATGTGACTGCAACCTTTTCCGTTCCCCATTTTCCTAAATCAGGAATGGACGGATATGCGGTCAGAAGCCAGGATACCAGGGGGGCGTCAGAAGAAACGCCAATTCATCTTCAGGTGATTGGTGAAATTTGTGCGGGGGAATACCTTTCTGTTTCAGCAAAGCCTATGACAGCAGTCCGGGTGATGACAGGTGCTGTCATACCGGAGGGCTATGACAGTGTCATCCGTCAGGAGGATACGGACTACGGCAAGGAGAAGGCGGCCATATATGCGGAGGTAAAGGCAGGGCAGAATTATTGCAGGATTGGAGAAGATATTGAGGCAGGAAACTTGATCATTCCCTGCCATACCCGCCTGGATGCAGGCCATATCGGCGTGCTGGCCAGCATGGGGATCATGGAAATCGAGGTGTTTCAGAGGCTGGAGGTTGGTATTATTTCAACGGGAAGCGAGCTGGTGCCTCTGGCAGGCTCCCTTGGAAAGGTTGGAGTATATCCCAGCAGCGCCTATGCTCTTGCCGCCAAGCTAAAGGAACAAGGCGCTCAAGTGGCTTTTATGGAAATCTGCCCTGATGATCCGGAACTGTTTTTTACTATGCTGGATCAGAAAGCCGGCCAGGCAGATGTGATCATCACCACAGGAGCTCTTTCTGTAGGAAAAAAAGATTTTCTCCCGGAAGCATTGGAAAAAATGGGAGCAAAAAGGCTGTTTCATGGGGTGAACATGCGTCCGGGAACGCCTGTGATGGCGAGTGAGTATAAGGACAAGCTCATCCTCAGTCTGTCGGGCTACCCGCTTGCGGCCATGGTCAATTTTCAGTTGTTTTTCTGGCCTGTTATGGCAAAGATGACGGGGGATGAATCCCTTTTCTGGAAGAAGACCACGCGTACGGTGGTGGAAGGAAGGGCCAATGAGGCAAACAGGAGACGGTTTGTCCAGGCTTTCTGCGATGAAGCCGGGGTTCATATTTTAGAGAGAAAACACCACTCCTCTGTTTTATCCGGCATACTCAGTTCAAACTGCATCATCGACCAGAAGCAGGGGACCGTAATCCTGCCGGGAGAGACTGTGGAGATTCTCTATTGGAAATAAGGTGCAAAAGGGAGAGGAGATATTATGCCCAGACTGGTTTTTAAAAATATAGAAAAAGAAGATGTGAAAAGGTTTTCTCTGGAAACGGTGGAGGAGTTGTCCCGGATCATTGGCTGTCCTCAGGACTGGATCACCTTTGAACACATGGAAAACACTGTTTTCAGCGGAGGCAGTGATATTACGAAGCAAAGCCTTTATGTTGAAATCAGTTGGTTTAAGAGGGAACAGGAGATTCAGGACCGGCTTGCCGCTGAAATACACAGTGCTCTGGACAAACAGTTTGGAGGAGCAAGAGAAATCACCATTATTTTTTACGAACTGGCAAAAGAAAATTATTATGAAAACGGAGAACATTATTAACCCGTTTCTTCTATATTAAAGATTAGAAATTAAAGAGTAAAAAGCTGCCCGGCCAGGGAACCCTATACAAGGGGGATCATGGCTGGGCAGCTTTTCTGTTTTTGTTTTGCTTCGATTGATGTTATTTAGTTCCGAAAATCCGGTCTCCTGCATCTCCCAGTCCAGGACAGATGTAGGCGTTTTCATTTAACTGGCGGTCCAGATGTCCGATGTAGATCTGAATATCCGGGTGAGCCTCCTGGAGCCTTTTTAAGCCTTCCGGAGCGGCGATGATGGCCATGAATTTAATATGTTTGCCGCCATGGGCTTTGATGAAGTCAACAGCAGCAACAGCGGAGCCGCCGGTTGCCAGCATGGGGTCAGTGACAACAATGGTTCTCAGCTCAATAGGGCTTGGCAGCTTGCAGTAATATTCGTGAGGCTCGTGAGTGACCTCATCCCGGTACAGTCCGATGTGTCCCACCTTTGCGGAAGGAACCAGGGCTAAAATTCCGTTTACCATTCCAAGTCCTGCCCGGAGAATAGGGACAATGGCCATTTTTTTGCCGGCAATCATAGGAGTCATACATGTTTCTAAAGGAGTTTCCACCTCCACATCCTGTAAGGGAAGGTCTCTTAATGCTTCAAAGCCCATAAGCATGGCTATTTCCTCAATAAGGGAACGGAATTCGTTGGTTCCGGTCCTCTTATCTCTCAAGATGGAAATTTTGTGCTGAATCAGAGGATGGGTGAAAATTGTGACATTGTTCATGGAATAATTCATAATAGTTTGTCCTTTCTTTAGTCATTTACTGTGTCAGGCGTTTCAGGCAGAATCAGGTTCATAAGGACACCTACCACAACTGCGATGAAAAGACCTGAAATGTTTAAGGTAACAGAACCAATTGCTATATTAAGGCCCCCAAGCTGTGCAAAGCCAAGGCCAAATACCAATATCAGCCCCACAATGGTCAGGTTTCTGCTGTGGGTAAAATCCAGGTTTGATTCTGCAAGGGAACGGATTCCAACTGCGGCGATCATGCCAAAGAGCATGATTTCAACTCCGCCCTTTACCGGTCCGGGAATGGTTTGCAGGATAGCTCCTATTTTACCGAATAAGCCCAGGATAATGGCAAATACTGCAGTGAGCCGCAAAAGCCTTGGGTTATAGTTTTTCGTGGTTGCCAGAACTCCTGTGTTTTCAGAATAAGTGGTGTTGGCCGGACCGCCGATAAAACCGGCAAATAAGGTGGCAAGGCCGTCTCCCATAAGGGTGCGGTGAAGCCCGGGATCCTTTAAGAAGTCTTTTCCAACTACCGTTCCATTGGTTGTAATGTCCCCGATATGCTCCATAAAGGTGACGCAGGCAATGGGAGCGATGGAAAGGATGGGGCCCAGACTGAATTTGGGAAGTGACATAAAGGGCACTCCATTTAAATCTTTGGTCTGGAACGGAATATTTATCCACGCTGCGGAAGAAATAGCTGAATAATCCATCTGAAAGATACCGGCAGCCCCTAAGATGACGCATAAGAGATAGCCTGCTGCAATTCCGATGAGGATTGGAACCAGTTTGAAAAAGCCGCGGGCAAAAATGGAGCACAGGATTACCACAAAAAGGGTAAAGAAGGCAATTCCAAGATTTAAGGCAATGGCGGGAGTCACTCCGTCTGCAAGGCTTAAATTGTTGGTGGCATCGTTGATTGCAGTGCCAGCCAGGTTAATTCCGATGACCACGATGACCGGTCCTGTAACAACTGCGGGAAATACTTTTTTGATCTTGTCCGCGCCGATGCGGTAAGCGATTAAGGCGAAGAGGAGATAGACCAGACCGGAAGCAATAATTCCGCCCTGTGCAAGAGAGACGTTTTCCGGTATGACAGTTCCTTCGGGGCGGATCACTGCGGTGATGGCAGCCAGAAACGCAAAGGAAGAACCGAGAAAAACAGGAACCTTGAATTTGGTGCAGCAGTGAAAGATCAATGTGCCTACGCCTGCGGAGAACAAGGCCAGGGACGGGTTAAGACCGGTCAGCAGAGGGACCAGTACGGTGGCTCCGAACATTGCAAATAAATGCTGAATACTGAGTAAATAATCCCGGGGTGTAAATTTTGTGCTGTTACTCATTTGTTTGCTCCATTTCTTTTTATTTTCCGAACTATTTTATCAAAGAAAGCGGTAAATAGCAACTGTAAAACCGTGGCTTCCAATAAAAAAATTGATTTTTAGGATGACTTGTAATATAATTAGTATTTAGCTTAGAAATATCTGGAATAGGAAAAGGAGACCAGGAACCGATGAAGAAGATTCTTGATTTAATTACGGCAGAGATGAAGAAAGCCTTTGCAGACTGCGGCTATGACGAGGCTTATGCAAAAGTGACCTTATCAAACCGCCCGGATCTTTGCGAATACCAGTGCAACGGTGCCATGGCAGCGGCCAAGGCTTATAAAAAGAAACCCTTTGATATTGCGGCAGAAGCAGTGGAAAGGCTCTCCGGCAGCGGGATATTTGCTGCGGTGGAAGCAGTGATGCCGGGCTTTATCAATTTAAAGCTCAATCCGGAATATTTAGCAGAATATATGAACGGAATGGCTGACAGCGGACAAGGCGGATGTGAAACCAGCGGCAGCCCCATGACCATTGTGGTGGACTACGGCGGAGCAAATGTGGCAAAGCCTCTTCACGTGGGACATCTCCGTTCTGCCATCATCGGCGAGAGCATCAAGAGGATGGGCCGTTTCCTGGGCCATACGGTCATTGGTGATGTTCATTTAGGAGACTGGGGCCTTCAGATGGGACTGATCATTGAGGAATTAAAGGACAGGAAGCCGGACCTGGTTTATTTTGACCAGTCCTATGAGGGAGAATACCCGAAGGAAGCTCCTTTTACCATCAGCGAGCTGGAGGAGATCTACCCGGCAGCCAGCGCAAAGGCCAAGGCGGACGCCGGATTCAGCGCAAGAGCCCATGAAGCCACCTTAAAGCTTCAAAACGGCTATCAGCCATACCGGGCCATCTGGCAGCACATCATAGAAGTGTCGGTTGCTGACTTAAAGAAGAATTACGGAAACTTAAATGTTTCCTTTGATTTATGGAAAGGGGAAAGTGATGCGGAATCCTATATTCCGGGTCTGATTAAAGAGCTGGAGGAAAAGGGCCTTGCCTACGAAAGCCAGGGTGCTTTGGTGGTGGACATTGCCCAGGAAGGAGATTCCAAGGAACTGCCTCCCTGTATTGTGAGGAAATCAGACGGAGCAGCCCTTTATTCTACCTCTGATCTGGGGACCATCATTGAGAGGGAAAAGGATATCAAACCGGACTGGTATATTTATATCACGGACAAGCGTCAGGAACTTCACTTTGTCCAGGTGTTCCGGGTGGCAAAGAAAGCCGGTTTTGTGGCTCAGGATAAGAAGATGTCCCATTTATGCTTCGGCACCATGAACGGAAAGGATGGAAAACCCTTTAAGACAAGAGACGGCGGAGTCATGCGTCTGGAAACCTTAATTGCAGATATCAGCCAGGCGGCTTATGAAAAAATCATGGAAAACCGTACCGTTTCCGAGGAAGAGGCAAGGGAAACCTCCAAGATCGTGGGAATGGCGGCCTTAAAGTACGGAGATTTATCCAACCAGGCTTCTAAGGACTATGTCTTTGACATGGACCGTTTTGTATCTTTTGAGGGAAATACAGGACCTTATATCCTTTACACCATTGTACGGATCAATTCCATTCTGGCAAAATACAGGGGACTGGAAGAGAAGTACGAAGGAAAGGGAGAGATTCTTCCTGCCTTGTCGGCTGCAGAAAAGGACTTAATGCTCCAGCTTTCCAGATATAATGAAATCATGGAAACCAGCTTTGCAGAGCTGGCTCCTCATAAGATCTGCCAGTATGTATACGAATTGTCCAATGCCTTCAACCGGTTCTACCACGATACCAAGATCATATCTGAAGAGGACAAGCGGCAGCAGGCCTCCTGGATACGCCTGATCGGCCTCACCAAAGATGTGTTGAACGGCTGCATCAATGTACTTGGAATTGAGGCTCCGGAACGAATGTAAAAATGGGAACGGATGTGAGACGCTATGAAAATATCGGAGATGACCACAAATGCCTTCTGGAAGGGCGAATCAGGCGTCAGGGCCATGGTGGAAGATCAGGGAAAAGAATATAAGGCTGTCCTGCACATCAAAGGAGATCAGGTTCTTGATTATTCCTGTACCTGTGCCGGGGGAAACTCCTACAAAGGCATGTGCCCCCACTGCCGGGTTCTTCATCAGGTCTATAAGGAGCAGGCGGCCCAAAGACAAGTAAAGCCTGTTACCACATCTCCCAGGGCCAGAGCCATGATCCGGGAGTATACCAACCGTGAAGTGTCCCTGATCATGAGCGAGGGAGAAGAAGAACAGGTCAGGCTTTCTGTTTCCATGCTGTTAGGGCGTCAGGACATCAGGCTGGAATTCAAACTGGGAAGGGACCGGCTCTACCTGATCCGGGATCTGGCGGCCTTCGCAAAGGCAGTGGAGAACGGAACCTATGTGGAATACGGGAAAAACCTGGCCTTTCACCATGACCGCACCGTTTTTGTAAAGGAGAGCAGGCCCCTTCTGGAATTCATTCTGGAGGTGGTGAACCTTTACGGTGAGCATTATGAGCAGTTTCAGAAAAGCTCCTTTTCTTCCCCTCCTGTCCTCCGGCTTTTAAGCCTCAATAAGGTAAACAGGGACCGCTTTTTCAGCATTATGAAGGGAAAGACTCTGGAGACAGAGGATTATAAGGGAAAGAAGCGGAATCTGGAAATCCTGGACCAGAATCCGGATTTAAAGGTCAATGTGAGACGTCAGGGGCAGAACGGGGTGCTGGTGTCCATTGACAGGGAGATTATGGCCTTTCAGGGAGAACACCATTTATATCTGGCGGATGCCGATCATTTATACCGCTGTGACCAGCCCTGCAGCGAAAACCTGGGTGTATTTCTGGACCAGATGATGGAGGGCTTTGACGCCTCCTGCAGGCTGGAGATCAATGACAAGGATATGCCTCTTTTTTATGAACGGGTATTAAAACGGATTGCCTCTGACTGCAGCATTGATTCCGGGGACCTTGATTTGGAAATCTTTAAGCCTGAGGAGTTAAAGGCCAGGTTTGACTTTGATTCCAACGGGCCTGATGAATTGGTTTTAAAGCCCACCCTTTCCTATGGGGATTACTCCTTTCAGCCGGTGGAGGATGAAAAGCTTCCCCGCACCGTGTGCAGGGATGTGCCGGGAGAATTCCGCATCAGCCAGCTTATTACCCGGTATTTTAAGTACAAGGAACAGGAGTCCCTATATCCGGTAATCCGGGAGGATGAGGATGGGGTTTACCGCCTGCTGTCAGAAGGCATGAGTGAATTCATGGCTTTGGGTGAGGTGTATTTTTCCGAAGCCTTTAAAAGCTTAAAGGTTCTTCCTCCTCCCAAGGTTTCCATCGGCATCCGCAGCAGTGGAAACTGGCTGGAGCTTCAGGTGGATACAGCCGGGTTATCAGCCGCAGAGCTTTCCGGGCTTCTGGCCGGATACAACCGGAAAAAGAAGTATTACCGCCTGAAAAACGGAGAATTCATCAGTTTGGATGACAATGGCCTTATGACTGTGGCAAAGCTGGTGGAGGGACTTTCCATAGGCCGCAGTGACTTAGAGGGCAAGGCCATCCGCCTTCCCAAGTACAGAGCTCTTTATCTGGACAGCCTGTTAAAAGAGGGAAGCGGCATCACCCTTTACCGGGACCAGCTTTATAAAGCGGTGGTCCGTGGGATGAAGTCGGTGGAAGACAGTGATTTTGAAGTTCCTGCTTCCCTGAGCCAGATTTTAAGAGGATATCAGAAGATTGGATACCGGTGGCTTAAGACCTTGGACAGCTATGGCTTCGGAGGAATCCTGGCAGACGACATGGGTCTGGGAAAGACCATGCAGATCATTGCCCTGCTTCTTGATGAGGCGGCAAAAGAGGAGCGAACTACTTCCCTTATCATCTGCCCGGCTTCTTTGGTCTACAACTGGGAAAATGAATTCCGCATCTATGCCCCTTCCCTTAAAGTACGGACCGTTACAGGCACGGCTCAGGAGCGGGAAGCCCTGCTGGCCCATACGGAGGAAGCGGATGTGCTCATCACCTCCTATGATCTGTTAAAACGGGACAGGGACCTTTATAAAGACAAGACCTTCCGCTTTCAGGTCGTTGACGAAGCCCAGTATATTAAAAATGCATCGACCCAAAGCGCCAGAGCGGTGAAGGGTATAGACGCAGACTGCCGCTTTGCCCTTACCGGAACACCAATTGAAAACCGTTTATCGGAACTATGGAGTATATTTGATTTTCTGATGCCGGGATTTTTATTCAGCTATCAAAGATTTAAAAAGCAGTACGAGTCCCCCATTGTTAAGGAGCAGGATACATCTGCCTTAGAGGAGCTTCACCGCCTCATCGGCCCCTTTCTTCTGCGCCGCTTAAAAAAAGACGTGCTGAAAGAACTGCCGGATAAGCTGGAAACCGTGATTTACTCTGCCTTTGACAAGGAGCAGCAGGCTCTTTACGGGGCCAATGCACTTCGCCTGAAGGAAGAGCTGAAAAGCATGGGAAGCCAGTCGGGAAGAGATCATATACAGATATTGGCAGAGCTTACCAGACTCCGCCAGATTTGCTGTGATCCCCATTTGTGCTATGAAAATTACAAGGGAGCCTCGGCAAAGCTGGAGACCTGTATTGACCTGGTACGAAACGGCGTGGAGGGAGGCCATAAGATCCTGCTGTTTTCCCAGTTCACCTCCATGCTGGAAATCATTGAGGAAAGGCTGAAAAAGGAGAATATCACCTATTACATGCTGACAGGAGCCACTCCCAAGGAGGAGAGGCTGCGCATGGTGAATTCTTTTAAAAATGACCAGGTGCCTCTGTTTTTAATTTCTTTAAAGGCCGGCGGAACAGGGCTTAACCTAACTTCTGCCGATGTGGTTATCCACTATGATCCATGGTGGAACGTGGCAGCCCAGAACCAGGCCACAGACCGGGCTCACAGAATCGGCCAGGAAAAACAGGTGTCTGTGTTCAAGCTGATTGCAAAGGGAACCATTGAAGAGAACATTTTAAAGCTGCAGGAGTCGAAAAAGGATCTGGCGGATCAGATTATCGCAGAGGGAACCATTTCTCTGAGCAGTCTGACAAAAGAGGACTTAATAGAGCTTCTGGGCACCAAAGAAGAAAGGATGGAAGAGTGATGAAAGTACTGATGTTAAACGGAAGCCCTCATGAGAGAGGATGTACCAGCAGGGCCCTTATTGAAGTGGGAAGGGCTCTGAATGCGGAAGGCATTGACACAGAATATTTCCATGTGGGAGGGCAGACCATCCATGGCTGCATTGCCTGTCAGAAGTGCGCACAGACAGGCCGGTGTGTGTTTACCTATGATATGGTCAATCAGGTATTAGATGAGATGGAAACAGCTTCAGGGATTGTGGTAGGCTCTCCGGTCCATTATGCTTCTCCTAACGGTACAATCCTTGCTTTTTTGGACCGTCTGTTTTATGCAGGGAGAAACTTTGCCTTTAAGCCTGCGGCAGCCGTTGTTTCAGCCAGAAGGGCAGGAACCACAGCTTCCATTGACGTATTAAATAAATATTTTACCATTGCCCAGATGCCTGTGGTTTCCTCTTCTTACTGGAACATGGTCCATGGATTTACCCCTCAGGAGGTGGAGCAGGATCTGGAAGGACTGCACACCATGAAGACTCTTGGAAAAAATATGGCATGGCTTTTAAAATGTCTTGAGGTGGGAAAAGCAGCAGGAATCGAGCCTCCATCCTGGGAAGAAATTCCACGGACAAATTTTATCAGGTAAGGATGGAAAAATCTCCTTTACTTTTTTTCTATGTGGTGTATAATGATATAGACACTATATCTAGTGGTTATAAAATTTATGATACAAAATATAGAACGGGTTAAGGTGAGAACGATGATTAAGATTCAAAAACGTGACGGAAGAATTGTGGAGTATGACAGGGAAAAGATTGTTACGGCAATCCGGAAAGCCAATGCAGAGGTAGAGGTTTCTGAGAGGGCTGAAGAGGACATGATCAACGTCATACTGGATCATGTGGAGAAGGAAAATGACGGAGTGGTTAACGTAGAAGCCATTCAGGACATGATCGAAAGCGCCTTGGTGAATAAAAACAAATATATCCTTTCCAAAAAGTACATCATCTATCGTTACCAGAGGGCACTGCTCCGGAAGGCAAACACAACGGATGAGTCCATCTTAAAGCTGATCAAGAATGAGAACAAGGAGCTGGCAGAGGAAAATTCCAACAAGAATACCATACTGGCTTCCACTCAGAGGGATTATATTGCAGGAGAGGTATCCAGGGACTTAACCAGAAGAATGCTGCTTCCGGAGAGGATTTCCATTGCCCATGAACAGGGGGCCATTCATTTCCATGATGCAGATTATTTCGTACAGCCAATATTCAACTGCTGTCTGATTAACATAGGGGATATGCTGGACAATGGAACTGTAATGAATGAGAAGATGATCGAAAGCCCCAGAAGCTTTCAGGTGGCTTGTACGGTCATGACTCAGATCATTGCGGCTGTTGCCAGCAACCAGTACGGGGGACAGTCTGTGGACGTCCGCCATCTTGGAAAATATTTGAGAAAGAGCAATGATAAGTTCTACAAGCAGATCCGCCAGGAATTCGGAGATACGGTAACCGATGAGGTGGCAGAGCGGATGGCTCATATCCGTCTTATGGATGAGTTGAAATCTGGTGTCCAGACCATACAGTACCAGATCAATACCCTGATGACCACCAACGGCCAGGCTCCTTTTGTGACCCTTTTCCTCTGCCTTGACGATCAGGATGAGTACATTAATGAAAATGCCATGATCGTGGAGGAAATCCTTCGCCAGCGTCTGGAGGGAATCAAGAACGAGGCTGGAGTTTATGTGACTCCTGCATTCCCCAAGCTGGTTTATGTGCTGGATGAAAATAACTGCTTAAAGGGCGGAAGGTACGATTATATCACAAAGCTGGCGGTTAAATGCTCTGCCAAAAGGATGTATCCGGACTATATCTCTGCCAAGAAGATGAAAGAGCATTACGACGGCAATGTGTTCAGTCCCATGGGCTGCCGCAGCTTTTTAGCTCCATGGAAGGATGAGAACGGCAATTATAAGTTTGAGGGAAGATTCAATCAGGGAGTGGTGAGCTTAAACCTGCCTCAGATCGGCATCCTGGCAAAGGGAGATGAGGAAACCTTCTGGAATATTTTAGAGGAGCGTCTGGATCTGTGTTATGAGGCTCTTATGTGCAGACATAAATCCCTGCTGGGAATTATTTCCGACGTGAGCCCTATCCACTGGCAGTACGGCGCCATTGCAAGGCTTAAAAAGGGAGAAAAGATTGATCCTCTGCTTGACAAAGGCTATTCTACCATTTCTCTGGGCTACATCGGCCTTTATGAGGTTACAAAGCTCATGAAGGGAGTCAGCCAGACAGTTCCTGAGGGCGAAGAGTTTGCCTTAAAGATCATGAACCGCATGCGCAGTGCTGCGGACAAGTGGAAAGCGGACACCGGCCTTGGCTTTGCCTTATACGGCACACCGGCTGAATCTCTTTGCTACCGCTTTGCCAGAATTGACAGAGAAAGATTTGGAAATATCCCAGATATAACGGACAAGGGATATTACACCAATTCCTATCACGTTGATGTGCGGGAGGATATTGATGCCTTCGCCAAGTTCAACTTTGAAAGTCAGTTCCAGAAGATTTCTTCCGGCGGGTCCATTTCCTATGTGGAAGTTCCCAACATGCAGAACAATCTGGAGGCTATGGAAGAAGTGGTGAAATTCATTTACGACAACATCCAGTATGCGGAGTTTAACACCAAGTCCGACTATTGCCGGGAATGCGGCTTTGACGGGGAAATTATCATTAATGAGGATATGGAATGGGAGTGCCCCCAGTGCCATAACAAGGATAAAGCTAAGATGAACGTAACCAGAAGAACCTGCGGCTATCTGGGAGAAAATTTCTGGAATGCCGGAAAGACCAAAGAAATCAAATCCAGGGTTCTTCACCTGTAAGGTAATATGAGTAGGAGGCAGTGCCATGAATTACGCGGCCATAAAGCCTACTGATGTAGCCAATGGACCGGGCGTCAGGGTGTCCTTATTTGTCAGCGGATGTACCCACGGCTGCCCGGAATGCTTTAATCAGGAGGCATGGGACTTTCAGTACGGCCAGAAGTACACACCGGAAATCCAGGAAACAATACTGGGATATTTAGACCGCCCCTATATTTCAGGCTTAAGCCTTTTAGGCGGAGAGCCATTGCACCCGGCAAACCAGAAGGAGGTTCTCTCTCTGGCAGAGGCGGTGAAAAAGAGGTTTCCTGAAAAGACCATCTGGTGTTATACCGGATATGATTTTGAACAGGATATTCTGGGGGATATGGCGGGCAGATATGAGGAAACCAGCAGAATCTTAAAGTATATTGATGTGCTGGTGGACGGAAAGTTTGAAGTTGCAAAAAAAGATTTGACTCTGCGTTTCAGAGGATCGTCAAACCAGAGGCTCATCCGGATGACTGAGTCCCTGGCCTTGAAAAAGATTGTATTATGGGAGTAAAACCAGGCAGAGCAATGATGGATAAACGGTAAATAAAGAAAGCACCTTTTGGGAAAAAGATGGAGATTATAAAAAAACCACTTAACCCGGAACGGTGCTTTCTATAGCATAAGCCCGATTGCCATAGAAAAAGAACTTGCAATATTGTCCAAATCAGTTATTCTGGAAGTAAATAAACAAATAAGGAGAAAGCTGAAATGAATGTTGCGCTGGAAAAAGCAGAATCAGCTTTGAAACTGCTGCCCGGTTTTCAATACCTCTATTGTGGGAATACCGGTGATTCCGTTTTGGAGTATCTGGTCAAAAGGGGCTGGGCAATAGAAGCCCGGGATGAGGAGACGGTCTTACAGGCAGAGAGAGCCGGAATGGACCGTTATGATATCTATTACACAGGACCTTGTGAAGATCCTGCCGTTATGGAAACAATTATTGGGAAATGCAGGTTGGTGGCCTCTGATTTTAAAGAAATAGAACAAATCAATGAAGCAGCCGCCAAAGTTCTGGCTCCGGGATATCTGGAGGTCATTGGAATTGCCGTAATTCCTGAAAATTACGGCAATGGAGAGCAGTCAGGATTTTCCATGAAGGAATTACCCGGGTTATCGGTATCAGCCAGAAAACTGCGCTCCATATCCATACGTGGTTGCTTTGTCCGGGGCAGTACAGATGGCTTATATGGAGAAAGTCTTGGAAGATATCTGCGGGATTGTTATGAAACAGCCAAACAGGTTACGGCCATCATACCTTGCGGTATGTCCTATGTAAATGCCGGCAGCTGCATGGAACCTCTGTTTCAGACCCTGCAATCCAGCGGAGAAATCCAGGAAGAGTTCAGGACTGCCGCTGACATCCTGGTCAACCAGAATCAGACAGCTTTTTATGCAAAACTGCTGATACAATAATGAGAAATCATTCTAAAAAAATATAGCCGGGTGAGGCAGCGCCGAAATTATGGCGGCTGTCTCACCCGGCTATATTCCGGTTTGAAACAATTATTTTTTGTAGTAAGTTTCTTTTAAGGGCAGACTCTGCCTGAATGTTCCATCCAGCCGGTAATATGCATGAGCACAGGCAGGAGCAGTGGGTATCATGCACAGCTCTCCACAGCCTTTGGCGCCGAGAGAGTAGGGCAGTTTATCCTCTTCCTTTGGTTCACAAAGAATGACTTCCAGCTCGGGTGCCTCATCGGCTCTCATAAAGCCAATGGTGCCGAATTTGCTTGCCGGATAACCGTCTTTACATTTAAACTCTTCCGTTACACCATAACCGATTCCCATAATCATACCGCCTTCAATCTGGCCTTCTACGGATTGGATATTCACCGGAGTTCCTACGTCAAAAGCGGAAACTGCTTTGGTGATTTTTCCTTCCTCGTTTAAGATGATAACCTGAGTGCCGTAAGAATAGGAAACGTGGCTGACGGGATTATCCTTGATGGCTCCAAGAGGATCTGTTTTTGCAGAATATTCCCCAAAGAATTCCTGGCCCTCTAAGTCAGAAACGGTCTTTCCTGTATCAAGTATGCATTTTAACTTTTCTCCTACTCTGCGGGCTGCTTCTCCGGTAACCACTGTCTGGCGGGAAGCTGTTGATGTTCCGGAGTTTGGAGTACGTACGGTGTCCGCGTGTTCAAAGATAAAGAGAGCAGGATCAAGCCCTGTTACATGACAGATTTCCGTTAAAACCATTTGTCCGATTCCCTGTCCCATGCAGGAAGCAGAGGTGCGGATATGAATTTTCCCCTGTTCTACAGATAAGAGGACACGGCCCACATCCATCTTGCCCATGCCTGTACCTGAATTTTTAAAGCCGCAAGCAATGCCGGCATAAGGATTGGAATAATAAATATCCTTTACTGCATCAAGACATGCCTCCATATTGGTATTAAGATCAGCAGTCTGGCCGTTTGGAAGGACATCTCCCGGCTTAATGGCATTGCGGCGGCGGAATTCCCATGGGTCCAGACCGGCCATTTCTGCCAGCAGATTAATATTCATTTCCGTAGCATAACAGCTCTGGGTTACGCCAAAACCGCGGTAAGCGCCGGAAACCACATTGTTGGTATATACGGACATGCCGAAAATATCAATGTTCTGATAGTTGTAAGGACCGGCTGCATGGGTACAGGCCCGGTGGAGCACAGGGCCTCCCAAGGATGCGTAAGCGCCGGTATCGGCAATGATAACCCCCTTCATGGCGGTTAAACGGCCGTTTTCATCACAGGCAGTGGTGAATTCCATTTCCATGGGATGGCGCTTTACATGGTAATCTAAGGATTCCTGGCGGCTGTATTTCACCTTGACAGGTTTTTTGGTATACCAGGCCATCAAAGAGGCATACTGCTGCACAGACATATCCTCCTTACCGCCAAAGCCGCCTCCTACTAAAGGAGCGTGGCAATGGACCTTTTCCTTTGGAATCTGAAGCATCTGGGCGCACTCTCTTTGAACGTCATAGACAGACTGGCTGGTGGTGTAAACAAGGAGTCCGTCCTCCCCTTCAGGAAGGGCCACACAGCATTCCGGCTCCATAAAACCATGCTCCTGCCAGGAGGTTTTATATTTTTTTGTCACTACATACTTTGAATTTTTAATGGCTTCATCCGCATTGCCCCGTACCAGATTGGCCCGGCTCATAATATTTCCGTCTTCGTGTATGAGAGGGGCATCTCCCCTTAAAGCCTCATAGGGACTTGTGAGAGGGGAAAGTTCTGTGTAATCCACCTCAATGAGGGGGAGAATTTCTTCCAGGGATTCCATACGGTTTGTTGCAACCACTGCCAGGGCATTTCCCACATAGCGGGTGATATCCCCTTCGCCCATAAGCACATCCCAGTCCTGCTTGATATGGCCGATTTTGTTGCAGGGCACATCCTTTTTGGTCAGGATTTCCACACAGTCCGGATGCTCCAGAGCCTTTGATACGTCGATCCGGTTGATCTGCGCCCTGGGGTATTTGGAGTAAAGACATTTGGCATAAAGCATGCCGGGCAGATAAATGTCATCTGTGAAAATACCGGTTCCGTTTACTTTTTCGACGGCATCAATGCGCTTGAAGTGTTCGTTCATGCGCAGGGTAGAAGGGGGCAGGGGAATTTCCAGCTGCTCCCTGAAAAAGCCGGCAGCCAAAAGGATGGCGTCCTCAATTTTTTTATAGCCCGTACAGCGGCATAAGTTGCCCCGTATGGCTTTCTTCACTTCTGCCCGGGTCGGCTCTAAATTGGTGTCCAGAAGGCTTTTGGCAGACAGGATCATACCGGGGATACAAAAACCGCATTGAACCGCGCCTGCATCTGCAAAACAGTGCTCATAAACTTCCATTTCTGCCGGGCTGACGCCTTCGATGGTGACAATGTTTTTTCCCACCAATGTACTGATCTTGGGAACGCAGGCTTTTACTTTTTTTCCGTCAATTAGAACCGTACACGTTCCGCAGGCTCCCTCGCTGCATCCATCCTTTGTGCCTGTCAGCTGTAAATCATCCCGCAGGAAGCGCATCAGCTTTTTGTCATGAGGTGTTTCGTAGTCTTTTCCATTGATATGAAGTATGTACATATCCAGCTCCTTTCGGTTAAATCCCTTTTTCTTCTAAAAAATCCTTAAGCAGGTTCATGCAGACGGTTTTCCGGTATTCCGCGGAAACCCGGCCTCTGGTCAATATCATGCGCTCCTCGTATGCAGCCAGAAAACTTTCTTTTACAGATTTGGCTTCTTCAATGGTTTTTCCCGTTATCATGGCTTCCAGATCCCGGAACCGGAGAACCGTGTCAGATACGGCTCCAAATGCAGCCGCCAGGTTTTCAACCCGTCCATCCTCTATGGAAATCAGCCCTGCAAAGGAAACACGGGAGATGGCAAGAGCATTTCTGCCTCCTACTTTTTTGTAATAATAATTGTCCAGTCCCTTTTTAGGAACCAGGATTTCCACAATTAATTCTTCCGGCCTTAAATCCAGTTTTTTTCTGCCTTTATAAAAATGGTCAATATCAATGATCCGCTCACCTTCCATGGAGGCAAGGCGCAGCTTTGCACCGCAGACATAGAGGATCAAAACGGAGTCGGCCTTGGCGGAGCCATTACCGATATTGCCGCCAAAGGTTCCGGTGTTGCGGATGGCAGGAGCAGCAATTCTGGATACTGCTTCTTTCATCAGAGGATGAATGAGGTCAGATTCCAGCGCCTGGGTAAAGGTAACGCAGGAACCGATGGATATATGGCCTTCTTCCTCCCTGATCTGTTTTAATTCTTCCAATCCGTTTAAAAACAGATAGGAGACACCTTTTCTGTTTTCCACCATAAGGTCTGTTCCGCCTGCATAGGGAACTGCGTCAATGCGGTTTTTTATTTCCAGAGCTTCCTGCAAGGAAGCCGGTCTGCAGCTATTTACCATAATCCATTTCCCTCCTCTGCAGCAATATGAATTGCCTTTACAATGGCGTTGTAGCCGGTACAGCGGCATAAGTTTCCGGAAAGTCCTTCTCTTATCTCACTGTCCGTCGGGTGAGGTATCTTGCTTAAAAGAGCCTCGGCAGCCAGAACCATGCCTGGAATACAGAATCCGCATTGAACTGCCGACATGGAGGCGAAAGCCTTATCCAGCACGGCAAAGCGCTCTGTTTCACGAAAACCTTCCAAAGTGACAATGGCTGCTCCTTCTGCGGCCCCCATAGCCACACAGCAGGAGTTGACCAGCATCCCGTCCATCAAAACCGAACAGGCACCGCATTCTCCTTCCTTACAGCCGCATTTGACGCTGACGGCATGGCAGGTATCTCTTAAAACGTCCAGAAGACGGTCGGCTGCACTGCCATGATAGACAGTTTCAGTGCCGTTTAACAGAAAATTGATTCCTTCCATTATAAAGCCTCCTTCATAATCATTTTTATGGTATCCTCTGCTGTAAATGGAGCATGGTTTAACTTTACTCCATGGCCCAGTGCTTGTTCCACAGCTTCCACATAAGCCCCTGGAGCACCTACCAGAGGAAGTTCTCCGGCACCCTTGGCACCATAAGGTCCGCCGGGATATTTTTCCACATGCAGCATGCATGTTAAATTGGACACATCGGCAGAAGTGGGAATTAAATAATCGGAGAAAGAGTTGTTGCGTATTCTTCCTTTCTGATCATAATCCATATATTCCGTTGAGGCGTAGCCGATTCCCTGGAGGAATCCGCCCTCCATCTGTCCCATGACAATGTTATAGTCAATGGGGGTCCCCACATCAAAACAGCCGTATGCTCCAAGAATTTCCGTGAGCCCGGTATAGGTGTCTACCTCTACCTCAATGGCGCTGACTCCCCAGGCATAAGTAGGGTAAGCATCACCCTGGAATTTATCCAGATAGAAGGGTATAACAAAATCAGGCTCCTTGAAACGTTCTTCTACAATCTGATCTTCCCCATCCTTCCATTCGGTGCGAAGCTTGATGGCACAGCGGCGGAGAAGTTCTCCCACTACCATCAGGGAACGGGAGGCAACGGTAGGTCCGGAGTCCGGAACCCGTGCCGTATCCGGTTGCTCATAATAAACCTTTTCCAGAGGCAGGTTTAACTCTTTGGCGACGATCTTTGGAAAGGTGGTGCGCAGTCCCTGACCGATTTCCGAGTTGGAAGCCAGGACTTCTACGGTGCCGTCAGGATATTTGTGCAGCTTGCAGACAGCTTTTATATGATCCCGTTCACCGGAGCCGGTAAAGCCTGCTCCATGGAAATGCATGGAAATTCCTATTCCCCTGCGGTAGCGGCCTGTCTGGTTTTGGGTATATTCCCGGCGTTTTCTGCGGAAATCACAGGCTTCGTCAATTTTCTGAATCATGGCAGGAATGGGCACAGGGAAATGGTATCTGCCGGAAGTGGAAGTAGAGTCCCCCTGCTTGACAATGTGTTTTTCCTTAAATTCCAGACTGTCTATTCCAAGGTCCATGGCAATGTGAGCCATCATCATCTCAACGGCAAAAAATGTCTGGGGAGCACCAAAGCCGCGGTAAGCTCCTGTTGGAGTGGTATTGGTCTTTAAAGCCCTGCCTCTTACATGAAGGTTTTCTACGTCATAGATTCCGTTTGAGCAGATGATTCCTCGCTGGAGCACCACTGCAGAAAGGGTAGTGTAAGCGCCGCTGTTAAACTTCACATCAATATCCATGGCAGTTACTTTTCCGTCTTTGACAGCTACCTTGTATTTGCAGAGAGAAGGGTGACGTTTGGAACTGAATTCTAAATCCTCCCGGCGGTCAAAGACACAGCGTACAGGAGCATTGGCTTTTTTGGCAGCAACGGCCACCTGACATCCCAGAACAGATGGAAAGGCTTCTTTGCCGCCAAAGCCGCCGCCGGTTACATCCTGTTTAATATGGACCTGGTCCGGACTGCATCCAAGAGCCCGTATAACGGCTCCGTGAACATAATAAGGGCATTGGAGAGAGCCGTGGACAAACATCCGGCCGTTTTCTTCAGGTTCAGCCATTAAGCCCTGAGTCTCTAGATAGGCCTGATCCTGGTAACCGGTGTTGAATTCCTCTTCGTAAATCTTGTCAGCTTCAGCAAAGGCTTTTTCCATATCTCCTTTGCCGAATTCATAATCAAAGAATACTGTTTCTGATTTGCGGATGTCCAGGACAGGCTCCAGCTCTTCATAATCCACCTGGATTTCAGACAGGATCCGGTCTACCTCCGATTCCTCCGGTCCCACCACCATTCCTATGGGTTCACCTATGTATTCTACGGTTTCTCTGGCATAGACAGGAGTGTCATCCATTACGATGTTTACGTTGTTGTCCCCGGGAACATCGGACTGGTCGACGTAGAAATAACCGTCGGGAAGCTGGGGCACATGTACGGCCAAAAGCCTTGCATGTGCGAGAGTGGAACGAAGCATTTTTCCTACCAGAACCCCGTTATTGTCATAATCGCCTACATAGACAGAGCGGCCGCTCATCTTTGGTTCATGGTCTTTTTTTACTACTGACTGGCTGATATGTTCCATTTTGCATTTCCTCCTTTTATATTTCGGCCGGGCAAAACCGGCTGATACAGACTTCATAATCTTCTCTGGTATCCAGATCCATCCAAACTCCTTCATCATCCACCGGCACATGAATGATGAAATCTTCCTGCTGCTTCCAGATATGCCTTAAGCCCCCTTCTCCTTTAAAATTTAAAATGACATCCCGAAAGCTAGAATCAATCAGAGGCGGATGCTTCCGGTATCCTTCCAGAGTGGGAA
This sequence comes from Hungatella sp. UBA4396, assembly GCA_002389905.1. Lineage (GTDB taxonomy): Bacteria > Bacillota > Clostridia > Lachnospirales > Lachnospiraceae > Lacrimispora. The sequence continues at coordinate 21,341 of DGRE01000006.1, read as the reverse complement.
AGAGGACAGCAGAACCTTGGGCAGGACGAGCTTTCATCAATTTTGTAAACGTGCTTTTTTTCACAACCGGCATATCTCCCGGAAGCAGGAAAAAATACCCGCAGAAGGGCATGGCCTTAATGCCGTATTTAATAGAGGCCAGCATATCGGTTGTTTCATAGTTGGGATTGCGGGTATAAATGATTTCCTTTCCATAACGAAGGCGAAGGATGGATTCAATGTCATCCCCCCGGTACCCCAAGACCACCACCACCTGATTTACCCCTGCTGACAGCAGGCTGTCGACCGTGCTTTCAATCAGGGTTTTCCCCTTAAAAGGCATTAGCGGTTTAAATTCTCCCATGCGGCTGGATAAGCCTGCAGCCAGTATAAGGCCGCAGACGGAACTGGCCTTTCGCATAAAAATCACCCCTTTTATAATGACACTANNTAGTGTCATTATAAAAGGGGTGTGGAAATGTTTCAAATTCTTTCTGCCAGGTACTTGCATTATGTAAAAATTCCACTATCGTAAAATAGAGCAGAAAATTCATTTTGGGTAAACCGGAAGACTTTATCTTCCAAAAGAAGCCAGTTTCTTAAAAATTGGAAACCCTTTGGGGTCAGGGTGGTGTTTCCTCCACGTCTGCCTCCGTGTTTTCGCTCCACCATTGGATAACCTGCCTCTGCCTCCAGTTTATTCAGCATATCCCAGGCCTTGCCATAGGATAAGGCCATACGGTCACAAGCGCTGCGGACAGAGTGAGTATCCAGTATGAGATACAGCAGCAGCTTGATCCTGGTATTGAAAAAGACGGATTCCTTTTGAAGACTTAACTGGACCGTTGGATGCAAAAGGGCCTGGTTATGTTTTGCCAGACAGGCTTCCAACTGGCTGCAGTCCCGCACAGTCATATGGATTCCCGGATCATTTACCGGAATAAAGGTGCGCCGGTCACCCATGGAAGAAATGAAGCTTCTCAAGCCCCCCTTTCCTGAATAAGAAATAATCTGGGGAATTACCTCCTCGGAGAGAACGATAGGGTGACCGCCCCGGCTCCTGCAGGACGGAACTATGATACCGCCTTCTGAGGCCAGCAGACGATTCAAGGTATCTGGAGTGAACATGGGAACATTTACCGGTGTAAAAACAATCCGGTCACACTTTCCCAACAGATATTGAAGACCGATTTTTACCGAGTCAAAAAGTTCAGGCTGCTCACAGTCTTCATTGGGAATAAAGATGACCCCATAGCTGGATAACTGGTATTTTACCTCCTCCTCTTGCGTCCCGGTTACAACTACAATAGGAAAAATACCAGCCTGCTGAAAAGAAATAACAATCCGTTTTATAATGGGAATTGTTCCGATCTGCAGCAGGGGCTCTGCATCTTTTTTACTGGCGGCGGCAATCACTCCGCCGATTCGGTTGATTTTCATGTCAGATTTGCCTCCTGAATCAAATATTCTGTTTTAATGGTAACATGATGTCCAAATCCAGGCAAGTTTTATTTTAGTGAATTATTAACATATAACATATAGACCCGGCATCTGGTAAACAGGAGAATCATAAGATGTCTTGATGTGCTATTATGTGTTCCAGTATTCTTTAGCCAGTTCAATGAAATATCTGGCTGCATGGGTGAGATAGCTGTTCTTCCGATAGGCAGCTACTACATCCCAGGTGGGGTGAGAGGGCAGGGAAAAGCAGGTGATTTCCTTGTGTCCATCCCGCAGATAATAGTGTGGGATGATCCCGCAGCACATATTGGCCTGGATCATAGTCAGGATTGTGTTGGTGTTGGCGGTTTCAAACAGCACATTGGGTTGAAAGCCTGCTTCCTGGAAAATGTCATCCACCAACTGCCGGATGGTGGATTCTTTATACATCAGTACAAAGGGCTCATATTCCATGGCAGCAATGTCCATCATGGGAAAAATATCTCCTTTTTCTTTCTGGCAGGAATAACTGGAGAGAGGGTGTTTTTCCGGAATAGCCAGAAACAGTTCTTCCGTGGTGATTTGTATGTACTCAGCAAACGTGCGGTGATTGTCACAGAGTGTGAGGAATCCGATGTCTAAATCGCCGCTTGCGATCAGGGCTTGCTGCTTTTTTACGCTCAGTTCATTGGGAGTGACCACAATGTCAGGATATTCCCGGTGAAACTTTGGATAAACAGCAGAGAACATAGCAATCCCCCTGCCGGGGGTGAAGCCTATGGAGAGATGCCCTTTTTTATGAGAGACCATATCGTTGATGATGCGATAGGTCTCTTGTTTTGTCTGCAAGATTTTCCGGGCGTTTTCCAGGTAAACTTTCCCTGCTTCTGTAGGCCGCCAGTCTATCCGGGAGCGGTGGAAAAGCTGAGTACCCAGTTCTTTTTCCAGGCGCAGAAGCTGCTGGTTTAAGGCCGACTGGGTGATAAAAAGCTTTTCTGCCGCCCTGGTAATGTTGTTTTCTTCTGCAATCTTCAATATGTATTCAATCTGCTTCGTATCCATTTCTCTTTTCTCCTTTGAAAAGTTCTGTAAAAATTATAACCTTCTTTATGACGAAAAACAAGGGTCGGTTTCTTTCTTGTTTCAATTACAAAACATTAAAAACAAAACTGTTACACATAAAATACCGAAAAAAGATAAAAAAGTGATTCATTTGACAGACACTGCCCGTCATGTACAATGTAAATACAGTTCAAAGATTGGAGGAAATCAGATGAATAAACTTGAGGAAATGCTGGACGGTTATGAAATCCCTAAGGTATGCAGGGTGAAACAGTACTTTGACCGGACCAGACTGGAAAATCCGGAAGAAAAACTCTCTTTTTTATGGAAAAATAAGATGATCCCCATAAAGGCAGGAGATAGAATTGCCATAACAGGCGGAAGCCGCGGGATTTCCGAATACCAGACGATCATGAAGACCGTTGTCAAACTGGTAAAGGAAGCCGGCGCAGTTCCATTCATTGTTCCTGCCATGGGCAGTCATGGAGGCGGCACTGCCGAGGGGCAAAAGCATATGCTTGACATTCTGGGAATTACGGAAGAAAGCGTAGGTGCGCCAGTGGTATCCAGCATGGAGGTTACGGAAGTGGCCAGGACGGAATTAGGACTTCCAGTGTATATCGATAAGAATGCCTGGGAAGCTGATGGAATCATCCTGCTTAACCGTATAAAAACTCATACCTCAATCCGGGAAAAATACCAGAGCGGATTACTCAAAATGATGGCAATCGGCCTGGCAAAACACAAGGGAGCAGCAATGACTCACAGTATGGGAACGCCAAACCTGGGGCCTAATATGGTAAGGGTTGGGAAGGCTGCTCTCCAAAAGCTGAATGTGGCAGCAGGAGTTGCCGTGATCGAGAATGGATACGAACAACTGGCAGATGTATATGTTGTAAGAAAGGAAGAGCTGTTAGAACAGGAACCTGAAATCTTACAGAGGGCAATCCGCATGCTGCCCCGCATCTATCTGGATGATATTGACTGCCTGATAGTCTGTGAGCAAGGGAAGAATATCAGCGGTACAGGGATGGATCCTGCTGTGATCGGACGCCCCATTAACAGGCGCCCCAATGACGGTCCTAATGTGGAGGCACTGGGAGTATTGCGGCTGACCCCGCAGTCCGACGGCAATGCCAGCGGATGCGGCATGGCGGATTTTATCTCTGAGTATTTAAGAAAGGAAATAAACGAAGAATATACATCCATCAATTCCCTTACCGGAATGCATCCGGAAATAGCAGCAATCCCGGTTACCCTCAAAACAGATCGGTTGGTTTTTCAAGGATGCATAAAAGCTTCCGGTCAAATCATAAAGGATAAGATAAAGCTTGTCATCATTAAAAATACAAATTCCCTGGAAGAGATTTACATGTCAAAAGCGGCCCTGGATTCCATAAAGGATCAAACAAATATCCAGGTCTGCTCAGATTTTATGGATATTCCTTTTGATGAAAAAGGAAATCTTAAGCTCTATTGATCATCTTCCAGCTCTTTCATATGCCGCCATAAAGTTGAACGGCTAATGCCCAGGCTTTCTGCCATCAACCTTTTTTTACCGTGAAACAGCCGCTTCAGACTGCTTAGTTCTTCATATGTGACATAGCGGTCTTTGATGGCAAATCCCCGGCTGGATTGACTTAATTGTAATTGAGAATTCATTATCTCAACCGGCTGATCAGAAAGATGGGCATAATAAGAAGAGTCATCTAATTGAGCTTCCAGCATTTGCGGGGATAGGACTGTCTGCGGCCCTGCCAGGAAAGCCAGGCGCCGGCAAACACTTTTTAACTGGCTGATATTTCCAGGCCATGAATAAGCAGTGAGAGCATTCTCAACATCAGGCGCTATGGTAAAAATGTGGTCTTCCGTCTCATTAAATTGTTTCAGAAAATGACAGAAAATAGGATATATATCCTGTTTTCTGTGTCTGAGAGACGATATGGGCAAAATAAATGAATTCATCAGATAGTAAATCTCAGCAGGCAGTTTTTTTGATAAATCTTTTGCAGAACCGGCCATTATACGAAGGTCCAGGTTCTGTTTGGTTTTATCCGGGAGCTGAATGGTACTGCTGTGGAGCACTTCCCTGACCACGGCCAGCATAGCCGCTGAAAGCTGTTCAATATCCCTTATATACAGTGTTCCTCCATTTGCTGCAAGAAAATCTTCAAGAGAAAGAATTGCGGCATTGCATGAAAGAAATATTTCCTCTTTGCGCCGGCTTTCCGTATGGATGCATCGGGCAATTGTTTCACGCCCGCTTCCATACTCCCCTGCTAACAATACTGGAAAGTCAGATTTCGCATATTGAAACCCCATAGACCGGACTAACTGAAGTTCACTGGAATGCCCTGTTAAAGCAAAGAAGGATGAAATCTGCCTGGAAGCATAGTATTGGTATTCCATGGAGCGCCTTTTAGCTGCAGCCCCTGTAAACTGGTAAGGATGAAAACTTAAAATAGCCCCTTTATTTTTATTCTGAACAATCACAGGGTTAATAGAGAGAAGATATTCTGCGCCATGGACCATCACCATATGATCAATCACAGAGCTGTTTGTTAAAAGAACCTGATTTAATAATTCTTTCTCAGGATTTTCAAGCAGGCGGGCACAGGATTTTCCCAGAACCATATCAGACGGAAGCTGAAAATACTTTTCAGCGGAAGGACTGTAGATCGTGACAATCTTTTTTTCATTGACGCTAACCAATCCGTCAGAAATGGAATTGAGCATCGTAATCCGTTCCTGAAGTTTCTTTTTCTGTATCTGAACACCCTTTTGCACTTCCAGAGCTCTTTCATAAGCTTCCTGCAGTGATGAGAGTGAGCTTTCTAAGAGTACGCACTTCAAGCCGTACTCTTCTGCAAGTTTTTGCGTATAAACCCCTCCGATGACAACACGAACCTTGTCTCTTTTCGCTTTTTTTATGCTATATTCAATATCCTTACTGTCGGTAACCGAATAAAACCGTATCTGGCAGCCAAGCATCTCAAAAAATGCGCTCACAGACCGTATCACATCTTCCATTCCAATATATGCTATCTGCGGCGGTTCTTCCGGATAAATCTCTTTCGCTTTCTCGATAGACCTCACCAGCTCTGAATCCTTTATTGGAACGGTTACAACCGGAATTGACAGATGGGCAGCTTTTAAAAGCTTGGCAGTATTGCCTCTGGCAATAATCACATCAACCTCTTCTGGCCGGCATTGTCTTGCGTACTTTACAGCATCTTCCATGTATATGTTTATTATTTCCAGATGAACAGGGGAAGAGAGTTTCTTTTTTAGCAATTCTCCATAATAAGCGAGAGAATCTCCCGCAGAAAATAGAATAATATTAGGCATATAAAATCCTTTCATGACAGGGGTTAAAACAGTTGTGTTTCAATTATATTTAAAAGTAAATCAATTTGCAACAATTATAAAACAAAAAGCGGAGCTTTAATAAGTTAATTTGACATTCCCAAACATTATTGTAAGATATGATCAGAAACAAAAAAGATCAAGGAGGTAATTGGTGATGTTTCACATTGACGAGAATCAAAAAATCACATTTTCAAAAGCAGTTTATTACAATTTCAATCCTATAAAGGTGAAAAAGCCCTGGAGGGATGCCACGGGAGGCTTTGGCAATTATGCACCAATTCAGGGCTGGATTCAAATTTTTGATACAGAAGGCTTTTATGGAGGAACCTTTTGTTCGACAGGAATCGTAAATAACATCTTGCCTTTGATCCTTACAGGCGAAACCAAAACCTATAAAGAGTGGTACGACTTTATATATTGGAAAATGAGGAATTTTGGATTTCAAAGCGGTCAGATTGTGGACTTGGGGCAGTTGGATCTGATCATGCTGGAAATCATGTCCAAGAGGGCGGACAAACCCCTTCATCGCTATTTAGGAGCCGACAAGGACTGGGCGGCAGCATACAAAGGAGGCGGGTCTTTATTATCTGACGACGATGACCTGGTTGCCGATATGGTTCGTTACGTGGAAGAAGGATACCGCACAGTCAAGCTTAAGGTTGGAAGCGACTGGGGTAAAAATATGGAACGGGATGTGCGCCGGGTAGAAAAGGTGCGAAAAGCGGTAGGAAACCATGTGGAGATCGCAGTGGATGGAAATCAGGTCTGGAACGTTGAACAGGCTGTGGGGTTTGCTGATATGGTCCGTCCGTACAACATAGCCTGGTATGAAGAGCCGGTACACTCTCATGATATGAATGCAATCAAAGAAGTGAAAGAAAAAACCGGCATGGTCATAAGCTATGGCGAATCCATGAGAAACTATTTTGCCTTTGAAACTTACGCAGAAAAGGGAGTAGGACATTTAATGCCTCTTGTTGGACGTATGTCAAAAATGAGTGATTTAATGAAAATAAGGCAATTGACAAAGGATAAGGGGCTCCGGTTCTCATCCGGCGGCACTGTATGGATCAATGCGGCATTTGGTGCCCTTTATGATGAAAATGAGCTTTTGGAGAACCATGAGCCCATGACTGAACCAATTGGGGACTGCCTTAAAGTGAAGCCTGAGGAGAAAAACGGCAGATTGTACCTGCCGGATATTATCGGATGCCCGATTCGCATAGATCTCCCGAAGTTGGAAAAAGAAGGTACTTTAGAGAGCGTGAAATGTTTTTACACAGAAAAAAATAAAAATAATTTTGCTGTGCGGGCAGCCTATTGATATAAGAAGTACTCTTAAAAAAAGTTATAGTAATATAAAATCTATTAATTTTACAAATGGTAATTTTGACTATATAATAAAAGTGATTAAATTAAAAAAAGGGCAAAGTGCTTAAAAGGAGAAGGAGAGAAAGTTATGTTTAAGAGAGTGGTTAGTTTGGTAATGGCAGTAACAACAGCAGGACTTTTAACAGCATGCGGGGGAGGAGGACAAACTCCGTCAGCAACGGCGGCAGCAGGATCGGCTGGGACAGATGCGAAGACAGAAGCCGCCGCCGCTGAGGTCAAGTGGCCAAAAAACGTAGAAATTATTGTTCCAGCCGGTGCGGGAGGGGACACGGACTTTAATGCCAGACTTTTGGCTCAGGAGCTGACTGCAAAGCTTCCTGCTAATTTTGTGGTTTCCAATGTCAATGGAAACGGCGGAGCTACCGGAACCAGACAGGTCAAGGATGCTAAGAATGATGGAAGCTCTGTAGTATTTTATCACACAGCATTTTTGGTGAACCAGGCCAGCGGAGCTACCAATTATGGCTTTGAAGCCTACAATTTTGCTTCCATTGCAGGACTCAGCGCTGGAAACGTGGTAACAGTTAATTCCAGCCTGGGAATTAATACTCTGGAGGAGCTTTACAATTACACCAAGGAAAATCCTGGAAAATTGAAGATGGCTGCCCAGACAGGCGCTACTTCTTATGCAGTGGCCATGCAGATGAAAAATGCCGGCTTTGATGTCAACATTGTAGATGCAGGTTCTGCTGCAGACCGTCTGGCAGCAGTTCTGGGAGGACATGTGGATGTGATTCTGGCGGCATACGGCTCTGTAAAGGATTACGTGAAGGAAGGCACACTGGTTCCTCTTGCCATGGATGGAGATAATGACCTGGTTGTGGAAGCAGAAGGTATTGACGTTAAGGCCATGAAAAACTTAGGATATGATATTAACCTGCCATTTTATTATTTCTTCGCATTTCCTGAGGGCACCGATGAGGGTCTGGTAGAAGCGTTTAACGCCGCTGTAAAGGACACTATTGAAAATAACTCAGAATATCAGGAGAAAATATATAATTCTTATTACCAGCAGCCTGTATTCCTCCCCAAGGACGAAGGACTGGCAAAATTTGCAGAGATTGAAGCGCTGTTAAAAGAGGTTGATTTCGGCGCAAAATAACTGACAGAGAGGAATATCTTATGAAAACGAAAAATTTTTCAGAGCTTGTGGTCAATATGGTGATATTTATATTCGGTGCCCTGCTGTTTGTTTCTGCACAGAGCATTGAAGTGGGGGCGGCCATGGGACAGGGCGGTGACTTTATGCCAAAGCTGTGTTCAGCGCTCTGGCTGCTCATAAGCGGTCTGCTGGTGGTAACCACTGTTTTGGACAAGTGCCCCCGGGAAGAAGGAGAAAAAGGGAATCTAAAGGGATTTTTTCTAACCCTGATTTTATTGTTTTTATATGTGCTCTTGCTGGAGCCGGTGGGATTTGTCATCACCTCTATTGTATATATGTTCATACAGATGATGCTGTTTGTTCCCAAAGAGCTGGTTAATAAGAAACAGTTGATTGTTTTTACGGTCGTTTCTGTTCTTTTGCCGGTCCTTGTGAATCTGTTGTTTGAAAATGTATTTTACCTGATACTGCCTGCCGGCATTTTAGGATAGGAGGACTTATCATGGCGCTTGAAGGTTTGTTATCTGTATTGAATCCAGGCTGCTTTGCCGTGCTTTTCATCGGCGTGGTAATCGGCATTATATTCGGCTCTATCCCTGGGCTGACATCTACCATGGGCGTGGCTCTCTGCCTGCCACTGACATTTTCCATGTCCCCCTTAAACGGGATATCCATGCTGGTGGCTCTTTATGTGGGAGGTACTTCCGGCGGTCTGATTTCCGCCATACTGTTAAAAATTCCCGGAACCCCGTCTTCTGTGGCTACCACTTTTGACGGAGGACCTATGGCAGACCGGGGAGAGGGGGGAAAGGCCCTGGGTATCGGCATTTTATATTCCTTCCTGGGAACCATACTTTCCATTGTGGCACTGATTTTCATTGCCCCTTCTCTGGCGAAGATTGCGCTGAAATTCGGCCCCTATGAGTATTTTGCCATCTGCCTGTTTGCCCTGACAATGATAGGGGCTATGGTGGGAGACAGTCTGTTAAAGGGATTGATGAGCGGTGTGGCCGGCTTGACCTTTTCCCTTTTTGGAATTGCATCGATCGGAGGTGCAGAACGGTTTACATTTGGGCTTCAGGATCTGGAAAACGGGTTTCAGCAGCTTCCGGTTATGATCGGGCTCTTTGCGGTAGCGGAGATTTTAAATGTGGCTGTGACCGGAGTTAAGTCAAATGAACAGAAAATCATGAATTACAAGATTAAAGGCTTTGGAATTTCCCTGAAGGAATTCAAGGAACAGTTTGTCAATTTCATTCGTTCTGCCCTGATTGGCATTGGTATCGGTATCCTGCCGGGAATTGGCGGAGCCACTTCCAACATTGTGGCATATAGTGTGGCAAAACAGCAGAGTAAATATCCGGAAAAATTCGGAACCGGTGTGATTGACGGTGTGATAGCAACTGAGACATCGAATAACTCCTCCATTGGCGGAGCTTTAATCCCGCTGCTGACTTTGGGAATTCCCGGAGATACGGTAACAGCCATGATTCTGGGCGGTCTGACTCTCCATGGAATCACTCCCGGCCCCTTGTTGTTTAAGAACAGCGGACCTCTTGTTTACGGTATCTTTGCCGCATTTCTTATTGCAACAATTATGATGCTTGTAGTGGAATTCGGCGGAATCCGTTTGTTTATAAAAGTGTTGGAAGTTCCCAAGTATATTTTGCTTCCTGCAGTACTGGTGCTTTGTATTGTCGGTACCTATGGAACGAATCACAACATGTTTGACGTATGGACATCTCTTCTTTTTGGTGTCATCGGATTTTTTATGGCAAAGCACAAATTCCCTCAAGCTCCTATGATTCTGGGCTTTGTTTTGGGAAAAGTTGTGGAAGAAAATCTGATCAGAGGTTTGATGTACAGCAACAACAATTTCTTCGCATTCTTCCAGTCACCTATTGCGGCTGCATTTATTCTGTTTACCGTTGGAATGGTGATCTGGACTGGATACAAGCAGGTTGTTGCTTCCAGGAAGTGTAATGTGGGCACTCAAAAGTAGGAAAGGAATGATTCAGAATGAATGTGATAAACGGAGGGGGTGTTTCCCAGCTTTTAAAGGATGTGGAAATACCCAGAATGTTCCGTGCCCGGCAGAAGTTTCCGGCAGAGTCTATTAAGCCTGAGGATATTCCCCAGGCTGTCTGGAAAGAACTGGAGCAGGAAAAGTTTTCTTCGATCATCAAGCCGAAAATGAGCATTGCAATTACTGCGGGAAGCCGGGGTATCCGCAACGTGGATATTATCACCAGGGCCATTGTGGATTTCGTAAAGTCCAGAGGTGCAGAGCCATTTATTGTCCCTGCCATGGGAAGCCATGGAGGGGCCACGGCCCGGGGGCAGCTTCAGGTGCTGGAAAGCTATAACATTACGGAGGAGACTATGGGATGTCCCATCCGCTCCTCCATGGAAGTGGTAGAGCTGGGGTATACGGAAAGGGGCTGCCGGGTTGTTCTGGATAAGAACGCTTATGAGGCAGATGGAATTATCATTTCCTGCCGGTTAAAGCCTCACAATGCCTTCCGGGGGCCTTATGAAAGCGGACCCTGCAAGATGATGACGGTGGGACTTGGAAAGCAGACAGGCGCTTCGGTGGTGCACAGCGACGGTATGGATGTGATAGCTCAGAACATCCCCGAAATGGCAAAGGTGGTGCTGGAAAAAGCCAATATCCTTTTTGCTGTTCCCTGCATAGAAAATGCATACGATGAAACCTGTAAAATCGAAGCCATATTGGCGGAAAACATTCTAAAGAGAGAGCCTGAGCTTTTAACATATGCATTTTCCAACATGCCCAGGCTGATCGTGGGAGAGACCGATGTGCTGGTGGTGGATGAGATCGGAAAAAATTACAGCGGGACCGGAGTGGACCCAAACATAACAGGGACCTTTTCCACTCCCTATGCAAAGGGAGGCATCAGGACCCAGAGAACCTGTTTTTTGAATTTGAGCCAGGCTTCCCACGGCAATGCATTAGGATGCGGATTGGCCAGTGCCATCACCAAAAAGATATTTGATGAAATGGATGTGGAAAAGATGTATCCCAACTGCATCACAAGCACAGTCCTGGCCTCTGCCCGGATACCGTGTGTGATGGCTACCGATAAAGAAGCTATACAGATATGCATCCGAACATGCAACAAGATAAAACCGGGCAGTCTCCGGATGGTGAGAATCGCAAACAGCCTCCATATTGATACCATTTTATTGTCAGAAACCTACTATGAAGACGTGAAGGCAGGTAAGTATGAAGGGCTGGAAGCCGTCGGAGAGCCCCAGGAAATGGAATTTGACCAGGCGGGAAATGTTTTAACGCCTGTCAGAATATAGGGGGTAAACATACGTGAGCGTACCATTGTATATAAAGATCAAGGAACAGGATAATGTGGCCATTGCAGTCAATGAGATCAAGGCCGGCACAGAAGTGATGGACGGAGTGGCTGCCCGCCATGACATTCCCCAGGCTCATAAGATCGCTCTTTGCGATATTCCTGCCGGAGGAGAGATCATCCGTTACGGTGTGGTTTTGGGCTACGCGGTCGATGCCATTGCAAAGGGAGACTGGATCAACGAACATATGCTGGAGCTGCCGGCTCCCCCGGATGTGGACAGCATGGAGTTTGGCACTGATCTGGTAACTGATCTGCCTGAACCGCCGGTTACGGTCTGGGAAGGCTATGTAAACCCATGGGGAGGGCCTGCGGGAACACGCAATCTCCTGGGAATCAGCACCACGGTCCAGTGCGTGACAGGTGTGCTCAATGTGGCAGTGGAGCGGATGAGGCGGGAGCTGCTTCCCAAATATCCCAACGTAGATGGAATCGTGCCTGTAAACCATGCCTATGGATGCGGCGTTGCCATTAATGCGCCGGAGGCCCAGATTCCCATCCGGACTCTCAGAAACCTGTCCAAGCACCCCAATTTCGGAGGACAGATGATGGTAGTAGGTCTTGGCTGCGAAAAGCTCTCTGTGGAAATGATCTGCGATGCTGCAGATATTACAGAGGAAAATGTCATTATCCTCCAGGAGAAAAAGGGGATGGACGACATGATCGGCTCTCTGATGGAAATGGCTGAAAAGAAGCTGAAGATATTAAATGAGAGAGAAAGACAGACCCTTCCCCTTTCTGACCTTCTGATCGGTATGCAGTGCGGAGGCAGCGATGCTTTTTCCGGAGTGACCGCCAACCCTTCGGCGGGCTATGCTTCCGATATGCTGGTAAAAGGCGGAGCAACGGTTTTATTTTCCGAGGTTACGGAGGTGCGGGATGGAGTGTATTTGCTTGCCCGGCGCTGCATAAATGAAGAAGTGGGGAAGAAGCTGGCGGAAGAAATGAAATGGTATGATAATTATTTAAAAGAAGGCGAAGTAGACCGAAGCGCCAACCCCACCCCTGGAAATAAAAAAGGCGGATTAGCCAATATTGTGGAAAAGGCCATGGGCTCCATTGCAAAGTCCGGCACCTCTCCCATTGTGGAAGTGCTGTCCCCGGCGGAAAAGCCCACTAAAAAAGGGCTTATCTATGCGGCAACTCCTGCAAGCGATATTGTCTGCGGGCCGTGCCAGCTTGCAAGCGGAATCGGACTTCAGGTGTTCATGACAGGAAGGGGAACCCCTTACGGCCTCGCCATGGCTCCGGTAATCAAGGTATGCTCCAGAAATGATATGAAAAACCAGTGGCTGGACCTGATCGATGTAAATGCAGGCCCCATTGCAACCGGAGAAGCCACTATAGAGGAAATTGGGACTCTGCTGTTTCATGAAATTATCGATGTTGCCAGCGGGCGCAAGGAGACTTATACGGAAAAATATAAGCTTTATAATGACTTATGCATTTTTAATCCGGCTCCCATTACCTGATCAATGACTTAAATAAAGTTACAAGTTTCGCTTTATGCGGCATTGGCTGCAAACGCGGGAATTGTAACTTTATTTATCAGGAAAAGTTTGCTATAGTATAAAATATAGACAAAACAGCAGGAAAGAAGGAGGGCTTCCATATGGAATATCGAAAGTTTGAACATACATTTGTGGTGCGGCTGGACCCCGGTGATGAAATTCTTGTCAGTCTGACGGAGCTTTGCAGGGAGGAAGGAATAAATCTTGCCTCCGTAACCGGGCTTGGAGCGGTGGACAAAGTTCATCTTGGTGTTTTTGATACAGAAAAGAAGCAGTACTACAGCCGTGAGTATCAGGGGCTTTACGAGATTGCCTCGCTGATGGGAAGCATCACCCAAAAGGCTGGCAATCCTTATCTGCATCTGCACATGGTAATCGGAAATCCCCATACAGGAGAATGCCACGGAGGCCATTTAAGCCGGGGAGTGATCAGTGCCACCGGTGAACTGATCATAACGGAAATTCCCGGGACAGTGGAACGGAGAGAAGATGAAGCCATAGGGCTGAATTTATTTCAGTTTCATGAGAAAAACGGCTGATAAAAGAGAATAAATGCAATCAGTCATAACAGGCTGCCGCAGAAGGAAATGTTTCTTTTGCAGCAGTCTGTCATTGCATGAAGAAGGAAAAAGGGGATGCAAAAACGGAGCGATGGTGGTATGATAAATAAAGATAGGGTATGAGCGGCAAATTGCTTGATTGATAGCAGAAAAAAGGCGGAGAAGAAAATAGAAAGAAGGCAGTAAGGAAATGACTGATACAAAAAACGATTTTTCACAAGGAAGCGTAGTAGGGAACATATTGAAACTGGCTCTTCCCATGACCTTGGCCCAGTTTATCAATGTACTTTATAACATTGTGGACCGGGTCTACATAGGAATGATACCTGAAAATTCCACCCTGGCATTAACGGGCCTGGGCTTGTGCCTTCCCATTATTTCCATGGTCATTGCTTTTGCCAATCTCTTCGGAATGGGCGGCGCCCCCTTGTGTTCCATTGAACGGGGACGGGGAAATGTAAAGGAAGCGGAACAGATTATGGGCAATTCCTTTGTGCTTTTAATGATTTCCGGAGTCATGCTGACAGTTTTGGGACTTATATTCAAAAAGCCCATGCTGTATCTGTTTGGGGCCAGTGACTTAACTTATTCCTATGCGGCCCAGTATATCACCGTTTATCTGGTAGGAAATATCTTTGTGATGATCGGTCTTGGAATGAACAGTTTCATCAACTCCCAGGGCTTTGGAACCATCGGGATGATGACGGTTCTTCTGGGAGCAATTTCCAATATTATTTTAGACCCCATATTCATTTTTGTTCTGAACATGGGAGTGAAAGGGGCGGCTTTCGCCACCATCATATCCCAGTTTCTGTCTGCGGTCTGGATTGTTAAGTTTCTGACAGGTAAAAAGGCTATCATAAAGCTGAAAACCTCCTGCTTCCGTTTAGAAAAGTACAGAGTGAGAAATATTACAGGCCTTGGCATGTCGGGCTTTACCATGTCCATCACCAACAGCCTGGTTCAAATTTTATATAATTCTTCCCTTCAGCGCTATGGCGGAGACTTGTATGTGGGAATCATGACTGTCGTTAATTCGGTCCGGGAAGTAATTACCATGCCTGTAAACGGGGTCACCAGCGGCGCCCAGCCTGTTATGGGATACAACTATGGAGCGGAACAATATGACAGGGTAAAGCGGTCCATCGTATTTGTTTCGGCAGTGTCCATCATATACACCACACTTATGTGGGGGCTGATCCACCGCTTTCCGGAATTTTTCATTCGGATATTCAACCGGGATCCAGAGCTATTAAAAGAAGGAGTTGCAGCCATGCGGATCTATTATTTCGGATTCTTTTTCATGTCCCTGCAATTTGCGGCCCAGTCCGTGTTTGTTGCTTTGGGAAAGGCAAAAAAAGCTGTGTTCTTTTCTGTTTTCCGAAAGGTGGTTATTGTGGCTCCCTTAATCCTGATCCTTCCTGCCGTCATGGGAAACGGCCCGTCAGGAATCCTGATGTCAGAGCCAATATCCAACTTAATCGGAGGCTGCGCCTGCTTTATTACCATGCTGGCTACGGTATGGCCGGAGCTTGGCAGAAAACAAAAGATAAAGAAAATGACATATAAAGAGTCCAGAGGTACAGATCAATGAAAACCATAACCAGAAATTATATTACCAATATTCTGTCAAAGGAGAATCCTCCCTGCGGCAGCATAAAACCGGGAGAGACGGTTGTATTTGAAACCTATGACTGCTTCACCAATCAGTTTCTGCCTGAGGAGGCCACCTTTGAAAATGTGGTAAGAAAGCCGGGAAATCCGGCCACAGGTCCTCTTTATGTGGAAGGCGCCATGCCGGGAGACATGTTAAAGATCAAAATTCTGGACATTGAAATGGGCCCTGTAGGCATTGTCATGCTGGGCCCGGGAAGCGGAAGTGAAAAGGAAGAATTTCCCTGCAAGGTCTTAAAAAGGGTTCCCGTAAAAGACGGATTCGCCCTGTATAACGAAAAGCTCCGGATTCCGGTAAAGCCTATGATCGGGGTCATTGGCGTGGCTCCTGAAGGAGATGGAGTTTCCACCATCACCCCCATGGACCACGGCGGAAATATGGACTGCACCCAGATCAGAAAGGGCGTTACCCTTTACCTGCCTGTATTTGTGGAAGGAGCCCTTTTGTCCATGGGAGATTTCCATGGAGTGATGGGCGACGGAGAGGTGGAGGACTGCGGACTGGAGATTGAAGGGCGGGCCACAGTTTTAGTGGAGGTGGTCAGGAACAGAAACTGTGTTCCTTATCCCATGATTGAAACCGAAGACCGGCTTATTACCATTGCCTCCAGGGAGAGCGTGGAGGAGGCCTGGCGGGCGGCCACCAGACAGATGTTTGACTTTATAAAGGAAAAGGCGGGCATGGACAGTGAGGATGCAGGCATGCTTCTGACCATGGCCGGAGATCTGGCAATTTGCCAGACTGTGAACCCCATGAAGACTGTGAGAATGGAATTCCCCCGGTATATAACCCAGAGTTATGGTTTTGATTCCATTTCGGCAGAGTAAAGCAGGCTGAAATTTCTTGACAGCAGGAGTTTTTTGGACCATAATGATAAACAAATTATAATAAGCTGACAGATATGCAGGTATGGGAAGCACCCTCCGGGTATACCGTGATGCCCAGAGAGCGTGGGCAGGGAAGAGAAAGGAAGAGTACAAAATGCAGACAATCAGAATTGAAAAAAATGCTTGTCCCAAGGAAAAACCAGGCAAAGACAATCCATTGGTATTTGGAACCATTTTTACAGACCACATGTTTGAAATGGACTATGAGGAAGGAAAAGGCTGGTATGATCCCCGGGTCGTGTCTTATCATAAACTGGAGCTGGATCCATCTGCCATGGTATTTCACTATGGACAGGAGATGTTTGAGGGTTTAAAGGCTTATAAAGCAGAAGACGGACGGATTCTGATGTTCCGCCCGGATAAGAACATTGAGCGTGCCAATAAGAGCAACCGCCGTCTTTGTATTCCTGAGATTCCGGAGGATTTGTTTTTAGAGGCATTGAAGACCGTGGTGTCTGTAGACCAGGACTGGATTCCCACAAAGCCGGGAACTTCCCTTTATGTCAGACCCTTTGTCATTGCTACGGACCCATACTTGGGAGTCAGAGCTTCCTATACTTATAAATTCATGATTATTTTGTCCCCTGTAGGCGCTTACTACGCCAGCGGACTTGATCCGGTCAAGATCTGGATTGAGGACGAATACGTCAGAGCAGTAAAGGGCGGAATCGGAGAGGCAAAGACAGGCGGAAATTATGTGGCCTCCCTGGCCTCTCAGGTAAAGGCACATGAAGAAGGATATTCTCAGGTGTTATGGCTTGACGGAGTTCACCGTAAATATATTGAAGAAGTAGGAGCTATGAACATCTTCTTTAAGATCAACGGTGTTGTGGTCACACCTGAATTAAACGGAAGCATTCTTCAGGGAGTCACCAGAGATTCTGTCCTCGCCCTTTGCAGGGAATGGGGAGTGGCCGTAGAGGAGCGGAAGGTTTCCGTAGATGAGGTAATTGCTGCCGCAGAGTCAGGAGCTTTGGAGGAATGTTTTGGAACCGGAACAGCTGCGGTTATTTCCCCGGTAGGAGAGCTTCGGTTTGAGGAAGACAGGATGTCCATCGGAGGCGGAAAGATCGGAGAACTGACCCAGAAGCTTTACGATACCATAACAGGAATCCAGCTTGGCGCAATAGAAGGTCCGAAGGGCTGGACCGTGGAAGTGAAATAAATATATTGATATCCGGCGGGGCTGATTGCGGCACCGCCGGAACTTTGGTATGAGCAGACAGTTTCTCCTAAATAAAATACAAAAAGAAAAGAGAGCGTTCTATGGCAGCAGTATTGGCAAAGGCAGTTGCATTTGTAGCAATTATTGCAATGGGCTACCTGCTTAAACTGGCAGGATTTTTTCGTGCAAAGGATTTTTACTTATTTTCTAAAGTGGTCATTAAAATTACTCTTCCGGCAGCCATTGTGTCTAATTTCAGCAAGATTACCATGGAGTATTCCCTGCTGGTCATGTGTGCAGCCGGGCTTTTATGCAACGTGGTCACCATTGTCATCGGTTATCTGATGAACCTTTCAAAATCAAAGGAAACGAGAGCCTTTGCAATGATCAACATGTCCGGATACAATGTGGGGAACTTCACCATGCCCTTTGTGCAGAGCTTTTTAAGCCCCATGGGATTTGCAGTCACCAGCCTTTTTGATGCAGGAAACGCCGTCATGTGTACCGGAATCAATTATACCCTGGGCAGTATGGTGGTCGGAGAAGAGGAAAAGCCTTCTTTGAAAAATATTTTGCTGAAGCTGTTTTCCTCTGTTCCCTTTGACGCTTATGTGGTCATGACTGTGTTAGCCCTGTTAAAGATCAAGCTTCCCGCCGTGATTCTCAGCTTTGCAGAAACCGCAGGGGCGGCCAATGGATTCATTGCCCTGCTTATGCTGGGCATTGGGTTTGAAATACGGATGGAAAAAGAGAAAATAGCCCAGATCATTAAAATTTTAGCCACCAGGTACGGGCTTGCCGTCCTCATGGCCCTGGGATTTTATTTCCTCACTCCCTTTGAACTGGAAATGCGCCAGGCTTTAGCCATTGTTTCTTTAGGGCCCATATCTTCGGTGGCTCCAGCCTTTACAGGTGCCTTAAACGGAGATATCGAGATGGCCAGTGCCGTCAATTCCATGTCAATCATCATAAGCATTGTGGCGATTACAGCTGCCCTTATTATCCTGCTGTGAAAAAAATTACCGCCTACTTGACAAACAATTTCATCGTGTTATAATTTGAATAGATATTAATATAAAAAGCGTTGATGAGACCAGTATCATATCAGGAAAGTTCAGAGAGAGGCCCGTTTGGTGAAAGTGCCTTACCGGAATGCTATGAGAAGACCAGCTCGGAGCGTCCCTTAATGGGGAACGGTGATTCCGTTATCATCACAATGAAGTGGTTTGAACATTTTTTGTTCATTCAAGCAAGGGTGGAACCGCGATTCCTATAGTTGAGTCGTCCCTTTCTGTATGGAAGCATATGGAAAGGGACTTTTTTATTTGTCAGAAAAGGAGATTAAAAGATGAAGATTACATTAAAAGACGGCTCAGTCAAAGAATATGAGCATGCAATGTCAGTCATTGACATTGCCTCTGATATAAGCGAAGGCCTGGCCAGAAATGCATGTGCAGGCGAAGTAGATGGAACTGTTGTGGATTTAAGGACTGTTGTGGATAAGGACAGCAGCTTAAGCATTCTGACTGTCAATGATCCGGCAGGTCTTTCGGCTTACCGCCATACAGCCAGCCACATTTTGGCTCAGGCAGTAAAGAGGCTGTACCCTCAGGCCAAGCTGGCAATCGGACCTTCCATTGAAAACGGCTTTTATTACGATTTTGACATCCCTTCTTTTTCAAGAGAGGACTTAGATAAAATTGAAGCTGAAATGAAGAAGATCATAAAGGAAGGTGCTAAAATCGATAGATTTACCCTTCCGAGAGAAGAAGCCATTAAGTTTATGGAGGAAAAGGGAGAGCCCTATAAGGTGGAGCTGATTCAGGATCTGCCGGAGAGCGAGGAAATTTCCTTCTACAGCCAGGGTGATTTTACCGATCTCTGCGCAGGGTCTCATCTGATGAGCACAAAGCCCATCAAGGCATTTAAGCTGACTTCCTCCTCAGGCGCTTACTGGAGAGGCAGCGAGAAAAACGCCATGCTGACACGTGTTTACGGAACAGCTTTTTCCAAGAAGGAAGAATTAAATGAATACCTGGAATACCTTGCAAACATCAAAAACCGGGATCACAACAAGCTGGGCCGGGATTTGGAAATCTTTGCAACGGTTGATGTCATCGGCCAGGGTCTTCCCCTTCTGATGCCAAAGGGTGCCAAGATCGTCCAGACTATGCAGAGATGGATTGAGGATGAGGAAGAGAAGAGAGGCTATATGAGGACAAAAACTCCTCTTATGGCAAAAAAAGACCTCTATATCATTTCTGACCATTGGGATCATTATAAGGAAGGAATGTTTGTGCTGGGAGACGAGGAAAAGGATGATGAGGTGTTTGCACTTCGTCCCATGACCTGCCCATTCCAGTATTATGTTTACAAGCAGAGCCAGAAATCCTACCGTGACTTACCTTGCAGATACGGCGAGACTTCCACTCTGTTCCGGAATGAGGACTCCGGAGAGATGCACGGCTTGACACGTGTGCGCCAGTTCACTATTTCTGAAGGACATTTAATTGTACGTCCTGACCAGATAGAAGAAGAGTTTAAAGGCTGTGTAGATTTGGCAAAATACTGTCTGACCACACTTGGCCTGGAAGGCGATGTAACCTATCAGATGTCCAAATGGGATCCTGACAAAGCAGATAAATATCTGGGAACTCCTGAGATGTGGGATGAGGTCCAGGATATGATGAGAAAGATTCTGGATCACATTGGAATCGAATATACGGAAGAAGTAGGAGAAGCGGCTTTCTATGGCCCTAAGCTGGATATTCAGGCTAAAAATGTATACGGCAAGGAAGACACCATGATCACCATTCAGCTTGACATGTTCCTGGCAGAGCGCTTTGACATGAGCTTTGTGGACAGAGACGGAACCAAGAAGCGTCCTTATATCATTCACAGAACCTCCATAGGATGCTATGAGAGAACTTTGGCATGGCTCATTGAGAAATACGAAGGCGCATTCCCGACATGGTTATGTCCGGAGCAGGTTCGTGTACTTCCAATTTCTGAAAAGTATCATGAGTATGCGGAGAAGGTAGAAGCCCAGTTAAAGGAAAACGGCATTTTGGCAACGGTTGATGAGAGAGCAGAGAAAATCGGCTATAAGATCCGTGAAGCCCGTCTGTCAAAGATTCCTTACATGCTGGTGGTAGGACAGAAGGAAGAAGAGGAAGGCGTGGTATCAGTCCGCAGCCGCTTTAACGGCGATGAAGGACAGCGTCCTCTGGGAGATTTTATTGAAGATATCTGCCGTGAAATCCGTACAAAAGAAATCAAAAAGGTAAATGTAACAGAAGAATCAAAATAAATTTAAATTTAAAATGGTCAGGAAGTATTCGTGAGAATATTTTCCTGACCATTTGCGCACACTACCTCTTGAATCATCAGTTCAATTTCTTCAGAAATCAAAGGAGGTCACAGGTCATGACAAAATTAGACTGTAGTGTTACAAGCTGTATTCATAATTCTGATTACTACTGTTGTAAGTCTGCTATTATAGTAGAAGGAAACCAGGCAAAGGATTCCTATGATACATTTTGCGGAAGCTTTGATGAAAATAAGGACGGTTCCTTCCGGAATGTGTTCAAGACTCCGGAAAGCAGGCTGGAGGTGGACTGCGAGGCAGTCAACTGCGTATACAATGAGGACCGCCACTGTTCCGCGGATCACATTGGAATTGCCGGAGACGGGGCCAGGGAAGCAGGCCACACGGAATGTTCCGCATTCAAGACCAGATAAAGATAAGAAAAAGCAAAATGCGCCGGGGCCGTCCCTGACGCATTTTATTTTTGTATCACGGACAAAAAA
>DGRE01000064.1 GCA_002389905.1 Hungatella sp. UBA4396 | reverse complement strand
AAA
This sequence comes from Hungatella sp. UBA4396, assembly GCA_002389905.1. Lineage (GTDB taxonomy): Bacteria > Bacillota > Clostridia > Lachnospirales > Lachnospiraceae > Lacrimispora. The sequence goes on along the minus strand of DGRE01000064.1, from coordinate 21,512 downwards.
GGCGGGACATACAAATGAAGAAGTCAAAAAGGGTATTTGGCCGTGTGGAAGCAGCATTTGACATTCTTTATCTGCTGACAGCCTTTTTGATTGGAACTTATCTTCTTTATACAGGAGAGACTCCTGTCCGCAAGCTGGCGGGAATTATGGCTGTTTTGCTGGGATCAGGAGATCTCTTTCATCTCATTCCCCGCATTGCAGTCATTCTGACCGGTCAGGAAGAGCGGTGGGCAAAAGCCATGGGATTTGGAAAATTTATTACTTCTATTACCATGACTGTGTTTTACCTGCTGCTTTGGAGGCTTGGACTTTTACTGTTTGGGATGGATATTGAGGGGAAGGACTGGGATGTGTGGAATACTGCCGTCTATTTATTGGCGTCCGGCCGGATTCTGCTCTGCCTCTTTCCTCAGAATGGCTGGCTGGAGCACCAGCCTCCGGTCCGCTGGGGAATTTACCGCAACCTTCCTTTTTTGATGTTGGGCGCAGTGGTAGCCATGTTTTTTGCGATACATGGGGGACAGGTTATGGAGGTGGACCATATGTGGATTGCAATTACCTTAAGCTTTGGTTTTTATCTTCCGGTGGTGCTTTGGGTTCACCGCAATCCTAAATTGGGGATGCTCATGCTGCCGAAGACTTGTATTTATGTGTGGATGCTGGTGATGTGTTTGTTTCTTTGATTTGACATCTTCGGGAGATGTGAGTTTTTCCTATGTCCCTGGGGTTAGCTTATTTTTATGTTGCAAATAAAATATTAATGAATTCCAGTGATGCAGAAGATATTGTGCATCAAGCATTTCTAAAAGGTATCGAAATTTTAGATAAAATTGAGCAGCCAAAATGGTCTTGTCTTGTTTCAAAGCCCTTGCTGGTGCAGTAGTAAAGTTATGCACCACAATCAGTACGATAGGCAATGCAGGAAAACAGATTGGTTTTGCCTGTTCGTGCTGGCCTGCTCTTCGTGGTTACCATGATATGAAGCCTTAAATCTCGTTCTCTTTTTGGCATAATATTTGCCCTCCCATCAGCAGACTCGTTTAACTTGTTCTACTTATTAGGACAGAAAAAGCAAAAAAACAAGCGTATCGCTCATTGTGAACGATACGCTTGTTTTAGACATTTTACTTGGCAGTAGCACATAAACAGTTTTAGTTTTTCATACTGTCTTATGCAGGACTACCTATAAGCAGTCTTTTTATCACTTAGTTTATGCGGGGCGAACATTAACAGCCTGTGGGCCACGATTACCTTCTGCTACATCAAATGTTACAGACTGTCCATCCTCTAATGACTTATAACCGTCCATAGCAAGGCCTGAAAAATGAACGAAATATTCGGTGCCTCGTCCGTCGCTGATAAAACCAAATCCTTTTTGTGCATTAAACCATTTTACTGTACCTTTATTCATGAAAGATACCTCCTTAAATTAAAATTATATTAGCTAAAACTAAAAATCGCATATATATGTAAATCATCAATAGAATAATGACTTACGTATATATGCGAAATCAAGACTTTATTAAAATACTATTTTAACATAACACAACAGCATAAATAAGTCAAGAAAGAATTATAAGAAAAAGTGGAGGAAAGAATAGAAAGGCTCAAAATTTTAGTGATGGCTTATTTTCCTAATATAAATAATTTAGTAGAAAACGTGAGAGAAAAAGAGAATGTTTGAATAAATCGCTGTTTCCTATTGCAAACAAAGATTATTATAAGTAATATTATTACAGATGATATCGATGGAATAAGAAAAAACCCCGTAAACACGAGGTTTTTAATAAGCTCCCGGGGGGACTCGAACCCCCGACCCACGCATTACGAATGCGTTGCGCTACCAACTGCGCTACGGAAGCAATCCGGAATTTTGACACAACTGCCAAACCTTTGATATTATAACAGTTAAAGGAAAAAAATGCAACCCTTTCATGGAAAAAAATCAACTTATTGGAAGGCTGCTGCAACAGCCCTGACAGCCATAAGAAACAAGCTGTTTCCACAAAATATATCAATATAAGAGAGCAGGTGAAGCACATGGAAAAATGGAAAAAAATACGAAGGCACATTTATGTGAGCGGCCGGGTTCAGGGAGTGGGATTTCGTTTCCGAACCCAGCATTTTGCCGTTGGTCTTGGTCTGACGGGCTGGGTAAAGAATCTGGATGACGGCAGAGTCGAGATGGAGGTACAGGGAACTGAGGAAGGAATCAGGCGGCTGTTGGGGTATTTGAGACAGGAGCGTCCCATTGTAATTGAAGATATTTGCTCAGCAGACATTCCTGTTAAAGAAGAAAAAGGATTTCGTGTGACGTATTAAATTTTTAACATAAGGATTGCTTTTTACTTGACAAATCAAAAAATCGATAGTATTATAACAGTGTTATATTACAGTGTTACAAAGGAGGGCTTATGCCAGCGGATGAAATCAGTACACAGGAACGCATCCTGTCGGCAGGAAAAGAAGAATTTTTGACAAAGGGATTTGCAGAAGCTTCTCTGCGCAACATTGCCGCAAAGGCCGGAGTGACCACCGGCGCTATTTACGGGTATTATTCTGATAAAAATGCATTGTTTACGGCACTGGTAGAACCTGCTGCCGCTGAATTTACCAGACAGTTTTTATATGTCCATGATAGATACGAATATACCCCCATTGATCTCACCTTTGAGACCTCCACCAATGCCTTAAACGGTATGATGGACTATATTTATGAGAATTTCGATTCATTCCGCCTGCTGATCTGTTGTTCGGCAGGGTCAGCCTATGAGGATTACATCGAATTGCTGGTGGAAAAGGAGGATGAATCCACCTTAAAGTATGCTGAAATCCTGCGTCAAAATGGATATTCAGTGGAGCCCTTTTCACCAACCCTGGTGCACATCCTGTCCCGCGGCTTTTTTTCTGCCATTTTTGAAACAGTTGCCCACAGCATGAAAAAAGAAGAGGCAAAGCAGTATGTGAATCATATTGCGAATTTTTACCGGGCCGGATGGATTCATTTGTTCGGTGCAGAATAAGTATTTCATGAAATAAAAAGGACGAAAGTCCTTTTTATAATAAATATTGGTTAGTGAAAACTAACTAAAAGGAGGAAAATATGGATACTGAAAAATCTTCTTCAGCAAAGCCTTATAAGACAGGCATGGCCCGGCTTCTGGAGCTTGCTGCCACGAAAAAGCCGTTGGTAACCGGAGCAGTGGTGTTATCTTCACTTGCTTCTGTTGCCAGCTTTATCCCTCATATTGCCATTTATCTGGTAATCCGTGAGGTTTTAAGTGTGTGGCCAGATACAAGCGGGCTGGATACCGGAACAATGATTCGGTACGGCTGGCTGGCTTTTGGCGGGGTGGCCCTCAACATTCTGCTTTATTTCGGAGCTTTGGTGTGCTCCCATCTGGCGGCATTTGGCACCTTGTATGAACTGAAGGTGAATTTTGCCTCTCATCTGGCAAAGGTGCCTTTAGGCCTTCATGTGGTGATCGGAAGCGGCAAGCTGCGTAAGATCATGGATGAGAATATCGAGAAAGTTGAAGGGTTCATTGCCCACCAGCTTCCGGATATGGCGGCTGCCTTTGTGGCTCCGGTGGTGATGATTGTAATCCTGCTGGCAGTTGACTGGCGCTTTGGGCTTGGAGCTCTTTTAGGGGTTGTGATCGCCTTTATCCTGCAAATGTCCATGTACGGCAACGAGGGGGCCCAGGCAAAGATGGCACAGTACCAGACCGCCCTGGAAGATATGAACAATGCCTCGGTGGAATACATACGGGGGATTTCCGTGGTTAAGGCCTTTGGGCAGACAGTCTATTCCTTCCGGCGGCTTCACGACACCATTAAGGCCTACACGGACATGGTTCTTCCCTATACCTTTAGCTGGGAAAATACCTTTACTTCATTTTCCACCCTGATCAACAATATTTACCTCTTTATCATACCGGTGGGAATTTTTGTGGGAATGAGAACGACAGATTATCCCCGGTTTGCAGCCACTTTGATTTTCTACCTGATTTTTGTCCCCTCCATTGCATCGACTTTGATGAAGGTGATGTATGTCAACTCCAACAGTATGCAGATTTTAGGCGGTGTGGCGGCAATGGACCGCATTCTCTCAGAAGATGAGCTGGTCCAGCCCCAGTCGCCCAAAATGCCGAAAGACCACGGAATAGAATTTAAGGATGTGACATTTTCCTATGATAAGGGAGAGACAGAGGCCCTCAGCGGCATTTCCTTTACAGCAAAACAAGGCCAGGTCACTGCCATTGTAGGCCCATCCGGTGGGGGAAAGAGCACTATTGCCCATCTGATTCCCAGGTTCTTTGATGTGGCCAAGGGGGCTGTTTTGCTGGGAGATGTGGATTTGCGGGATATTCCCTCCTCCAGCCTGATGGAAAAGGTCAGCTTTGTTTTTCAGGATGTATTTTTATTCAAGCAGAGCGTGAGAGACAATATCCGCATGGGAAATGGAGAAGCCACAGAGAAGCAGGTCATTGCCGCTGCCAAGGCGGCCAGGTGCCATGAGTTTATCATGAAGCTGCCAAAGGGCTATGATACGGTGATCGGAACAAAGGGCGTACATTTAAGCGGCGGGGAAAAGCAGCGAATTGCCATTGCCCGTGCCATCATAAAGGATGCCCCGGTGGTGGTTCTTGATGAGGCGACAGCCTTTGCCGACCCGGAAAATGAACATTTGATACAAAAGGCATTTGAAACCCTGATGGAGGGAAAAACAGTGATCATCATTGCCCACCGTCTTTCTACCATTCGAAGCGCTGATAAGATCGTTGTGATTGAAAACGGACATGTTGCAGAAGAAGGAAGCCACGATGATTTAGTCAGCCGGGGAGGACGTTACAGTACCATGTGGAGTACTTACAATGAAACTGCCAGCTGGCAGATCAAACGGGAAGGGAGAGTGGAATCTCATGCATGAACCGACTAAACAGCCCCGGCTGCAGGAAGCCCTGATGCTGACTGATAAGGGATACCGGGATTTAAAAGCGGCCATTGCCGCCTGCACCCTGACAAACTTTTCCATGATGATTCCCTTCGGCATTATGGTCCAGATGATTCTGGAACTGTTAAAGCCTTTAAGCGGAGGGGTGGTTTCCTGGCAGAAAATGTGGCTTCTTTTTGGCTGCGGAATCCTTGGCGCAGGAGCTGTATTTTTGTGCAGCAAGAACGACTACCGAAAAACCTATGTGGTTTCCTACAAGGAAAGTGAAAAATCCCGTATTGCCTTGGCTGAGCATATCCGCAGATTGCCTATGAGCGTGTTTAACTCCAAGGACTTAACGGAACTTACTACTAATATTATGGGAGATGTGGCCATTCAGGAGCATGTGTTAAGCCATGTCATCCCTCAGTTAACAGCTAACGGCATTTCTGTCACAGTCATATGTGCATTACTGGCATTTTTTGACTGGCGCATGGCTCTGGCCGCCTTTATTACCCTTCCCATATCTCTGTTCATTGTGCTGGGAAGCCGTAAGATCCAGAAAAAACTGGGGCAAAAACACGCCGATGCCAAGCTAGAGGCCTCCGGCCAGGTGCAGGAGTATATTGAAGGAATTAAGGTGATCAAAGCCTGCAATTTAGATGGAGAAAAATTTGAAATGCTGGAAAATGCCCTGCGTACCATGCGCAATTTAGCCATTCAGTTTGAGTTCGGCACCGGGGTATTTGTGACAGGAGCACAGGTAGTACTGCAGGCCGGAGTCGGTCTGACCGTCCTGGTGGGAGCTGTCCTGATTGGAAACGGCAGGCTGGAGATCGTAACCTTGCTGATGTTTCTGCTCATTGTCACCCGTATTTACGGGCCGATTTTAACAGAGCTGGTGCTTTTGCCGGAGCTTTTATACCATCAGATTGCCCTGGGCCGTATGCGCAAGCTTTTTGAAACCCAGACCATGGAAGGAAGGACGGATGAAGAAATTTCCTCTTATGAGATCGCCCTTGACCAGGTGAATTTTCATTATAATCAGGGTGAAGAAACCATTCGGGACATGACCGTGGATATTCCGGCAGGGGGCATTACAGCACTGGTAGGACCCTCCGGAAGTGGAAAGAGTACGGTTTCCCGTCTGATTGGCCGGTTCTGGGATGTGAACGGCGGAAGGATTACCATTGGGGGAGTGGATATCAAGACCCTTGATCCGGAGCACCTTATGAGCTATATATCCTTTGTGTTCCAGGATGTGACACTGTTTCACGATACGGTTTACAACAACATTGCCATTGGCTATGAAAATGCCACTGAGGCCCAGATATATGCTGCTGCAAAGGCCGCCTGCTGCGAAGAATTTATTAATAAGCTGCCCAATGGATACCAGACCATGCTGGGAGAAAACGGCTCCACCTTATCGGGAGGAGAGCGGCAGAGGCTGTCCATTGCCAGAGCATTGTTAAAGGATGCCCCCATTGTGCTTTTGGATGAAGCCACTGCCTCCCTTGATCCGGAAAATGAAGCGCTGATTCAGCAGGCCATCGGTGCGTTGATTGAAAATAAGACGGTTCTCGTAATCGCCCACCGTCTGCGGACGGTTACTGAGGCTGATAAAATCATTGTGCTGGATAGGGGCCGGATTGTGGAGCAGGGCACCCATGACCAGCTTCTTGAGCAGAAGGGATTATATCACAGGCTGTTTACCATTCAGCAGGAAAGCCTGGGGTGGAGCGTTTAAAGTCTAATAAAAGCAAAATAGAATAAAAATGCCGGATATGGGAGTGTTAATACTGCATTCTCCTCCATATCCGGTATTTTTATTTTGTCAAAGCCTTCTTTAAAGGATATAACGTAGGAGTCAATCCTCTTTCTTGGAATTTTTGCCGGACTTTTTAAGATCTGTCTGATAATATAATATTGCAAATTTGACAGACAATGCAGCAAAGGCTATGGTTACCAATACGAGCAGGTATTGCTCAAGTTTCCATAAAGCTACAGGGACTCCTAAAAGCATGGTGACATTGCTGTATACCATATAGAGGCCTAATATTACAATCAATAATTTTCTCATGAAATTCTCCTTTTCGTTATCTTATTCCATATCGGATTTACACCGGGGGCATTTGAAGGCATGGCTGATTCCTTTTTTGCGCCTGGTAATACCTGTCCTTATCTGTTATACTTCATTTTATACCATATTTTAACAGAGTTATACCGTTAAAATATACAATAAAAAACTTATTTCCGTAGGTCTTGTTGAGAATCAGTCTGCATAAAGGACCTGTTTTTCGCTTGTATTATCTGGAATTATATGGTATCATAACAATGGTAGTTAGCTTAAGCTAACTATTGGCTTAATGGAGGGATAATATGCCTTTGTTTTTAGCTGAGTTAGGGATACCCTATACGATTATCCGCCTGGCGGGAAATGAAAAGCTCCGGCACCGCATGGAGTCTTTGGGATTTATTACAGGAGCAAAACTTGTGCTTGTGTCCAAATTCAATAATTACTTTCTCATCAGCATCAAGGGGTCAAGAATCGGAATCAGCGAGGATATGGCAAAGCGAATTATTATCCGGCAGGAGGTAATATGAAAAACAGATACACCACTTTTTTGCTTTATTCATGTGCGGCGGTCATTGCGCTGATTCTTGTGATACAAATATATGGACTGACTGACAGGAATCTGGTTATAAATTCCGGTATTTCCTATTCCCGAATCCGGCTTATTTACGGGGTTTCTATTCTTCTTTCCATTATGGCAGTTTCCCTGCTGTTTTCCAAAGAAGAAGTCAACAGGGGTCTGAAACGGAAAGCATATACCGATATTACAGGTATTATGAACAAACATGCCTGCCTTGAGCGGATGACAATGCTGGACTGCAATGACAGTACCTTAAAGATCGGATTTGTCCTGTTTGATTTGAATAACCTAAAAAAGGTAAACGACTTTTACGGACATGAGGAAGGGGACAAGCTGATTCAGAATTTCGTTCACATTTTGCGCCAGGGTTCTGATGAGAAATATTTTCTCGGCCGTTTTGGAGGAGATGAATTTGTCACTATTATTGAAAGCTGTGACGAAGGGCTGATGGAAGCCTATCTTGACCAGATTCGTGAATTGACAGACCGCTTTAACAATGGAAAATCCATACGGCTCAGCTATGCCAGCGGCTATGCAATCAGCACAAGGGAGCACTACTACCTGATGGATGATCTGTTGAAGGAAGCGGATAAAAAGATGTATGAAAACAAAAAGATGATCAAGGCCCTTGATACGGCTGAGACCGGACAAATCAGTAAGATACTTGATATGAAGAAAAACGTATTGTTTGACCGTGACGAACTGACAGAGCTGTACGGCTACAAGGCATTTATGAGCATTGTCAGGAAGGTTTTGCAGTTTTCCGGCAGTGATGCCCGTCTGGCAATCGTATGCCTGGATATCAATAATTTCGGATACGTCAATGATATATACGGACGCAGGGAAGGGGATAATATTTTAAAACGTTTGGCAGCAGAATTGAACAGCCAGACTTTTTGTCTTTGTGCCCACCGCCTGTATTCCGACAATTTTACATATCTTGCGGATATCTCAGGGATGTCTAAGGAAGAGGGGATGGAAATGATCCAAGGCTGGAACAAGCAATTTTCCCGCCTTGCAAATGAAGCTTACAAAGGTGCCCGGTTTATTGTAAAAAGCGGAATTTATTTTATTTCAGATCCCTGTGAGACAGTGGAAACTATGATTAACAATGCCCATTATGCCCATAAATCTGCCAAGGCTTCCCACCAGGATATTGCCGTATATTGCAAAGAACTGGGGCAGGCAGCAAAGAAGCGTTCTGACATTATTCATTCCTTCCAAAATGCCTTGGAACAGAATGAGTTTGAAGTCTATGTCCAGCCTCAGGTTTCCTGCGGGAATAAGAAAATCTGCGGAGTGGAAGCGTTGGTACGCTGGAAGCGGTCTGATGGGGCTTTTGTCTATCCGGGTGAATTCATTCCGATTCTGGAGCAGACCGGTGATATTGTAGAGCTGGATTTTTATGTATATGAAAGGGTGTTTGCCTATCTGAACGGAAATGAAAGCTTCCGGGAAAAGAATGTTCCCATATCCGTCAATGTTTCCCGTGTACATCTTCTGGAAATAGACCGGTTTATTATACGGCTGAAGGAGCTTGGCAGCAAATATCCTGTTTCTCCCAAACTGGTTGTATTCGAATTGACGGAAAGCGCTTATATTCAGGATATTGATGATTCCCATACCTTTATCCGCAGGATTCATGAGCTGGGATATAAGGTGTCAATGGATGACTTTGGAAACGGATATTCTTCTTTAAAGGCAATCCAGTCACTTCCTTTCGATGAAATCAAATTTGACCGTGCCTTTTTAGATAAAAATACAGATGAAAAAGAACCCCGTACTTTTCTCCAGCTTATTGGTTTGATCAAAGGGCTGGGGATTTCGGTTGTCTGCGAGGGTGCCGAGACAGAGGAGCATGTAAGGCTTTTGGAACGCTCTGAGTGCGACAGCATACAGGGGTATTATTACTATAAGCCGTTTCCGCTAGAGGAACTGAAGGTACAGGATATTGTGAAGGGGGAGCCGCTGCAGGCAGATCCGGCAGTGCTTTGCGGGTGATTATGTAAAGAAATTAATGCAGGAAAGTGGAAGTGATGAATTATTCCGAGGTGATATGGTGATTTAGGAGCTGGCGGCTGCCGGCTCTTATTCAATATGATAATAGAATATTATTTAAATATCGGAAGAAAGGAATTAAAGCCAATCAAAAATGGTACAAATCCAAATAAAAAGATTTTGCACTATCTGTGATTGCCGTATATTAATTTTAAGAGATTTTCTGTAATGTTTCACTGTGCTCTGTAACAACTTTTTTGATAATATCAATATCTGACTGCATGGATTCAAGTTGTGCTATGCCGTTTTGATAACGTTCATATGTCGATGTATAACAAGATTCAATATTTTGCAATCGTGGCAAGATGTCATTTTCAAGAGTTATTTTTACTTGTCGTACCCCGTCTTTAACAGGTTCTAATTTCTTATCCATTATTTCTGATATGGCTAACAGCAATTCATTATCGGTCATATAGGCCTCCCCTTTCTTTTTTGTTCTCACAGTATAACATAAGGGGAGTACCAAGTCTATTCAATTTTAATATAAATCCAAGCATTCAAAAGCCCTGGTATTTGCAAGGATTTCTTGCATTTACCAGGGCCTTATAAAACAGCAGATAATGGGAATCGAACCCACCTCCTCAGCTTGGGAAGCTGATATTCTACCGATGAACTATATCTGCTTAATATTACTTACAACGCAATGTATTATATCACATCCGCCTGCAAACAATCAATAGTTTTTCACAAAAATTGGTAAAAAACCTGCCAGCAACTTGCCAAAAACCGAACATACGTTGTATAATGGAGCATGACAATACCAGATGTGGAGGAGTATCATGGCAAAAACACAGTATAATGCGGACAGTATTACCGTTTTGGAGGGCCTTGAGGCGGTGAGAAAGCGTCCGGGCATGTATATAGGCAGTGTTGGAACAAAGGGACTGAACCATTTGATTTACGAAATCGTGGACAATGCGGTGGACGAGCATCTGGCCGGCTACTGTGATCAGATATGGATCACTTTGGAAGCGGATGGGTCCTGTACAGTAAAGGATTCAGGCCGTGGAATTCCAGTGGAAATGCATCAAAAAGGCGTGTCAGCAGAGCGTGTGGTTTTATCCACTCTCCACGCGGGAGGCAAGTTTGACAACGATGCCTATAAAACCAGCGGCGGCCTTCACGGCGTAGGTTCTTCGGTGGTAAACGCCCTGTCAGCCTACATGAAAATCAAAGTACATAAGAATGGTCTGATTCATTACGACGCATATGAGCGGGGCATACCAACGGTAGAACTGGTGGATGGCCTGCTTCCTACGTTAGGAAAAACCAAAGAAACCGGAACAGAGATCAACTTTCTTCCTGATGAAGAGATTTTTGAAAGAACCCGTTTTAAAGCAGAGTGGCTGAAAAGCCGCCTTCATGAAACGGCATATTTAAACCCCAATCTCCATATCACCTATAAAAATAAAAGACAGGGAGAAGAAGAGTCCGTCATTTATTACGAGCCTGACGGAATCATCGCCTATGTAAAGGAATTAAACTCCGGAAAAGAAGGGGTTCATGATCCCATTTATTTTAAGGGAACCGTAGATAAGGTGGAGGCAGAGATCGCCTTTCAGTTTGTGGACACCTTTGAAGAGAACATCCTGGGCTTTTGCAACAATATTTTCACCCAGGAGGGAGGAACCCACTTAGCTGGATTTAAGACCCGTTTCACCCAGATGATCAATACCTATGCAAGAGAGCTGGGCATTTTAAAGGAAAAGGATACCAACTTTACAGGAGCCGATACCAGAAGCGGTCTGACGGCCGTGGTGGCAGTGAAGCACCCTGATCCTATCTTTGAAGGCCAGACCAAGACAAAGCTGGCCAGCGCCGATGCCACGAAAGCAGTGTTTGCGGTGACAGGAGATGAGCTGCAGCGCTACTTTGACCGCAACATCGAGGTGTTAAAATCAGTCATCGGATGCGCCGAAAAATCTGCAAAGATCCGTAAAGCAGAGGAAAAGGCTAAGACCAACATGCTCTCCAAATCCAGGTTTTCCTTTGACAGCAACGGAAAGCTGGCCAACTGCGAAAGCCGGGAAGCGGAAAAGTGCGAAATTTTCATTGTAGAGGGAGATTCCGCAGGCGGCTCCGCCAAAACAGCCCGGAACCGGAGATACCAGGCCATCCTTCCCATCAGAGGAAAGATATTAAACGTGGAAAAGGCTTCCATGGACAAGGTGTTGGCCAATGCAGAGATCAAGACCATGATCAACACCTTTGGCTGCGGATTTTCCGAAGGCTACGGCAATGATTTTGACATTACCAAGCTTCGGTATCACAAGATCATCCTTATGACCGATGCCGATGTGGATGGAAGCCATATTGACACCCTTCTTCTCACATTTTTATACCGTTTTATGCCGGAGCTGATTTACAACGGCCACGTATTTATTGCCATGCCGCCCTTATTTAAAGTCATTCCCAAACGGGGACAGGAGCAGTACCTCTATGACGAAAAGGATTTGGAGCGGTACAAAAAGACCCATACCGGGGAATTCACCCTTCAGCGCTACAAGGGTCTTGGTGAAATGGACGCGGAACAGCTTTGGGAAACCACCCTTGATCCGGAGCGGAGAGTTTTAAAGCAGGTGGAAATCGAGGATGTCCGCATGGCTTCTGAAATAACGGAAATGCTCATGGGCAGCGACGTGCTTCCCAGACGTCAGTTTATTTACGAACACGCGGAAGAAGCGGAGATCGACGCATAGGAAAGAAGAGAGGATAACATGGCAGAAAAGATCATTAAAACAGAATATTCCGAGGAAATGCAGAGGAGCTACATGAACTATTCCATGAGCGTAATCACTGCCAGAGCCATCCCGGATGCCAGAGACGGTCTAAAGCCGGTACAGCGGCGTGTCTTATACGATATGAGCGAGCTTCGCTTGAACCACGACAAGCCTCACCGGAAATCAGCCCGTATTGTAGGCGATACCATGGGTAAGTACCACCCCCATGGAGACAGCTCTATTTACGAGACCTTGGTGGTCATGTCCCAGGTGTTTAAAAAGGGAATGCCTCTTGTCAACGGCCACGGAAACTTCGGTTCCATTGAAGGAGACGGGGCGGCGGCCATGCGTTATACAGAGGCCAGGCTGGAAAAGTTTGCCGAGGAAGTTTATTTAAAGGATTTAGATAAGACCGTGGACTTTGTCCCCAACTATGATGAAACGGAAAAAGAGCCGGAGGTTCTTCCGGTGCGGGTTCCCAACCTTCTGATCAATGGGGCGGAGGGAATTGCGGTGGGCATGAGCACCAGCATTCCGGCCCATAATCTGGGAGAGGTCATTGATGCGGTCTTTGCCTACATCGACAATCCGGAAATTTCCATTCCGGAATTGATGGAATATCTGCCCGGACCTGATTTTCCCACTGGGGGTATCATAGCCAATAAAAGCGATCTGCCCGCCATTTACGAAAACGGTACAGGAAAGATCAAACTCCGGGGAAAGATGGAAGTGGAGCTTGGAAAGCGGAAGGCGGATAAGGATAAGCTGGTGATCACAGAAATTCCTTATACCATGGTAGGTGCCGGAATCAATAAATTCCTGGTGGATGTGGCTGACCTGGTGGAAAGCAAAAAGCTGACCGATGTGGTGGACATTTCCAACCAGTCTAATAAAGACGGAATCCGTATTGTTTTAGAGCTGCGCAAGGATGCGGATGTGGAACGAATCCGCAACATTCTATATAAGAAGACAAAGCTGGAGGACACCTACGGGGTCAATATGCTGGCTATTGCAGACGGCCGTCCGGAGACTTTGAACTTAAGGGGAATCTTAAAAAACTATCTGGATTTCCAGTATAAAAATGCCACCAGAAAATACCAGACCCTTTTGGAAAAAGAGCTGGAAAAGAAAGAGATCAAGGAAGGCTTAATAAAGGCCTGTGATGTTATTGATTTAATCATCGCAGTCTTAAGAGGCTCCAAAAACTTAAAGGACGCCAAAAGCTGTCTGATGACCGGAGATATTTCCAATATTAATTTCCGGGTCAAGGGCTTTGAAAAGGATGCCCAGGCCCTGCATTTTACAGAGAAGCAGGCCACTGCCATTTTGGAAATGCGCCTTTATAAGCTGATCGGTCTGGAAATTCTCCAGTTGGAAAAGGAATACAAGGAGACACTGGCTAAGATTGCAGAATACGAAAAGATTCTCTCCAGCCGTAAAAATATGGATGAAGTGATAAAAAAAGACCTGGCTCATATCAAAGAGGAGTACGGCACACCGAGAAGAACTCTCATTGAGGATGGAAAGGAAGCCGTTTACGATGAAACCGCTGTTGCCGTATCGGAAGTCACCTTTGTTATGGACCGTTTCGGCTACTGCAAGGTTCTTGATAAAGCCTCTTATGACAGGAATAAAGATACCATTGAAACAGAGCATCCTTATGTGGTAAACTGTTTAAATACAGATAAGATATGTATTTTCACCAACACGGGAAATCTCCATCAGGTGAAGATCCTGGACATTCCCGCAGGAAAGCTCAGGGACAAGGGAACGCCCATTGACAATCTGAGTAAGTTTGACGGAACAAAGGAAGAGATCATATACTTATGTCATGGGTCAGGATTAAAGGGACGGAAGTTCTTATTTGCCACAAAACAGGCTTTGGTCAAGGTGGTTCCCGGAGAGGAATTTGAAACCAACAACAGAACAGTGGCAGCCACCAAGCTTCAGGACGGCGACCTCCTTCTCTCCATTCAGGCCCTGGAGGGGCAGACCGATGTGGTTCTGCAGACAACGTTGGGAATTTTCCTGAGGTTTTTAACAGAAGAAATCTCTGAGATGAAAAAGAATGCCAGAGGTGTCAGAGGCATCAAGCTTTCCCAGGGAGAAGAACTGGAAGAAGTATACCTTCCGGGGGATGACCCGGTTATCCGTTATAAGGTGAATTTGCCTGAAGGGCAAAGAGAAGACCCCCTGGGGGGTAAAGAAAAGGACGTCCACCTAAACCGGCTGAAAATTGGAAAACGGGATGGAAAAGGCAGCAAAGTACGCCTTTAGTGCTTTAGGGCAGTACAGATTTTAACGAATGTCTTCCGCGGGCGTACAAATGTATTTTTATGGCGAATAAATATTGATTTTTTTTTCACTTTGTTATAGGATAGTTAAGAATTTAGCTGAACGATTCGTATTACAAAATGAAAAAAGCAAGGAGAAAAATATGGAAAAGAAATTGAGAGTCGGTATTTTAGGAGCAACCGGCATGGTAGGGCAGAGATTTATCTCTTTGCTGGAGAACCATCCATGGTACGAAGTGGCAACTGTGGCAGCCAGCCCCCGTTCCGCAGGGAAGACATATGAAGAAGCAGTAGGAGACCGTTGGAAAATGACCACTCCAATGCCTGAGTCAGTAAAAAAACTGACTGTGATGAATGTCAATGAAGTGGAAGCTGTTGCAGCCAGTGTTGACTTTGTATTCAGCGCCGTGGACATGACAAAGGAAGAGATCAAGGCCATCGAAGAAGCCTATGCAAAAACAGAGACTCCGGTGGTATCCAATAACAGCGCCCATAGATGGACTCCTGACGTTCCTATGGTAATCCCGGAGATCAATCCGGAGCATTATGAAGTGATCAAGGACCAGAGAAAGCGTCTGGGTACGGAACAGGGATTTATTACGGTAAAGCCTAACTGTTCCATTCAAAGTTATGCACCTGTCCTGAGTGCCTGGAAGGAATTCGAGCCCTATGAAGTGGTGGCTACCACTTATCAGGCTATCTCAGGAGCAGGAAAGAACTTTCAGGACTGGCCGGAGATGGTAGGAAACTTAATCCCTTATATTGGAGGAGAAGAAGAGAAAAGCGAGCAGGAGCCTCTTCGCCTTTGGGGAACGATTGAAAACGGAGAAATTGTAAAGGCCAGCAGCCCTGTCATTACCTGCCAGTGTCTCAGGGTTCCGGTATTAAACGGCCATACAGCAGCAGTTTTTGTAAAGTTCCGCAAAAAGCCAACCAAAGAGGAGCTGATTGACCGCATCGTGAACTTTAAGGGGCTTGCCCAGGAATTAGATCTTCCAAGCGCTCCTAAACAGTTTATGCAGTACTTAGAAGAGGATAACCGCCCTCAGATCACCCTTGATGTGGATTATGAAAAGGGAATGGGTATTTCCGTAGGACGCATCAGAGAAGACAGTGTTTATGATTATAAATTCGTAGGCTTATCCCATAACACAGTCCGGGGTGCAGCCGGCGGAGCAGTTCTTTCCGCAGAGCTTTTAACTGCCAAGGGCTATATCAAAGCAAAAGCATAATGAAATTCAGGGGGGCTGTTGCAAAATGACATTTTGTGACAGTCCCTTCATGAAAAAATAAATGGAGGAAGCAAACATGGCATATAAGAAAGAGCATTGGGGAAACATGCCGGACGGAAAAGAGATTTGTCTGTACACACTGAGCAATGAAAACGGAGTGTCAGCCTCTTTTACCGATTTGGGCGCAGTATGGGTTACGATGAATGTGCCGGACCGGGACGGAAAAAGAACTGACGTTGTCCTGGGATATGACAGTGCAGAAGAATACCTGATTAATCCCCCTCATTTTGGAGCTCCCATCGGGCGCAATTCCAACCGCATCGGAGGCGCAGCGTTTGTCCTGAACGGAAAAGAGTACAAGCTGGAAGCCAACAACGGCTCAAGCAATTTACATAGTGCCCCCGACCTTTACCACAGACGCCTTTGGGAAGGTCAGGCAGAGGAAACCGATTTAGGAGCCAGAGTCAGCTTTTTCCTTTCTTCTCCTGATCAGGACCAGGGATATCCGGGAAATGCGGACATCACCATCACCTATACTCTGACCCCCGATGACAGCCTTATGATTTCCTACCACATGGTTTGTGATGCCGATACCGTGGCTAACTTCACCAACCACAGCTATTTTAACCTAGACGGACAGGATGGGGGCTGGGCCATGAAGCAGAGAGTGTGGATCGACGCAGACACCTTTACCAGAACCGATGAGGGTTTGGTTCCCACGGGAGAATTTGTTCCGGTTAAGGGAACTCCCATGGATTTTACGGTTGCGAAGATCATAGAACGGGATATTGATCAGGATTACGAGGCTCTGCGAATTGGAGCAGGATATGACCACAACTGGGTTCTCAATCACGAACCGGGAGAATTGGCCTTGTCTGCTACGGCCGAATCGGATAAGACCGGAATCCGGATGGAGGTTTATACAGACCTGCCGGGAATTCAGTTTTACACTGCTAATGCCATGAAGCCAGGAATCGTGGGCAAGGGAAAACCCCTTTATGAAAAGCGGGGCAGTTATTGCTTTGAAACTCAGAATTTCCCCGATGCCGTCAACAAGCCGGAATTTCCATGTCCCTTCTTAAAGGCAGGAGAAGAGTATCAGACAACCACGATTTACAAGTTTTCTAAAGTATAATTTACAGGAACGCGGCTCTGCTGCGTTCCTGAACTTCTGTAAAGAAATAGGGTATACCATGATGCCCAAAAGCATGGGCAATATATAGGAAAGGACATCGTAAGTGTACATATGATTCAAACGGCTGAAAAAGGCGTAAAAGCCTTGTCCGTCCTCGGACTGATTGTAACCACTATTATATGGGGCAGCGCCTTCGTTGTAATGAAAAATTCCATAGGGGTCATTCCTCCCACCTATGTACTGGCCCTGCGTTTTACCATTGCCGCTGTTGGGCTGGTGATCATATTCTGGAAGCGGGTTGTGGCTCTTAAAACGCCGGATTTATTGAGGGGAGGGCTTCTGGGAGTGTTTTTATTTGTCAGCTACTTTTTCCAGACCTATGGCTTAAAGTATACCACAGCCAGTAAAAATGCCTTTATCACCACATTGTACGTGATTCTGGTACCCTTTCTTCATTGGTTTTTTAATAAAAAAAGCCCCTCCAAAAATCACGTGGCAGCGGGTGCCATCGCGGTCATAGGGCTTGCGCTCTTATCTTTGGAGGGGGATTTATCTGTCAATATCGGTGATCTTTTAACCTTTATATGCGGTTTCTTCTATGCCATTCACATTGTTTTCATTGACCGCTATACCGCAGACCATGATCCTGTCGGCCTGACGGTCCTTCAGATGGTGACAGCGGCTGCTTTAAGCTGGCTGGTGGCTCCGCTTTTAGAAGGAGCCCTGGATTTCGGGGTGATTCACGGTTCCATTCTGATGGGAATTCTATACCTGGGGATTTTCAGCACTATGCTCTGCTTTTTGTTTCAGAATATAGGGCAGAAGCATTTAAGTCCCAATACATCTTCCATTATACTGTCCTTTGAAGCAGTATTCGGCCTGATCTTTTCCGTTGCTTTTTTAGGGGAAGAGATAACCCCCAGGCTTATTGGAGGCTGTGTGCTGATGTTTGTCTCCGTCATTTTGTCGGAATACAGAAAAAAAGGTTCCTCATAAAAGCTCAGGAGTCTTGCAGACATCGATCCATTCTGCTGCCTTAGAAAGCCTTGCAAGCTCGTCGCAGGTCACCTCAATGGCTGAGCTGGAACTTCCGGCAGCAGGAAATACGGTGTCAAAGCGCTTTAAGGAAACGTCTAAAAAGGTGGTTACGTGCTCCGGATTTGCAAAAGGGCACACGCCGCCGATTTCGTGTCCGGTGAGCATGGATACTTCACTTGCCCCCAGCATTTTGGCTTTGAAGCCGAACTGCTTCTTAAATTTTCCGTTATCGATCTTTGTATCCCCTGCCGTTACTACCAGAATGCAGCCGTTTGTTTCATTTCCATGAAAGGACATGGTTTTTGCAATGCGGGCAGGCTCCACATCAAGGGCCTTTGCTGCCAGCTCCACAGTTGCACTGGACACGGAAAATTCTCTTACAAGGCCGTCCTTATCAAATTCTTTTAAATATTCTTTTACTGTTTGTACTGACATCAATCAAAAACTCCTTTTCATAAACGTAATAAAATCATAAAGAAATTGTTTGTTATTGTACCATTGATAATCTATTTTTTCAATGTTATAATAGGCTTTGTCGTAAAAATTTGCTATTCATGGGTTTTAATGATATAATAGAAGAGTTACTATCAAAAAAAGCAGCAGGGTGATATATGTCGAAATCGTTATACATTGCAGAAAAACCGAGCGTGGCCCAGGAGTTTGCCAATGCCCTAAAGGCAGGCGGAAGGCGCAAAGATGGATACATAGAATCGGATGAGGCTGTCATAACCTGGTGCGTTGGCCATCTGGTCACCATGAGCTACCCGGAAAGCTATGACCCGAAATACAAGCGGTGGAGCCTATCCACCCTTCCTTTTCTCCCCAAGGAATTCAAATACGAGGTAATTCCCGGTGTGGAGAAGCAGTTTCGGATTGTAAGCGGCCTTTTGAACCGGCCTGATGTGGACACTATTTATATATGTACGGACTCAGGACGGGAAGGAGAGTACATATACCGTCTGGTGGCTCAAATGGCAGGAGTGAAAGGGAAAGTCCAGAAACGGGTATGGATTGATTCCCAGACAGAAGATGAGATATTAAGAGGAATCCGTGAAGCCAGGGATGCATCGGAATACGACAATCTTTCCGCATCAGCTTACTTAAGGGCCAAAGAAGATTATTTAATGGGAATTAATTTTTCCCGCCTGCTTACACTAAGGTATGGGCAGCATATTTCCAATTATTTAAAAAGCGGAAAAAATACGGTTATATCTGTGGGCCGTGTCATGACCTGTGTCATGGGAATGGTGGTGCGCAGAGAGCGGGAGATCCGGGAATTTGTAAAAACTCCCTTTTACCGGGTCATCGGCACCTTTACATCTCAGGACATGGACTTTGACGGGGAGTGGAAAAGCGCACCCGGTTCCAGGTACTTTGAATCCCCCTTCCTCTATAAGGAAAATGGGTTCAAGGAGAGAAAACATGCGGAAGAGCTTGTCAGGGTTCTTTCGGAGATGGATCCTATGGAAGCAGCCGTAGCTTCTATAGAAAAGAAAAAGGAGACGAAAAATCCTCCTCTTCTTTACAATCTGGCAGAGCTTCAAAACGACTGCTCTAAGATGTTTAAGATCAGTCCTGACGAAACATTAAAGGTGGTCCAGGAACTTTATGAAAAAAAACTGGTCACCTACCCCAGAACGGACGCCAGGGTTCTTTCCACAGCAGTGGCAAAGGAGATCCATAAGAACATAGGCGGACTTAAGGGCTTTGAGCCTTTGTCCCCGGCAGTGTCAGAGGTGCTGGAAAAAGGTTCTTTTAAGACCATTGAAAAGACCAGATATGTCAATGATAAGCAGATCACGGACCACTATGCCATCATTCCAACAGGACAGGGTATGGGAGCCTTAAGAAGCTTATCCGGCCTTTCCTCTAAGGTATATGAGGTCATAGCCAGGAGATTTTTAAGCATTTTTTATCCTCCGGCTGTTTACCAGAAGTATGCTCTGGAGCTGGAAGCCGACAAAGAACACTTTTTTGCCAATTTCCGGGTGATGCTGGAAGAAGGCTATTTAAAGGTGGCAGACGTATCGGGCGTAAAGAAAAAGCAGGAAGAAAAAGGTGAGGGAACAGCTTCTGATGAAGAGACTCAGGAAGCCTCCCAGAATAACATGGATAATCCGGCCTTTGTCGCCATGCTGGGTTCTTTGAAAAAGGGAATGAAGCTTCCCATAAAAGAACTGATCATTAAGGAAGGAGAGACTTCTCCTCCCAAGCGGTATACCTCCGGTTCCATGATCTTAGCCATGGAAAATGCGGGACAGTTAATCGAGGACGAGGAACTGCGGGCCCAGATCAAGGGCAGCGGCATCGGAACCAGCGCCACCAGAGCCGAGATTTTAAAAAAGCTGTGCCATATCAAGTACCTTTCCTTAAATACCAAGACCCAGGTGGTCATTCCCACCCTTTTGGGAGAGATGATTTTTGATGTGGTCAATACCTCCATCAGACAGTTGTTAAACCCGGAGCTGACAGCCAGCTGGGAAAAGGGGCTGACCTATGTGGCAGAGGGGAGCATAACCCCGGAGGAATATATGCAGAAACTTGAGAATTTTGTTGCCGGACGCACCTCAGGCGTGTTAAGGCTGAATAATCACTACGGTCTTTTCAGTATATTTGATGCCGCGGCAGCTAATTATAAAAAACAAAAATAGGAGATTGTGAACATGAAAAAAGAAGATATGACAAACCAGGACTTGTTTGACACAAACCATACTCTGGCTAAATTATTATTTGAACAGACCACTTACCCATGGGAGGTTCTTCCTAAAATCAGCGAATTTATCGTTTCTCTTGGACAGCGCCTTCCAAAGGATGAGTATGTTCATGTGGGAAAAGCAGTATGGATTCACAAATCCGTAAACCTTCCTCCTACAGCTTGTATGGGTGAAAATGTCATCATCGGCAAGGGCGCCCAGATCCGCCACTGTGCATTTATCAGAGGAAACGCCATCATCGGAGATTTTGCAGTGATCGGAAATTCCTCAGAAGTGAAGAATGCCATTGTATTTGACGGCGCTCAGGTTCCTCACTTTAACTACCTGGGAGATTCCATTTTAGGCTTCAAGGCTCACATGGGCGCATCTTCTATCGCTTCCAATGTGAAATCAGATAAGTCTCTGGTTACAGTTCATGCAGAAGACGGAGATATTGAAACAGGACTTAAGAAATTCGGTGCCATCATCGGAGATTTTGCAGAAATCGGCTGCGGCGCCGTATTAAATCCAGGAACTGTAATCGGTCCAAAATCCAATGTTTATCCTCTGTCATGCGTCAGAGAATGTGTGGATGCCAACTCCATTTACAAAAAACAGGGCGAAGTGGTTGAAAAAACTGTAACAGAAGAATAAGGCAATCATAAAAAAAGATCATACCGGATGTGAAGAAAACAAGCAGATTTGTTCTCTTCATATCCGGTATTTTTTTATGTAATAGGAAAGTTCTCCTG
>DGRE01000016.1 GCA_002389905.1 Hungatella sp. UBA4396 | reverse complement strand
TGACATCACACCGCTGGACTTTAAAATTGTCTGATTCTATTCATAAGCTGTTCTGCACTCATTTCTTCAAATCCCCTGATCACAAAATCAGCATTAGGAAGAGCCTGTTCACTTCCGATTCCCACCGCCAGCATTCCGGCAGCCCTGGCAGCCTCAATTCCGGTATAAGCATCTTCAAACACCACACAGCAGGACGGATCTGCTCCTGTCTCACCGGCCCCTTTTAAAAACACCTCCGGGTCCGGCTTGGCCCTTGCCACCTTAGTGCCGTCAATCACTGCATCAAAGTAAGGCCAAAGCTTAAGCCGGTCCAGAATAATCCCTGCATTTTTGCTCACTGAACCCAAGGCAGTTTTAATGCTTTCTTTTCTGCAATATTCCAAAACCTCCAGAACCCCCGGTAATATCTCGTTTTTATCCATTGCACTGATATAGTCCACATAATTCTTGTTCTTCTCTTCTGCAAAGGAAAGCTTTTCTTCTTCCGTATAAGTCCTGTCCGAAAGGCTTAATAAAATTTCCAGGGATTCCATCCGGCTTACCCCTTTCAGCCTTTCATTGTCCTGTTCGGTAAAAACAATTCCAAGCCGGTCCCCAAGCTTTTTCCATGCATGAAAATGATATTTAGCAGTGTCACAAATCACTCCATCCATATCAAAGATGCAGGTCTTTATCTCTCTCATCCTTCTTCTCCCCATTTAAACACTCTTTTGTTTCCAAAGGCCACATCCACCGCTTCTCCCCAATGGGTTATAGTAAGCTGACCTTCTGACTTCATCTCATAGGAGACTCCGATTCTGTCCACCTCTACCTTGATTTCTTTTCCCCTGTATCTTACAGAGAATTCATACCCTTCCCACTGTTTCGGAAGTCTTGGCTTAAAGGATAACTCTCCTTCTGCTGTATTCATGCCTGCAAAGCCATGGACAATGGACAGCCACGCCCCTGCCATGTTGGCCATGTGGAGCCCATCCTTTGTATTTTTCTGCATATCGTCAAGATCTGTCCGAATGCACTGCATAAAATAATCGTAGGCCTTGTCCACATCTCCGGTTTCCGCCGCCATAACCGAGAAAATACAGACGGATAAAGAGGAATCGTGGGTCGCCAGTTTTTCATAATAATCAAAGTTCCGTTTCTTCTCCTCATCCGTAAACCGGTTGAAAAGGAAAAACTGTGCCAGCAGAAGATCCGGCTGTTTGCATACCTGATGGCGGTAAATAAATAGGGGATGGTAGTGAAGCAGCAGAGGAAAATTCTGATCCGGAATCTTATCTAAATCCAGCACCTTTCTATAAAGGAAGGTGTCGTCCTGCATATGAATCTGCAAATTCTCATTATAGGGAATATACATCAGATCGGCTGCCTTCTGGAATTCCTCCAGTTCCTGAATCTTCAAACCAATTTTTTCTGCAATCTCCTCATATCTCTTTCCGTTTTCCTCTTTCAAAAGCCTGGCATACTTTACAGCATTCCAGAGGTTCTCCCTTGCCATTAAATTGGTATAACAGTTATTGTCCACAATAGCCGTATACTCATCAGGTCCGGTGACGCAGTCAATGCAGAACTTCCCGCCCTTTAAAGCTGAATAATGTCCCATATCCGTCCAGATTCTGGCCGTCTCCAAAAGAATCTCCAGACCGCATTTTTCCAGGAAGTCCATATCAAGAGTTGCATCCAGATACCGGACTACAGCAAAGGCAATGTCTCCGTTGATGTGATACTGAGCCGAGCCCGCCGGGAAATAGGCGGAAGCCTCTTCTCCGTCAATGCTTCTCCAGGAATACAAAGCCCCTGTTTCATGGCCCATAAGCCTGGCCTGTTCCCTGGCCTTATCCAGTATGGTATAGCGGTATTCCAGCATGCTTTTGGCAATGCTTTCAGCCAAAAACAGAAACACCGGAGCAATATAAGCCTCAGATTCCCAGAAATAATGGCCGCCGTAGCCTTCTCCGCTCAGTCCCTTGGAAGCAGTACTGGTAAAAGAATCCCGCCCCGTTGACTGAAGAAGGTGAAACAGGTTAAACCGGATGGACTGGGTAAGGGAAGGGTCCCCTTTAATTGCCACATCTCCATGGCTCCAGAACTCCTCCATATAGAGGGCCTGTTCCTTTAATAGCTGTTCAAAACCTGCGCCAGCTGCCTCACACGCCTGGTCGGCTGAAGTCTTTTCATAACAGTCCTCAAATTCCCTCTGGCTGGTCACATAGCTGATGTATTTCTGCAGCTTTACCGGCTCATTTTCCGAAGCACTGATCATGTATCTGGTGAGAAGCCAGTCTTCTTCTGCTTCCCGCACCTCATTGCAAACCTGTGATATGCTCTCAGTTACGGTACAAGCAACAGAAAGGCCGGAATTCTTTGCAGCCTGCTTCATAAAAGCGGCCTTCCTTCCAAGGTGCTCCATGTGGGTCCGTTCAGTTACCTGAAAATCCCCGTCCCCCAATCCTTCCTCAACTCTGGGATCGTCAGTCTTTTCTTCTATATATTTGCTGCCTTCCAGATAAGATTCTATCTGAATCGGCCCGGAAAAGTTAAGAGGCGTCACAATGCATTCCCTGGCAGCCACAAACTTTCGTGTCATGCTCACCAGATTCCGGTTTTCAATGAGAACCCTTTTCCCGGATTCTGTAATCCAGACCACCTTCCTGATCTCAATTCCGGATTTCATATCCAGTTCCCTGTAATAGGACTCCATTCTGGAGTGCTCCGGATGAAACTCCTCTCCATCCACCATAACGGTCAACTGCTTTGCATTGCAGACGTTCAGCATGATCTGCTTGTTTTTTGCAAATCCATAGCCCGATTCTCCATAAATAATAGCCGCCTTTTCAAAAAAACCATTAATAAAGGTACCCGGCTTGCTGAAGCCATCGGAAATCGCCTCCTCTCCGTCCCCCCTCATGCCGATAAATCCATTTGCAAGGGTAAATATCGACTCCTGGTTGGCATTGTGGCAAAGCTTAAATTCATGTTCTACGATTTTCCAACTATCAATCTGACTGTTCAATGTTATGGCCTCCTTACTTGAAACGTTTCATATTTATTTAAAATTTTTACCAGTGATCTTTCACTGATTTATTTTCAATCAAACGAAATGGCAATACTTTGTGAATGTTGTTCTTCCCTTCTTCAATACAGCACATGAGAATTTTCGCCGCTTCACTTCCCAGCTCATAAAAAGGCTGTGAAATGCTGCTGATGGAAGGCTCGATATAATTGATCATCTCAATTCCGTCAAATCCAAAAACAGATACATCCTCCGGAACCCGAAATCCATTTTCCGCCAGTGCCTTTACCGCACCTATGGCAACCTCATCGGACACGGCAAATAATGCAGAAAACTCCTTTTTGCCCCGAAGAAAGCCTTTCATGTCCTCATACCCTCTCTGAAGCCGGTAGCCTCCATGATGGATTAAGTCCGGATCAGGTTCAATCCCGTGTTTTTTCAAGGCTCTCAAATATCCCTTTAACCGGGGTGCGCCTGCATTGGGGTCGTCCTTCTCTCCTGCCATCATAAGAATACTCTTATGCCCTCTGCCGCAAAGATGATCCACGGCCACAAAAGCAGCCTCCTCATTGTCAATGGTCACACTGGAAAATGCCTGATCCTGGTAGCTGGTCATAATAAATACCACCGGTATCTTAATTTCCTTTAACCGTTCAGCAATCTGGGCTTCAACCGTATTCCCAATATAGAAAATACCGTCCACCTTACTTCTGACAAAGGTTTCAATGGCCTGTTTTTCTCCGTTAAGTTCCAAAGCAGTCTGGTAAATAATGCCGTTATACCCCTTCTGCCTGTTGAAATCCTCAATTCCCTTCACCACCTTGCTGATTACAGGGCTTGAAATATCAGGAATCATAATTCCAACTGTTTTTGTGGAATTGACCTTTAGGCTTCTGGCTATGACATTGGGTGTGTAGTTCAGCTCCTTTACCGCCTCCTCCACACGGGCCCGAAGATCCGGCTTTACATAAATGTGGTTCAGCACCTTAGAGGCTGTCCCAAGACTGACTCCAGCCAGCTTTGCGACATCTTTCAAGTTATATGTCTCTTTCATACAATTCCTCCAAACTTGAAACGTTATAAATAATATATATCACAGTATTTTATTTGTCCATTGACTATTTTTCTATATTTTGCAGCGATCCATTGTATATTTTTCACATTTTTGGGTCATTGTTTACATTTTCACAAAGTTAAGCAGGCAAACCTTGATGGTTTCCCGTTTACCGAAGCAAAGTCATGACGTATTCGGGGCTGTTTTTAAGGCATTTTTCAAATCCTGATACGGTTTCTGGAAAATCCAGTCCATGGGATCTCAGCTTTCCTATATCCATTGATAAATTTCTGGCTCCGCCTGCAAAGCCGTCATCATTTGGAAGTACAAGCTCTCTCCTGTCTTCATTATGAGCCAGCATACCAAGAACCCGGATTCCTGTTTCATAGGAAGAACAGGTGCCTTCACTGCCAAAATTATAGACTCCGCCGGGCAGTTCCATGGCAGGCTCTATATTCTTCACCACATCCTGAACCCAGGTAATTCCCCTGTAATCATGGACCGGAAGACTGACCGCCTGGTTTTGGAGCATAGCCTTTAACAAACGGACCAAAAGATTATTGCTGCTCTTTAATCCCCTTACAGGAAAATCATACATCCAGGAAAGGCGCAGACATATCCCATGGGGCAAAAGCTCCAGGATTTTTTCTTCCGCCTGCTTCTTGTGCCGGCTGTAAACATTGATCAGAGGTATATGGTCTGTTTCCAGATTTGGCCTTTCCAGTTTGCTTCCGGCATAAATCTGATCAGAGCTCATGAAAAGAAGCCTGCTGCCGCTTTCTTTACACGCCTTTGCCAAGTTCACAGTTCCATGTAAATTAACTGCCTCCGAAAGCTCAGGATTCTTTTCACATGTACCCACATCAGATATTGCGGCGCAGTTAATTACTGCCGCAGGATTTTTCTCTTTTAAAAATTCAGCAACGGCATATTCATCCGTAATATCCAAATCACTGCGTCCAGTCCGTATCACCTCATATTTCTTTTCGTAATATGCTGCAATCCTTGACCCAAGAAAGCCGTCCGCTCCAGTAACCATCATTCTCTTTTTCATATGTTCCGCTCCCGTTTGTTTGATAATTCCATTATATCAAATGCAGAAAGTATTTCTACTCTTTTTACCTATCATGTAGTCTTATAGCAGCAAAAAAGCAGTAGAGCCATTATAGCCTACTGCCTGGGAAAAGTATTAAAAAAACAATTGTACTCCAAAAAAGGATATGCTATCATTATGGCATGGAACAACCGTGTCACTGCAAGGGCGTTGGCCTTCCATCATTACATAGATGGGAGGTGGTGCAGATGAAGTATGATTTTAAAGACCTTATGGCCTTTGGAATGTTTATCATCGCATTGCTTACCTTTATTTTTTATAATTGTAAGTAACGTTTTTCTATAAAGTCCCAGAAATGGGCATAGAAAAACCACCCTTGTATACTTTGACCGAGTTGAAAGGATGGAGTTTTCTATCATTGTCATTGGCCAACCCCTTGTATTGGGGCGGTTGTTCCTTTTGTAATTCTAATATAACATATCTGGTATTAGTATTCAAGTACCTATAAGTAGTGAAGTACCTATAAGTAATAAAGTACCTATAGATAAATATATTAATGTCCACTCCCATCTGTTTAATAAATTCATTATACCAAATGCAGAAAGTATTTCTACTCTTTTTATCTATCATGCGGCCCGCAGCGCAAAAAAGCAGTAGAGCCATTATAGCCTGCTGCCTGAGAAAAGTATAAAAAACAATTGTACTCCAAAAAAGGATATGCTATCATGATGACATGGAACAACCGTGTCACTGCAAGGGCGTTGGCCTTCCATCATTACATAGATGGGAGGTGGTGCAGATGAAGTATGATTTTAAAGACCTTATGGCCTTTGGAATGTTTATCATCGCATTGCTTACCTTTATTTTTTATAATTGTAAGTAGCGTTTTTCTATAAAAGTCCCAGAAATGGGCATAGAAAAACTACCCTTGTAAACTTTGGCCAGTTGAAAGGGTAGTAGTCTATTCTAAGTATTTGGCCAACCCCTTGTGTTGGGGTGGTTGTTCCTTTTGTAACTTTAATATAGCACATCTGACATAAGGATTCAATAGATTATTACGTATAAAGCACACTTTATACGTAATAATCACTGCCCCTTCACAAGGCTCACCCCGCCCTCAGAACGAACAACCTGATAAATCCCTTCCTCTCCCGACACATCAAAATGCTTTTTCAAAAGGTACGCAGCTTCTCTATCACTCTCCGCCACAACCAGCCTATCATACCCGCTCAACAAATTCTCCATATTATCCTCATAAAATGCACAAATCCCATCCACATGGTCTGCATAAAGCATATACTTTGCA
Source organism: Hungatella sp. UBA4396 (assembly GCA_002389905.1). Lineage (GTDB taxonomy): Bacteria > Bacillota > Clostridia > Lachnospirales > Lachnospiraceae > Lacrimispora. The sequence goes on along the minus strand of DGRE01000016.1, from coordinate 7,694 downwards.
ATGTACTGCAAATAATAATCCGTCACCTGCCCGTCAGTATCAGAAGCATAGAGCAAATACCGGCTTTCATCTACCTTCCCACCATAAGGCCAGCGGTCTCCTGTCACCTCATATACCTTATAAGGCAAAGTCTTCTTATAATTCCTCTGTATAGACTTCATCCCATTGTATTCCGACATCAAAAGGCTTACAGCCAGTGCAGAAAAAATAATAATCCCCTTTTGATACCTGTCCTTGCTCTGTACAGACTTAAAAGCCTTATAGGCGGGCATCACATCTCCCTTATAATAAAACGAGTTTTCAATATCAACTGCGGCACACAAAACCAATCCCCCCGCAAACAAAATCACAATGCTGGAGGCATAACGCTCAAATCCCGCTAACCGCAAGGCTTCATCAAGAGGCATGGAAAAAATATAAAGTCCCAGTATCCCCAGGTAATAGCATACCAAAACAACATCAAGAGCAATCAATGCCTTCCACAGCTTCCAATTCTTCTTCATCAATACCGCAGCAAGAACACTGGCCAAAACCGCCGCAGCATGAAATCCTGCAACGCCCATGGCAGGACGGCTGGACAAGTCAAATACAGACCTGATAAACAAAGAAATAATCTGGCTGACTTCCTCCCCGCTTTTCCCGGCAGAAAGGCTTCCCATGGAATCTCCTGAAATTTCAAACTTATTTTCCACCCCCTGAAATCTCCAAGCCATATGAAGTGTCCACAAAACATAGGTCATAGAGGCTCCTGCAATAGAAAGAAAAACTACGGCCCCATTTTTCCAAAAATCCTTCTCCCTATGGCTGACCCACATATAAACCAGATAAATTAACCCAATTGCCGCAAATATAACCCCCGTATTTTTTATTATCATTAAAAACCCGGCTATGGGCACAACAGCAATACACGCCCTTTTTATCTCCCCCCTGTACCAATATATCACCGTAAACAAAACAAGAGTATAAATCGGAAGTAAAAAATCAACCAGCAGATTGCTGATCCTGATGGTAATATTAAATACCGATAAAACAGAACAGCCCGCCGCCAGAAATGCATAAAGCAGAAACCGTCTCTTTTCCTTTACAATCCCAAAAACAGCATAAAAACAGGAAAAAATCAAAATACCCTGAGCGGTCACCATAATCTCCTGGGCATTCCCCACAAAACGGCAGATAAAATAGATAAAAGAAGACGTGCCCAAAGGATAATTTTTAAAATCAATCAGACTGGATCCGGCATCCGGAAATGCATCCGTAATAAGCATCTGTTTAACAACAATGGCCCAATGAGAAAAATTATCATAATGAATCAGCTTATCCGCTATAAGCAGGCGGAAAAACAACAAACTCCCCGCTGCAAAGGCGACCTGAAACAGAGAGGGCCGGAACCTCCCGTACCCCCTCTGTCTGATCAAAGGAATCGCATATATGAAAAACAGGACCATTCCGGCAATCAGCAAGGCCACAGACCCCTGAAACAGATATCCAGCCAGCCCGCAAAAATAAACCCAGCATCCAATTGCCGAACAAACAAAAACAGGTGTGAATTCCGCCTGAAGCTTAAGCGCTGCTCTTGTCAGAATCATGAAGCCCCACAGGGAGCAAAGAACCGCTGCCGTCATCAGAATACTGATTATAACATTCATCTTTTAATCCCTCATTGTTATCACTGTTTGCTGTATCAGCCAAAATCTGGTCAAGCTGATTTTTTCTGATAAGGTCCTTTAAGTTATCAAGTTCCAGAAGCTCCTCTGACGAGCCTTTTATATAAATCCCTGTCCGACTCAAAACCAGCGGAACCTCATTTACCGTATGATAAACAAATTTACTGTCCGAGCTTCCATTTGTTTGAAAATCAGAAACAGAAAAGTAATGGTAATTAAAATCCACCAGCCTGCAAGAAGCTCCATTGGAGAAAACAATCTCTTTGTCCAGCCTGATCCTCGGCAGCTTTCTCTTGTGGGAAAAAGGCCGGCTCAAACGGCTTTTGATATTTCTCAAAATATCGTCATAAGCCGTAATCCACAAATCCATTTTCATGGGCAGGGAATGGGTTCTGTCATATATAATCTGCATATACTGCCGCTTGTCCTTCTCTTCCACCGTCTCAACTGCTGCGGAATAGCGCCAGCCCCTGTCCTGCTCTCTCACATAAACAATCTTCCCTTTTAAACTCGCCTCATAATTGGACGTTTCAATCCGAAAGTCTATGGTTTCATCCTCAGGAATATAAACCGGCTCCCTTGACCAGAAAGATAACCCGTTTTCTGAAACATCCACAGTCGCCGCTTCATATTTTAAATTCTCATATTTGATATATATGTTCTCCTCAGCCCGGATTCTCTCGCTGCTCCGGTACGCCCTCCGGCCCAGCATAAAAAATATGGCATAAAGCAATGCGACCATATTATAGCTGATCCAGAATATAATAATACTGCTGTAAAACAAAGCCCAGCCGTACTTCCCATTTACATAACGAATCATAGCTGCCACAGACAGAGCCAGAAGAATTCCATGAGGAATGGCATAAATCATGAAATCCCAGCCAGTGCCGCCTGATTCCTTCTTTTTATTGGTAACCTTAAACTTCTTCTGATGAATCTGAAATGTCTCAAGGAGTACCGGTACAATGAGATAAGGCATAAATATGGTATCAATAACCTGGCTCCACCTCTGATTTCTCACATTTCCCGACAAATAACGCATGGATAAGCTGTAAAAAAAGTAAGCCGGAAGCCAGAACACCACCACATCCCAGAAGTTGCTGTTAACGATCCTGAAATCAAACAAAGCAAACAAAATAGGTGCCAGAATAAATATAAGCCTGCTGAAAAAGGACCACCAGTATAAAAAGCTGTTTAAATAAGTAATCCTTGAAAGCAGAGGAAGCTTTGAAGTAAAAACCGCGTTGGTATTCTGAAGGCTTTGAATCACACCTCCGGCCCAGCGGACTCTTTGCTTTAACATACTTTTGACCGTAGTAGTAGTAAGCCCGGCAGCCTGGATTTCATCGGTCGCATAAGTAATGTATCCGGCTTTCTGTATACGTATGCTGGTTTCAAAGTCTTCTGTAATGGTATTTAAAGGAAACCCTCCAATTTCTTTCAAGGCTGCTCTTGCAATTACCGTATTACTTCCTGTATAGGCCACAGAATTAGAAGAATTTCTCATAATATTGACTTCTCTGGAAAAGAAGTCCTGCTCATTGGGAATATTTCTTTCTGCATATAAATTAAACTGAAACAAATCCGGGTTATAAAAGCTCTGAGGTGTCTGAATCAGCCCCATTTTAAAATTCTCATCCCGTTCTTCTTCCCTCCGAAATCTCCACTCCCCATCTTCTTTCATAAATTCTGAAAGCAGAAAATAAGGAACCGTCTTCATCAGAAAGGTATGCTGGGGAATCATATCCGCATCAAAGGTGGCAATGAGGGGAGATGAGGTCTTCCTTAACGCATTGTTTAAATTCCCTGACTTTGCGTCCTTATTTTCAGCAAGCCCCAGATAGCCTACACCAAACCGGGCCGCCAGGTCTGCGATCTCCTTTCTGTTTCCATCGTCGCACAAGTAAATATGCACTTTTTTCTTATCCGGATAATCCATAAAGGTACAGGCATTGACCGTCTTATACAGAATCTCCTCCGGCTCATTGTGAGTTGCTATAAAAACATCCACATCAGGATAATACTCCTCCGGTATGACCGGACACTCCAGACGGAATTTATTCATCTTCATCTTTTGATAAAAAAGCTCAAAAGTGGTAAATACAGTAACGATTTCGGCTCCCAGCAGAAGGATTCCGAACACCAGATTGAGCAGTCCATCATGAACAGGCAGAGTAAATACAGCACGCCACCCCAGATAAATGGTCATCAAAACCATGGCCGTAATAAATATTACGTTCCGCTTCTTCTCTTCGTTTTTCATAATCAGCCTCCTATAGGCAAAACACCCACCGCTGCTGCACATGATAGCTGAAAATAAACAGACAGGCATCACATACCATCTTTACTAATTTTTCATCAAGGCCCAGCATCTGGTGAAGCATGTAAACTCCTGCTGCTGAAAGCAGCATATTGACACCGCTCAATACCAGATACCGGGCCAGCCCGTGACCCTTGGCCCGTCCTTGCTGAAACACAAAAATTTTATTCATCAAATAATTAAAGGACATGGACATACACCGTGCCGCCGCCGTAGCAACCATGATGCGCAGAAAATCCTGTCCCTCCATAACCGTTCTTAACAAGTCAAACAGCACCCAGGCAACAGCCATATCAATTACCGTACTGACAAGAGACACAGAGAAAAACTTCATAAACCCTGAGACAACCACCTTCATAACCGACAAACTGTCCCAAAGGGCATGGAAATGAGTTCCTTCATTTCCCTTTTCATAAACAGTCTCAATGGGAATGGTCCGAACGGGAATCTTTGATCTGATACAGGAAATCAAAACCTGAGTCTCATATTCAAACCTGTCTCCCTTTATATCCAGCATCTGATCCATAAGCTTTGGGCCCAATGCCCTTAAACCTGTCTGGGTATCAGGAATGTATTTTCCATACAATCCTGCAAACACCAGAGATGTGATGCGGTTTCCTATTAATGACTTGGGGGGGACCCCTGCCTTCTTAAAGTCTCTCACACCCAGCCAAAGGCCATCCGGACAATCTCCGGCTGCCATTGCCAGCCTGTATACATCCTCTGCCATGTGCTGGCCGTCAGAGTCTGCCGTTATCACACTGCTGCAGCCGGACAAATTCTCCTTTATATATTGGTATCCAGTCTTAAGAGCACAGCCCTTTCCCTGGTTCTCACCATGATAGAGTACGGTACACCCCTCTCTCTCCAACTCCTGGAAGATATGACTGTATTCCTTTCCTGACCCGTCATCCACAACAACTATGTGGAATATCTCATATCGGTTCAGTTCCCTTACATAAACGGTCAGTCTTTCATCCGGTTCCAAAGACGGAATAAGAACAATGCTTCTTTTTATGTTTTGGCTCATTTTCTCTAACCCCCATCTGTTTGGAGAACTCGAAGTACCGGCCTAATCATATCGGTTTCACTGGTGCAAAGTCAATATATGAGGGCCAAGGAAAGACTGGATGGGAACAACATGCCAGACATGGAAAAAATGTGCTGACCCTATATTTTCGTACAAAAAAAGAACCGGACCGCTCCGATTCTGACCATATTTTGCTTATTTCATATCCTTTAAGCCTTAACCCCCACTTCTGCCGGAATGTACTCCGCCTTTATGAACTTCACCTTAGTAATGGCAGCAAAGCCTGCGCACAAAAGTAAAAAGAAAATCATTGCTGTTTTTACAAATTATTTTCCTGTATTGACTCTTATAAAAAAGTGTTATAAAATCGCAGAATAACATCAATCACCAGAGAGGAAAAACACATGCTAAAAAACTTAAAAGTTGGAAGAAGACTGCTTACAGCATTCCTCATCGTCGTACTGTTTTCAGGTTTGGCCGGCGGAATCGGCATTGCTCTGATTCGCACCGTTAATCATGAATATAAGACCACCTTAGAGGACTACGGATTTGCCCAGGGCGATATCGGAGCTTTGGGACAGGCGTTTCAGGCTCACAGGGCCACAGTTTTATACATTATTTATTCCGACAGCCAGGCAGAAACCGACAAGCAGAAAGAGATTTTAAACACTCAGATCAACACCATCAACCAGGCCATGGAGCAGGTTGGAACCCGTATAAAAACAGCTTCTGAAAAAGAGCTTTACAAGCAGTTAGAAGATCAGCTGACTACATATGACGGAATCCGAAGCCAGACAATCCAGCTTGCCAGCAAGTCTTCCCTGGAGGCCATGACCTTTTTCCGCACCAACGCCGCACCTTTGGCAGCAGAAATTGCCGGTACGATCAATACCATAATGGCAGATAAATCAGGCGGCGGCACTATTCATTCAGAGGCCCTTTCCCGGCAAACTGCCATATTCACCACAATTATGATCGCAGTAATCCTCATCTCCATCATTTCCTCCGTTATGATTGCCACCTCCATTACAAAGGGAATCACCCGGCCCATTGACCAGATAAAAGAAGTCGCAGACCGGATGGCACAGGGTGACTTAAAATGCCTTCTGGAATACCATTCAAAGGATGAACTGGGACATCTGGCCGACACCATGAGAACCATGATGGAACGGATTTCCTATTACATGGACTATATCTCCACCACCACCAGCAAGCTGGCCCATGGAGATCTGGATATTCCCCATGACCAGGAAGAATTTAAGGGAGAATTCCACTTCGTACAGATTTCCATACAGGACTTAGTTACTTCATTAAACGATATCATGACAAAAATCACCACGGCTTCCGATCAGGTGGCTATGGGCGCAGAGCAAGTGGCAGGCGGTTCCCAGGCATTAAGCCAGGGAGCAACAGAGCAGGCATCTTCCATTGAAGAACTGGCCGCCACCATCACCGATATTTCCAACCATATAAGTCAGAACGCAGAAAACGCAGCGGAAACCAACATCCAGATGAGCAGTACCTCCGCAGAACTGGAACTGGGCAAAGCGCGGATGGGGGAACTGACCGCAGCCATGGAGGAAATCAACCATGCCTCCACCGAGATTGGAAAAGTCATAAAAACCATAGAAGACATTGCTTTCCAGACTAATATCCTGGCTCTCAATGCAGCCGTAGAAGCAGCAAGAGCCGGGGAGGCCGGCAAGGGCTTTGCCGTGGTAGCCGACGAAGTCAGAAACCTAGCCAACAAAAGCCAGGAAGCCTCTAAAGAAACAGCAGTTCTGATTGAGCGGGCGCTGGCCTCCATTGAGACAGGAAACACAATCGCAAGGGATACAGCCCAGTCCATGGACCGTATCGTCCAGTCCTCTGGCACAGTTGCAAATCTGGTATACCAGATATCCTCAGCTTCTGAGAATCAGGCCCTTGCCGTAGCCCAGGTAACCCAGGGCGTCGACCAGATATCCAGTGTGGTTCAAACCACCTCCGCCACCTCAGAAGAAAGCGCTGCCGCAAGCCAGGAAATGGCAGGACAGGCCCAGATGCTGAAGAATTTAATCGGACATTTTAAATTAAAGAACTAATAAAAAACAGAGGCAGCGAGAACGGTTTTACCGGCATTCTCCTGCCTCTGTTTTTTATATTTTTAAATCATCTCTTCCATCATAGCCCTCAGCTTGTCCACCGTCTTTCCGGCATCAAGTCCTGTCTCATCAATGGTAATATCCGCATATTTTTCATAATAAACGATCCGCTCATCATACAGATCTCTTAAGGTCATCCCGTCCTTTAACGCCACCCCGCGGTCTACTAAGTTTCCAAGGCGTTCTTCCACTTCCTCGTAGCTGAGCTTTAAATAAACCACAATGCTGATTTTCTTCAAGTGCTCCATGGCTTCTTTTCCGTAAATCACGCTTCCGCCCGGAGCAATGACGCTGTGGTGGACATCCAATCCTTCATTTATCCGGTTTTCCACCTCTAAAAAGCCATCTGTGCCCTCCTGGGCTATGATTTCCTTTAAAAGGCGTCCCTCCTGCTCCTGAATCAGGATGTCTACATCCACAAAGGAATATCCAAGGCGCTTGGCTAACAGCACGCCAACGGTGCTTTTGCCCGAAGCCGGCATTCCAATCAGGGTGATGTTATCGATTTTGTTTCTCATTTGTATGTCCCGCCTTTC
>DGRE01000056.1 GCA_002389905.1 Hungatella sp. UBA4396 | reverse complement strand
TGGGAGTTTGTATACTATAAAACACAAATTTATATATAAGCGCACTTAATAAAATGATAAAAAGTCAAATGTATTTATATATGAACTCGTGTTGTATGGGTCTATATTGCTATCTGTTTGTGCCCAGGATTGTGCCCAATGATGGATGAAGTGTCACAACCTCCTTATTCTATCACGTTTTTGTGCCCAACAGGGGGTTCGAGCCCCTCTTCCCCTGCTCTCTGGAGTCTCAAAATTCTTGATAACATCAAGGTTTTGGGACTTTTTTATTTTGTCTTTGAATACAGATTGTCCTATTACTTAGTACGGAAGTACGCTTCCGTTTTCTATTGACTGCTTAGTCAATCCCCAAAAGTCTCTCTATGTAATACTGAGTATTTATAATAAACCACATTTGGGTTTCAAATCTCATAATAGTCCATATAGATAGTCCCTGGAAATTATATTCTGCCACCAAGCCGGCCCGCGCATCAAAGCTTCTTGCATCTTTAGTCCATACTATATGCATAACCTGATCGCTATCCGTATAGTAGAAGTAAGCTGACTGTGCCGGTTCATTAAATTGTATGGGTACGCCGTTTTCTGCTGCTATTTGTACCGCATTATTATAGGTTATTGCAGTAGCTTCTGTGGCACCGGGAACATATGGAAGTGCCCAGTCATAACCCAAAGAAGTGACTCCCAAAAAATTTTTTTCAGGTGGAATCGTATTAACCATATAATCCAACAAATCCCTTAAGATATTAACCGGATAAATTGCACTTGGAAAACCGTAAGTCCTTGCCCAGTCATAGGAAGCAAATATGACTGCATCTACAAATTTAGATAACTTTGAATAATCTATTTGTTCAAAGCCAACATTAGAATCATCCATATTGGTAGCCGGTGATATGGTGATCATTATCTTGTAACCCTCTGAACGAAATATCACAGAGGCTCTTTGCAAATATTCTGCAATGCTGTTTATGGTTTCAGAGGTGATGTTTTCGGTATATATATTAATACCATAAAACCCTTTCATTCTCATTATATTAAGAGCGTTTTCGATAAGGCTGATCTGCACAGAAGGATTATTTAAAATATTATAAGTCACTTCAGGGTTGACGATTCCTTCTTCCGACATAGTGGAAACAAGCATCATGGGGGCAGCACCGTAAGTCTTAGCCAATTGGATCAGTTCCGTGTCGTCGTATCTGGAGATAATTTCTCCTTCACCTGTAGCCCTATAGTTGAAAATGGTCAGATAAGTTAAAAAGGGAAGCGATTTTATTAAAACAGATCTTTCTATGTAGGAAAAGGTATAACCAATAGTGGCAATTGCCCTTGTTTTATTGGTTTGATATTTGATTACTATGGTTTCACCTACATACAGTATTTCTCTATCGGAAAGATAGGGATTATTTCTTAATAATTCCATTGTTGAAACATTATGATGCTCTGCTATACTTTCCAAAGTATCGCCAGTCTGGACAGTATAGAGAGTTTCCGGTTGAACAATCACAATCGTTTGACCAATTGCTAAATTGTCAGGGTTTGGAATTCCGTTTTCTAATATTAGTCTGCTAACGGGAATATTGTAATAATCTGATATTGAATCGATGGTATCGCCAGGTTGAACTACATGTATGATCATGGCTTCCCTCAATAATCTTATTAATTCTATTATATGCCCGCACTACTTGCTCATGAAAATATATTACAAACAATTACATAAATATTTCCGGCTGTGAATACACGGCTCTTCATAAATTTGCGCACCATCCGGTGATATGCCTCTGAAACCAATCCTTATCCAATTACCCTTGCAATCGCCTCCCGTACATTGGCGACTCCCATCAGCCGTATGCCCTCTGTTTTTCCCATCTTTTCCAGGGAAATCTCCGGCAGGACGCAGGTTTCAAATCCCAGCTTTTTGGCCTCATTGACCCTCTGCTGGGCCATGGATACGGCCCGTACCTCTCCCGATAAGCCTATCTCTCCAAAAATAATTGTTTTGGAGTCCACTGCCCGGTCCTTCATACTGGAAACAATAGCCATGGCGATTGCCAGATCCAGAGCAGGCTCATTCATCCGCAAGCCCCCTGTAATATTCACATAAGCGTCAAAATGAGACAGGTCATAATGGCACCGTTTCTCCAAAACAGCCATCAAAAGATTAACCCTGTTGTAATCCGTTCCCGCGGCAGTACGCCTTGGCATTCCAAAGGCAGTAGGTGTGATCAGGGCCTGAACCTCCAAAAGCATGGGCCTTGTGCCCTCCATGGAACAGGCTACCACAGCTCCAGAAGCCCCTTCAGGCCTTCCGCTTAACATATATTCAGAAGGATTTTTCACTTCAGAAAGTCCGCTTTCCACCATCTCAAAGACACCGATCTCATTGGTGGAGCCAAAGCGGTTTTTCACTCCCCGTATGATCCGGTAAGCAGCACTCCGTTCTCCTTCAAAATACAGAACCGTATCCACCATATGCTCCAGCACTCTGGGACCTGCCACCACACCTTCCTTGGTCACATGGCCTACGATAAAAACGGCAATTCCCGAACCTTTGGCAATCTGAAGGAGGATTCCGGTGGATTCCCTCACCTGGCTGACGCTTCCCGGGGCAGAGGAAATTTCCTCCCGGAACATGGTCTGAATGGAATCAATGATGACTACATCCGGCTTTTCCTCTTCAATAGCCCGTTCAATCAGCTCCAGGCTGGTTTCACAGAGGAATAAAAGCTCTCCCGTCACCTCTCCGATCCGGTTTGCCCGAAGCTTGATCTGCTTTAAGGACTCCTCTCCTGATATGTAAAGCACCTTTTGCCCGCCGGCTGCCAGATTGCGGCACACCTGTAAAAGCAGGGTGGATTTTCCGATGCCCGGATCTCCTCCCACCAGAACTAAAGAGCCCTTTACAACTCCTCCTCCCAGAACCCGGTCCAGCTCTTCGTATCCGGTTTTCATTCGGTCCTGCTCATCCAGCTTGATTTCCGAAAGCCTGGAAGGCTTTATTTTCAGGGAATTTCCCGGACTTGCGCTGCTGCTCCCGATTCCTCTTCTGGCCCCGGATTCTTTTTTGCGCACCGGCTCTTCCACAAGGGTATTCCACTCCTTGCAGGCCGGACATTGGCCCAGCCATTTTGCAGATTCATACCCGCATTCCTTACAGAAAAATGCGGTTGTCTTCGCCTTTGCCATATGAATTTCCTCCCATATCATTTAAGAAAAACAGGGTCCGGACTCTCCTTAAAGAGCCAGACCCAGCTTTTTGTCTTATTATCTTCTTCTTATCTTTACTGCTACCGGCATTCCTTCATTCAATTCCACGCTGGCGGACAGCTTTCCGCTCATGTTGGTTCTCATGCTTCCTACAGCCGATTCATCCACAAATACTTCATATAAAGTATCCTCTGCCAGCTGAATGGTCAACTGGGCATCCTTGTCGCTTTCCACTTTAAAATCCACTCCGTCATTGGAAACGGCAAAGTTTTCAACAGAAGTTCCCGGCACGGACTCGTATACGAACATTCCGTTACGCTCCAGCTTTGTTATCTCATAAAATGTTTTGACTTTATACAAATCACCCTTATGCTCAAAATCCTGTAATTTTGACTTTGTTCCCAATTTGTAATTACCAAAACTGATAGTTCCGTCTTCCTCTGTGCGGATTAATTCTTCAATCACCGGCATCGGTTTGCCCTCCTAGTATTTTGTTTACTTATCCCTTATTATATTCAGCTTATACCTGGCGCATTGAACAAATGCGCCAGCTTGTAATCATTATACACGAATCGACAGGAAATGGCCAGCTATTTTACCAGCTCCCTGACAGAAAATTTAAGCCCGTCTTCTGCAGCCGTAACCACCACTTCATCTCCGCTTTTCACTGCTCCGCTTAAAATTTCCTCGGCCAGCTTATCCTCCAGACTGTTCTGAATGGTACGTCTTAAGGGCCTTGCCCCGTACTTTTCATCATAGCCCTTGTTGATCAGATATTCCTTGGCATCCTCTTCAATTTCCAGAGTAATGTTCATCTGCTCTGAAGTTCTCTTCATGATGTCTTTCACCATAATGGTAACAATATCCTTCATATGAATCTTGTTAAGGGGATGGAATACAATGATTTCATCAATACGGTTAATGAATTCCGGTTTGAACAGGCGCTTTACCTCTTCCATAACCCGGTCCTTCATAATCTTGTAGTCCGCCTTTTCATCTGCCGCCGCACCAAAGCCCAAACGCTTGGGAGATATGATGTTCTGGGCTCCCGCATTGGAGGTCATGATAATGATGGTATTTTTAAAATCAATCTTTCTTCCCTGGGCGTCGGTAATATGTCCGTCGTCCAGAACCTGAAGCAGAATATTGAACACATCGGGGTGAGCCTTTTCAATCTCGTCAAAAAGGATTACGGAATAAGGATTTCTCCTGACCTTTTCGCTGAGCTGGCCTCCCTCGTCATAGCCTACATATCCTGGAGGAGAACCGATGATTTTGGAAACGCTGTGCTTTTCCATATATTCCGACATATCCACCCGGATCAAGGCATTTTCCGTGCCGAACATGGATTCAGAAAGAGCCTTGGAAAGCTCGGTCTTTCCCACACCCGTAGGCCCTAAGAACAGGAAGGAGCCGATGGGGCGTTTGGGGTCCTTTAAGCCGACCCGGCCTCTGCGTATTGCCTTAGCCACGGCAGTAACTGCTTCCTCCTGGCCGATAACACGCTCATGGAGAATGTTTTCCAGATTTCTGAGCCTTTCGCTCTCTCCCTCCTCCAGCTTCTTCACCGGAATTTTGGTCCAGGCTGAGATCACATCCGCAATCTCTCCCTCATCCACCACTAAAGTTTTGGAAGTTTTGTCTTTCTGCCATTTTTCACGGATTTTGGCGATCTTTTCCCGTTTCTTTTCCTGTTTCTTTTTGATCATTCCCGCCTTCTCATAGGCTTCCGCCTTGATGGCCGCTTCTTTCTGGTCCTCCATCTGCTCGATTTCGGCCTCCAGTTCCTTGATCTCTCCAGGCTCCACAAATGCGGTCAGCCGGACCTTGGAGGAAGCTTCGTCGATGACGTCAATGGCCTTATCCGGAAGGAAGCGGTCATTGATATACCGGGCGGCCAGCTTTACAGCTGCCTTTAAAGCATCGTCTGTAATGGTCACCTTATGGTGATCCTCATATCTGCCCTTTAAGCCTCTTAAGATACCGATGGCAGCCTCTTCAGAAGGCTCCTCAACCGTAACAGGCTGGAAACGCCTCTCAAGAGCAGAATCCTTTTCAATGTACTTGCGGTACTCCTCAATGGTGGTGGCACCGATTAACTGCAGCTCCCCTCTTGCAAGAGAGGGCTTTAAGATATTGGAAGCGTCAATAGCTCCCTCCGCTCCTCCTGCGCCGATGATGGTATGAATCTCATCGATGAACAGCAGGACTTCTCCATCATGGATTACCTCGGCAATCACCTTCTTGATCCGCTCTTCAAATTCTCCTCTGTATTTGGAGCCTGCCACCATACCGGACAAATCCAAGGTCAAAAGCCTTTTATCTGCAATGGTTTCCGGCACATCTCCGTCTGTGATCATCTGAGCCAGGCCCTCTACCACTGCGGTCTTTCCTACTCCCGGCTCTCCGATAAGACAGGGGTTGTTTTTCGTTCTCCTGCTTAAAATCTGAATCAAACGCTCAATCTCCGACTCCCTTCCGATCACCGGGTCCAGCTTTCCCTGGGCAGCAAGCTGGGTCAAATCCCTGCTGTAGCTGTCAAGAGTAGGGGTATTTCCCTTTGCCTTGGGAGCCTTGATAATCTCCTCTTTATTGGCAGGGGCATCCTCTCCCATGGCTGACAGTACGTCAATGTAAAGCTTTTGTATGCTTACTCCTATGGTATTCAACAGCCTGGAGGCAACGCAGTCATTGTCCTTGATAATGGAAACCAGCAAATGCTCGGTGCCGATTAAATTGGCTTTAAACCGGACAGCCTCCCGGTAGCTGTTTTCCAGAACTCTCCTGGCTCCCGGCGTATATCCTCCGTCTTCGAAAAGCCTGACAGGCTGATCCGGGGCGATGAGCTGGCTGATCAGGCTCAATACCTTTTCTTCCTTTACTCCGTTTTCTTCCAAAACTCTGGCTGCCACTCCGGTGCCTTCTTCCAGCAGTCCGATGAGCAGATGCTCTGTGCCGATATAGCTGTGTCCCAGACGTTCTGCTGCTTTTACGGCCAGATTAACAGCCGTTCTGGCCTTTGTAGTAAATCGATCTATCATAAATAAAATCCTCCTGTTAGTTTAATTCCGGCAGTTCCTTTCGGATAAAGTCCGCCCTGACTCCATCCAGCTCTTCCTTGCTTAAGGGCCGGTCTGAAATCTTCTGCAGATTAGCCGGCTGGATTCCAAGCATCAGGCGGTATACGGAAAATTCTTCCTCTGTATGAATCAGTCGGTCGGAAAGTCCCGCCATGATCTGAGATAAGAAAATCATGGCATCCCTGGAGGTAAGCCTTCTGGCGTATTTCAACACTCCATAGGATTTGTAAATTTCATCCTCCCGCTCAAGTCTGTGACTCTGGAGAAACATTTTTCTCACCTGCATCTCCTGATTGGTTAATTGTATGGCTGCCTTTGATACAGTGTCTATAATCTCCCGCTCTGTCTGACCCAGGGTCTTTTGGTTGGATATCTCGTAAAGAGAACCGAAGTTTTCTTCTCCTTCCCCGTAAACGCCCTTGATGGCAGCCCCAAAACGGCTCATGTCTCCAATCAGTCCCTGAAATTTCTTTCCCTGGGACAGCATGGGCAGATGGATCACCACAGAAGCCCTGAGGCCGGTTCCCACATTGGTAGGGAAGGAGGTAAGGTAGCCGTACCGGTCATCAAATGCATATTCAAACCGCTCATTGATGTAATCGTCAATCTGGCTGGCCCGTTCCCAAAGCTCCTCTAAATGAAGTCCGGCTCTAAGAAGCTGAATCCTGATGTGGTCGTCGCAATTTAACACAATGCCCGTATCCTCATTATCGGAGAGAAAAATTCCGGAGGGCTTCTTGATGGAAGCAGCCGCAGAATTTAAGATGCGCCTTTCACGCAGGGCCTTTTTATCCCTGTCCTCCATGTCGTCCAGCATGGCAAAGTCAAAATGCCTGCCAAAGCCTTCACCAAGGCCCCTAAGGCCGAACTCCAGGCGGCGGACCATCTCTGTGCTCTCCTTGTCTTCAAGCTTTGCAGGAAATTTATATTCCTGCCAGTTTCTGGCCAGACGGACACGGCTGCTTATAATTCCGGGCCGGCCGCTGTCTGTCTGTTCAAACCATTTAAGCATCGGTCTCATCTCCTTTTTTCAGTTCTCTTATCCTGTCACGGCACACCGCGGCTGTTTCATAATCCTCGGAACGGAGGGCTTCCTTTAGCTTTGCATCCCACTGATAGAGTAAATCCTGCTCTTTCTCTTCTCCGATTCCGGCCTTCACCGGGTCCTGGCTCTGGTGCTCCGGGGTCTTTCCTGTGTGGATTAAATTTCCCTGAAGCTGCTTTAAGCTGTCCTCCATAAGAGGACCAAACACGCTGTAGCAGTCCTTACAGCCAAACCTGCTGTCTTTTACAAACTCCTCATAGCTGGTTCCGCAGGAGGGACACTGGATCTGGTGCAGCTTATCCGGGCCCTGGCTGGTATCCTCGATTCCAAGCAAGCCGGACAGCAGCTTTCCCAGGGGAAAATCCCCGTCAAAGATAGCCGCATACACTCCGAAATCCGTTTCCTTTGCACACTGGGCGCAGAAATGATGCTCTTTTTTTACGCCGTTTACTACTTCTGTATATTGAATATTTGCTTCCCGCATCTTACATCTCTCGCACAACATATTGAACCTCCAATCCAGGGATCATTCTTCCCTCTGGCCTTTTAAAAATGGCTGGAATATCTCATCAACCAGTTGATGGACCTCCTCGCATGAAACGTTTTTACAGACCCCTCTTGCCAGCACAACGCTTAAGTCCTTGCGCATCTCATCAAGAACCTGGATTTTATCCACATCAAGGGACACAACAGCTCCCTTGCGGCGGTCCAATTTGACAAATCCTTCTTGCTTCAGCACAGAGTACGCCTTATTTACCGTATGCATATTAACACCTATGTTGTCGGCCATCTGGCGCACGGAAGGTAAAGAGTCACCCTCCCGTATACTTGACCTGGCGATTCCTATGATTATCTGGTTCCGAAGCTGGATGTAAATGGCCTCGTCACTGTTAAAATCAATTTTTAATATCATCTTCTCACCATCTTTCGTTATATCTGTTATACACATAATAGCACATATGATCGGCTTTTTCAATGGGATAATTTTCTGAATCACCTTATGCAGAACGGTTCCGGGGTTTTCCCCCGGAACCGTTTTATCTGCTGTCTTTTCATATCTATTCTTCATCGTCCAGATCAATGAATTCAAAATCATCGTCTTCTTCTATTTCGTAAGATGGCAAGTCCTGCTCCATTTCCTCCAGGCTGACTTCCTGAAGGAATTCGTCATCATCTATATCCGCCTCAGCTCCGGCTTCGGCTTCCCGCCTGATCTCTGCCTGTTCTTCTGAACGTGTACTTTCATATCCTCTCCTGCGTTCTGAAGGTGCGCTCTCAAACTCTCCCAGATCCTCTGGTGGCGTATTTTCAAACTCTTCCCTGGTGTACCTTCTGATTCTGGAAGATGGTACATCTCTCCGTTCCTCACGGAAATTTTCATCTCTGAATTCCCCGTCATCATCCGGTCTCACTCTGTTCTTATCCGGAAGTCCTGATCCGGGGCCATTTCCTTTTTTCATCATCATGACGAGAACGGCAAACAGAATCAATGCAACCAGACCCACACCGATGAGAATGTAAAATTGTATGCGGTAATCCTTGACCAGTGAATCGTAGGTATTTGCCAGCTCCATATGCTTTTCATAGGACACGCCGGAAGCAAAGTACCTCTGAATGGTTTTTTCTGAAAGGTCATAGCGGTAGAAGTACTTCTCTCCGTTCCAGTTCATAGCGTAGAAGAGACAGTACTGAGGCTCTGCTTCTGTAACCGCAGCCCAGCCAGTCACCCGCACGCCGTCAATATCCACCGGACGCTCCTGGAAGCCTTCGGGTATGGCTGCTTCCTCATCTATAGGGATAATGACAATGGCCTTTGAGGTGGTTTCTACCTGTACAAACCTGGACCAGGAATCGGCTCCCTCGTTATAGATATAGAATCCGCCGTTTCCTTCCGAATCCTCTAAGTAAAGCAGAAGAAGTTCTTTTTCCAGTCCATGTCCGGCCATGACCTCATTGCCCTTGTACTGGTAAGTTCCTGCTTCAAATCCCTCCGGAAGGGAAGCTTCTTCAAAGGAGGAGGCCACGTTGTATACGGTTCCGTCGATCACAGCTGTCGCTTCTCCAAAGGAAGCCTCAACGGTTTCGCCGGAGCCATCGGTTTCAGAAGCCGCAGTTTCACCATCTCCCTTTGTAACCTGAATGGTATAATTGCGGACTGTTTGTCCGTCTTCTGCGGTCACCTTTACAACTACCTGGTTTTCTCCGGCCTTTAAGCCCTTTTCTCCCTGGAGAGCCACACGGGCCCCGGCATTGGCTGCCACTGCATTGACCACCAGATCCGCTGTGTTCCCATCTACCTGGGCTGTGTAGCTTTCCACCTCAGGAGAAAAATCAGGACTCAGGGTTCCGGGAGCTATTTTCAATGATTTTAAGGTGGCATCCTTTGAATAGGTAGCCGGGGATGTGACCTTAACCGTGGAGTTTCCCTGCTTGCTTACGGAAATAGCCTGGGAATTGATATCGTAAATTTCCTGGGAGGTCACGTTAATCTGAGCATTTCCTGCCTGCAGGGTTTTGAATTTCAGTTGAAAATTAAATGCCTTCTGATCTGAGGACTCCATGGTCCCCAAAACCTTAATGGCTCCTGCGCCTCCGTTGGCGCTGGTGCCGCTCACAAACTCCAGAATAGTGGAATCATAAGACAGCATGATCTCCGCTGTTCCCAGGGCAGTATCGCTGGTCACCTTCATGGATACAGTCACTTCATTGCCTACCATGACCGACGGGTCGGAAAAAGCTATTTTAGCATCTGCCGCCCAGGACACCATCTGTCCAAAAGGACCGCCTGCCGCCGCAATCATACAGGCCAGCATCAGGCTGGCTATGAGTTTTTTCAGTTTCTTGTTCATTTTTCCTCTTCTCTGCCCCAAGGGCGCTTCCTCTTCTATCAAAGCCCAAGGACTTTCTTCTGAAGAAGCAAAATATCCTGGGAATTCACCTTGCCGTCTCCGTTTAGATCGGCTGATTTTTGTCCTCCTGCCGTCAAAGTTTCCAGGCCCAGGAGAAAACGCTGCAGCTTCAAAACATCCAGGCTGTTGATCTTCCCGTCTCCATTGATATCACCGGCTCCGCCGGAAGAAGGCTGAGGGGAAGAAGTCCCGGCGGCTGCTGTCTGCTCCGTCTGGGACTGGCGGGAGACTGTCGTCATCTGATCCGTCACCTGGGCAGATCCCGGCCCCTGTCCGATGACTGCCGCCGATCCTGATGTATGGGAAGACATGCCTGAAGAGCCGTCAGGGGCTATGGTCACATTGCTTCCTCCAGGTGTTCCCTCTGAGCTGCCGGTGGAAGGCTTCGATACTCCCGGACCTATACCGCTTCCAGGTCCAACCGAAGTGCCGCCCGAAGAAGTATTGCCGGACCCATTAGTGCTTCCTGAAGTATTTCCTGAGGAACTTCCGTCAGGTGCTGTCGGTGATGAAGTGGGACCGCCGTTTTGACGCACCACATGAAGCACATATTCCCTTACAGTTCCATTTTGCGCAGTTACTGCAATTTTTATGTCATTATTACCGCTTTGAAGCGTAATATTTCCTGCTCCGCCTACCGAGGCACCGGAATCAAGAGGTGATGCGTTTACGGTGATATTAGTTACAGAAGGATCCACAATCAGGTTGTACTCCATGGTATCCCGGCTGAAGGAAGGTGTCAGGGACAAGCCCGACACGCTTAAGCCTGACAGCTTATTGTTGGGACTTCCGGTGCCTGTAGGCTGGCTGCAGGCATTGCCCGGCATATTGTTATAAACCGGAATCTTAAATTCAAGGGCTGTTTTTTTCATGTCGCTGTTGTACGCCTTTGAAAAGACAGCTCCCTCAGAGGCGGCTCCCTGGACATTGGTCATATACTGGTGCTTGTGAAGATTGGCACCCTGGACATTAAATTTCTTCAGATAAAATGTATCCTGCCCAACTTTTACATAATTATTGCCATAATAAAAGGCTCCTCCTAAAATAGAACTTTCGGGAGAATTCCACGGCCTGTTATAGCTGCCTGCCTGGGAAGCCCACCACAAGCCTCTCTGTACGGCACTCATGGTTCCAGACTGGTATGCTTCAATATTAAAAAAGTTATAATATCCCTCGTATCCGGACTCTGAGCCCGACACGCTTTTTCCCACACCCGAGGAGCCCTGCTCCTGAATGATCATGGCAGCCAGAACATAAGGATTCACTCCGGACTGGGCAGCCGCATTCATGATCATGCTCACATAAGAGCTGCTTCCAGTAACGGTTCCTGTGGTTCCTGAACCTCCTGAGCCTCCCGATGTGCCTGGGGAGGAAGGGCCTGGTAAGTTTGCCCCGGGACCGTATACCATGAGAATATCGGGCTGATTAAGGCTGATGGAAGCCTGAGGTCCTTCCAGGCTGACATTGCCGGACCCTTCCGTCTCACCGGGACCTATGGCTTCTCCCGGGCCTGCAGGGCTTACAGGTCCTGATCCACCGGAGCTGCCTTCTGAATTACTGCCGGGAGAGCCGCTGCCGGAAGAAGCTCCAACTGAAGACTGGCCGGATAAGAAGGTTCCCTTTATCATAGTTTCCAGCCCTGCGGCTGTCTGTTTATTTCCGTCATATGTATGGGTCAGAAACTGAAATACATTGGTTTCATCCAAAAAGTTTCTGGGGTCCATATAATATTTTACAATGTCCCCTGAAGCAGTCACCCAGGAGCTGCCGTCATAACCGATCCAGCTGCTGGTATCCCAGTTATAGGCGCCGCTTTCCGTAGACTTCCAGGAGGAAAGGCTGCTGGTGTGAACCAGGTTCTTTCCCACCTTGCTCTGCTCCATAACAGCCGAATTCCAGTCTAAATTCGTATGCTGGGCCTTGAACACCCAGCCCGGATAAAGTGCATGGAGCTCCCGAAGCCGTACCTTATAGCTTTCCGGAAAGCCTTCTGCCGTAAGCTTAGACTCAAAATCCGCATTGCTGGTATAGGCTGCCGGAAACCGGAGATAGCTTTTGGAAACATAGCCTGTCACAGCCTGTCCTCCCGAACCGGTGACCCGGATCTGGTACCACAGCGCTCCATCCGATGCATTCTTCTCATCAATTACCGTAACCGATGCTCCATTTGTCAGTTTTGTAACAATGGAATAGGATGTGCCCGGCCCGCTCCTCACATTCAGCGAAGTCGCATTGACCGCTGCAGCCTTCTCCGTATAAGCATATCCATCTATGTATGGCGAAACCATTCCCATGTAAGAATCCAGCACCAGGACACTGGCCAGAATCAGGGCCATCTTACGAGCTTTTTTATACTTTTTCATCTGTTTCTCCCAAATATGTCCTCTTGTATTTTAATTTTCCATACGGATCAGATGTCTGGTGAACCAAAAGGCAAACCAGACTTCTCTACATATTATAATGACAAATTATACCATGTGTCAACCACATCGGGCAAAGTTGGCACAAATGGATATATTTGTAAGAAAATCTTT
Source organism: Hungatella sp. UBA4396 (assembly GCA_002389905.1). Taxonomy (GTDB): domain Bacteria; phylum Bacillota; class Clostridia; order Lachnospirales; family Lachnospiraceae; genus Lacrimispora. The sequence goes on along the minus strand of DGRE01000056.1, from coordinate 20,095 downwards.
AAAATTATGAAACAGACATTCTCCCCGGACAATAGGAAAAGCGCCGGAATTTACTTCCAACGCTTCACCTGAATTAATTTTATTTTTAGGATTTAATTGTGCTCCTGTTAATCTTCTTTCTTAGGAGCAGTCAGCTTTAAAAGAAGCTGTGAAATACCATAGAGCAAAAACATTACGATAAAAATACCGCCCATGCCTAAGCCCAGCAATTCTAATGCCTGCACCATGATCTCTGACATCTGTTCCTCCATCCTGCCTGCGAGAGGCAACGCAAATTTATAGTTATAGAAGTAATCCTTTTACACTTACATGAAGTAGGAAAGCAGCAATCCGCCTGCAACTACCGATGCGATCTGTCCAGATACATTGGCTCCCGCTGCATGCATGAGAATAAAGTTCTGAGGATCTTCTGCTGTCGCCATCTTCTGGATTACACGGCTGCTCATGGGGAATGCAGAAATTCCTGCCGCACCGACCATGGGGTTGATCTTCTCCTTGCGGAATAAGTTAAGTAGTTTTGCAAACAGTACACCGCCTGCCGTGTCGAAAACAAAGCCCAAAAGACCAAAGGCAATGATCATCAATGTTTTTAAGTTTAAGAATTCATCTGCTGTCATCTTTACGGAAATAGTAAGACCCAGCAGAATGCTGATAATGTTTACCAGCTCATTCTGAGCGGTTGCACTTAAGCGGTCCAGTACGCCGCACTCACGCAGCAGATTACCGAACATCAAGAAGCCGATCAGAGGCAGGGACATAGGTGCTACAAAGCCTGCAACAAAGGTGATTGCCAGAGGAAACAGAATCTTAGCTGTCTTTGAAACAGACTTAGGCTCATATTTCATGTGGATCTGGCGTTCTTTTTTGGTGGTAAGCGCCTTAATAACAGGTGGCTGAATGATAGGAACCAGAGACATATACGAATATGCCGCCACAGTAATGGGGCCCAACAGATTTTTCGCCAACTGTCCGGCAACGAAGATACTGGTAGGACCGTCTGCTGCTGCTATAATTCCTATGGAAGCTGCCTCCGGAAGAGCCAGGTCTGTAAACATTACTACAATGAGAACGGTACCGAAAATACCGAACTGGGCAGCCGCACCAAACAGCATCATAAAAGGATTCTGCAGAAGAGGACCAAAGTCGATCATAGCTCCGATTCCGATGAAAATCAGAAGGGGAAACAGTTCTGTATCAATACCCGCATCAAACAATACGTTGAAGGGTCCCTCTACTCCTGTGCTGGCCTGTGTAATAATACCGGACATAGGGAAGTTTACTAAAATTGTACCCAGTCCCATGGGAACGAGAAGAGTCGGTTCGTACTCTTTTTTAATACCCAAATACATTAAAGCGCAGCCGATCAGCATCATAACTGCCTGCTGCCATGTAAATGATAGTATGCCGTCTAATAAAATACTCATATGTTGTCTCCAATCTCAATCTGCCTATGGTAATAGGTTAAATAAAAAGTGCCGCCTTAAAAGCCATGTAAATTAGAAGCTTGTACCTATGATACGGTTTATGAGAAGCTGTCTTTTACCCCGAAAGGCATATCCCAGCTTCTCATAAAAAGTGTTTATGTCAACACCGTCCATAAAGGCACAGGCTTTCATGATATTTCTATAACAGCATTTAGATAAATAACGGACACGCTCCTGTTATTGCAGCAACAATAACGAAGATGACGAAAATTCCAGTTGCCCACTTTGCAGATTCCTTCTGCCATTCGCCCATTTCCAGACCTGTTAAGTTTAACAGCAGGTAAATGAATGCTACCAGAGGGCTGAGCAAATGGTATGCCTGTCCCAGAAGGGAAGCAACTGTCATGTTCAGGGCGGAATAACCAAATCCCTTGCCGGCTTCTGCAAATACAGGAAGAATTCCATAATAGTAAGCATCGTTTGATAAGAAGAATGTACCTGGTGCGGAAACTACTGCAGTTACCAGACCCCACCATCTTCCGAGGGAAGTAGGAAGTACAGCGATAATACTCTCTGCAAGGGCATCACTCATACCAGTTTTTCCGAATAATCCGGAAAACATTCCTGCAGCGATAACCAGGATAACAACCTGAAGAGCATCACCTGCATTGTCCTGAATACGGTTCTTCTGATCCTTGATCTTTCTGTAGTTCACCATAAGACCAATAACAAATGCAACCAGGAAAAGGAAGTTTGAAGGAACTTTATCCATAACCAGAATTGCTACAGTACCGATTGTTAAAATTGCATTGAACCAGATGAGTTTTGGTCTCTTAAGTGCTTCCACCTCTGGATCAGACTTAGTGGCACTCTCAATATCAGCCTGAGAGAACTTCTGGATACCTACACGTTTTCTTTCCTTAAGTCCCAGATAAAAGGCTACGCCAAGCATGTAGATGATGGAAACAACCATACCAGGAGCAAGAGCAGCAAGAACAGGACCGCCTTCTACTTCCATAACTGCCATAGCACGAGCTGTCGGGCCGCCCCATGGAAGCAGGTTCATGATTGTGTTCATTAAAACAACCAGGGTTCCCAGATAAAGCATCTTTAAGTTCAGCTTCTTGTAAATCGGGATAAATGCGGTACAGCAGATCAACGTTGTGGTTGTTCCGTCTCCGTTTAAGGAAACTGCTGCTGCTACGATGGCTGTTCCAACAAGTACCTTCACCGGATCTCCGCCGGCGATTTTGATAACAGTGTTTACAACCGGGTCAAAAAGTCCGGCGTTCAACATGATGGAGAAGAAAAGAATGGCAAAAAGCAGCATGAATGCAGTTTTAGCACTGCTTACCAAACCATCCTGTGACATCTTGCCCAGTGCGATGATCTGATCCATAATGGATAAGGATTCAGGCGCTACTACAACATCCTTATCAGGATTTGATAAGTATGCTGCAATTGGTGTTTTCATTACTCCGGTAAAAACGCCGACAAAGGAAAACACTAACGGCACACTGATCAATGCCGTAAACGGGTGTAACTTTTTGGCCATGACAAGTACAAGGAAAACAATAATCATCGCCCATGCTAGTAAAGTAATCATAAAAATGATCCCCCTTTTAATGAGATTTATTTTTTTATAGGTTTATCATACAGGCACATTCTTAAAAACTAATAAAATAATACTTAAAATTCTTTAAGGTTTCTAAAATATTTCTGTTTTATTCATATCCATTTCGTGCCTATTCCTTGTATTATACCCGTTCTATGCAGTTTTTAACAACTTTTAATATTGCTGTATCAGAAACCGGTTTATCAATATAATCATCAATGATCTTCCTCCGCTTCGCCTCAATAATCTCTTTGGTGACCCGGTCCGCCATAATAATGTAGATAATTTCCGGATACTGCCCTTTTAAGGACATGCAGAAGTCAGCACCGCTCTTTCCCGAAACATACTGATCCGTGACAATGACATCGGTCTCCTGTTCCTTCAGCACTCTTCTGGCCTCTTCAAAGTCCATACAGGGTAAAAGAATGACATTGCGCTTGTTAAAATTTCGCTCTAATAGCTTTAATATCTTTGGATTGTCATCTACAATCATAATCCTCAGGATGCTTGTATCGTCACCGCTTCCCAGCTTATGCCCCTCCTGTTCCTTCTGCTCATTGACCGGAAGGAAAATATGAAAGACGCTGCCTTTTCCAGGGCTGCTCTCTGCAAAAATATAACCCTTGTGGGAATGGATGATCTGCTCCACCAAAGAAAGTCCAAGCCCTGTACCGGATCCATTTTTCTTTGTAGTAAAAAACGGGTCAAAAATTTGTTCCAGTACCTCCTCGCTCATGCCCTCTCCGTCATCCCGGATATCAATCTGCAGATAATACTTCCACTCTTCCGAAACAGAGGTGACCTTATGTTTTTTTAACTCCTCTGATTCTACCTTTTTTCCTTCTATTATAATGCTGCCTTCTTTGTGGCCTACGGCGTGAATGGCATTGACACAGATATTTAAAATCACCTGGTTCATCTGGGTCTCATTTCCTAAAAAGCTTTCATCGGTAAAAAGGATTTCATCCTCTATACGGACGTTGGCTGGGCAGACAGAGCTTACCATCTTTATGGACCTGCGCAGCACCTTTGCCGCATTAATATCCTTAAAGGCTGTCTCCATATTCTTCCTGCTGAGGGAAGAAATCTGCTGAATGATCTCCTTTGCCTTGGCAGACGCCTCATAAATTTCCAGAGCATTGTCATAATGCTCCGAATCCTCAGGCAGATCACTCATCAAAAGCTGTGCATAGCCCATAATAGGGGTCAGAAGATTATTAAATTCATGGGCAATGCCGCCTGTCATGGTTCCCATAACCTGCAGTCTCTGCCGGTGGGCAATGGTTTCCTCACTCTGGTGCATCTCCTCTAAGATTTTATTCAGCTCCCATAAATAGGCGATTTCTTCTGTATCCTCTTTTTTCTGCATCCATAACTGCTTGATGTAAAATACCATTCCCAGAACTACTGCCACAATTCCGAAAAACACCAGTCCCAGCTTGAAAAATCCCGTTGCCACCGGGATGTAAATGTCGTTGTAATCAATGACAGCACTGACCACCAGAAATCCATTTCCTATGATGGCAGGAGAATAAGCACTTATCTTTTTAACCTCGGGAACTCCCGGCTCTGCCCACCAATAGGAATAGTATTCTGAAACGCCTGACTCTCCCTTATTCTGTTTTTCGATCATTTCTTCCAGACTGGTCAGGTCTGTGCCCGGAAACATTTCCTTCCTCCCGTAAATTACGTCGATTCCCCACTGGCTTTCCTGGGGGTGAGCCAGTATAATGCCGTCAGAGTCCTTTATGACAATATAGCCATTGGTGCCCAGACGGATATGAGAAACCAGAGACTGATAATAATTCCGCTCATTGATTACCACTGAAATGAACTTGTCGTCCAGAATCGCCTTTCTCAGGATGAGGTACATCTCCCCATTCTCCAGCTTGCACTGTCGAAAGCTGGTCTGGGAGTCGATTTCTGTAATGGAAAAGGTTTTTGTCACTCCATATCCATTGATGCTCTTTATGTGATTTCCATCCTTGTCCTCCAAAATCACATCATAGACGAACCGGTTATGATATTTGACGTACTCCTCCAAAACCTTCCAGTCCCTCTGTCCTGTCTTTTTAAAATTTTCTTCCTCTATTGCATAAAGAGAATTTAAATCGGCCTGGTACCCTTCAATAAATGCTTTTAAATTTTCTCCCATACTCTGGGTGGTCAAAAGCATCTGCTTTTTCTGATTATCAATAATCGCCTCTTTATATTCTTCCCAGGTGCTGAATACCAGATAAGAAAAAATAATCAGCATGGCTGCTGCGATTCCAGATAGAAATACAACCGTATATTTTTTACTGTCTTTCCTGACGTCCATAAATATGCCCCTTGTTTGCCTTTCCTCATTGACTTGTCTTCTTCTTAATATTATAATAATATCAGCGCTGTTTCAACAAGATTCTACTGAAATATTCATTTGGAGGATGCTATGCCTGATAAAATACTAATCGTAGACGATGATCCTGCAGTGTGCAAGTTATTGGAGAAGGTCATGCACAGCAATAACTTGGAAACCACTGTGGCAGACAGCGGCCTTGCCGCACTGAATCATCTGAAAAATCATTCCTATGACCTGATTCTTCTTGATGTCATGTTAGGTGATATGGAAGGCTTTGAGGTCATCAAACGGCTGCGGAGCCAGGGCATCCAAACTCCGGTCATGATCGTAAGCGGGAGAAATGAGGATTACGATTCCCTTTACGGACTCTCTCTCGGAGCTGATGATTACATTACAAAGCCTTTCCGCCCCTTAGTGTTGGGCGCCAAGGTAAAAGCCCTGATCCGGCGCAACAAAAGTCAGATCTTAAACAGTTCGGACACATTAGAATCCGGACCCTTTACTTTCAGTGTTTCCTCCATGAGATTTTATAAAAACGGGGAGGAAATCGTCCTTTCCTCAAAGGAAAGCAGTCTGATGCTGCTGTTTATAAGACATCCGAACCAGGTATTTACAAAAGATATGATTTATGAGCATGTTTGGGGGGACAACATTGCCGTAGACGATAACGCGATTATGGTGTATATAAACCGTCTGAGGGGAAAAATAGAAGAAGACCGGCAAAAGCCGGCCCATATTGTGACGGTCAGGGGCTTGGGATACCGGTTTATCCCTTAGGCCTCTGGCCTTTTTCTATTCATAATTACGGATAAGATGTGCCATAAATATAGTCACAGCCAGAAGATCCGCACATCCTCCGGCACTGATATTTCTCCTGATGAATTCTCCATCCATACGTTTTAACACTTCTATACTGCTTTCGCCGTAAACTCCCGTGGTTTTTAGAAATTCTCCTGCCATAGTTCTGACTTCAGAAAGAACCTGGGGATTATGTCTTGCAAGGATGTTGGAATCATCCACCTGGCTCATAAGCAAAAACAGAGCTTCCAGCTTGATTAAATTCCAGTCCTTTCCCTCATTAAGCCGTTTCATCAGAACAGGAAGAGAGATGCTCCGCACTGATTCATAGCCGCTTATGGCCTCTCCCCTGGCACCGAGGGTTCCGTACTTCTCCAGATTTTTCTCACCATGACTGGTAAATTCCCGCATGCCTTCCACTTCTTTGATCAAGGTTTCCCTCACCATGGACTGCTCCATCCCGATCAGGGCTTCAAGGGTCAGCCCCTTGCCGGTCCGGATACAGGACCCTGCGGATGCACTGAGAATTCCCATATGGAAAATCATTCCCTTGTGGGTATTGACTCCCTCAGTGGCCTCATACATAGCCTTTTCGGCTGAAATACCGATCCGTCTGATTTGCCTAAAAAGCTGTCCCGGATCACCGGAAAAGATCAGCCCTTCCAATGCCATAGACGAAAAATACGGCTTTAAAGCAGCCGCACTCTTCTCAAAGGTGGAAACATCCATATCTTTATGGGCTCCTGTGGAATATAAATCCACCAGGCCCGGCTTGGGGGAGGCATACACCTCCTCCAGCAAAGCCTCATAAGCCATATTGCCGATCCGGACAGCCGTTTCTTCCATCACCTTCTCCGGATTCGGCTGTAAATGGCTCATCATATTTTATTCCTCTGAAAACTGAAATGGTTTTATCTTACGAACCACATCCATAATGGTTCCGTCGCGGCCTTCAATGATGCCCACGATCTTATCGTCAAACTCAACCGGCTCCGGTTCTCCAACGATGGAGTATGCAATATCTCTCAGCTCTTCAATGGTCTTAAAGGGCAGATCCATATTCTTTGCGTATTCCATCAGATCCTGTCTTCTTGGGTTGATGGCTACGCCGTAATCGGTAATAACCACGTCAATGGATTCACCGGGAGTGGTAACTGTCGTTACATCGGTACACACAGCCGGAATCCTTCCCTGAAGAAGAGGAGTGAGAATGATGGTGCACTTAGCTCCTGCCGCAGTGTCCGGATGTCCGCCCTGAGCGCCTGTAACCACACCGTCAGATCCTACCACCACGTTGCAGTTAAAGTTCACATCCACTTCCAGAGCTGCCAGGATTACGAAATCCAGCTTGTTGACAACAGCTCCCTTGTTGAACGGATTGGCGTATTCACTTGCACTGATTGGATAGTGTTTTGGATTGCTCACGGATTTTACCGCATCTAAGTCAAAGTCCTGGGTATCTAAAAGAGCATCTACCTGGCCCTTTGCCAGCAAGTCACACATAGGCTTTGTCAGACCACCTACGCCAAATCCCATGCGTACATTTCTCTCTTCCATGATCTTGGCAAGAGAAATGGTAGAAGCGATGGAAGCTCCGCCTACACCTGTCTGGTAAGAGAAGCCATCCTTAAAATAAGGAGTATTCACTACAAACTGGGTGCAGTAATCCGCCATCAGAAGTCTGCGTAAGTCTGTCGTAGGCTTGGCCGCTCCCGTTGCAATCTTTGCCGGGTTTCCGATTTCATCAACCACAACCACATAATCCACCTTAGTCATGGAAATCTGGGCCGGAGCGTTGGGGAAGGGCACCAGACAGTCGGTGATTGCAACTACTTTATCAGCATATTCTGAATCCACTACTGCATAGGAAAGCACGCCGCAATCTGACCTGCCGCCTACACCGCGGCAGTTGCCGTAGTCGTCGCAGGTGGGAGCACCGATAAATGCGATATCAATTTTTACTTCTCCTGATTCAATGGCACGAACTCTGCCGCCATGGGAACGCATAATGGCAAGCTTCTCTAATTTGCCTTCTGAAATGGCTTTTCCGATCTTTCCTCTCACGCCTGAGGACTGGATTTCGGTAATGGTTCCATCTTCAATATACTCCCAAAGCTTGTCATGAGCCTTTCCAAGAGAGCTGGCACAAATAGTAATGTCCTTGATTCCCATGTCATGAACTGCTTCCATGACCATGTTTACCACATAATCTCCCTCACGGAAATGGTGATGAAAGCTGAGAACCATACCATCCTTGATTCCGCACTTTACCAGGCTGTCGTGAATGCTGTCCACAATCTTACTTCCGTTTGAATTAGCTACAGCCTTTGTTACCGGGCTGCCTTTTTTATATTCATGTCCGTCAAAATAACGAACTCCCATAAAAGGTTGTTTTCCTGTTTCCTTTAAGATCTCTTCCGGAATATCTCTCCCTACTGCATTAATCATATCACAAATCTCCTTTATATACGCCGGAGGCCTTAGCCAGGTCAATGGTTCTCTTAGCCCCGTCATAGAATGCAATGTCGATCATCTTCCCATCTACGGTAAATACACCGATTCCCTGTGCCTTTTTCTCATCGATTTCCCTTACCACCTTTTCTGCGAAGGTAATATCCTTCTGGGTTGGTGTAAAGATTTCGTGAACAACGGGAATCTGCCTTGGATTTACAATGGACTTTCCATCAAAGCCCATTAAGTGAATGGTCTCCACTTCCTTGCGGAAGCCTTCCATGTTATCAAGATCTGTAAAGACCGTATCAAAACACTGAACGCCTGCAGCTCTGGCTGCGATGATCATGTTTTGTCTGGCTCCCATCAGCTCAACTCCGGTACCGGTGATATAAGTCTGAAGATCCTTGGTATAATCTCCGCCGGAAAGAGCGATTCCAAACAGGCGCTCGGAAGATTCGCAGATTTCCAGAACGTTCATCACTCCTCTTGCAGATTCAATGGCTGCCATCAGCAGAGTTCTTCCCTCAGGAATGTTAAAATCAGCTTCTGCTGCTCTGACTTCCTGTTCCACTGCAACAATATCGGCAGCTCTTTCTGTCTTGGGAATACGGATGGCATCACATCCGCCTGCCACTGCACAGCGGATATCCTCTTTCCAGTAAGAGGTGTCCAGTCCGTTGATACGGACTACCCTTTCGCAGCTTCTGTAATCAATCTCCTGAAGAGCGTGGTACAGAGAAAATCTGGCAGCATCTTTCTGGTTTTCAGCAACTGCATCCTCTAAGTCCAGCATAATGGAATCAGGCTTGTAGATGTATGGATCTTTAATAAGACCCGGTTTCTGTGCATTTAAAAACATCATCGTTCTTCTGAGCCGCTTCTTATTCGGATTCATCGCTTTCCACCTCCCCAAAGAACATTCTCAAACTGGTCTGTGGACCGGGATAAAGCACCTTCCACACGTGCCTTAATGGTACAGTCCAAAGCTCCCTTGTCCACTACGGAAATGTTGACATTGTCAACTCCAAATTTCTCAAGGGTTTCCATAACTACTTTGCGGATACTGTTTCCAAACTGGTTGATTACTGCGCTTTCCAGCGTAAAATTAATTTTGCCGTTTCCAGGTTCAACAGTGACCTGGCAGTCGCTGGACTCTAACGTTCCAGCCATGGCCGGTTTCTTAATCTCCATTTTGCCTCACGCCTCCCTCTTATTTATATAATTTTATTTTATCCTAAGATTCTTAAACAGAAGAGAACAGAACCTTAAAATTCATTAAGGAAGAGACTTATTCAATCTGTCTCTTCCTTTAACCACAACCGTATCATATTATCCACATGCTCATAAAGCTCTTCTAAGCCGTGGCTCCGGCTCCGCCCGCATATTTTTGCATCCTGTCCGCAGACTAAGCATTGGCGGGGAGACGCTCCAAGAGCACCTCTGCCGATTCCTCTGCCATCTGCATCATATACATCAATATCGAACAGCCTTCCCAAAGGATGAGATTCTTCAGCCTGAATCATCAGGCTCTTTACAAATATGGCATCAGGACACTTTACGGAATAAAACCGCAAATATCCTGCTTTTTCCTTTATTTCAGCTTCTTCCAATACTTCCAGCCCTTTTTCCGCAAACAGCAGGTCAAGGGTCTTCTCTCCTTCTTCAAAAGCCAGAAGGATATGGGGGGAGGTCTTTTTAGGTCCCGGAATATTCATTCCCAGAGCCACTACGGCTTCCCCCGGATGCCTGTCTCTCAGTTCTTCCTGAATTCTCACCTTTTCTTCACGGAAGCAGAGCATGTCTTCCAATGTTACATATTCTTCCATCCGCTGCCTCCCTGGAATCAAAGGTGCATCCAGTTATACCGGATAAGCCTTATTTTCCTTATCTGCCGCCGCAGAGTCCACGCCGGTCTGCTGTGCGGCCCTGTACTCAAAGTATTCTTTGGCAATGGCCGGGAACAGGGCATAGGATAACACATCCTCATCCTGCTGCTTCCACTGTGAGCATTCCTTTTCAAACTGAGGAAGCTGGGGGGAAATCAAATCAGCGGGACGGCAGGTAATAGGTGTTTCGTCTTTGATGATTTTCTTCTGTACTTCCGGATCAAAAGGCTTTACAGTCTGACCGAACTCGCCCATTAAGATCTTCTTGGATTCCTTTGGAACCATCTTGTAGCGTTCTCCGCTGATTACATTTAAAACAGCCTGAGTACCCACGATCTGGGAGGATGGAGTAACCAGGGGCAGCTCTCCGAAATCCTTTCTCACTCTGGGGATTTCCTCGAGAACCTCTCTGTATTTGTCTTCCTGGCCTGCTTCCTTTAACTGGTTTACAAGGTTTGACAGCATGCCTCCGGGAACCTGGTATAAAAGAGTCTTGATATTGACGCCCAGCACCTTGGGATTTAAACGTCCGCTGGTTAAAGCCTCGTCCCTTATGGGCTGGAAGTAGTCGCTTATTTCAGACAAAAGCTCCTGGTCAAGTCCGGTATAGTAAGGAGTTCCCTTTAAGGTTTCCACCATAACCTCTGTAGCCGGCTGGCTGGTGCCCAGGGCCAGAGGGGAAATGGCTGTATCGATGATATCGCATCCAGCCTCCACTCCCTTTAAATAAGTCATGGAGCCGACTCCGGAAGTGTAATGGGTATGAAGCTCTATAGGGATCTTTACCGTTTCCTTTAACATGCGGACCATTTCCTCTGCCTCATAAGGAATTAACAGTCCTGCCATGTCCTTGATGCAAATGGAATCAGCTCCCATCTCTTCTGCCTTAACTGCAAGGTCTTTCCAGTACTCTAAGGTATAAGCATCACCTAAGGTGTAGCCTAAAGCCACCTGAGCATGGCCTTTTTCCTTTTTACAGGCATCAACGGCTGTCTTTATATTGCGGAAATCGTTTAAGCAGTCAAAGATACGGATGATATCAATGCCGTTTGCCACGGATTTCTGTACAAAGTACTCCACTACATCATCTGCATAGTGATTATAGCCCAGAAGATTTTGTCCGCGGAGCAACATCTGAAGCTTTGTATTCTTAAATCCATCTTTTAAAATTCTCAGTCTTTCCCATGGATCTTCCTTCAAAAACCTCAAGCAGGAATCAAAGGTTGCACCGCCCCAGCATTCCACTGCATGATAACCCACCTTGTCCATCTTTTCGATGATGGGAAGCATCTGCTGGGTTGTCATTCTCGTTGCAAGCAAAGACTGGTGACCGTCACGAAGGGCTGTCTCCACAATCTTAACCGGCTTTTTCTCTATTTCTGCCATTGTCTTACCTCCTGATTATTGTCATTTCACCGCAATCCACTTTATGAGGATTGGGCCTGCTGCCTTAGTTCAATGTTGCCAATGTTGCGCCGCTGTCTACGGAATCGCCATTTGATACATTGATACTGGCAACCGTTCCGTCGGAAGGAGATACGATTTCATTTTCCATCTTCATGGCTTCCAGAACCAGGAGAACGTCTCCCTTTTTCACTGCCTGTCCCACACTTGCCTTGACTCCGAGAATCTTGCCCGGCATAGGTGCTGACACAGTTACAGAGCCCTGTGAGCCGGAAGGAGCTGCCGGTGCAGGTGCTGCTGCCTGGGGAGCCGGTGCTGCCGCCGGTGCAGGTGCTGCTGCCTGGGGAGCCGGTGCCGGTGCTGCCGGTGCAGGAGTTCCTGCAAATGCACCCTCTTCTACTGTTATGTCATATACTTTCCCATTTACTGTAATTCTATAATTTTTCATGATATTAATCCTCCTGATTGATTAAGATTTTCTCCAGTTTCCTGCCGGGGCCCGTCTGATGGAACGGACAACCAGGCCGCTGGGCCGATCTTCTGTAGATGCCATAATAATCGCAGTAATCACTGCCATAAGTTCCTCATCATTCAAAAGCTCCTCTTCTTCACGGGGTGCGGGAGCCAAAACTGCGGGCGCTGCCGGTGCAGGAGCCGTTTCCCTGACAGCCGGTTCGTCTGATCCATTTCCCTGCAGCCGGATGATGATGAAGGCAATTACGCCGACGCCCACCAGCACAGCCAGTCCTGTGGGGAACTCAGCCGCAGTCTTACCGCATCCGGACAATGAAAAGAGGCAGAACACCATAATAAGACCCAGTACAATTCGTTTTAGATTCCGTTTCATATACCTGTCACCTCTTTTTTTAAATCGTGCCACGTTTTTTTGCCGGACGATCCTCTCTCTTTGTGAATAACATCTCAAATGCAGCAATGACACGGGGTCTTGTCTCACTTGCATCTATAATATCATCAACATATCCTCTTCTGGCTGCGGAAACAGCACTGGATTGGAGGGTCTTGTAATCTTCTGCCTTATCACTGATCAGGGCTTTGGCATCTTCTGATTTAGCAATCTCATCAGAATACATGATTTTAGCAGCTTCTGCCGGCTCCATAGTGCCGATGGAAGCCCCCGGCCATGCGTAAACCATATCTGCGCCGATGGACTTGCTGTTCATGGTCAGATATGCCGTTCCAAATGCCTGTCCGATTACCACGGTTACTTTGGGAACAGTTGCATCAGCAAATGCATAGGTAAGCTTTGCAGCTGCCTTTGCAATTCGTTTCTCCGCACACTTTGTTCCCTGGTATCCCTTTACATTTACCAGAGTGAGAACAGGAATGTCAAATGCATCGCAGAAATGAACGAATTCCGCCGCCTTTTCACATGCCTTCGGACTTAAAAGTGCCTCGTATTCACCGGTTTTCACACCGCTTGCATCATAGCTTTCCGTTCTGTTGGCAACACATCCCACTGTCACTCCATTTAAACGGATAAATCCGGTTACCATGGAAGGGAGGTATTCTTTTTTCATCTCCAAGAAGAACTGGTTGTCGGAAATTCTTGTCAATGCAATAGCCGTGTCTCCGGTGTAGTTTTCCAGATCCGAACAGGTACGGTTTAAATCGTCATTGCACTCGCCGTATGACATATCATCTTCCCTGTTGGCCGGAAGAATGGAAATGAGGGTTCTGATACCGCTTATGATATCTCCTTCTTCTCCTGTGAAATCCACCACTCCGGTTTCCTTGCTCTGGAAATCTGCGGAAGCGGTATTGCATGTTTCAACACTATTTTCACGGATGGCATTAGGAGAATTGACAAATAATTTTCCTCTCCCTGTTTCCATAAAAGTGAAGTCAGACATTGCTGCGGATACGGCCATACCACCGCCGCAGGTTCCGAATATTGCTGCAATCTGAGGAATTACACCAGAGGCCAGGGTCTGACTCATATAAACCTCTCCAAAGCCATTTAAGGCATCGGTTGCCTCCTGAAGCCTTAAGCCTGCGCAATCAATCAAACCGATGACAGGAGCTCCCATCTTCATTGCCAAAGAATAAAGCTTTGTGATTTTTTTTGCGTGCATCTCACCTATGGAACCGCCAAGAACTGATGCGTCCTGGCTGTATACATAAACAAGACAGCCTCCGATGGTTCCGTAGCCGGTGATGACACCGTCAGCAGGAGTTTCTTTTTCCGCCATATTAAAGTCCGTACTCCTTGCGGTAACATAGCCGCCAACTTCAACAAAGCTGTTTTCATCAAGCAAAGTGTGGATTCTGTCCCTTGCCGGCGTTTGTATTGAATGACTCATTTTGCAATCCTCCCTTTTATATTTATTCAGGAATATTTTACATGGGGAATCTTAACCCCCCAAAAAAGGAACCTTAAAATTTATTAAGGAATAGTCTGTTCCCGTCGATTTTTGGGGAAACAGCACTGTTTTCCATACTTTTAATTGTATAATTAATTTGACCATATTTCAAGACTTTAAACCCAAAAACAGCAGGAAACTGTGTCTTTTTCTAAATACACAGCTCCTGCCATTTTAATATACCAAAATTATTCTCTTATTTCTGTAATTCTTAAGCCAAAACCTGGTTTTTCCTGAAAGGTGATGGCAGAGGTTCCCTCTCCTAAAACAACTCCCTCTTCACCGGCCTTTAAGGTGGCCGTATCCACGTTAGCCACGGAAACCATGAGATCGTCTCCGAAGACCATATCGGGATTCTGCTTCAGCAGATCCTCTTTTTTCTCAAGGATGATAGTTTCTTCATCCCCTGTTATGAATACGCATGGGTAAAACAGCAAGTCTCCCAGGGCTTCTAAATCCCGGTCCGACACAGCCTCCTGAACCGTTTCAGCAAAGGCCTCTATCTTTTTCTCCGGCCTGTCTTCCCCCTGGTCAGCCTCCGCTTCTTCTCCCGGCCCGGCCTCTCCCATATCGGTCTTCTTGGCGGCTATAGTTTCACTTTTATCTTCTTTATTTTCCTCTGTCACTGCTTTTTCCATCACGGCGGCCCCAGTTTCTGCCTCCGCCCCTTTTAAAGAAGGAGCGCCGCAGCCGGCAGAAAAGATCACCGCAGCCGCAATGGCGAAACAAATATAAATGATTTTTTTCCTGAACATCTTCTGGTTCCTCCCTGTGTCCATTTACCGGTTCGGCCACAGTATAGCATTTGAAAAGCTGCCAAGTCAATAGGGTTTCAAAAACCGTAAACCTTAGTCACTTTTCTGTAAGAATCCGGTGTTTCGCCTGTCACTTGTATTCCTTACCCCCCAGAGGGTCCTCTCTTTGCCCTGCGGGCAAATTCACCTTATGGAGAGTGAATCCCCTGCCCCGGACCTCATTGACCTGGTTGATGATCATAAAGGCGCTGGGATCAATTCCCATAACCAGATCATTGAGCCTGGAAAGCTGCCTTCCCGACACCACCGTAAGAACGGTATAGGAGGGTTTTCTCAAATGCCCGCCTTCTCCGGCCAAAAGGGTGGTGCCCCGGTCCATTTCCGCCTGAATGGCCCGGTTAATGGCTTCGTACTGCTCGCTTATGATCTTTACCTGCATCTGATTTTGCCCGATTAAAAGCACCTTGTCAAGGACCATGGTGTATAACAGCACCAGAAGGATTCCGTAAAGGATCTGCTCCTTATTGGAAAACATCATCTGCAAAAGCAGGATCATACAGTCAAATACAGACATGGTCACAGAAACGGGAAGCTTCCACTTCTTATTTAATATGAGAGGGGGAATGTCCATCCCTCCGGTGGATGCTCCCACCCGGATTACCATTCCAATTCCGGCTCCCAGCAAAAGGCCGGAAAATACGGTGCCCAGCATGGGATCTCCTGTTATAACCGTCCCGCCCAGCAGGTTTTCAAATATTCCTAATATAAAGGGATAATAAAAGGTGCTGATCATGGTAGTAAAAGCAAAGCCCTTTCCCAAAACCAGGGCTCCTGAAATAAACATCAGAATATTAAAAACACCTACAAAGGCAGCCACCGGAATGCCGAACTGATGGCGGGCCGCCATGGCGAGTCCTGTAGTGCCTCCTGTAATCAGCCCTCCCGGCAGGATAAAAAGAGATACGGCCAGGGCATAAACCGTGTTTCCTGCAAGCACTGCTGCTATTTTTTTCATATTCATGCTTTTGTATCTTCCTTTCATGCAATTGGCAAACAATGTTACTATACCATGTACTGCGTTTTTGCACAATTCAATTTTCTTTTGTATTTCAGCATCAGGCAGAGGGCAGAATTTCTCCCGGTCCGTCCATGGTCAGATAGCGGCTCAAAATGCGTTTCACGCACCAGGGAAGAGTCAGACGCTTTACTTCCCCCGCAGCATAAACCGGATACGTTTTTACTGCTTCCCCGTTCAGCCTGTATATTATAGTACCCACCGCCTGACCCTGGTATACAGGGGCTGTCAGCTCTTTTTGAATCTGGGTCTGAACCGTCACTTTTTCCTCATCAGCCAGAAGAAGCTTTAAGCTTTTTTCCTCTTCCCCCAGAGTGCAGAAAACTGATACCGGGTCCTCCAAACGGCCGGAGGAGGCGATGCCGCCCTTCACTTCGATATCCGGCAGAGAAGGCTCTTTGTACACTTCCCTGTAGTGAAAACGGTCCATTCCGTATTGCAGAAGCATTCTGGCATCAGACCACTTATAGGTTTTATGGGGCGGCCAGCCGCACCCTAAGAGAGCGATGGTATACGTCCTTCCCTCATCTGAAACAGAGCCTACATAGGTGTACCCGGCTCCTCCTGTAAAGCCTGTTTTTCCGGAAAATGCTCCGCTCATCATGGACAAAAGCGCATTGTGGTTGCTGCATGAAAAGGAGCGCTTTCCTTCCTGATTGTGAAAGAAATAACTTTGAGTTCCGGTGATCTCCAAAAATTCCTTTTTCTTGGGAGACTGGCCGATGCAGTAATTCATGATGCGGGCCAAATCTGCCGCTGTGGTGGAATGGGCTCTGACCTGGCCATCTTTTTCTTCGCTGGCATCCAGGCCGTTGGGGGTGATAAAATATGTATCCCTGCATCCCAAATCCCTGGCCTTCTGGTTCATCAGCTCGGCAAAGCCTTCCCTGCTTCCGCCGACATGCTCTGCAATCATCATGGCAGAATCATTGTGGGATTCCAGCATCAGGCTGTAGAGAAGATCCTTCAAAAGAAATGTCTCCCCTTTGCGGACTCCCAAATGAACCTTTGGCTGGGATGCCGCATTCTGGCTGGCTGTCACCGTGTCTTCCAGATTTCCGTACTCCAGGGCGATAATACAGGTCATGATCTTGGTGGTGCTGGCCATGGGGCGGATCTGGCCTTCATTTTTCCCGTATAAAATCCGGCCCGTAACCCCATCCATCAAAACGGCTGACTGGGCATAGAGCTTTAATTCATCCTTTGTCTGGGCCGTCTGGCTTTTAGGCTCCTGACCAAATACCCTGTTTCCAGAAAGAGGAAACAGGAAAAGAATGGCTGCTGCCAGCAGCATTCTTATGGCATACCTCATAAAAAGCCTCCTGCATGACTTTATTTTATCCTATGAGCCTGTTTTTTCAATTATTCCCTGTAACAATTCAGTACGGCAAGAATAATGGGGATAAAATCAGCGTTATGCAAGAAGATGCCTGCCCTCAACAGTTACTATTTGCTTTTCGAACGTATTTTCGGTATAATAGAAAGAAAAGAAAAGGAGAGACAGACATGGCTCCAAAGCCCCTGATCTTTCACATAGACGTAAATTCTGCCTATTTAAGCTGGGAGTCTGTAAAACGGCTGGAGGAAGACCCGTCTGCCCTGGATCTGCGCACCATCCCATCGGCAGTGGGCGGTGACGCTGCCTCCAGACACGGCATTGTCCTGGCAAAGTCCACTCCTGCAAAAAAATACGGAATCACCACAGGAGAACCTTTGGTTCAGGCTCTGCGCAAATGTCCTTCCCTGACCACGGTTCCCGCCCGTTTTGACATATACCAGAAATATTCTGCCCGGCTGATGAAGCTTTTGTCTGATTATACACCTGATATTGAGAAATTCAGCATTGACGAGGCATTTCTTGACATGTCCTCCACCATCCACCTTTTCGGACCTCCTCTGGAGGTTGCGGAGCAGATACGGGAACGGGTGGAACGGGAGCTGAAATTTACAGTAAACATCGGCATTGCCCCCAATAAGCTGCTGGCTAAAATGGCCTCTGACTTTAAAAAGCCCAACCTCTGCCATACCTTGTTTCCACAGGACATCCCAGAAAAGATGTGGCCCCTGCCTATCCGTGAGCTGTTTTTTGTGGGGCGCTCGGCCCAGAAAAAGCTGGAAGGCATAGGAATCCACACCATCGGGGAGCTGGCCGCTTTTCCCGTCAACCACCTAAAGCCCATTTTAGGGGAAAAGTATGCCGCCTTAATCCATGACTATGCCTGCGGAATCGACAATTCCCCGGTAGGAGAACGGGAGCCTCTTAATAAGGGCTACGGAAACAGCATCACCCTTTCCCGGGACATCGACGACTTTGACACGGCCTGCCAGGTTCTGCTGTCCTTGAGCGAAACCGTGGGGGCCAGGCTCCGCATGGATCATGTGGTCTGCGACTGCGTCTGCGTAGAAATAAAGGACTGGGATTTTAACACCCAGTCCCATCAGACGACCTTAAACGATCCCACAGATTCCACTGCGGTCATATATGAAAATTCCTGTAAGCTTTTAAAGGAGTTCTGGGACCGCACCCCTCTGCGTCTCATGGGCATACGTGCCACCAAGATTTCTGACGAGGGCTGCGTGCAATTGAGCCTTTTTGAATCTGACCATTCCCGCAGGATGAAGGAAATGGAAAAAGCTGTGGATCATATCCGCAGCAAATTCGGCACTGACAGCGTGAAAAGGGCCAGCTTCTTAAAAAAAGACATTATTGTGGACCATGCCTCCGGAAAGGGAAAGCATCTGCAGGAATGATTACAGAAAGTGGCCGTCAATGGCCTTAAAGCCTTCCCCATAAACCTCATTGGAATCGGTTATGATCAAAAATGCCGCTGGGTCCGCCTCGTGGATTGCCCGGCGAATAGGCACCACCTGACTGTTGTTACAGGCACACATAACAATGTGCTTTTCATCCAGAGAGTAAGAGCCCTGACCCTTTAAAAAGGTGCTGCCCCTTCCCGTAGTCTCCTCTATGCCTCTGGCTACTTCCTCCTCCTTTGAGGTGACCACAAACACTAGTTTTCCGGCGCCCAGGCCGTACATGATCTTATCGATCACCATGGTCGTCACAATAGAGGAAAGAAGGCCCAGAATGACCGCATCCAGATTTTTAAATACCAGCCCTCCGGCCAGGATTACAATGGAATCCACCACAAGGGATATTTGCCCTATGGTTAAATGAGGAACCAGCTTCCGGATTGCCATAACCAGGAAATCCGTACCTCCTGTGGAGCAGTTTCTCAAATATACCATGGTAAGCCCCAGGCCTGAGAAAATTCCCGTACATGCGGAAGCGTACAAAGGATTTCCGCTGTAAACCGGCAGAAGGGGAACCACATAATCCAGAACAAGGGCAAAGATCACCATGCTTTTGACGGAACGAAGGAGAAAACGCCTTCCAAGAAGCCGGTAACTGATCAGGATAATGGGAATGTTTAAAACCATGCTGGTGATTCCCATGGGAAGACCGAACAAATAGCGCAGGATCAGGGCCACTCCCGAGATTCCCACAGGTGCGAACTCCGCATTGACCGCAAAGTTATAGATTCCGATATTGAAGAAAACCGCCCCTGCCAAATCCCATAAAAGGTCACCAAAAAGCTCCTTTGGAGAATATTCAAATTTAGAGGAAGTAATCCTCGATTTCAAACTCTTTTTTTCCGATCCTGACCCGTTTAATAAAGACATTGACTTCTCCCTCCTCCTCAGAACAAATTCCCCAGACGTTTAACTGGGTCTTTCCATAGGATTGCGTGAAATGAACTTCTTTATCCATAATTCCCTGATCTGCAAGGGATTCTGCCAAATCCAGAAGAACCTCTTCTACATCCTCTGAAATCCGGTTTTTCTCAAATTCCTCTTCCATCGCCTCATATATAATCTGATCAAACATGGTTCTGACCTCTCTTCTCTTTTATAAAATAATTCCCATGAGCAATGAGCTAAATAGGGTAGAGAAATAATTG
>DGRE01000059.1 GCA_002389905.1 Hungatella sp. UBA4396 | reverse complement strand
CTTTTTATTTGCAGGCTAAAAATGAGGCACAGGGGATAGGCTATCATCCCCTGTGCCTTGGGACTGCAGCTGATTACTGCATATCAACGATCTGCTTATACAGGTCAGCCTGATCCGCTGTAGAAGACTCGATAATTTCTTTACAAGCCTCCTGCCAGGGCTTTATATCAGAAACTTCAACTACGTTGACTCCGGATGCTTTCAGCTCATCAAGAACCTTGTTCTCAGCTTCTGCAGAAATCTTTCTGTTGAATTCAGAAGCATACTTGCCGGCTTCTACAAGAATATTCTGCTGTGCCTCTGACAGCTTGTTCCAGGAATCATTGGCGATGATTACCTGAATTGCTCCCAGTGTGTGGCCATCCAGAATTAAGTTTGGAGCTACCTCCTGGAATGCGTTGGACTTGTAGTTGGCAATTGGCTGCTCAGCTCCGTCTACAACGCCTGTCTGAAGTGCAGAATAAAGTTCATTAAAGGAAACAACGGTGGAGTTAGCGCCAAGGCCCTTAACCAGTCCGTTCATAATCGGGTCATTAGACACACGCAGTTTCATACCCTTTAAGTCTTCCAGGGCATTTACTTCCTTAACTGTAAAGAAGTGACGGAAGCCTTCTTCTCCATAGAACAGACCTCTTACACCAAGTCCGATATCATCGGGCTCTTTCAGGAAATCGGCAGCTAAGTCGCTGTCGGCAAATTTCCAGAAGTGCTCTCTGCTTACAAATGTATAAGGAATAGAAAGAAGTACGGACTTTTTAGCGCCGTAGCTTGTCAGTGCAAATGCGGAAATACGGGACATATCAATGGTTCCGCCGCCGCCCAGCATGGTATCCAGCACGTCGTTTTCAGAACCCAGAACTCCGCTTGCCTGTAAGTCAATTTTAATCTTTCCACCGGATAGTTCTTCTACCTTCTCCTTGAAAGCAGTATCGGTTTGCCCAACAATGGTGTCTAAAGGGTTTACCTCTGCCATAACCAGTGTAACTTCTTCCATGTCACTGGTATCTGCCGCCTCAGAGCCGCCGCCCTCTGTGTTAGCTGCCTCGGTCTTTGTTTCTGCTGCTGTTGTGGGGGCTGCGTCAGGGCTTTTTAAGCCACAGCCTGCTAAAGAACCGGCCACCATTGCCGCACACAATACAGTGCTGATCCATCTTTTTTTCATGAAAAATTCCTCCTTTAAAATATATATTATGTTTTCTTTGTCCATATTTTATTATAAAAGAAAATTGAATCTTTGAATATGGTAAAATTTTGTGAATCATAGTATAATTTTAACCTTTTTTAAAAAATCCTTTGTCTAAATGTCACATTTTCCTTATCCCTTGTCCTTTTGAAAAATTCCAAGACGGTATTCTGTAGGACTTTGGCCCTCAATTCTCTTAAATACCTTTGCAAAATAATTGGAATCGCTGTAGCCTACGGCTTTCCCAATTTCCTTTACGTTGACCGTGGGCTGTTCCAACAGCTTTTTTGCCTTTTCCACCCGGTACTGAGTCAGATAGGAGGTGAAGTTCTGGTCAAAGCAAAGCTTAAACAGCCTGCAAAAATAAGCTTCGGAGTAGTTCATGGCCCTGGCGGCATCCTGCATGGAGATGTCAAACATATAGTTGTCGTGAAGATATCCGCTTACGAGAGAGGTAACCTTGGATAAGCGCACATGGCTGGTTTCCTCCAGTCCATCCCCTGACTCCGGTTCCAAGTCAGAAGTATTCCCGGCCCCGGCTTCTTCAGAGCTCTTCCGGCTTTTGCCGGCAATGCGCATGGCCTCTTCCACCACCAGCATCAGCTCCTGTTCATCGTAGGGCTTTAGGAGGTAATCCAGAGCCTGTACCCTAACAGCCCTTCTGGCATAGGAAAAATCGTCAAATGCGGTCAGAAAGATGATACAGCAGTCCTTGTCCTCCTGCCGTATCTGGCTAGCCGCCTCAATTCCGTTAATACCGGGCATTTCTATATCTAAAATGGCAATCTGTATCTGTTCCTCCCGGTAAATTTTAAGTGCTTCCCTGCCGTTTTCTGCCTGGAAAACCCTGCACCTGTCTCCTAAGTTCTTTTGCAGCGTCTTATATAAGACCTGCCTTTCGATAATCTCGTCGTCCGCTATCAATAACCGCAACATATTCTCCCTTCTATGACCTTTGACTGCCCGCGTCCTCTTCGCAGGGCAGAATAATCAGCACAGCAGTTCCCTTCCCCAGCCGGCTGTAAATTCTCAAGTCTCCGCCTTCATACAGACATTTGATTCTCTGGTAAATGTTTCCAAGACCGATTCCGATTCTGGACGTCTTATATCCCTTTAAATCCTCTGAAAGCTGTTCCAGGGTTTTCTTGTCCATTCCGGCTCCGGTATCTGCCAGGGACATAATCACATGATTCCTGTTTTTTCTGACTTTTAAAATGACCCGTCCGCCTTCTTCTTTCCTGGCAACCCCGTGAATCACTGCATTTTCCACCAATGGCTGAAGGGTGAAAGACGGGATCAAGGTCCCGGCTGCATCCACCTCCAGATGGCATTCATACTGAACCCTGCTTCCGAACCGCATTTGCTGGATGTACATGTAATCCTGTGCCGCTTTCAGCTCCTGCTCTAAGGGCACGGTCTGGTCTGTGATCTTAAGGTTATACCGGAAAAGATTTCCCAGGCTGGATATCATTCGTTCAGTAGTCTTTGCCTCCTCCAGCTTTGCCGTACAGGAAATCATGTTCAGGGTGTTAAACAAAAAATGAGGGTTAATCTGGCTTTTAAGAAGCTCCAGCCGTGCCGCCTCCATACGTTTTTCCATATTAATGCGGTCCACTTCCTCCTTATGAAGACGTCCGGCCATCTCATTTTTTTCCTTCAGGGTATTGATATAGCGTTCGGTAGAATGCTTCATCTTGTTAAATGCCTGAACCAGCTCGCCCATTTCATCCTGGTTTTCCACCATAAGGTCTCCTCCGCTGAAATTGTTCCCGGCGATCTCTCTGGAGCTGTGGGCCAGCTTTACAAGGGGATTGACCAGTGTGCCTGACAGGACCCTGGTCATGAAAATGACGGCAGCAATCATAAGAGCGGAATAAGCCATAATCATATACGGAAGGTTATAAAGCTGAGGCGCCTTTTCCTGATAGCTGCTCCGGCCTTCCTTTAAGGTGGATTGCATCAGCCTTCTTGCATAAGTCTGAAGGTACTTTTGCATATCATATACCTGATACAGACTTTTTACATACTCCGGTTCCCCTGGGTTCATGGAAACAACCTGGTCCCGGTAGCTTTGATAGCCCTCATATCCATTTTTTACATTCCAGGTCCGGGCATACCGCTCCTGACCGATGGCCTCATAGTCAAAGGGAAGAGAGCTGAGACTGCTTTCTGTCTTGATACAGGCCAGACGGTAGTCTTTGGCACTTTCCCAGGTCCTCTCCCTTATATAGTTCCTAAATGCCTCTGCTTCATGTTCCATGGATTCCTGAACATCATAGCAAAGGGCATTGTCATTGAGAATGACATCAAGACTTTCCGTGGAAAAGTTCATGACCAGCAGATTAAGGGCAATGGAAACTCCCATTACCAGAATGACCATGAGAGAAAAGGTTCCCAGCTTCTTTTTTAAAGAAATTGATAACCAGTAATTTTTTATATATGAAAACATGCTTTTACTCCCTTCCAATATGATACCTTAGATCAGCAGGGCTTAAAACCTGTGCTTGAAATATCGTTCAAACTGCTCCTGGGCATTGCGAAGGGCTTCTTCCGGTGTTGACACGCTGCTGTAAGTGTCTTTAACGGCCATTCCCAGAATGTTTAAAAACTTTCTCTCATCAAAGGGCAGTCCTGCGAGTTGGGGGATGCGATTTCCCTTGGTCAGCGGAAAGCACTTTTTGGACAGGCTCATCCAGGGGAAATTATTCATGACCTCGTAATTTTCATAAGTCTTCCTGCAGGGAGAGGTGCTGCCTAAAAGGGCAGCGGCCGAGGAAATGGGCTCACTGCACATCCACCGGATAAAGGAGAGGGCATTTTCCGGCTGGGAGGAATACTTTGACACCCCAAGGCTGCCTCCGCCGATAACCGGATTGGCTCCCGGCATCATGGTGTAGCCGATGTTTCCCACCACATTGGAAGTGTTGTCCAGGAAAGGGCCGGCATAATTGCTGTAGAGAATGGACATGGCAAAGTTGCCTGAGGCAAAGTTTTTGGCCGTATCAGTCCACCAGCCGCAGTAATCCGGCTGGGTATACCGCTTGATCTCTGTCAGTTCCCTTAAGGATTGGAGGGAAATTTCCGAATCCAGACGGATTTCCCCGTTGCTGTCGTATAAATTTTCCTGATGGCTGAAAAGCCTTGCAAGATATTCAGAACCTGCCACTCCCGTAGAGCCCATGGTGACCGTGGCTCCGTATTCCACCGGAGAGGAGGGATTGATTTCCCTGGTAAAAAATGCTGCGATCCGGTTGAACTCATCAAAAGTCCTGGGAGGCACCAGCTCGGTGCGGAACTGCTCAAAATACATCCTTTTATAAATAGGGCTTTCAAACAGATCCTTTCTATAGTAAAGAATCTGAACGCTGGGAGTGGAGGGCAGGGCGTAAATCTTTTCATGGACTCTGGCATAGCGCTCCGGGGTCCCCTCCAAAAAGTCGTCAAAACTGTTTTCAATATCCGGGTCAATATCTGTCAGAGGCATCAAAAGCTTCTGGGCGAACCAGGAAAGCCAGGTGACATCCAGACGGAGGACATCGTAATTGGAGGAAGCGTTCAGCAAGTTAAATGCTTCGTAAATCTCATCATAGGAAAAAATGCAGATATTCACGTCAATGCCGCTTTTTTTCGTATACAGGTGGGAAAAGCTTTTCATAATATAGGCTTCCGGGCTGTCCAGGGTGATGACGTTTAAGGTCTTAGGCTCTTTGGGCACGATAATATTGGAATACCAGTTCCGAAAGCCGCTGCTTTCCAAAAGCCGCTGTCCAAAGCCTTCTCTTTCCTCTCCGGTCTTTTTGATGAGGGCTTCGGCTGCAACCTTGCCAAGCTGGCGGTAATTCATCTCGTACTTGGTAAAATCATTTTCAGGCATGGTGAATACAGGGGAAACCGTATAAATGTCCAGTCCCTCCCTGATATCGTAAAAGGCGCAGCAGATATCCTTTACACTTTCTGCAAAGCCGTAATTGGAAATAAAAAAAGCCTGAGGCATGGAATCGGCCGATATCTGCATGATGTTTTGATATTTGCGAAAGGGGTCTGTCTGGATGTGGGTCACCTGACAGCCGGTTTTTCCTGCAGTCTCCATAAATCCCCGGTAAAAGCCGGCTTCATTGGAAAAACAGAGATTCCCCGTCAAAAGGCATACGCTGGTATAGCCGCGGTCCGAAGCTCTGCGCCCCATCCGTTTTCCTGCCTCTTCATAATTAAAGCCGATAAAGTCTCCGCCAAAGGAGGGCTTGTGTTCGATAAAAACCATATCGGAGACATCCAAATCTTTTTTATAAATACTGGATTCGTGAGGTGTACCCGCTGCCACAGAAATGCAGGCAATTCCTTTTGCCTGAAGGGTTTTGGCCTCGATTAAGGCCTCTTCTTCACTTAAGGGTGTATTTTCATGAGTCAGATGCCTGGTTACCGTAAACCCGTGGCTCTGAGCATAATTTTTGAAACCGGAATAAAAGTCCTGGTACTGCCTGGCTGAAGAATCCGGCATAATAACTGCAAGAGAATCGTTAAATCCCTTCCGCAGCAGAGCGGCCCGTTCATTGTGCACATATCCCAGCTGGTGAACTGCATTCGTAACGCGTCTGATTTTTTCACTGCTGACATTGCCTTTTCCGTTTAAAACGTTGGAAACAGTCCCCTGGGCAACCCCTGCCAGCTTTGCGATATCCTTAATTGTAGCCATAGTATCCTCCTGTATTTCTCATCCTTACTATACCATACACCCAAAAAAACAACAATCTTAAAAATAATATTGAACAATATTCAAATGTTAATTGTTTGTTAAAAAGAATAACTTGTGCAATGTGTTTTGTTTAATTTAAATGTTAATACAATTTACATACACTTTATACATAAAAATATTAAAATATAATTGACACGTTTCAATTACAGTGATATAATTTACTCACCATAAAATGAAAATAAAAAAAGGAGGAAACAAATGAAAAAGAAGTCAGTAATAGCAGCAGCACTTTGTCTTGCCCTTTCCGCTTCCATGTTAAGCGGATGCGGGAACAGTGGAAACAGCGGAAATACTGCCGGGGGAACTTCCGCTGCCGGCGGGGCCGCAGATTCCAAAGCCGCCGAGTCAAAGACAGGAGACGGCGACAGCCTTCATCTCACATTTTATTACCCGGTTCAGGTAGGAGGTTCGGCAGCAGCACTGATTGAGCAGATCTGTAAGGATTTTAACGCAGAAAATCCCGATATCGTGGTGGAGCCGGTTTACACCGGAAACTACGACGATACGGTTACCAAAATCCAGACTGCCGTTCAGGGAGGAACTCCCCCGGATGTATTCGTAAGCCTGGCAACCCAGCGCTTTACCATGGCATCTACCGGCATGGCTATGCCTCTCGATGACCTGATTGATTCCAGTGAGGATGGAGAGGAATACATCGGAGATTTCTTAGAGGGCTTTATGGAAGATTCTTATGTGGATGGCCAGACTTATTCCATCCCCTTCCAGAGAAGCACCATGGTTCTTTTCTACAACAAGGATGCCTTTAAAGAGGTTGGACTTGATCCGGAAAAACCGCCTACAACCTGGGAGGAAGTGGTGGAATACGGAACGAAGCTGACCAATGACAACCGTTACGGCGTAGGCCTGGCTTTAAACTCCGGCTCTGCCCAGTGGGGATTTACAGGCTTTGCCCTTCAAAACAGTGCAAACGGTGAAAACCTTGCGACAGAAGACGGAAAAGCCGTTCTCTTTGACACTCCTGAAAATGAAGAAGCCCTTCAGTTCTGGCTGGACCTTCAGAACAAGCATAAGATCATGGCTCCCGGCATCGTACAGTGGACAGACCTTCCCACTCAGTTCCTGGCAGGAGAAGTGGCTATGATTTACCACACCACCGGAAACATGGCAAACATCAGCAAGAACTCAGAATTTGAATTTGGAACAGCATTCCTTCCGGGACACAAGAGAACAGCAGCCCCTACAGGCGGCGGAAACTTCTACATCTCAAACGGCATTTCTGAGGACAGGGTTCAGGCTGCTTGGAAATTCATCCGCTTCGCAACAGAGACAGAAAGAGCAGCTCAGTGGTCCCTGGATACAGGCTATGTAGCTACCAGAAAGTCCTGCTATGAGACAGATCTGTTAAAGAATTATTATGAAGAGCTTCCCCAGGCCAAAGTGGCTTACGAGCAGATTCCATATTCAAAACCAGAGCTTACCACTTACAATGCGGCTGAAATCTGGAGAATTTTAAATGACAACATCCAGGCGGCAGTCGTAGGAGATGCGACTCCTAAGGAAGCCTTACAGGCTGCCCAGGAACAGGCAACAGAAGTTCTGGCAGAATATCAGTAACTTATAGCAGCCGGAGCCGCTGCAGATTATTTATGAAGCAGCGGCTCCCTGTTTAT
The DNA here is from genome assembly GCA_002389905.1 of Hungatella sp. UBA4396. Taxonomy (GTDB): domain Bacteria; phylum Bacillota; class Clostridia; order Lachnospirales; family Lachnospiraceae; genus Lacrimispora. The sequence goes on along the minus strand of DGRE01000059.1, from coordinate 19,547 downwards.
CCGGGGACATGCCCTGACGGAGGAGAATATGAAAATACAAACTAAAAAGCAGCGGGAGCTGAAACATAACCTTTTGGCATGGCTCCTGGTTGCCCCCTCTCTGTTTTTTATGCTCATTTTTACCGTTTATCCTGTTTTCAGAAGCATTTATTTGAGCCTGACAAAGTACAAGCTGGGAATGAAGGGACCGGAATTTATCGGGGTGGAAAATTACGTCAGCCTGGTTAACTCGGCTCTTTTTTGGAAGGTCATGGGCAATACCTTGTTTTTTGCCCTTATTACCATTATCCCCAGCATGGTAGTGGGACTCTTTTTGGCAGTGGTTGTAAACAGAAAAAGCCGTCTGACCGGATTTGTTCGTACAGCTTATTTTTATCCTGTTATCATGCCAATGATCGCCATTGCAAGCATCTGGATGTTTATTTATATGGCGAAAAACGGATTGTTCGATCAAATGCTGGGAACCTTGGGCTTTAAGCCTGCCAATGTGCTGTCCAGCAAAAAGACGGTTCTCCCTGCCATGGCATTTATGTATGTGTGGAAGGAGGCCGGTTATCTGATGGTATTTTTCTTATCCGGCATTCAGAGCATTTCCACTGAGGTGAACGAAGCCGCCAGAATTGACGGGGCCGGGCCCTGGACGATTTTCAGGAAAATCACCTTTCCGCTTCTGGCTCCCACCCTTTTATTTGTGTCCACCATCGCCTTGACCAACAGCTTTAAGCTGGTGGATCATGTGGTGATCATGACCGAGGGAGCCCCTAATAATGCTTCTACACTGCTTCTGTATTACATTTACCAACAGGGCTTTACCAACTTCAACTATGGAATATCGGCGGCCCTGACAACGGTCATGCTGGTTCTTCTCATGATTGTTGCCCTTCCCAGGTTCTTGAGCCAGGATAAAAAAATACACTACAACTAAAGGAGGACGGGAATATGACGAAAAAAATGACCAGCTCCCTGATTACCGCATTTGCAGTTCTCCTGGGGCTTTTATGGCTGATTCCCCTGATCTGGATGATTGGGACCGCATTTTCCGTTCCTTCTTTTCATATGACCTTGTTTCCAACCACAGCTTTTACTTTGGATAACATCGTCTATGTCTGGAATGCGATTCCTTTCGGCACCTATTATTTAAACACCCTCATGCTGGTCTGCTGTACCTTTGCCGTCCAGTTTTTCACCTCCACCCTTGCGGCCTACGCTCTGGGAGTGATGGATTTTAAAGGCTCGTCCATTGTCTTTGCCGTGATCTTCATGCAGATCATCATTCCCAATGACGTGCTCATTACCCCTAACTTCATGCTTTTGTCAGAGTTAAAGCTGGTGGATACCAAGGTGGGCATGATGCTTCCCTTTTATGGAAGTGCTTTGGCGATTTTCCTTTTAAGGCAGCATTTTAAATCCATTCCAAAGGCCCTTGCAGAAGCGGCCAGAATTGACGGAGCCACCATCTGGCAGACCATTTGGCGGGTGTATATGCCATGTGCAAAGCCGGCCTATCTTTCCTTTGCGGTTATATCGGTCAGCTATCACTGGAATAACTATTTATGGCCCCTGATTGTGACCAATTCACCCCAGAACCGGACCCTGACCGTAGGTCTGGCGATTTTTGCCAAGTCCAAGGAGGCCAATATGCAGTGGGCAAATGTCTGCGCGGCTGCATTTATCATCATCATACCTCTGCTTACAACCTTCTTCGTTGCCCAGAAACAATTTATGAGCAGCTTTGTAAGCGCAGGAATTAAAGAATAGACGGGAGGTTGTACCAATGAAATTGAATTTTATCGGAAAGGGCAGCGCTTTTTATCCCGTTTACGGCAATACCGGTGCATATATTTTGGAAGGAAAGGAACTGTATCTGCTGGACTGCGGGGAACTGGCCTTTGATTTTCTTTATGAGCATGTGGATTTGGAAAAGGTGGAGCAGGTGTATGTGATTCTTACCCATCTCCATGCGGACCATGTGGGAAGCCTGGGAACCCTTATTTCTTATTTTTACTTTCACCAGGGCATACAGGTTCATGTGGTTCATCCGGAACACACGGTTATGGAACTGCTTTCCTTAATGGGAATTGACAAAAAGGGGTATTGTTATTCGGAACTGCTGCCTGAAAACGGCGCAGGCATTGAAGCCCGGCCTGTGGAGGTGAAGCATGCGGGTGATATGAGGTGTTACGGCTATCTGCTTTCAGACGGTGAGGAAACGGTTTATTACAGCGGGGATTCTTCTGAAGTTCCGGAAGAAATATTAACAGCCTTTCTTACAGATGGGATTGATCGTATGTATCAGGATACCTCAACCCATGATGAGCCTAATCCATCCCATTGCTTTTATGGGAAGCTGGAGGCGGGTATTCCGGTTCATAAGAGAAATCAGGTATACTGTATGCATCTGGATAGTCCTTGTGAGGAGTTGTTAAAGGGGAAGGGATTTCAGGTTGTGGAGGTTTATAAAGGAGAGTGATCATCATGTTTCAGAGAAAATCCAGAGAAACTATTTTCAACAGCTCATGGATCGAACTGTTTTTAGATGATGTGGAAGACAATCATAATCATCCTCTGAAATACAATGTAGTTCATTTTAAAAATGAATCCGTTGTTGCGGTTGTAAAGAAAGGAAACTGCTTTTTAATGGTAGATGCCTACCGCTATCCCATTGAAAAAGTACAGACCGAGTTCCCGGCAGGAAGCATAGAAGACGGTGAGTCGCCGGAAGAAGCTGCCAAAAGAGAGGTTTTGGAAGAAACGGGAATTGAAATTTCCTGTAAAGATATTTCCTACTCCTTTTACCCTTCCAACGGAATAACAGACCAAAGGATACATATTGTTTTTGCCGAATATGAAAAGGGTGAGCTTACCTCCCAGGATGAAATCCTCACATGCTATTGGATCGAAGAAGATAAGCTCATAGAAAAGGTTCTGGCAGGAGAGATTACAGACGCCCTCACCCTGGCATCACTGCTCTATTGCAAATTGCTTAAAGTTCCATGAAATCTTGACAGGCTTCTTATACCATGGTACGATAAAGCAAATAAAAAGCAGATAGCCTGAGAGATGACAGAGCCGGGGTGAGTGCGGGGTGCCGTTCACTCCAAGGCTCTTTCTTTACGCTTTGACAAGTACTTAATAAATCGAGGAAAACAGACGATTTACAGGCATAATATATTAATCATAAGAGTAATCAGATAGGAGAGATTATATTTGGAGGCAAAGGACATATTATTTGGAACTCTTACAATGTCGTATATGATGGAACAGCTCGAGTATATGCTGCGGATTGTGGCCGCGGGTTTTCTGGGCTTTATGATCGGATATGAGAGAAAAAACCGCAATAAGTCGGCTGGAATAAGAACTCATGCTATTGTTGCCATCGGCTCGGCCCTTATCATGGTTGTCTCCAAATACGGGTTTGGGGATATGCCGCACAGTGACGGAACCAGAATTGCGGCCCAGGTAGTCAGCGGAGTGGGATTCTTAGGTGCGGGTGTTATATTTGTCAGGAACAACCTGGTAAATGGACTGACTACGGCAGCGGGAGTGTGGGCCACGGCAGGCGTGGGGCTGGCTCTTGGGGCAGGACAATACATTGTGGGAGTGCTGACCACCATTTTGATTGTGACTATGCAGACCTTAACCCACAGAATCACCTACTTTTCCCAGACAGCATCGTATGGATACCTGCACATGACCATAGCCAGGAACCCGGGAGCCATTAATCAAATGGAGGATTTTTTACAGTCAGAAGGCGTTGAGATCTCTTCCATAAAAGTTGTGAAGAAAAAAGAGGAGATCAAGCTGGAATTTGAGGTGGTTTACCCGCCGCGATTTGACAAAGGGATTTTGCTTACACGCCTGGCAGAGCAGGAAAATGTCATGGCGGTCAGTGAATAGGCTTTAAATGATAATATTTTAACAGGAAAGAAAATTCTTGACAATCCTGCTTGTATTGTGCTAGCATTAACTTAGCTAAATAAAAGCCTTTGAGATGAAAGAGTAAGGGTGATATTGCGGAGAAATTCGCATATTTCCTTTGCTCTTTTTTTATTTTGCGCATAATAGACCGGAGAACATGATTTTGTATTTAACCGGCAAGGATGCGCAACAGCAGAAACTATATGGAGGAGAACAACATGAAGGAATTGTATTACGATGCGGCAATCATTGGAGGGGGCGTCATCGGATGTGCAGTTGCAAGGGAGCTGTCACGATATGACCTTAAGACCTGTGTCATGGAACGGGAGGAGGATGTCTGCTCCGGCACATCAAAGGCCAACAGCGCCATTGTTCACGCAGGCTACGATGCGACCTTAGGATCATGGAAGGCGAGATTCAATGTGGAAGGAAACCTTATGATGGGCAAGCTGGCAGAGGAGCTGGATTTTTCGTTCATTCAAAATGGTTCCCTTGTTCTCTGTTTTTCAGAGGATGACATGCCAAACTTAAAAAAACTCCTTGAAAAAGGGGTGAAAAATGGAGTGGAAGGCCTGTCCATCATTTCCGGCGATGAAGTCCGGGCTATGGAGCCGAATGTGTCCGAGCAGGTGGTAGCCGCCCTTTATGCGCCTACCGGGGGAATTGTATGTCCCTTTGGCCTTACCCTTGCCCTGGCGGAAAACGCCTGTGACAACGGAGTGGAATTCCTGTTTCAAACTGAAGTAAAGGAAGTCATAAAGACCTCAAACGGCTATGATTTAAAGACAAAGGACAGTATTATCCACGCCTCCTATGTGGTCAATGCAGCAGGAGTCTATTCCGATGTGTTCCACAACATGGTAAGCGAAAAGAAGATTCATATCACTCCCAGAAAAGGGGATTACTTACTCCTTGATAAGGAAGCAGGCACCCATGTGACCCACACCATTTTCCAGCTTCCGGGCAAAATGGGAAAGGGAGTTCTGGTCACTCCAACGGTTCACGGCAACCTGCTCACCGGCCCTACGGCAACCGATGTAAAGGATAAGGAAGTCACAAGGACAGATGCCGAAGAATTAGCCGCTGTCATGGAAAAAGCGGCCTGGGGAGTGAAGAACATTCCCTTCCGCCAGATCATCACCTCCTTTTCCGGCCTCCGGGCCCATGAGGAGGGAGATGACTTTATCGTGAGAGAAGCAGAAGATGCCGAAGGATTTTTTGATGCCGCAGGAATTGAATCCCCCGGCCTGACAAGTGCTCCTGCCATAGGCGTGTACCTTGCGGAGCTGATTGCCCAAAAGGCCAATGCTCCAAAGAAGGAGGACTTTAAAGCAACCCGGAATGGAATTGTTGATCCCCGTAAGCTGTCATGGGAGGAACGGGCAGAGCTTATTAAGAAGAATCCTCAGTACGGAACCATTATCTGCCGCTGTGAGGAAGTCAGCGAAGGCGAAATTGTGGATTCCATCAACCGCACCTTAGGAGCTGTTTCCTTAGACGGAATTAAGCGCCGGGTCCGCGCAGGCATGGGAAGGTGCCAGGCAGGCTTTTGCGGGCCTAAGACCATGGAGATTCTGGCAAGGGAAACAGACAGGGAAATGGAAGATATCTGCAAGAACAGGCCCGGTTCCAGCATGTTAACCGGACATAAATAGGGAGGAAGCGCACCATGACAGAGCATGACATTGTAATAATCGGAGGAGGGCCGGCCGGCCTTGCAGCTGCAGTGGCCGCAAAAAAAGCGGGAATTACGGATCTAATGATCCTGGAACGTGATGAGATGCTGGGCGGAATTTTAAACCAGTGCATTCATAACGGCTTTGGCCTCCACACCTTTAAAGAAGAGCTTACCGGACCGGAGTATGCATCCCGCTATATTGATATGGTGGAAGCAGAACAGATTCCCTACCGGTTAAACACCATGGTTCTGGATATTAATGAAAACAAAGAAGTGACGGCCATAAGCAGGGAAGAGGGTCTGACCACCATAAAAGCCAAGGCAATCGTATTAGCCATGGGATGCAGGGAGCGGCCCAGAGGAGCCTTGAACATACCGGGATACCGCCCCGCGGGAATATATTCCGCAGGAACGGCCCAGAAGCTGATGAACATGGATGGGTTTGCTGTGGGAAAAGAAGTTGTTATTTTAGGCTCCGGCGACATCGGCCTTATTATGGCAAGGAGAATGACCCTGGAAGGGGCCAAGGTGAAGGTAGTTGCAGAACTGATGCCCTATTCCGGCGGCTTAAAGAGAAATATTGTCCAGTGTCTTGACGATTACGGAATCCCCTTAAAGCTGAGCCATACGGTAGTGGATATTGAGGGAAAAGACCGTTTGACCGGAGTCACTCTGGCCCAGGTGGACGAAAACCGCAGGCCCATAAAAGGCACAGAAGAACACTATAGCTGTGACACCCTTCTTCTCTCCGTAGGCCTGATTCCGGAAAATGAGCTTTCCAGAAGTGCAGGAGTAGACATGAACCCTGTCACTTCAGGGCCCATGGTAGGGGATCAGCTGGAAACCAGTGCAGAAGGTATATTCGCCTGCGGCAATGTGCTTCATGTTCACGACCTGGTGGATTACGTGTCCGAGGAGGCCGCCATGGCAGGAGCCAATGCGGCAGCCTATGTAAAAGCCAATACAGCTAAAAATCCTTCTCATACCGTGGAATTAAAGGCTGAAAACGGAGTCCGCTACACCGTTCCCCAGACCCTTGATACGTCCAATATGGCGGATCAGGTGACGGTGCGTTTCCGGGTTGCAGATGTATATAAGGACCGTTACATCAGCGTCTATTATGACGATGTAAGGGTATCCCACAAGAAAAAACGAGTGCTGGCTCCCGGAGAAATGGAGCAGGTAGTCTTGAAAAAAGACAGCTTTTCAGAATATCCGGACCTTAAAAGAATCCTTATCTGTACGGAGGTGGAATAAATGGAAGTAAGAGAAATGACCTGTATCCGCTGTCCCCTGGGATGTTCCCTCACTGTGTCCGTAGAAGGAGACCAGATCGAGGTGACGGGACATTCCTGTAACCGGGGTATTGAATACGGAAAAAAAGAGGTATTAAGTCCTACCAGAATGGTGACCTCCTCAGTTCCCGTAACAGGAGGCAGTATGGAGATGGTATCCGTAAAAACCGCCCAGGATATTCCCAAGGATAAGATATTTGCCTGTATGGAGGAAATCAGAAAGGTGACGGTTTGTGCACCTGTTTCCATAGGAGATGTGATCATTCCGGATTGCGCCGGAACCGGCATTTCCATTGTTGCAACCAGAAATGTAAAAAAAGCATAGAAAAAGACTGAAACAATCCCCCAGTTTGAAGCCCTTTGGAATTCTGCCCGAAGGCCCCGAAACTGGGGGATTTCTCATATAAGTGGGAAATAATTGCTTAATTTTATACGGAAATGGCATACTTCTTAAAATTTGCCTTGACGGTGGGGGAAAGGATTGATAAAGTAGAACCATATCCCTGTCATGGGAATATAAACCCTGTTTTGTGGATGAAATCTCTGCCACAAAGTAAGAGTTATGGTTCATGTAAAAGGAGGAAGCTATGAAATTAGTTACATACGAGGTTGACCGGAGAAAAGATATCGGGGTAGTGAGCAAGGATGAGATGTGGGTATTTCCGCTCAGGGCTTTCGGTATGGAGTACAAGGAGATGCTTGAGGTAATCAAAGGACTGAGCCAGTCAGAGATGGATTTACTGGAGCATGCTTCGGGCCTGGACCCTCACAAAAGCAACATCGTCGGAGCTGCCATGATGTCAGAGGTCGAGCTTCTGGCGCCAATCCAGGTACCGGATCAGGACATCATCTGTCTGGGGCTTAATTACATGGAACATGCGGAAGAATCTGCACGCTTTAAAAAAGAGCAATTTGACGGAAAACGGGAGAAAGCGGTTTACTTTTCCAAAAGAGTAAGTGAGGCTGTAGGACCCTGCGGACAGATATTAAGCCACAGCGATATTGTGGAAGGTCTGGATTACGAAGCAGAGCTGGGAGTGATCATCGGAAAAGATGCCAGAGATGTGGAGGCAGACAAGGTAAAGGATTATATCTTCGGCTATACCGTTATCAATGATGTCAGCGCCCGGAACCTGCAGAATGAACATAAGCAGTGGTATTTTGGAAAAAGTCTGGATGGATTCACCCCCATGGGTCCCTGTATCCTGACAGCAGATTCCACATCCTATCCGCCAAAGCTTACCATCCAGTCCAAGGTTAACGGCGAGCTTCGCCAGGACAGCAACACCGGGCTGATGATCTTTGACATTGACCATGTTGTCAGCGAGCTGTCAAAAGGGATGACCCTGAAAGCGGGAGCCATTATTTCCACAGGAACTCCTAAGGGAGTGGGGATGGGCTTTACCCCTCCGAAATTCCTGTCACCGGGAGATGAAGTGGAATGTACCATAGAGAAAATCGGAACCATAAAGAATAAGGTAGTATAATAAAAAGGCTGTCCCGGATCCGGGGCAGCCTTCTTACAGCAATTAATAATTTTCAGCTTTTCTTTCAAAATAAGCCTTTGGATGAGCACATGCAGGACAGAGCTCAGGAGCGTTCTCACCTTCGTGAATGTAACCGCAGTTACGGCACTTCCAGCCAAGAGGAGCGTCACCCTTAAAGGTCTTGTCATTCTTTACACCCTCAAGAAGCTTTAAATAACGTTTCTCATGAGCAGCTTCTACTTTTGCAACGAATTCGAATTTAACAGCCAGGGCAGCGAAGCCTTCTTCTCTTGCCTCATCAGCCATTCTCTTGTACATGTCAGTCCATTCGTAGTTTTCGCCTTCTGCAGCAGCAGTTAAGTTGTCTTCCACGCTGCTGATGTCGTGGAGCTCTTTAAACCACATCTTAGCATGCTCTTTTTCCTGATCTGCAGTCTCTAAGTACAAGGCAGCCATCTGCTCGTAACCAGCCTTTTTAGCCACGGAAGCATAATAAGTGTACTTATTTCTTGCCATGGACTCGCCTGCAAAAGCATCCTTTAAGTTCTGTTCTGTTTTTGTTCCCGCATACTTGTTAGACATCTTTAAAACCCTCCTGAATATTATGTATATAAATGATCAGTTACCTGTGATTAGGAATGAGGGACAACAAAAATGCCGCTGTCCCTGCAAAATAGTTAACCGAAGTATCTCTCCAATAAGCCCTTAAATGCTTTTCCGTGACGGGCTTCATCCTTTGCCATCTCATGTACTGTATCATGAATTGCATCTAAATTCAAGGCTTTTGCACGCTTTGCAAGGTCAAATTTACCTGCTGTAGCGCCGTTTTCAGCAGCAACTCTTAATTCCAGGTTCTTCTTTGTGCTGGAAGTTACGCATTCTCCTAACAGCTCTGCAAACTTGGAAGCATGTTCAGCCTCTTCAAAAGCAGCTTTCTCATAGTATAAGCCGATTTCAGGATAGCCTTCTCTGTGGGCAGCTCTGGACATGGCAAGGTACATACCTACCTCTGAACATTCGCCTTCAAAGTTAGCTCTTAAATCCATCATAATATCTTCAGGAGAACCCTGAGCTACGCCAATCTCATGCTCACATGCCCATGACATATCTCCATCCTGCAATTTGAATTTTTCAGAACCAGCCTTACATATCGGACAAAAATCCGGTGCTGTCTCTCCTTCGTGAACATAGCCGCATACTGTACAAACCCATTTCTTCATGATCTTAAGTCTCCTTTTTATTTAAAAATTTGTGTTTTTATATTGCGCAATCAATAACAGTAATGATTACTGATATTAATTTAGCACAAGTTTTGTCTTATGTCAAGAATTTTTCTCAATTATTTCCCAAACAATTTTTGCAGGTGCCGTAAAAATAAATGGTATGGCCGTCTATCAGACCGTTTGTACTCTCCTGGGCCAGCTGGTTGATATGATCCATGGGGTCCAACAGCAGATCATTAACCTGACCGCACTCCTTGCATATGAAATGATAGTGGGGTGAGGTGTCTGCATCAAAGTGATCCGCACCGTCTCCGCATGTCAGCTTCTGTATTTCTCCCAGCTCCACCAGAAGGTTCAAGTTCCGGTACACGGTTCCCAGGCTGATGTTGGGATATTCTTCGCGGATAGAGGTGTATAGCGCATCGGCAGTGGGGTGGTCGTGCCTTGCCATAAGGGAGGCTTTAATGGATTCCCGCTGACGGCTGTACTTTAATGTTTTCATGGCCGCTCCTTTTCTATTAAATAGTAATCATATTAGTAATTGTTACTACTTAATAATAAAATATTTTTAACCATTTGTCAATGTGCAGATAGATGGCATGGTTTTGGCTCAAAAAATGTTTATAAATATGCTTTCAACTTTGGGATGTAGGGAAGGAGCCGTTCTAAGGAGGAATTGACGATCAGTTCCTCGGGAAAATCCACTTCTTTGATCAGTTCCAGGGCCTGTCTGTGGTTTCCGACGTCCGCTTCTATGTGGGCATCGCTGTCAATGATAATGGAGGCCCGGTACCGCTTGCATAATTCCAACATGGTCAGGTAATTTTCTCTAGCATTTTTTCTGGGATTTAAGGGGTGAAGGGAGCTGGAGTTGACTTCCAAAAGGGTGTGGTGTTCAGCGGCGGCAGCCACAAGGGTATCATAGTCCACCGGAAACCGTCCGTCATCGGGATGGCCGATTATCTGAATCAGGGGGTTTTTTATGACCCCTAAATAGGCATTGGTATTTTCTGAGGCAGTTCCGCTTTTAAAACAAGGCTCGTGAAGGCTGGCAATGGAGTAATCCAGCTTTTCCAAAAGCCCTCTCCGCAAATCCACCCGTCCGGTGTGGTCCAGAATGTTGAGTTCTGCTCCCATGAGTATGTTGATCCCAAAAAGCTTGCGGGGAATGACCTTGAAATTAATAAAATAAAATTCATGGGTTGCCCCCGGCATCTTAGGGCTATGGTCTGAAATGCCTATTAAGCTGAGGCCCTTTTCAGAAGCGGATTTTGCCATCTCATATAAGGTGTTGTAGGCATGCCCGCTGGCAATGGTATGGGTGTGCAGGTCCATGATGTCCTTCATATTTCCTATCCTTTCTGTATCTGTTTCTGGGTTTTTAATCTATAGAGATATAATAGTATATATTTAAAATATAACACATTTTGAGAGAGAAAACCATAGAGAGTGGGGGTGCATTTGAAATAAGGGGTAGTGGGGGAGGGATTTTGCAGATATAGTTGATGGATTACTATGAGGGGTGAAGAACATGGGAGTGGGGCTTTGATTCAGAGGGAAAAGTCTGCAAACTTTGGGTGAGAGTGCAAATTTTGGAACTTAAAGTGTCGAATTTTGGCACTTGTATTGAAATAGTATTGATTTTTGTTATCATATTTATAACCACATAATAGTGGAAAAATACAAAGGAGAGAGCATGAGTATGAAAAGCAAGAAAAAACGATTTATGAAACAGATTCTCAGCTATCTGCTGTGTATCAGCATGATAGCCCCCAACGTGACGCCAGTTGTAGCACAGGGTGCCGAGTATTTGGGGAACAGGCCGAGGTATGTGAACTTTTCCAGTCCGGATATTTTATCTCTGGAAGATCTGGGAATTGGAACAGATCAGACAGAAGAGCCTGGCCCGGAAGAGGAACCGGGAGAAGAGACTCCCCCGGAGAAACAAGACCCGGAAGATGCTGGACCTGAAAAGACTGGTAAAGAAGGTGATTCAGACGACGCTGATGGGGAAGAAAATGGATCAGAAGAGTCCAAATCCGAAGAAGAATCCGAAGAAGAAACCAAACCAGAAGAGGAATCCAAACCAGAAGAAGAAACCAAACCAGAAGAGGAATCCAAGCCAGAAGATGAATCAGAAGATGAGTCAAAACCAGGCGAGGAATCGAAACCGGAGGATGAATCAAAACCAGAAGCTGAACCGGAATCAGAGGGAGTAAAGGACAAGCCGGCTGATCTCATTCCTGAGGAGGAAGAGGAGGTCAGAGAACCGGAAGCATACTACGATTACGATCAGTATATGGACGAACCCGAAGGGGAGCTGGTGCAGTTTAACGAATCCTACCGTACCTACCGCATTGGTGAAGACCAGTATGTAACGGTAGCAGGCGGATATTCCGGTCTTTACCGCAATGAGAACGGAGAGATTGAGCAGGTTGATAACAGCCTGACGGAAACAGAGGAAGAGTATACAGTGGGAACCCCTTCCAGCGCCCTGATGCGTTCCAGAACCAGGACCAGAACCGGTTATGGAAACAGTGCAGGGAGCACCAAAGTGCTGTTTCCTGAGAACATCACATCGAGCCAGGGCATTTCTATAGAAAAAGGTGATTTCAGGATTGAACTTATTCCATCAGGCGGCAGCTTTGAAAAAAGTGCTGTATGGGAGAATTCCATCCGTTACAGTGACGTATACCCCGGTATTGACTATCAGTACACGCTGGTGGGGAATACGGTGAAAGAGGATATTATTCTGCTGGAAGAGACGGATAAAAACCAATTTTCCTTCTCTATCAGGACAGGGGGCTTAAAGGCCGCCCAGGAGAAAAATACTATCATCCTTTACGATGAGGACAAGAAGAATCCGGAATTTGTCCTGGAAGCCCCTTTGATGATTGACGCGGAAGGGGAAACCAGTGATGATCTGACCCTGAAGCTGAGCGGAAGCCAGGGCAGCTATGCTGCTGCCGTAACAGCCGATAAAAAATGGCTGGAGGATGAGGACAGGGTTTATCCCGTAAGGATTGATCCTTCCGCTGTCCAGATGGTTCCCAGTGAATTTGTACTGGTGAATGTGGCTGATGGCCAGCCATCCAGATTCTTAGGAAATGCAGGACCTATGTATGCCGGATACCGGGAAGGATTTGGCAACATGAGAACCTATGTTGCCATAAACGGAGACTGGAGCCAGGTCATGGGCCAGGCTGTCTGCACAAAGGCTACATTCCGCATCGGCACCCAGACCGGAAACGGAGTTGGAAAAACTAAAATTGAGCTTCGTGCACCGGGAAAAGAGTGGAATGCCACAACCCTTACATGGAATCAGCTAAAAGAACCGCTTTCAGAATTTATTGATGTATTGGATTCCCCGGGAGCGGATCAGATTCTGGAGTATGACATTACAGCTATGATGCAGGCCTGGATGACACCGGGAAGCAGACTTCAGGCCGGTCTTGTGCTTCAGGCAGCCAGCGAGCCAAAATCAGATGCCCAGGCTCCCCTTCGGATGCCTGCAGAAAGTTTCTATAACCGGGATAATGCGGCCATGGGCCCGAGAATTGATATTACCTGGGAAGGGGAATTGATCGGGGACTTAGGTCTTCTTGATATTGATGCCTTAACGGTAAATGTCAACCCGGCTGTCAGAGAAAGTGAATCCGGAGGAAGAACCTCCATGGGTGTTCTGACCCATGGAATATCTCAGGCAGGGTCAACTGTGACCTGGGAGCTGAGAGAGATGGGAGACAATGTAGACGGCAATGACGAGATTGCAGATGATTCCTATACCTCTCCAGATTTTTCAAGGGATATTGCATTTGCAGGAGCAATAAACAGCCAGGCCAAAACAGGAAACTGGCAGAGTCACGCTTTGGAAACCGAAACACTTTTAAAGACTGATACCATTTATCAGGTAATGGCTGTAGCAGAAGGATTTGAACTGGATGAAGACCCTGAAACAGGAGAAATCATTTTAGGAACAGAAGCGGCTGTCAGCGAAGAAAAACCAAGTGATGAGTTCCTGCTTTATGAGGTTCAGAGCCTGGATCTGCTGACCCGTATTGCCGATCACTATGGAGTAGCGGAAAAAACCATTCAAAAGGATAACCTTTTGGGCAATGGACTGACATTTTCCGGTGAATTCTGTTCATCCGTAACCCTAAGAAGAGCGAGCCTTATACTCCAAAGCCTCTTACGGATATGGAACAGATGATGATTGACATGCTGTTAAATGGTATGGGAAAAGACTGTGTGTTCAGCCATGAGCCAATCAACATGAATACCGGTGACTTCTTTATGCAGCAGGTGGATGCAGAACTGGAGGAGCTTGGCGGAATGTTCTTATTCCAAAGAAGCTATAACTCCATTGCAGCCCATTTCCTTTCTGAGTTTGGAATTGGATGGAGCAGTCCATTTGGGCAGAGGCTGACGGTAAGGCATAACGGAGACATTTTATACCGGAAAGATGATGGCGGAGCCATTAACTTCGCAAAACAGTCTGACGGCAGCTATGAGGCACCGGACGGCTATGATATGGTTCTTGTTACTGCTGATTCCATTGATTTGGAGGTGGCAGATGTTCCTGATGAGGCAGGAAGAGGAACACCGTCACAGGCTGGATTCTTCATGGGAGAAGATTCCGATGAGGACGAGGAAGAAGACGAAGAAGAAACTGAAGAAGATGAAGACGATGAAGACGAGGAAGGCGAAGACACAGACACCGCAGTTCCGGAGGCCACTGCCTGGGAACTGAAGATGGCTGATAAAACAGTACTCACCTTTGATGCCAGAGGACTTCTACGCTATGTGACAGACCGTAAAGGTTACCGGACAGTACTTCTTTATGATGAAAATGATGATGTACGTCAGGTAAGGACAGCTTCAGGGAAAATATTTGAATTAACAGCAGATGAATACCACAGAATTACCTCTGTGACGTTGCCAAATGGAGGAACCATTGCTTATGAATATGATGACAGCCACAACCTGATCTCTGTCACTGATCCGGAGGGAGGCGTGCGCCGTTACGAGTATGATGATGCCCACCATATGACAGCTTGGTATGATGAAAATGACAGCCGTATTGTGGAAAACAGCTATGATGAACGAGGACGCATCACCAGTCAGACAGATGCTTTGGGAAATACGGTTACCCTTGAATATCAGGACGGCTGCACGGTTTCAACCGATAACCGGGGCAATGTGACCAGATATTACATGGACAGCCAGAGGCGGATATCACGGGTTGAATATCCCGATGGAAGCAGCGAAAGTACCGCATATACAGACGACAACCGGGTTGCCCAAAAGAAGGATGAGCGGGGAGCTGTGACCTCTTATACCTATGATGCTAATGGAAATGTTCTGACAGAAACCAGAGATGACGGAAGCAAGGCTTCTTACACCTACAATGATTTAAACCTGCCCTTAACTGCAACGGATTATGAAGGTAACAGGACAGTTTTCACTTATGATGAAATCGGAAATCTTTTGTCCATGACTGACGGCGAGGGAAATACCACTCATTATTCCTATGATGAGCTGAACCGTGTGGTATCCATAAGAGATGCCAATGGAGGAACAACGTCATTTTCCTATGACGGGGCAATGGTCGCCTCTATGGTTGACGGGGAAGGAAGCACCTGGTCCTTTGAGTATGACGATATGAATCATGTTCTGGAAGACAGAGATCCTTTGGGAAATTCCAGGACTTATGAATATAACTTAAAGGGCTGGAAGGTTTCAGAGACGGAAAAGGATGGCGGAACAACGGTATATGAATTTGATGCGGTAGGAACCGTTTTATCCATTACTGATCCTATGGGAGCAAAGACGGATTTTACTTATGATAAGATGTATAACATTTTATCAGGCCGTGATGCTTTGGGAAATACTCTGAATTATGAATATGATGAGAATTATAATAAGATAAAGGAAATGGATGCCAAGGGAGAAGAAACTCATCACACCTATGACAGCCGGAACCGTCTGGTAAAGACGACTGATGCACTAAGTAAAGAAGTCATTTATGGACTGGACGGAAAAGGAAATATTGTTAATACTACTGACCGCCGGGGAAATACAACAGAGGCTTTGTATCATAAGGTCTTAAATCTTCCGGTACTTACAAAGGATGCACTTGGAAATGAGACCCATTACAGATATGATCACAACGGAAATTTAAAGAAGATCATATATCCGGATGGAACCTCTATGTCCTATGCCTATGACCGGGCAGGAAGACTGGTGTCCACCACAGCTCCCAATGGCCTGGTAACAGAGATTTCTTATGATGGAAACGGGAATATCATCCGCATTGCAGATGATGAAACCCGAGTTTATCAGTTTGAGTATGACCGCAACAACCGGATTGTAAAGTCTAAAGATCCTTTGGGCGGCATGACGCTCTATGTTTATGACAGGGCTGGAAATCAAAGAAAAGTGGTTGATGCTGAGTCAAATGCAACAGAGTACGCTTATGATGCAGCAGGGCGATTAAAAGAAGTAAAAAATGCTTTGAATGGCCTGGCGGCTATTGAGTATGACTTAAACGGTAATCCTTTAAAAACCACGGATCAGAACGGCAACAGCACCAGTTATCATTATGACGTAATTGGACAGGTACTGGCTGAGGTCGATGGAGCAGGCTTTGTCACCGCCATGAAATACGACTCCCTTGGAAATGTGGAGAAAGTGATTGATGCCTTAAAGGGCGAGACTGCCATGGAGGTGGATGCTTTAAGCCGCACCACAAAGATGACTGATGTCATGGGACATGAGTATGAGTATACGTATGATGCTAATGGAAATGTGATCCGCATTCTGTTCCCTGATGGCGACAGTGTGGTTATGGTCTATGATGCAGAAAACCGGATGATCCGGAGTATCGATGAGGCAGATGTGATTACGTCTTATACCTATGATTCCATGGGACGGTTGACAGAAGCCAAAGACAACATCGGCAATATCATGACCTATGAGTATGATGAAAGCGGAAATCTGGTTAAGCAGACAGATACCATTGGACGAAGCGCTGTTTATGAGTATGATAAGTTTAACCATTTGATTGCTGTAACCGGAACGGATCTGGCCACAACGCGGTATAGCTATGATGCCCTGGACCGTCTGGTGAAGGTGACAGATCCGGAAGGAAAAGAAACGTCATATGAGTATGATCTGGCCGGAAACTTGATTAAGACCACAGAGCCGGGAGAGGCAGTTTATACATATGCATATGATGCCATTTATCGTCTGACCAATAAGGTGAATCCTTTAGGTGCTTCCACTACCTTCCAGTATGATGCCAAGGGAAATTTAACGGGCACGAAGGATGGAGAGGATGCAGAGCAGGCTTATGTTTATGATGCCATTGACCGTTTGACAAAAGTAACTGACGGCAGGGGAAATGATACGGTCTATGAGTATGATGCCTTGTCCAGACTTCTTTCTTACACTACACCGGAAGGAAATAAACAGGAATACCGTTATGATGGTGTTGGAAATGTAACGAATGCAAAGGATGCAAATGGTTTGATCACTCAGTACCAGTATGATGTGATGGGTAATTTGGTAAAAGCCATTTCTCCCAAGGGAGCAGTGACGGCTTATACCTATGACAAACATGATGAAGTAACCAGTATCACCGATCCGGCAGGAAATGTGACCTCCTATGAGGTGGACTTAAATCGTCTGGTCCGTTCCAGAACAGAGAAGAACGGCGGCGTTTACAGCTACAGCTATGATGCGGTACACCGTTTGACTGGAATCAAGACTCCTCTGGGATTATCAAGAGCCTTTACTTATGATGTGGCAGATAATATTGTTACAGATACTGATAGTCTGGGACGTGACAGTGCCTACACCTATGACATCATGCACCGCATGACAAAAGCCGTGGATGCCAAGGGCGGAGAGACCTTGTTTGGCTATGATGTCCGCGGAAACCAGAATGCAGTTACTGATGCACTGGGATATACATGGAATTACCGGTACGATAAGATCGACCAGTTGACTGCAAGTGTGGATCCGGAAGGCAAGGCTACGGAAGTCGTTTATAATCTGGTGGGTAAAATCGCTGCGGTGACAAAGCCGGGAGAGAGAACCACGCGGTTTGAGTATGACAAGAATTATAACCAGACAGCTGTGATTGATCCTAAGGGGTATATGTATGAGTATACCTATGATAAGGATAACCGTCTGATTGGAACAAAGGATCCCCTTGTCCAGGTGGAAGAGATCACCTATGACGCAGGAAGCCGTGTTACATCTGTGAAGGATAAGATGGGGCTGACGGAAAGCTATACCTATGATCCTCATGGCAATATTTTAAGTGTTAAGGCCACTAATGGACTGATTACCCGGTTTAATTATGATGTTCTGGATAATCTGGTGAAGGTGACCATGCCGAGTAATTTGACCACTACATACACCTATGATGTGATGGGAAATGTCACCACCATGACGGACACCATGAATCGGACTACCCGGTATACCTATGACATCGAGGGAAATATGACCTCTTTGGTCAATGCGGAGGGCAGGAAGGAACTGTCTGCTTATGATGCCGGAGGACGGTTGATCAGTCATGCTACTAACAGTGGGGATACGATCCGTTATGACTATGATAAGCTCAATGACCTGGTGGAGAAATCCTATGAAGGTGCGGACGGAACGAAGCAGGAAGAAGACGTTCTTTACGGTTATGATGCCTTAGGACAAAGAGTATCCATGATGGATACCACTGGTGAGAGTAAGTATGAGTATGACTCCCTGGGAAGAATTATCAAGGTGACAAGCGGTTCCGGTCAGGTGGTGGCGTATGCTTATGATGGTGCAGACCGTCTGGAAAGTATTACTTATCCGGATGGGGAAAAGGTACGTTATGAGTATGATAAGAATGATAACATCACCAAAGTAACCGGACGGGATGGCGAAGATACGGTTTATGTCTATGACGCCATCAACCGTGTAAAGGAAATCCACCGTCCAAACGGCATCAGTACCTATAACACTTACAATGCCAGAGACCAGATTACTGAGATGAAGAATATCTGTGATGAGGATGGCTGGGTAGTCAGCGAATACCGCTACACCTATGACGACCGTGGATTTATTGTAGGGGAAGATGTGGTAGAATCCTTATATGCCTACGCCTGGGATGATAAGCACGACGGGCGGCATACCGATGGAAGGTATGACTCCAAATATCCTCATGGAAACACACATAATAACAAGCATGATAAGGATGCAAAGGACAACTATCAGATCATCGGAACGAAGAGAACATTTGAATATGATGACGATGGAAAGCTGTTAAAGGCCACGGAAGTGGAAGACCGCCAGGGAACCTATGTTTATAACTATCAGTATGATGACATGGGCAACCGGACTTTCTACTCCAAGACCAGAAACGGCAAGGTTCAGGAAAGCGCTGAGTATACCTATAATGCATCTAACCAGAAGACAAAAGCTAAGCTGTATGATGGAAAGAAGAATACTACAATCGATTATAAATATGATTTAGATGGAAACCTGATTTCCGAAACCGGAAAGAAGGGGACCGACAAGGTAGAGCTGACTTATGATTATACGGTGGAGAATCGTTTAAGGTCTGTTTATGATAAAAAGGAACTTCTGGTGGCAGCCGCTTATGACGGTGACGGAAATCGTCTGTTCCAGTTGAACTATAACCTTCATACCGATGACGATTGGAAAGGCAACTCTGGAAACGGAAACGGCAATAATAAGGATAATAAGGGAAGCGGAAACAGCAGTAAGAGCGGAATCAGCGGCGTGTTTGCTTCCATCGTGGAGTTCTTTACCGGTGGAGGAGAGGAACCGGAAACAGAGTTAGAAAGCCAGCCAGAAACCCAGGTACAGGCCCAGTCTAATGGAAATAAGAATAAGGACAAAGGCAATGATGGGAACGCTACCAATAATGGAAAAGGGA
>DGRE01000017.1 GCA_002389905.1 Hungatella sp. UBA4396 | reverse complement strand
TTTTGTCCGTGATACAAAAAAAGGCCCCGGCAGAATGAAACCCGCCGGGGCCTTTGTCACTTTATTCTTCTATCTCTATTTCATCAATATCCAGAACCTCTTCCGCCTCTTCAAAGGTATCCTCTGTCAAAATGATTTCATCATCTTCTGAAAGAGTGATCTCCTCTTCTTCCTCGAAAGCTGCATCTGTATTCAGACGAATGGTGCGGTAACGCTTCATGCCGGTACCTGCCGGAATAGGCTTACCGATAATAACATTTTCTTTCAGACCGATCAAATGGTCTACCTTGCCGTTAATGGCGGCTTCGGTCAGAACCTTTGTAGTCTCCTGGAAGGAGGCTGCGGATAAGAAGGAATCTGTAGCCAGTGATGCCTTGGTAATACCCAGCATAACCTGCTTTCCATCTGCCGGTTCCTTGCCTTCTGCAATCAGTGCTTCATTTAAGTCATTGTAATCCAGAACATCCATTGAGGTTCCCGGAAGCACATCGCTGTCTCCGCCTTCCTCAATTTTGATCTTCTTAAGCATCTGTCTTACAATTACCTCAACGTGCTTATCGTTGATTTCCACACCCTGGAGACGGTATACACGCTGCACTTCCTGTATCATATAATCCTGAACAGCGCGGACGCCCTTGATCTTTAAAATATCGTGAGGATTCACACTACCTTCTGTCAGCTCGTCACCGGCTTCCAGCACCTGGCCGTCCTGAACCTTGATTCTGGAACCGTAAGGGATCAGATATGCCTTGGAGTTTCCGGTTTCATTTTCCGTCACAATGATCTCACGCTTTTTCTTTGTATCCTTAATGGCAACCACTCCGCCAAACTCTGCGATAATGGCAAGACCCTTTGGCTTACGGGCCTCAAAAAGCTCCTCAACACGGGGAAGACCCTGTGTGATATCGCCTCCGGCAACGCCTCCCGTATGGAAGGTACGCATGGTAAGCTGGGTACCGGGTTCACCGATGGACTGAGCTGCGATAATACCGACTGCCTCGCCTACCTGAACCGGCTGTCCAGTTGCCATGTTGGCACCGTAACACTTGGCGCAGACACCCAAGTGGGATTTGCAGCTTAAAACAGTACGGATCTTGATGGAATCACGGCCCATCTTGTTCAATGCCTTCATAACCGCCGTCGCACGCTTTGGCGTACACATATGGTTGGCCTTTACAATCACTTCTCCTGTATCCGGATCAGTGATGGTTTCTCCGATGAACCGGCCTGTAATACGCTCTTCCAGGCCCTCAATGGTTTCCTGTCCGTCCATAAATGCCTTGATTTCCATATACGGACTTTCTTTTCCTTCGCAGCAGTCGATTTCCCGGATAATCAGATCCTGGGAAACGTCTACCAGACGTCTGGTCAGATAACCGGAGTCAGCGGTACGAAGGGCTGTATCGGAAAGTCCCTTACGGGCTCCGTGAGCGGAGATAAAGTACTCCAATACGTCAAGACCTTCACGGAAGTTGGACTTAATAGGAAGCTCGATGGTGTGACCGGTTGTATCTGCCATAAGTCCACGCATACCGGCAAGCTGCTTAATCTGCTTATCGGAACCACGGGCTCCGGAATCGGCCATCATGTAGATGTTGTTGTACTTATCAAGTCCTGTCAGCAGGTCATGGGTCAACTGGTCATCGGTTGTCTTCCATGTGTCAATTACTTCTTTATAACGTTCTTCCTCCGTAATCAAACCGCGGCGGAAGTTCTTTGCAATCTGGTCAACCGTTGCTTCTGCATCTGCAATCAGCTTGGGCTTGCTCTCCGGTACTGTCATATCGGAAATGGATACGGTCATGGCAGCTTTGGTAGAGTACTTATAACCAATGGCCTTAATGTCATCTAAGGTTTCCGCAGTCTGAACGGCACCGTGAACGTTAATAACCTTTTCCAGGATCTGCTTACACTGCTTTTTGCCTACATGGAAATCAACTTCCATCATAAGTTCATTGCCTGCAATCGAACGGTCTACAAAACCTAAATCCTGAGGAACAATCTCGTTGAAGATGAAACGGCCAACGGTCGATTCTACAACACCGCTCTTCATGGTACCGTCAGGCATTCTTTTACTTACTCTGGCTTTAATTCTGGAATGAAGGGTAACTGCCTGATTCTCGTAAGCGAGAATTGCTTCATTCACACTCTTAAATACCATACCTTCTCCCTTTGCACCAGGACGTTCCTGAGTCAGGTAGTAAATACCAAGGACCATATCCTGTGAAGGAACAGCCACAGGGCCACCGTCCGAAGGCTTTAACAGGTTATTAGGTGATAACAGAAGGAAACGGCACTCTGCCTGGGCTTCTACGGAAAGGGGCAGATGAACAGCCATCTGATCTCCGTCAAAGTCGGCGTTAAAAGCGGTACAAACCAGAGGATGAAGCTTAATGGCCTTACCCTCTACCAGAATGGGCTCAAACGCCTGGATTCCCAGTCTGTGAAGGGTAGGAGCACGGTTTAACATAACCGGATGCTCTTTGATTACATCCTCAAGCACATCCCAGACCTCAGTCTGAAGACGCTCTACCATCTTTTTAGCATTCTTTATATTATGAGCGGTTCCGTTGGAAACCAGCTCCTTCATAACAAAGGGCTTAAACAGCTCAATGGCCATTTCTTTCGGAAGACCGCACTGGTAAATCTTAAGCTCCGGTCCTACTACGATAACGGAACGTCCGGAATAATCCACACGTTTTCCTAACAGGTTCTGACGGAAACGTCCCTGTTTTCCCT
This sequence comes from Hungatella sp. UBA4396, assembly GCA_002389905.1. Classification (GTDB taxonomy): domain Bacteria; phylum Bacillota; class Clostridia; order Lachnospirales; family Lachnospiraceae; genus Lacrimispora. The sequence continues at coordinate 35,093 of DGRE01000017.1, read as the reverse complement.
TTAACATATCAGAAAGGGACTTTAAGGCACGGTTTCCAGGTCCTGTTACAGGTCTTCCACGTCTGCCGTTGTCAATGAGGGCATCGACTGCTTCCTGAAGCATACGCTTTTCGTTGCGGACGATAATGTCCGGAGCGCCAAGCTCCAACAGGCGGGCGAGACGGTTGTTACGGTTTATGATTCTTCTGTAAAGGTCGTTTAAGTCTGAGGTGGCAAAACGGCCGCCGTCAAGCTGTACCATGGGGCGGATATCCGGAGGGATAACCGGAACCACTGTCATGATCATCCATTCAGGCAGATTGCCGGAACTGCGGAATGCCTCTACTACTTCCAGTCTCTTGATGATTCTGGCCCGCTTCTGTCCGGTGGCATCCTTTAACCCCTTCTTTAACTCTTCAGAGTCCTTTTCCAAATCTATGGAGTGCAGAAGCTCTAAGATGGCTTCTGCTCCCATTCCTACCCGGAAAGAGCCGTGGCCGTATTTCTCCACTTCCTCCCGGAATTCTTTTTCTGATAAAACCTGCTTATACTGCAGACCTGTATTTCCTGCATCAAGCACTACATAAGATGCGAAATACAGAACTTTTTCCAGCGTTCTGGGAGAAATGTCCAGAATCAGACCCATACGGCTGGGAATTCCCTTAAAATACCAGATATGGGAAACTGGTGCAGCGAGCTGGATATGGCCCATACGCTCCCTGCGGACGCTGGCCTTGGTCACTTCCACACCGCAGCGGTCGCAGATAACGCCTTTGTAACGGATTTTCTTATATTTCCCACAATGGCATTCCCAGTCCTTACTCGGCCCAAAGATCTTTTCACAGAACAGGCCGTCTTTTTCCGGCTTCAATGTCCTGTAGTTGATTGTCTCAGGCTTTTTTACCTCACCGTGGGACCATTCCAGAATTTTCTCCGGAGATGCCAGACCAATCTTGATGGCATCAAATGTCATTGGGTGGTAAGTTTCATTATTTTCAGGCATGAGCGGTTCTCCCTTCTATTATTCTTCGTCTGAGTCTTCAATATCCGTATCGTCGAAAGTACCTGGAGAATCGTCTCCATCCTCCTCATCTTCCTCTACAGTTACCAGTTCCTGATCCTTGAATTCCTGTTTCTGATAGCCGTAGTTTCCAAAGGATTCCTCTTCCCGGTATTGTTTGTCACCTTCGATAATGGATCTTAAATCCGTTTCTTCATAATCAGTGCTTTCAGCGATCTGAACCTCTGTGTTGTCCTCACGCAGCACCCTTACATCAAGTGCCAAAGACTGAAGTTCCTTTAACAACACCTTAAAGGATTCGGGGATTCCCGGCTCAGGGATGTTCTCACCCTTGATAATGGCCTCGTAGGTCTTCACTCGTCCTACCACGTCATCGGATTTCACTGTCATGATCTCCTGAAGTGTGTAGGAAGCGCCATAGGCCTCCAGAGCCCAAACCTCCATCTCTCCGAAACGCTGTCCGCCGAACTGGGCTTTACCGCCCAATGGCTGCTGGGTAACCAGAGAATATGGTCCGGTGGAACGGGCATGGATCTTATCGTCAACCAGATGATGCAGTTTCAGATAATGCATGTGTCCGATGGTAACGGCACTGTCAAAGTACTCGCCGGTACGTCCGTCACGGAGGCGGACTTTACCGTCCCGGTTAATAGGAACGCCCTTCCACAGCTCTCTGTGATCCAGATGCTCTCCAAGGTATTCAATTACCCCAGAATTTAAGGTTTCTCTATATTTTTCCTGGAAATCCTCCCACGTCATGTTCACGTAGTCGTTTGCCACATCCAGGGTATCCATAATATCAATTTCGTTTGCTCCGTCAAATACCGGTGTGGATATGTTAAATCCAAGGGCTCTTGCAGCAAGGCTCAAATGGATTTCAAGCACCTGACCGATGTTCATACGGGATGGCACACCCAGAGGGTTTAATACGATGTCAAGGGGACGGCCGTTTGGAAGGAATGGCATATCCTCTACCGGAAGCACGCGGGAAACAACACCCTTGTTACCGTGACGTCCGGCCATCTTATCGCCTACAGAGATCTTTCTCTTCTGGGCAATGTAAATGCGGACAGTCTGATTCACACCCGGTGAAAGCTCGTCGCCGTTTTCTCTTGTAAATACTTTTGCATCTACGATGATTCCGTAAGCACCGTGAGGCACTTTTAAGGAAGTATCACGGACCTCTCTGGCCTTCTCACCGAAGATGGCGCGCAGCAATCTCTCTTCTGCCGTCAGCTCGGTTTCTCCCTTTGGAGTCACCTTTCCAACCAGAATATCTCCGGCACGAACTTCCGCACCGATTCTGATGATTCCTCTTTCGTCAAGATCCTTTAAAGCGTCCTCGCCTACGCCGGGAACGTCTCTGGTGATCTCTTCCGGCCCTAACTTGGTGTCACGGGCTTCTGCCTCGTATTCCTCAATATGGACAGAGGTGTAAACGTCCTCCTGAACAAGACGCTCGCTTAAGAGAACCGCATCCTCATAGTTATAGCCTTCCCAGGTCATAAAGCCGATCAGGGGGTTCTTTCCAAGTGCGATCTCACCGTCTTGTGTGGAAGGACCGTCAGCAATGACTTCTCCCTTTTCCACGTGGTCGCCTTTGTATACCACCGGCTTCTGGTTGTAGCAGTTGGACTGGTTGCTTCTCTTAAACTTGGTCAGACGGTAAACGTCTCTTCTGCCGTCTGAGTCTCTTTTAATGATGATCTCATTGGAAGCGGAGCGCTCTACCACGCCGGGCTCTCTGGCAACCATGCATACACCGGAGTCTACCGCTGCCTTGGCTTCCATACCTGTTCCTACTGCCGGAGCCTCTGTGGTCAGCAGCGGAACTGCCTGACGCTGCATGTTAGAACCCATGAGGGCACGGTTTGCATCGTCATTTTCCAGGAAGGGAATCATGGCCGTTGCAACGGAAAATACCATCTTAGGGGATACGTCCATGAGATCGATATTCTTTCTCTGGAACTCGGAAGTCTCCTCGCGGAAACGTCCGGAAATATTTTTATGGATGAAGTGGCCCTCGTCATCTAACGGCTCATTAGCCTGGGCAACTACATAATTATCTTCTTCATCAGCGGTCAAATAAACCACTTCTTCGGTAACGATAGGATTTTGGGCATCTGCCTTATTCACCACACGGTAAGGAGCCTCTACGAATCCATACTGGTTCACTCTCGCATAGGTGGCAAGAGAGTTGATCAGACCGATGTTGGGACCTTCAGGGGTCTCAATGGGGCACATACGTCCGTAATGGGTGTAGTGAACGTCACGGACCTCAAATCCGGCACGGTCTCTGGAAAGACCGCCAGGGCCCAATGCGGACAGACGCCGCTTATGGGTCAGCTCTGCCAGAGGATTGTTCTGATCCATGAACTGGGAAAGCTGGGAGCTTCCGAAGAATTCCTTTACTGCCGCAGTAACCGGCTTAATATTGATCAAGGACTGAGGCGTAATGCCGTCCATATCCTGTGTAGTCATTCTTTCACGAACCACACGTTCCATTCTGGAAAGACCGATGCGGTACTGGTTCTGCAAAAGCTCGCCTACAGCACGGATTCTTCTGTTTCCAAGGTGGTCGATGTCATCGGCATTGCCCACTTCTTCTTCCAGATGCATGTTGTAGTTGATGGAAGCTAAAATATCCTGCTTTGTAATATGCTTAGGAATCAGCTCGTTGACATTCTTACGAATGGCAGCTTTCAGCTCTTCTTCGTCATTTCCAGCTTCTGTCAGAATTTTTTCAAGGACTGGGTAGAATACTAATTCTATAACTCCTGCTTCCTTGGGATCAAAGGTTACAAAGGTAGATAAATCTACCATTAAATTGGAAAGAACCTTCTGCTTGCGCTCTACTCCCTCCAGCCACACGAAAGGAACAGCCGCATTCTGAATGTCAGTTGCAAGCTGCTTGTCTACAGTCGTTCCAGCCTCTGCCAGGATTTCGCCGGTTCTGGTATCCACCACTTCTTCAGCCAGTACGTGGCCTGTGATGCGGTTTTTGAAATGAAGCTTTTTATTGAATTTATATCTTCCGACCTTTGCAAGATCGTATCTTCTGGAGTCGAAGAACATACTATTTAACAGACTTTCAGCACTATCAACAGATAAAGGTTCACCTGGGCGTATCTTCTTATATAACTCCAGCAAACCATCCTGGTAATTGTCGGAGGTATCCTTGCCGAAGCTGGCCAGTAACTTGGGTTCTTCACCAAAGAGTTCAATGATCTCTGCATTGGTGCCAAGGCCAAGGGCACGGATAAGCACGGTTACGGGAACCTTTCTGGTTCTGTCAACACGTACATAGAAAATATCGTTGGAGTCCGTCTCGTACTCCAGCCACGCGCCGCGGTTTGGAATTACGGTACAAGCATAAAGCTCTTTTCCTACCTTGTCGTGTTCAATACCATAATAAATACCTGGGGAACGTACCAACTGGCTTACAATAACCCGCTCGGCGCCGTTTATCACGAAGGAACCGGTATCTGTCATAAGCGGAAGATCACCCATGAAGATCTCATGTTCATTAATTTCATCTTTATCTTTATTGCAAAGCCTTACCTTTACCTTTAAAGGAGCTGCGTAGGTGGCATCTCTTTCTTTGCATTCTTCGATTGTATACTTGATATCATCCTTACATAATGTAAAGTCGACAAATTCAAGACTCAAGTGACCAGCAAAGTCTGCGATGGGAGAGATGTCTTCAAAAACTTCCTTCAACCCTTCATCAAGGAACCACTGATAGGAATTCTTTTGAATTTCAATCAGGTTCGGCATCTCAAGCACTTCTTTTTGTCTTGAGAAACTCATTCTCAGGCTCTTACCGGCTGGGACCGGACGCATTCTGCTTTTCTCCATTGACGTTTCACCCCTGTTTTCTTTCTAATCATTTCTGTTTTTGGGCATAAATGTGCCTTTAAGGCACACAAAGCCACAATAGTGCACATTCCATAATATCATAGCCCTGTCAAGGTGTCAAGCATTTTTTACTTGAATTTCCCAGACATATGTGTTATACTATTCCGGATAGGCATATTTTTCTTAAATTTTATAAAACGAACTATTGGAGGTATTCCCGGTGAGCGTAATTTTAAACGTAATGATAGTGATTCTTTTCATTGCAGTGGTGGCTATGGCAGCTCTTTATTTCTTCGGAAGAAGGCTGGAAAAGCGTCAGGTGGAGCAGCAGCAGGCATTGGAGGCTGCGGCGCAGACCGTATCCATGCTGGTAATTGACAAGAAAAAGATGAAGATTAAGGAGGCTGGGCTTCCTAAAGCCGTGTATGAGCAAACTCCCTGGTATATGCGCCGTACAAGCCTTCCCATCGTAAAAGCGAAAATCGGGCCTAAGGTTATGACCCTGATTGCAGATGCCAAGGTTTTTGAGGTGCTTCCTGTTAAGACAGAGGCTAAGGTGGTTATAAGCGGGATCTACATAACCGAGATCAAGAGCCTTCGGGGAAAAGCGATTCCGCCTGCACCGAAAAAGAAGAAATTTATGGACAGGTTTAAAAAAGATAAAAAGTAAAACTGCTTTGAATGCCGGAGTGCGATTATGAATCGTGCTCCGGTATTTTTATTTATCTTTTATTGGATTTGGCCTTTAATTAGTCTCAATATTTAACTATATTTTACAAAAACATGGTTATTATCCATCTTTTATCTCAAAAGTTTGAAAATACTCTTGACATTGCCGTATTCTTAATATATAATCAAGCTACAAGGTTGTTAGTTAAAACTAACCTAATATTAAAACGACTATTACATTATATATAGAAGCGAAAGGAGAACTACTATGTTTGAACAAATTAAATTACCTTATGCATATGACGCTTTAGAACCCCACATCGATGCTCTTACCATGGAAACTCATTATTCCAAGCATCATGCAGCTTATACAAAGAACTTAAATGATGCGGCTCAGAAGGCAGGCCTTGAGGGCAAAGAAATTACTTCTATCCTCTCCTCTTTGGAAAGTATTTCCGATGAAGCTTTAAGAAAAGCGATCCGCAACAACGGCGGCGGTTTTTATAACCACAACCTCTATTTTTCCACCATGAGCCCTGGCGGAGGCGGAGAACCTGACGGCATTCTTAAGGCGGAACTGGATCAAGCCTTTGGAAGCTTTTCCGCTTTTCAGGATCAGCTAAGCGGTCTGGCTGCCGGACAGTTTGGCTCAGGCTGGGGCTGGCTCTCTGTCAGCAAGGAAGGAAAGCTGGTTCTTTCCTCCAGTGCTAACCAGGATAATCCTTTTATGGAGGGAAAGGGAAATATCCCGATTCTGGGCATTGACGTATGGGAGCACGCATATTATCTAAAATATAAGAATCTGAGGGCAGATTATATCAAGGCTTTCTTCCAGGTTGTTGACTGGAAGGCAGTTGCCGATAATTATGAAAAGGCATTAAGCCGATAGAAAAAGAAAGAGAGGATTAAAAGCATTATGAGCAAAAACTTATCCGACAAACTCAATGAATATCTTGCAAATCAGCAGGTCATGTACATCAAGCTCCACAACCTGCACTGGTATGTAAAGGGCCGCGGCTTCTTCACACTCCATGCCAAGCTGGAAGATCTTTATGACCAGACAGCTAAGATTATTGACGATGTAGCCGAAAGGCTTCTGGCTCTGGGCGGCTCACCGGTAGCCAACTTAAAGAAGGCGCTGGAGCTGACTTCCGTAAAGGAGCGGGAGGATGCACCTATTTCTTCTGATGAAACCATTAAGAGTCTGATCTCTGATGTGGATTATTGGATTCGGGATACGAAAGAAATTGTGGAACTGGCAGAGGAAAATAACGATGGAGCCACTGCCGATCAGTTCAACGGCTATCTGACTGAGTATCAGAAGCTGATGTGGATGTTGAAATCTTACATGGAATGAGTCTAAATAGATAAAAAAAGTACCGCCTCACAGTGAATACCTCGCTGTGGGGCGGTTTTTCGCATATATCTTTTTTAATTAACAAGGCGGATATCTGCCGTTGCCTTAGAATGGATATCAAGGATAATGCTGCATTGCGATACGTGCTGGTAGTTAATGTCCAGAGAATATTCCACACGCACGTTCAAATGGTCCTCATCCTCCTGGATGTGGATGTCATTGGTGTTGATTCCAACCATAAGCTCTCCCAGGGGAGTGGCATAGCAGGACATATTTTTCTTGTCTTTTTCAAATATCATGTGGGTACTGAAGCTTCCCCTCTTAATAATATCCAGGCCTGAAGGACGGATCTTAATGGTGTTTTTTGTCACTCCTTCTCCATCCTCTTGAATCTCCTCATACAAAATGTAGTGGTTCCCGTTTTTTATGAAGTAATCACCGGAGGTGATCAGTTCCACTCCATTTTTGTCCTCTTCTGCAACCTGCATTCCGCTGATGCTGATCAGAACGTCTCTCGTCATAGTAGCTCCTCTAAAATTCCTCAATATTAATCTGCTTTGTCTCCGTCACTCTTCCGGGAAGGATGGACGCCGCAAAATTGGTAAACTTTTCTGCCAAATCACTGACATAAAAACGGTATTTTTCCTGGTCACTGCCGCAGGATTCACACAGCAGTCCCTGCTCCTCTAATACCTGTTTTAACTCCAAAGCGGTCTCATAGGCCGGGTTTACAAGGGTGACCTCCGGTCCCATAAGCCTTCCTACTGTGGAGCGCAAAAGCGGATAATGGGTGCAGCCCAAAATCAGTGTGTCTATATATTTGCCTTTTAATTCGCTTAAATACCTGGAAGCAATTTCATCGGTGACAGAATCGTGGAGAAGCCCTTCCTCCACCAGGGGAACCAAAAGGGGGCAGGGCTTTCCGGTGACCTGGATGTCTTCCCTCATTTTCATCATCACTTTGGTATACTCTCCGCTGTTTATGGTTCCTTCTGTTCCAATGATGCCGATTTTCCCGTTCTGGGTGGACTCCACGGCTGTCTTGGCTCCTGCATGGATGACTCCGATGATGGGAATATTCATATCTTTTTCCACTTCCTCCAACGCATAGGCTGTGGCTGTGTTGCAGGCGATGACAATGGCCTTCACATCCTGGGTCAGAAGAAAACGGATGATCTGTCTGGTAAAACGGATTACTGTGCTGCGGGATTTATTTCCGTAAGGCACACGGGCCGTATCTCCGAAGTATACGATTTTTTCCTCCGGCATCTGCCTCATGATCTCCCTTGCAACCGTAAGGCCTCCTACGCCGGAATCAAAAACTCCGATCGGTGAATTTTTATCTGCCATGGTGTCTCTCCTTACTGTCAGTTTCTATCCATAGCATGAGCCATCAGGCGGTCCACCAACTGGTCCTTGGTGATTCCGGCAGCTTCCCAAAGCATGGGGTACATGCTGATGGCGGTAAATCCAGGCATGGTATTGATTTCATTAAAGACCACAGTTCCGTCCTCTTTCACAAAGAAGTCCACTCTGGCAAGGCCGAAGCCATCCACTGCCTGAAAAATAGCTTTGGCTGCCTCTCTCACTTTTTCTGCGGCACCTGCCGGCAGGTCCGGATTGACAACTGTTTTGGACTCTGAGTTGTAATACTTAGCATCAAAGTCATAGAATTCGGCTGCTGCAAGGATCTCTCCCACGCCGGAGGCTTCTATGGGGGATCTTCCGCCGCCAAATACAGCGCATTCGATCTCACGTCCCACAATCATCTCTTCCACCAGGATCTTTCTGTCGTGGTTTGCCGCTTCTGTCAAGGCTTCCTCCAGCTCCTTCCGGCTGCCTGCCCGGCTGACTCCTTTGGAGGAACCTGCATTGGAGGGTTTTACAAATACGGGATAGGAAAATTTCTCCTCCACCTTGTTCACAACGCCTTCCATATCCTCTAAATCCTGGCGCATCACCGGCACGTAGTCTGCCTGTTTCACAGAAAGCCGGTCTACAATGATCTTTGTATATAATTTATCCATAGAAACGGCGGAAGCCAGCACGCCGCAGCCCACATAGGGGATTCCTGCCAGCTCCAAAAGTCCCTGGACAGTCCCATCCTCTCCAAATAATCCATGAAGCACGGGGAAGACCACATCTACCTTTGCAACCTCTGTTTTCGCTCCATCCATGAGAATAACTCCTCCCATGGTGGAATCAGGGGAAAGGATGGCAGAGACACTTCCTTCTCTCCAGGCCCCTGTTTTGATCTCTTTCACGGATTCTGTCTTCACCCAGCGGCCTTCTTCTGTAATTCCAATCAGTATTAAATCATACTTTTCTCTATCGATATGGTTAATGACATTGATGACCGACATGCAGGACACAACGTGCTCTGAAGACCGGCCTCCAAATAAAACAACCGCAGTTTTTTTATTCATTTCTATCTCCTCACCAAATTCTTAATCTTTCAGCGTTTATATTATATCACATATGGCTACAATTAGAAATAGAAAAGGAAAAAGGAGAAATGAAATATGAAAGAAAAACGCAATTTGTTTTTATGTATAATATGTTTATTGCTTGCCCTATTGCTCACTCTGGCGGAAGAACGGAAAGAAGACCAGGCACTGGCTTCCCGAATCGCCCCGGAAATCCTGCGTTTTCACGTACTGGCAAACAGTAACAGCACAGAGGATCAGGCCCTTAAATTAAAAGTCCGCACCAGACTCCTCAATTCTATATATGAAGAGCTGGGAGAAGGAGCATCTTTAGAAGATACAAAGGATTATGTGATTTCTCACCGGGAAAACCTGGAGGAGGAAGCATCAAATTACATGAAAAGCCTGGGATACGATTATCCTGCACATATGGAACTGACTGATGCCTATTTTCCTGCCAAGACCTATGGGGATATGGTATTTCCCCAGGGAAACTATCAGGCTGTCCGGGTAAAAATAGGCAAAGGAAAAGGACGCAACTGGTGGTGCGTCCTCTATCCTCCCCTTTGTTTTGTTGATTCCTCCTATGCAGTAGTCCCTGATGAATCTAAGGAAATTCTCCGGGAGTCTGTGGGAGAATCCGATTATCAAAAGCTCAGCCGGGAAAAGGTGAAAATTAATCTTCGTTTTAAAACTGTTGAACTGTTTTCAAAAAAACAGGACTCTACTGCCCAGACTGTAAAATAATGCCCCTTACAGCCCACTGGTAGGTGTCGTAAGCCTGATACAGGCTGTTATAAGCGCTCTGCTTCGCCCCCTCTGCCTGAAGCAGGGCCATCTGGGACTGGAGATAGGCAACACGGCTCATCATGCCCAGCTGGAAGGCTCTGTCTGACTTTCCGTTTATCAGCACTGCCTTTTCGTAGGAGGTGCAGGAGGCATCATATGCAGCTTTCGCCTGCATTACGGCCTGATACATGGATTCCATCTGAACAGACACTTCCTGAGTAGCCCGGGAAAGGTCAGCTTCCTTCATATTCACTCCAGTGGTGGTTCCGTCTGATTTCGCCCGGCGCTGCCCGATAAGGCCGTAATTGTTGTTAATGGCCTTTTGGGTATCTCCTTCTAAATCGAGGGCAGTCAGAGAAGCCGGATCAACCTGGGGAATGCTGCTGATCTGAGGTAAACTGTCTGCCGGATATCCGGTCATTAAAGCCAGGCTGCTTTTTAAACTGTCTCCTGTATGATCAAGCTGCTGGAGAGCGGAACGGGCAGACAGCAACTCTTTATTGGCAGCCAGCACCTCTGCCTCTGTTGCCATTCCCTGCTGGAACCGGAGGTTCTGGGCATCATAGGCAGCCTGACTGGCCTCCACCATCTTTTGCAGAAGGCTGCGGCTGGCCTGAACGCTGTCATAGCCTATCATCATTTGGCTGACAATGGCTGTATAGCTTTTTGCCATCTGATCGGCTCCTGCATCTAACCGCTTTTTACCGCTTTTCATACCCGTCTTACTTTTCTTAGCCGACTCTTCAAGGCCTTTTGCAGCCGTCTTTAAATCTACATAGCCTTGATATATATCACTTTCTTTATCCGGATATTCTTCCATGCCGGCATCTTTTAAATCCCGAACCATTTTATTTAACTCCGGAATCTGAAGCCTCATTTCCTCATACATGACCTCAAGGTCATCCAGGCTGCTGATTCCTTCATTAAGGTTTATATCGGAGAGCAGATCAGGATTAAAATATCTTACCAGGTCGTAAAGCTCATCAAATTCTATGGTCTGGTCATTTAACCGGCTCCATGTTTCCTCTGACACACCCTCTGGAATGGATTTTAAAGCATCTCCAGGGCCCAGGGCTCCGTATGAGGTCATAACAGTGGAAACAGCCAAACTCCCGGCCAAACAGAAGGAAAGAAAACCATTTTTCTTCATATTACATTCCTCCCGCCGAAGCCAGACCCTTTACTCCGTTTTCATAGGTTTGAACAGCCTGGGCCAAGGCCAGTTCTGCTGTTTTGATTCCTGTACTTTTGGAGTTATACGTATTTTTCTGCTGTAAATACTCCAGCCTGCTGAGCATGCCAATATCAAATTTTCTCTGGGCAGTTCCCATGTTCTTGCTTTCCAGTTCAAACTCTGCTGCTGCCTGGTCGTAGGCCGCCTTAGCCTGAAGAACGGCTTGGTGATTCTTCACCATGTCAGCATTAATATTCTGCACATTGCTTTCAATGGCTCTGTTTAGACTTTCAATGGTAGTGCCTGCTGTGGCATTTCCCAGTTTTCTTTTGTTGATTTTTAAGGTGTAGTTATTTTCAAGGGCAGCTGCCTTATCCTGTTCTAAATTGATAGCAGCAATCCGTTCCATATCCACCGGGGGAATCTCCCGGATCTCCGGCATATCATTGTACTTCCAGCCCAGCATAACGCAAAGAGTCTGCCGCGTCTGGTCAATGGCAGCTGTCAGCTTGTCAATGGCGGTTTGGGCATTCTGGACATTTTCCAGAGCCGTCAGCACATCCACCTGAGTTGCCATGCCTGCACTCTGCCTTAAAACAGTTGAATCATAGACTGCCTTTAAAAGCTCCAGACTCTCCTTTGCATTTTCCAATTCATAATTCTGCTGGAAATATGCGATCATAGAAGACTGGGCCGAAGCTACCAGACCGGCTTCCTGCTGGTCATAGGTAAGCTGGTATACCTGCAGATCCTGCACATTTTTGTCAGCGCTGACCTGTGCATTTCTGGCCGCCATCTCATTGCCCACATCTGCAACGGCGTTCTCACCATCCACTGCATTCCACATCTCATCAGCAGCATCCCGATATGCCTGGGCATACTGGTCGCTGGTGATCATATCATCTTTCTTCTTATCACTAATATCAAGCTGGTTCTTTTGGACGGTCACGTTGTATTCACGGATCAGTCCGGTCAGCTCATCGTATTCCATCACATTGTCCCTAAGCCTTGCCCACTCCTCGGGAGTTCTGGCAAATTCCGGACTTCCGGCCCAGGCTGTGGCCGCCGGTCCGGAAACAGTCAGCACGGCTGCAAGACAACATGCACAAATCTGTTTCCATTTTCTCATCCTGAATCCTCCTTAACTGGATTTTTTTATGTTATATATCTGTCATTATTTTATCATATTCTGATTAAAACAGGAAATCCTTATTTTCCCAGCAGGGAGCCAATTTCCGAGATCCGGCCCCCTGCATGTGTTTAATCCGGCAGCTGGCTATTATCCAGCTTTCCGCTCATAAGGGAGTAATAAACCGGAAGCATGAGCAGTGACAGTATGGTGGAAGCGGTCAAGCCTCCCACGTTTACCAGAGCCAGACCCTGCATGGTTTCTCCGTTTGTTCCCAGAGCCATTGCCATGGGAACCATGGACACTACCGTTGTGAGGGTGGTCATAAGAATAGGTCTTAATCTGGTGGCACCCGCCTCAATCAGGGCAGTCCTCTTATCCATGGTGATACGGTACTGGTTTACCGTATCCACGTAAAGGATTCCGGCATTTACCACAGTACCAATCAGCATCAAAAATCCCAGCAGGGAGGTCATGCTGATAGCAACTCCCGCAGCCGCCAAAAATCCAAAGGACCCGATCAAACTGAAGGGAATGGTGGTCATAACCATCAGAGAAAACTTAGGAGATTCAAACTGGGCTGCCATAACAATGAAGATCAGGAAAACAGCAGTTCCAATGGCTCCGAACAGTCCGGAAAACTCTTCCTGCATGGATTCGTCCTCACTGTTTTTTGCCCTTGTAACGATGTCGCTTAAATATTTATTTACAATGGTCTCATCAATTCGTTTGATCGCTGCTGCCTGATCTTTTTTGCTTCCCACTTCTTCCGTAAAGGAACCGCTTATGGTAACTAAGTATTGCTTGTTCTTTCTGGTGATGGAGGAAGGGGTATCCTCATAGCCGATATCGGCAATGTCCGTAAGTCCTGTAAAGCCTCCGGTGCTGTTGGGAATCATGACTCCCTCCACCTTATCCAGAGTATCATAAGAGTCCTCCGGATATTCCACCTTGACATCCACTTCCTGACCGGCCACATCCATAGTGGTTGCTTTTACACCGCTCAGCATATTATTTAACAGTCCGCCCACACTGGAAGGAGCCACGCCTTCGGCAGCAGCCTTTATGGGGTCAACCCTGACCTTAATAACAGGAGCTGCATTTTCCAGATCCGAATGAACCTTGATCAGCTCCGAAGTGCCTGCCAGTTCACTCACCATCTGGCTGGAAGCTGTTTTCAGCTTATCCAGCTGGGAGCTTTGAAGAATGACTTCAAAATCGTTTCCGCTGCTCATGGTGGTCATGGAAGAGGTGGATTTCACGGTAATGTTACAGTCAAGTATCTGACTCATTTCCTTTTTCCACTTGTTTACAACCTCTTCGGTGGACAGCTTTCTGTCAGACTTTAAATAAGCCGTCAAAGTTCCGCTTTTTCCTCCGGTAAAGCTCAATCCGCTTCCTCCGTAGCTGACCATATAGGATTTTAAGTCTTCCTCACCAGCCACAACAGCTTCCAGCTTTTGCAATATCTTATCCGCTTCCTCAACCTTAAGTCCGGGCCTCATCTCAGCGGTAACTGTAACCGTTCCCTGATCCACTTCCGGCATCAGCTCAAATCCAAGGCTGCCGGCCAGAGCAAAGGAGGCAATCAAAAGCAGAACTGATACGACCATGACCAGACCCCGGTGGTTAAGAAGCTTGCCTACAATTTTCCGGTAGCCATTCTGCATTGCCTTTACAATTCCGCCCATGGGAGAATTCTGCCGTTCCACAGGACGGAACCGGCTGTAGCAGAGAGGAACAATGGTGATAGCTGAAACCAAAGATGCCAGCATACAAAATACAATGGTATAGCCTAAGGGCTTAAACAGCTGCCCTGTCATTCCTTCCAGAAGCGCCAGAGGTATGAATACGACACAAGTGGTAATGGTACCGCCCAAGATGGACTGCATAACAGTCGACGTACCTTCCAGCGCCGCCTCCATATATTCCCGGAATCCTTTCCCCTTTTGGGAACGGAAACAGCTTTCCATGACAACGATGGAGTTATCCACCATCATACCTACGCCTAAAACAATACTGCTCATGGTGACAACATTTAAGGAAAATCCCATGGCAGACATTAAAATCAGGGATACCAGGATGGAGACAGGAATGGAGCTTCCCACAACGAGAGAAGCTTTAAGGTCTCCAAAAAACAGGAAAATGATAACCATGGAAATCACAACTGCCGCGATCATCGTATACATTACGCTGTTAAGAGCAGACAGAATCTGGTCGCTGGTATCATCGACTACCACCACTTCCAGATTGGGGTATTCTTTTGTCAGGGTATTAATGGTCCTGGTCACAGACTTGGAAACATCAACGGCGCTGTCCTTCTGCTGTTTGCTGATGGACAGGGTAATGGTATCCTCTCCATTGTACCGTCCGATGGCCTCCTGCTTTTGGGAAGCCTCTGTAATCTCAGCAACATCCTCCAGGTAAATGGTCTTTCCCGCTCCTGCCACAATGGGAATCTTCTTAAGGCTTTCCACATTATTGACCGATACACCGGTGCTGACCGATAAATCACTCTTTCCAACTCCGGTATTTCCCGCCGGATAAGTAAAATCAGCTGCCTTGACAGCCTGGCTGATGGAGTTCATGTTAAGGTGGTACTGGTCCATTTTTTCCGGAATCAGGCGGACGCTGATGTAGCCCTTCTGCCCTCCGCTCACCGCTACGCTGGCAACAGATGAGATCTTCTCGAACTCCGGTACGATCTTGTCGCTCACATAATTATAAAGGTTGCTCTGTGAAGGGTCCTTGATTGCCAGAGTTATGGCAGGCATATCATTGATATTAAATTCCATGATGCCGGGAGCTTCCACATCTTCCGGAAGGCTGATGTTATCCAGCTTCTTTTTCAAATCCAGGTAGGCTTTGTCGATATTGGTGCCGTATTCATACTCCAGAAATACGATGGATACATTTTCCTGAGAGCTGGACTGGACATTTTTAACGCCGGACAAGGTTCCTACAGACTCCTCAATTACCTTGGTAACCAGATCATTCACATCCTCCGGGTTAGCACCTGGATAAACGCTGCTGACTAACAGCATCGGAAAATTCATCTCCGGCGTCAGCTCCATTTTAGAGGACAAAACAGAGGATAAACCAAACACAAGCAGGCATAGCACTGCCAGAACAGCGGTTACAGGCCGCTTTAAGACGCCTTTTGTAATTCCCATTATGCCGCCCCCTTACTGTCCGGAACCGGAAGCTTCCGCCCCGGTTTCTTCTGCTTCTGCTGTGCTGTCTGCTGTCTGGGCTTCTTCTTTTTCTTCACCTGCAAGGGTGACCTTTGACCCGTCGTACAATTCGCTGGTCCATGTGGTGACGATCTGATCCTCTGCTGCAATTCCTTCCTGAACCTCTGCATAAGCATTGTCTGCCAAGCCTATGACCACAGGATTCTTTTTCAGGGTTCCGTCAGCATATGTGTATACAAAGGGCTCTCCACCCTCATAGTAAACGCTGTCCACCGGAACTGTAAGGACGTTTTCCGCCTTCCGGGAAATTACGGAAAGCTTTACAGAGGTGCCTGTTGACAGGGCATCTCCATCGGGAACAGACGCTTTTACCTTGTACAGGCCGCTTGCTGCATCCACCATGGTGCTGACCTCGGTGATGGAGGCTGCGTAGCTGGTTCCATTCTTTTCCACCTGAATGCCGTCTCCTGCCTTTAAGCCCCCTACAATGCGCTCAGAAGCGTAAAAGGTCACGCCCTTTCCGCCTTCTCCTGATATGACACCGAGAACGGTCTGGGGGGATACCATGTCGTGAACCTTCACGTTAAAGCTTTCCACCTTTCCTCCTATGGGAGCGGTTACCTGGCTGCTCTCTATCTGGAGGTTGTATCCGATCTTGGCATTTTCATACTGGAGCCTTGCCATTTCCACCTTGTCTGTAAGAGACTGGTAATCGGCATCAGCCACATCGCCTGCCGCATGGAGAATGGCCATCCGGTCTAAGTTCTTTTTTGCATCCTCATATGTAATTCTGGCAGTTTCCGCCATGATCCTGGAGCTTTCCACCTGCTTTGTATCAATGACACAAAGAAGCTGTCCTGCAGAAACCATATCTCCTGTCTGGACATTTACCCCAGTGATCTCGCCTGCCCCAAGGGGGGTGATATAGACGATGCTGGAGGGCTCTATGGTACCGATCAGCTCACTGGACAGCTCTATAGACCGGATCTGAGGCTTCTCTGCACTTACGGCAGGAGGCGCTTCAGCCACAAATTCCTCCTTATTTCCTCCCAGAACCTTGGGAAGGATTAAGCCTGCCAGTGCAGCGGTTACCACAACTGCACCTGCGATGATGAATATTTTTTTCTTTGTCATGACAAACTCCTTCGCTTAATCGCATTATAATTGGCATTTACAAATTCCATACTGAAGAATTTCTAATTTTTTGCGGAAAACATTCTTAATCTTTTCTTCATCCTCCGGATGGTGGTAATGCCAGCCCATACAGTGAAGCAGCTCCAAAAATATCATGGATATGAGATTTTCAAAGGTTTCCATGGTCTGATCCTTAAAATTGCCTTTGTCCACCGGTTCATACATGCCCTCTAAAAGGGTATATAAGCCGCTGTCACAGCTTTGGCGCATTTTATGGATCTCACCGAACATTTTTTCACTTTCCGAAAGATTCTTTAACATCAGCATATGCTCTTTTGTATTGGTAATGCTGTAGTCAAGGAAAGCTTCCGCCGTTTTCCAAAGATCGCCGCTGTTTTTTTCAGCACATTCTCTCCAGCTTTCCAGTAGCTTTTCTGCGGCATCCTCGAATATGCAGGCCAGGACATCAAACTTATCCTGAAAATATGTATAAAAGCTGCCTCTTGATATTCCTGCCTTTTGAATCATCTTATTAATTGATACCTTTTCGAAGGGCACCCGGATAAATTCTTCCATTGCGGCCTCGCGAATCGTTTTCTTTTTTCCCGGTGGAAGATTATAGAACCGCTTCGTCGGCATTTTCTCACCTCTCTCTGTTTTTTGCCCTGTAAATAAACACAGGGTGACAACATGTCACTTATTATAATGACACATTGTCACCCTGTCAACCAGGATTATATTTATTTAATAATTTTTATCATTATGTTTATTTTTTACTGTCCAAAAGCTGCTGCAAGGCTTCATCGCTTTCCTCAATCCAGATATCCTCTTCCTCTTCATCAAGGCCCAGGAATCTTGCCAGAGTCTGGTCTGTGCTGCTGTTGTTCCACTCTTCCACATAATCATCAATGGCTTCAAATTCCACTTCACCCGCCAGATACTTCTCTTTAAACGTCATAAGCCGCCCTCCTTAAGAATCCCGTTCTTTTATATTCTTTGAAACTGTAATCTCCTGGTTGTCGATATGCTCTCTCATGGCTTCTTTGGCATCCATGACCCGGCCCCGGCGCACTGCCTCTAAGATGTTTTCATGCTCTGCCACAAGGGCCTGGCGTTTGTCCTTATCCTTGATGTACTCCAGACGGTAGCGGTACATCTGCTCCCTTAAATTGTTGATCATCTGAACCAGCCTGTCGTTGCAGGTTCCCTTAAAAATTACATCGTGATAGGCTTCGTCTGTTTCTGCGATCTCCATGGCATTGCCCTTTAAAACGGCGTTCCGGAATTCCTCCTGCTTTTTCTCAAGCTCCTCCACGGCCTCCTCATCCATTCTGATGCAGGCCAGTTCAATGGCAAGCTCCTCCAAAGATCTGCGGACCTCTAATACATCCCTTAAGCTTTTCTCAGAAATCCTGGCTACCTCGGCTCCCTTTCTGGGTATCATTAAAACAAGACCTTCCAGCTCCAGCTTTCGGATAGCTTCCCGGATAGGGGTCCGGCTGACTCCCAGACGGTCGGCAAGCTGAATCTCCATCAGCCTCTCCCCCGGCGCCAGCTCTCCCTTTAAAATAGCCTGCCTTAAAGTATTAAAAACAACATCCCTCAAAGGCAGATATTCATTCATGTTCACCTTTAATTCACTGCTCATTAGCAACCTCCCTGGTATTGTAAAAATTCGTCAGATAAACCTGTTTTGCAAGGGTCTTCCCCTCTCCGTACCTCATGCATTCATAAGCCTTCTCAGCAGCCTGAGGGCTTGTAAAAATGCCAAACACTGTGGGGCCGCTTCCGCTCATAAGAGCGTTCACCGCTCCTGCCTCCTTCATCCGGTCCTTGATCTGGGCAATCACCGGATATTCCGGTATGGTTACTGTCTCCAGCACATTTCCCAGACGAGCCGACACCTGGTAGATGTCACGGCTTTGGATGGCACTGATCATTCCGTCAATATCCGGGTGGTCAGATTCCTTCAGCCCTGCTGCATTCAGGTTGTCATAGACAAACTTGGTGGAAACATTGACTCCCGGTTTTGCAATCAATACCTGGCATTGGGGCATATCGGGAAGAGGCGTCAGGATTTCTCCGATTCCTTCGCTTAAAGCAGTTCCCCTCATAATGCAGTAGGGTACATCTGCTCCAATTTTAACCCCCCGCTCCATCAGCTCCTGTCTGGTCAGGCCCAGCTTAAACATCTTGTTGACTCCAAAAAGCACAGAAGCCGCATCGCTGCTTCCCCCTGCCATACCGGCAGAGACAGGAATGAACTTCTTTAAATGAATGCGGATGCCCTGGGTAACGTGAAACTCATCCATAAGGAGTTTGGCCGCTTTGTAAACCAGATTATTTTCATTGACAGGCAGGTAAAAGAGATTGGTCGCAATCTCAATCCCCGGCGTTTCTTTTAAATAAATATCAATCTTATCATAAAGGCCCACGGTCTGCATGATCATACGAACATCATGATATCCGTCCTCCCTTTTTCTTAAAACATCAAGTCCCAGATTGATCTTTCCATAGGCTTTTAACCCCAGATATCTTATCATAGGCAGGTATTCCTCGCTTTTGTTATTCGGATTGTACTTGGTTATTTTTTTGTATACTGTATTTAGTATATACCAAAACAAAGAAAAGCACAAGCCTCTTGTGAATTTTTTATAAACTTTTTCCGAATTTTAACTATGTTTTTTATTTGACAAACAAACAGAATGGTGTATAATGTTGATATTAAACAAGGGCGTTTCCTAACTGGAATTGCCCTTGTTTTTTTTCATCAAAAAAAAGGAGGATGTTCTGTATGAAGAAATTGGAAATCATCATCAAGCCGGATAAGCTGGAAGATTTGAAAGCCATTCTGGAAGGCTGCAAGGTCAATGGCCTTATGATCAGCAATGTTATGGGATATGGAACCCAAAAGGGCTATACGCAGATGTACCGGGGAACCGCCTATAACGTGAACCTGCTGCCAAAAGTAAAGGTGGAAACCGTAGTTCCCAAGGAGCTGGCAGATCCCATTATTGATGCAGTGGTAAAGGAAATCAATACCGGCAATTACGGAGACGGAAAGATTTTTATTTACGACGTGCAGGATGCGGTGCGCATCCGTACCGGTGAGCATGGGCGTGAGGCCCTGTAATTCCGAAAAGACAGACATGAAACCTCCAGCAGAATGAAACAACATTATCAACGGAGATAATTGCTTTTAAAAAGCGGTTATCTCCGTTTTTCATTTCTTCTGCCTGGAAAATATCCGATTATCAATTGAAGAAGGAGCTTTGATTATGGAAAATACTACTTTGTTATTGAATGTCATATGGACTATGCTTGCCGCTGTTTTAGTTTACTTCATGCAGGCCGGATTTGCCCTGGTGGAAACAGGCTTTACCCGGGCAAAAAATGCAGGAAACATCTGCATGAAGAACTTAATGGACTTTGTACTTGGTTCCCTGTTCTTTTTTATTCTGGGCTTTCCTATCATGTTTGGCAGTGATGCGGCCGGAATCATAGGGACTTCCGGATTCTTTAATCCCTATTCTCTTGCAGATGCAGACGGATTATTCAGCGGTCTTCCCATTGCCGTATTTATGATATTTCATACGGTGTTCTGCGCCACCTCTGCCACCATTGTTTCCGGGGCCATGGCAGAACGGACCAAGTTTTCTTCTTATCTCATCTATTCTGCTGCCATCAGCGTGGTTATATACCCTGTGACCGGACACTGGATCTGGGGCGGCGGCTGGCTGGCTGAAATAGGCTTCCACGATTTTGCCGGCTCCACGGCAGTTCACATGCTGGGAGGCATATGCGCCCTGGTGGGAGCTAAGATCGTAGGCCCCCGTCTGGGCAAATACGGAGAGGATGGAACTCCTGCCGCCATTCCGGGCCATAACATCCCCCTGGGCGTCCTTGGAGTATTTATTCTCTGGTTCTGCTGGTTCGGCTTTAACTGCGGCTCCACCACGGCTGCCACAACCACAGTGGGCAGCATTGCCATGAATACCAACTTAGCTGCAGTATCCTCCACCCTTGTGACCCTTTTATTCACCTGGAAACGGTACGGAAAACCCGATGTATCCATGACCTTAAACGGCTCCCTGGCCGGACTGGTGGCAGTAACAGCAGGCTGTGATGTCATAACCCCTTATGAAGCCATCATCATCGGTGTGCTTGCAGGCTTTGTCATCGTTCTTTCCATTGAATTTATTGACAAAAAATTAAAAATCGACGATCCGGTGGGCGCTGTAGGCGTACACGGCTGCTGCGGGCTCCTGGGAACCCTGCTGACCGGAATCTTTGGAGAGGGATGCAGCTTCCTCACCCAGTTAATCGGAGTCGGGGCTGTTATTGCCTATACCGGAGTAATGGCCTTCCTCATCTTCACCCTCATTCACAAAACCATCGGTCTGAGAGTTTCCGATCAGGAGCAAATTGACGGCCTGGACCTTCACGAACATGGAATGAGCGCTTATTGCGGCTTCCGGATGGATAAATAACCTGGTTTTCCTATTCCTCTGGCTTTTGTTCTTCCCTTGCCCTTAAAAGGCTGTTTTCACTGTCCTCATCTGCAAATAAGGGCCTTAATTCCTCTCCTTCCCTCTTTTCCTCGGGCGTGTACCGCTGGAATACGGGGGATAGGATGTAGGAATTAATAAATGCAATAAGGGGAAAGCCAAAGAGCATTAATATCATCATCACCGGAGGGATCATAAGAACAAATCCGGCAGCAATCAAAGCTCCGTCAATAGCCAGGATTCCGATGGTGCGGAACAAATGGCGCAGGGACATGAAAAATGCATTGAAAAAGGTTCGCCTGATGGTGTTGAAGAATCTGGCCTGCAGAGGGAAGATATAAGTAAAGATTGCGGCATAGATTAAAGCCATGGCAATGAATACGGTAAGCATTACAGTCCGAAAGCTCTCTCCGCCCGTAAACAATCTGGTAAAGACGTATACGTCAATTCCAAGGATTATTCCTGCTGCCAGCAAAATCAGCCAGATGGCCGTGGCCTGTTTAAAGTTCTGCTTAAAGGATTTAAAAAATGAACGGATGGTGTACCCGTCATCATCTCTGACCAGCTTTAAGGTCACGTAATAGACTGCCGTAGTAGAGGCGCCTATGGTGAAAACCGGAAGGCTGCACACAATCCATAAGATGTTTAAAATAATCAGGTCCCCGAATTTACCGATAAAACGCCAGACCGGATTGTCATAATTAAAAAAGTTAGAAAACATATGTCGTTCCCTCCAAATGTAGAATTGAAAAATATTATAGCTCATGTACCCGGAAAAATCAAATCTTCTCCCTTATTTCATCAAAATTTCATAATTATTTTAAGGAAAGCTGTCTCTCATATGGTATAATCTAAAAAGTTCCCGCAATATAACGAAGAAAGAGGCGTAAACCATGACACCTTATGAAGACAAAACCTTAAAAGATTCCCTGCAGGAGGAAAAGCAAAAGCTGAAGAACATGAGCATCAAGGACAGGCTTTGGTACATCTGGGAGTATTATAAGATTCCCATTTTAAGCATTATAGCAGCCCTGGTCCTCATAGGCTCCATCGGCTCGGCCATGTACCAGAACCGGTTTGAAACGGCCCTTTCCTGCTTCATCTTAAACAGCAGGCCAGGCAGTGACACCGACCTCCTGTCTTCTTACTTTGACCAGGATTTCCGCCAGTATGCCGGACTTGATGAAAATGTGAAAATCGACGTGGATTCCTCCATGTCCCTGACCTTTGATGAGTCGGCCATGAGCGAACTCACCTATGCCTCCCTTGCCAAAGTCACTGCTGTGATTTCCACCAAGGACCTGGATATTATGATCGGAACCCCGGAAACCGCCGCACACTATGGTTCCATGGGCGGATTTACCGACTTAAAAGAGCTTCTTCCGGCTGATGTATATGACAAGGTAAAGGACCGCCTTTATATGACCACCAATGAAGAAACCGGAGAAACTGCTGCAACCGGTATCCTCATCGGAGAGACGGATTTTTGTGACCGGACAGGACTTATTATGGAAGAACCTGTTCTGTCTGTGATCAGCAATTCCACCCGTACAGACACATGCCTGAAGCTGATCCGCTACATCCTTGGGCTATAAGACGAAAGCCCAGGCTCTCCGCCAGCTTTAAGGAAGCCAGGTTTGTCCGGTCTATTCTGGCGTAAATCTGTCCGGAAACCTCTTGGGCTCCATATTGCAAAATGGCCTGGCAGGCTTCTTTTGCATAACCCTGGTTCCTGTATAGAGAAAAAATGTGATACCCCAGTTCTACCGGGGTATCCTCTTTTTTTATAGAAGAAGAAAATTCCGGATACATAGATAAATCCAGATTGGAAAGACCGGCCTTTCCCACCAGCCTGCCACCGTCAGATACCTCCAGAGCCCAGATTCCATATTCATAAAAGCCGTACTGGCATCTGATATAATCTTTTAAATACTTCTCCTTTAAAAAACGGCGGCCTTCTTCTCCTGCCTCAGACTCATCAGGAATCAGAAGACAGTCTCCGGGAACCATTTCACGGACAGTCAGACGGCTGGTCCGGGAAATGATCCAGGGAAGGTCCAGCCTCCTTCTGACCACCCGTTCCAGAAAAATATGGTCAATGTCGTCGAGATTTTCTACGGCATAAGCTGACGGAGCAAGGCTCTGGTTCTCTTTTTCCGGGTCCCATAAACCAATAACAGCCCTGCCTTCCACATAAGCAGAATGCAGGGCTTTGCAGTCATCGGATATGGTAACCCGGAAAACGGCTCCCTCTACGGTGATTTCCCTCTCCCAGGTCATTGCATCAGCTCTCCTGTGGTTTGGAATAAGCTTCTCCAAAGGTATCCACTGTCATGGAGCGGATCTTCTGCTCCTCCATGGGACGGTCACTGTAATCGGTCTTTACAGCGGCAATCTTATTGACAATGTCCATGCCTTCTGTAATCTTACCGAATCCAGCATAAGCTCCGTCTAAGTGAGGAGATGCCTTGTGCATAATAAAGAACTGGGAACCGGCTGAGTCAGGGTGCATGGCTCTTGCCATGGACAAAACACCTTCGTCATGCTTTAAAGCATTGGGAAATCCATTCTGGCTGAATTCTCCCTTGATGGAGTAGCCGGGGCCACCTGTTCCTGTTCCCTCCGGGCATCCGCCCTGAAGCATAAAACCGCTGATTACTCTGTGGAAAATCAGCCCGTCATAATAGCCTTTTTCTACCAGACTGATAAAATTATTCACTGTGTTTGGTGCAATATCCGGATACAGCTCTGCTTTCATCACATCGCCGTTTTCCATTGTAATTGTTACAACCGGATTCTTCATGTTAATCTCCCTTCTGAGTCAGATTTCTCATCTAGCAATATTTTATCAAATACATGGGCATTTGTCCACATGTTCATATTTTGTTCAAACTTTATTTAAAAACCTTTTACAGAAATAATATTATTTCTTCATGTTTCATGGATATACTGTAAACATAGCAAAGAATTGCTGAAAGACTTTTTTTCATAATACAGGAGCTGATGATTCGTCATCAGCTCCCCCTCCCTTTTTCTGAACCTTTCTGTTCATTACAAGCCCCCAAGATTTACAAGCCTCGGAGCCGGAAAACTGTATTCAAAGAACCGGGCAGTGCCGATCTGAAAATCATCATAGGTCCTGAAAAAATATTCGCAGGTATTGATATTGATAAATGCGGTGTATTTTGTGTAGTCATAAACATTCCGGGCTGCGATGACAGCCCCCTTTGGTATGGAAACGCCTTCCATGATATGAAAGCAGGAAGTGACTGCTTCCCCTCTATGTTCCGGCGCCGGAACATGGGATTTTAAATAGGAAGCCCGGACAAAGCGTTCAGGAGAAGTAAAACCTCCCGGCAAAGGCATAGATCCTCCTCCCTGTCCAAAGGGAGTCATCTCCACTTGTCCCCAGTTTACCTTTTCTGTCTGCCAGGGAGAAACATCCATATAATTTCTTAAATTGGTCATATGCCAGGGAAATTCAGGGCTGTTGGTCATAACACCCATAGGATTTTCCATGACTGACTTTCCCTTTTCCGTCATCTCCACCACAACGCAGGCCCCGCTTCTGTCAACTGCAATCCAGTGAAGAGGCGCCGCAGTACCGGTAACCGGGTCCTGCACCCCTGTGATGGAAATGCTTTTTATCAATGTCCTTAATTCTTCTACAGAGGAGCAGTTCCCCAGTATATAATGAAGAAAATCATAAGCCGCAATCCCCTTTTCAGAGCTGGCATCATACTTTGCACAGCCTGCAAAATAGAGAGCTGCCGCCGCAAATCCCATTTCATTTACTCCGTCAAAAAGAAAG
Organism: Hungatella sp. UBA4396; assembly: GCA_002389905.1. Taxonomy (GTDB): domain Bacteria; phylum Bacillota; class Clostridia; order Lachnospirales; family Lachnospiraceae; genus Lacrimispora. Next base: position 10,044 of record DGRE01000017.1, on the reverse strand, counting down.
AGCTTTCCCTCCAGTTCCTGTCCAATGCCCATAAAGCCGTAGGTATTGGACAGAGTCGTCATGTTCACACAGTTGGTCCATTGGTAATGCTTGGGAACAATGAACAGGTGGGGATCAATATCATAAGAAAAATCCATAGTCCTTCCAAAAAAAGTTTCCTCCTGCTGTGTTTGCAGGGTAATAGCAGTGCACATAAAATCTACCTCCTATTTCTATCAATGCTTACTTATTTATATAGGAGGCAGATTATTTTTATGATAAAATCAGGACATACGGTCAGACAGGGTTTTCATTAAGCTCCTTACTTCCTCCATGGTGTCCACCGGCTGAAGGCAGGCTCCGCCGCTGCAGACGTAATACCTGGTTTTGGACTCAGGTATGGGATAATCCGCTGTAAAGGGCGCTGACTCAGAAAGCTCTTTTTGATTTCCTTCTGTTTTCCACAGGAGACTAATATTTCCTGTGGTTTCCCTCTGGAGCGCCGTCACTTCCTCACGCCCCGGCTCCCCGGCAGAAACCGCCACGATTTCCACGGAAGGATAGAGAATGGTCTGAAAGGCCATGAGGGCAAAACAGTGGTTTGCAGGGCTTTGAGCTGCTGCTCCCGCCATGCAGGAAAACTGCTTTTGCAAAACATCCTGCCACTTCACTTCCCCTGTCAGGTGATAGAGCCTGCTTAATACATAGGCTGCCGCAGAATTTCCCGATGGCAGAGCGCCGTCGTAAAATTCCATAGGGCGGCTGATGAGCCTGTCCCTGTCATGGGCGTACATATAAAATCCGCCCTGGGCTTCATCGAAAAATAAGTCCACCATCTTTTCGCAAATTTCTTCCGCTTCTTTTAAATATGTGACGGAAAAGGAGGCTTCGTACAGTTCTAAAAGGCCAAAGGCATAAAAGGCATAATCATCAAGCTGTCCGTCGTGAACCGCTTCCCCGTCGCGATACCGGATAAAAAGCCTGTTATCCGGAGTTTTCAGATTCTTTTCTATAAAAGTCTGGGCTTTTTGGGCAGCTTCTAAATACCGGCTGTCGCCCAGAACCTTATATGCTTTTGCCACGCCGGCGATCATAAGGCCGTTCCAGGAGGTGAGTATTTTATCGTCGGTATGAAGGGTTGTCCGTTTTAGGCGGTATTGGTAAAGCTTTTGGCACAATTCCTTTATTTCCTGGTTTTCTGTTTCAAAATCTTCATTTCCGATCAGATTTGGAATATTTTTTCCTTCAAAATTGCCTGCTTCCGTTATGCCAAACCACTGGCAAAATACCTCTCCCTGCTCTTCTCCCAGAATGTCTGTGATTTCTTTTTTCTCAAAGGTGTAGAACTTTCCTTCCACTCCCTCGCTGTCCGCATCCTGGCCGCAGTAAAAGCCTCCCTCTTTATCAGTAAGGACGGAGAGGATATAGTCCAGAATTCCTCTTGAAACCATGGCATAAAATGGATTTCCAGTGATTTGGAATCCTTCCGTATAGGCATAGAGCAAAAGGGCGTTGTCATAGAGCATCTTTTCAAAATGGGGAACCAGCCACTTTTCATCGGTGGAATAGCGGGAAAATCCCCCTCCGATGTGATCGTACATTCCGCCCCGGTACATTTGTTTCAAAGTCTTTTCCGTCATGGAAAGGACATTTTCCCCACCCTCCAGCAGATAATGCCTGAAAAGGAAAATCAGGTTGTGGGCCATGGGAAATTTGGGGGCTCTATGAAAACCTCCCCACTGTTTATCAAAGGCCCTGGAAAGGGTATTTGACGCGGCTTTTAAAAGTTCTTCGGAAGGCTCCTCTCCCGTTTCCGATTGGGAACGGTTTTCCTTATTTAATAAACCTGTCAGTTCTTCTCCTACGTTCAGAACACGGTCTCTATCATTCTTCCACAGCCTTTGAATGGAAGATAAAGTATCCAGCAATCCGGCAGAGCCCCATCTGGAAAGCTTCGGGAGATAAGTTGCGGCGTAAAAAGGCTTTTGCTCCGGCGTCATAATAATAGTCAGAGGCCAGCCGCCGGAGCCGGTCAGGGCCTGGCACACAAACATGTATACAGAATCAATGTCAGGCCGCTCTTCCCGGTCTACCTTCACAGCCACGTAATCCCGGTTTAAGACTTCTGCCACTTCTTCATCTTCAAAGGATTCATGAGCCATGACATGACACCAGTGGCAGGTGGAATATCCGATGGAGAGAAAGACTGGCTTATCTTCTGCTTTTGCTTTTTCAAAAGCTTCCCCTCCCCATGGGTACCAGGAAACGGGATTGTAAGCGTGTTGGAGGAGATATGGGGACTTTTCATTGATTAACTTATTGGAAACCTTGTTAGAGTCAGGCATAAAACACTCCTTTCTAATTAAAATTTGTAATTATTGTATCCAGCTTTGTAAAACTTACCCCTGTTAGATCCAAAGTATTGATATATCCAGCAGCATAAACAGTCAGGTTTCTTTCTTACTCACATAAGCCCGATGATATTTTTTCAGCCTCTTCAATTATCTTTCCTGGAAACTCCATATATTCCAATAGGCGAAGTGCATTTGTCGATGTCGCCGGTCCAGGATAAATCTTATATTCAAATGACATCTTTTTTTCACTTATGTGTTCTTTAAAATGAAAGCAATCAAAATAACCATTTAACATCTTTGTTAACTTCATATCATGTGTTGCAACTACTGTAATACTATTTTTTTCATATAAATATTTTAAAATAGAAACAGATGCAGCAATCCTTTCATTGGTGTTTGTTCCTCTGAGTATTTCATCAATTACGCTAAATACGATTGTATCACTATTCAATAAAGAAATAATCCTCTTTAAATATTTGATTTCCTTTATATAATAACTTTCTCCAGATGCAACTTGATCACGGACAGCCATAGACGTCACAACTGCACAATGGGGCATCTTAAATCCTCTTGCAATGCAGGTATTAATGCTTTGTCCTAATATTGCATTAATTGCCAGTATCTTAATAAAAGTAGATTTTCCAGAGGCATTTGCCCCCGTGATGATGCACCCTTTATTAATCGTCACAGAATTATAAACAGGGTTTTTTACAAACGGATGAAAAACCTCTTTTACTTCTATTACGCTTTTGTTATCAAACTGAGGCACGCAGTAAAATGGTAAGCTTTTTCTAAATGAAGCTACAGAAATAGCAGCATCTATTTGTCCAATAATTTCATATAAAGCTCTTAACTCCTTCTGGTGCCCAATTAATTGTTTTATTACTTTGTCATACTGTATCAAATCCCATAATGTAATTCCAAAAGTTGCCGACTCCGCCAGTGTCATCGCATCTCCTGATATACTGGACTTAAAACGGTATTGTAGTTTTCCTATAATCAAAAGCAATTTTTGAAATACATGGATTTTTTCACTTAAATCCTTGAATTTATTTTCATATTTTAATTCTGTTGAATTTACGATTTGCTGTGCCGCTTCCATGATTCGCAAAACACTGCGCAGCATATTTAAATATGCTTCATATCTGTTTTTCTGAATAGAATATATTACAATATTAGCTAACGCCGCAAAGACTGGGAACCACAAGTATACATAATTTATAGTTGCTATTGCTGGTATGAAGGAAAGAAATAACAAGGCTCTCATAAAACGAAAGAAATCTATATTGGGAATTCTAAATGCTTCCAGATTATTTATATATATGGGTAAATAATAACTATCTGTCTCTTTTCCCAAACAGGAAATTATATACCACATTTCATCGCGTTCTGATTCTTCATTATTAAAAAATTCAATTTTGTCTTTCAATGTTTCGTATTCGGTTCCATGGTTCCCAATCGTATGAAGCATGGAATAAAGCTTTTGTTCCCCTGCAAATGATTGGCAATTATTTATTTCATCATAAATCTGATCCATTTCTAAATCGAACCAGGTTATATCATCGATTTTGTCTTTATCAGGTATGTTTTTAGAAATTAAAATCCAATCTCTTTGGACAGCTTCCAGGTTAATATGGTTTTTGGAAGTTGTCTTCCCGAAATTTTGATGCAAATAATTTTTAGCTTTTTGTTTTTTTAATAAATACAGGCGCTTCTTGACTTTACTAAATATAATCAATGTAATAATTACAATTAAAAATATAACAATTATATATGATTTCATAGTTTCCTCTTTCCAGCCGTATAGCCTGCAAAAATGGGAGATTTATGGTATTCCAGTGACCGATAGAACAATATGTTATTATCTTTTATTGTATACCTGCCATAAGCAAACTTCAATGCTGAAAGCAATATTGACAGAAATGGTTCTGAAACTTATTCCAGAACCATCTTGATTTACGTTTATTCTTTTTTACTTAAAATATAAATATACTGCATATTATTATGGCAGCGATCCATAAAATCATCATCAATCCTTGCAGCTTTAAGGGATTACAATAATTGAGTCCATAATTTTGTGAGCAGATTCTACACTTTTGGCATCGTCACGATTCATTAATATCAAAATCTGGTAAGTTTGTTCCGGTGTTTCTATTCCCTTCAATAACCCATGTTTATAGTCACTACCAGTAATTCCAAAGGAAGATTCATATTCTTTGCTTACATCATCATTGGAAAAGCTTAAAGTGAATACTTCATAGCCTTTTCCAATTTGCTTGTCCTCCAAAATCTTTTTTGCCTGCTCTTTTGATCTCGGATACAATAATATATTCTTAGCAGGATCGTTGAAACCTGTGCAGATTATTTCAATGCTTCCATTATTTACAGATGTAAAACCTGCCACACTACTATCCCCTGACATAACTTTCTTCCAACTCCGATCAGGAAAGCTAATGCTGCATCCATTCCACTCATATGTATATGGGCTATACCCATAGATGAATATGGTAACCAGACAAACGAAGGAGATGATTAAAAAAGTAAAAATCATTTTTATTTTATTCATTATTTGCAGCCCCCCTAACATATAATAGCTCAAACTTCACGTCCATACAATTTCACGTCTTATAATTCATCTTCCACAGTAAAGCTCACATCAATGCCCTGTATGGAAAAGGTTATTTTACAAGTGCAGGGCGTTGCCTCTTCGTCTAAAAATGCCATATTGCTGGTATTCTTTTCTGTATCAGTAAATAGCACAATACCCAAATGGTCATAAGCATGATTCCTTATAACAGCACAATCAGCGGCAATCCAATTTTCAGAAACATCAGTCCTGGTTAATAAACCCCTAACCTCTTGTTCCGTCCACTGTTCCTCTAGACTTTAGTTTTCACCTGCCACTGTAAATGCTGCATATAATGTGAATGTGTCATAGTCACCCGGTGACCTGACAAGTAATGCGTCTTTAACGATTCGATAATCACCCGGGGAAATTTTTCCGTAAAGCCATTCCCAATCGATAGCCATTTCCTTGCTTTCCATCGCTGGCAGCATATATCCAATGGAGTTGAAACCATAATTTTCAATGATAGGTTCAACATCTATCCAGCCGCCATCATCTTTTCGCTGTATAGTGTAACTCTCGCCATAAATGTATTCAGAATCCGTAACATTTTTAAGAGTAACGGTTGTTCCCAATGGTGTTGCTATACCACCTTTCACCAACATAACAATAGGCCGTTTGCTTAGAAACTCATCCATATCTCCATATCGGATGTCAATTCCACTCCCGCGGCTCTCCCAGATGCTTTCAAGGTTTACCATATCAAGGGTTCCGCTCTCATTTGAATGTACGATCAAACGATAACCTCCCTCAACACTGTAGACCATTATATTGTAGTCAGTTCTTGAGCTGGTGTTTACACCGTTGTATTTTTGAAAGTCTTCAAACAACAGGCTATTTCCATTTTTAGCGAGAGCTCGCACATCTTCAATAGTTATGTCCTGGGACTGGTATGAGACAGGGGAGGGAGCTGCGTACATCTTTTCAACCGAACCCTTCCAGTCATTCTTGAAATCTTCCCATTCTAATCCTATGGTTTCAAGATATTCGGAAACATCCTTCCTGCTATATACTGCGATGGTGTTATAAGCCGCCTTATCCATTTCTCCGCCACTGGGTGTTGAACGAAATGCATAATTTACTTCTTCAAGGTTATCAATCAGCATAAACAGCAATACCGCATTTTTCGGCGTAACCGTTATAGTTCCTGCATCGCCGGCTTCTGGGTTATCAGGTTCATAGTAAACGGTAAGCGTATAGGGGGTGCGGCCTGTGCCGTAATCATCTCCTATAGAAAAAAACTGCTGCGTATACTCTCTATTAATCCTTGGAAGCGCATTTACAATATTGCCGACTGCGCTGTTGTCTCCCACATAAGGTGTTCCCATTGTGGAAAGGCGGTCAATGTCTTCCATGTTTACACTCATATCAGGGCTTGTCAGAACAATCCCATAAACAGTATTTACCTGCGCCGGATAGGACTCGGCAATTTCCCCGTTATAATAGACAATAACCTTGTCACCAACAGTAAAATGAGTCACGCTGTCTTTCAATTTTACATTAAGAGAAACACTAATCAAATCACTGCTTCTGCGCGCATCCTCACCTTCATTAACACGCACAAGAATAGTATTGTCATGCACTTCGATTACAGTTCCGGCAAAGTGCGGCTCATTAACAACATCGTTCATTGACCTTGGTGTGATTGAATCCAAATTATTTCTATCCGTGGGGCGGTTCACCAAAAAACCTATACTCAGTACCGCCGCCAACGCCACTGTAATAATCACAACTTTCCTTGACGGCTTTTTGAAATTCAGCACATTTTTTATTCTTTCCTTTATACTGCCTTCGCCAAAAGCAAGCGGACTGCCGCCGATAATACGCCGTTCCGTGGCTAACGACAGCAGAGACATGGAGTACGCCTTCTTAACTTCGCTGCCAATTTCTTTCAGTACCCGCTCATCGCAGGACATTTCCATATCAACACCCATCAGCAGAAATGCCAGCCATACCATAGGATTGAACCAATGCAGACATAAAACGAAATAGGCCACAAGTTTTACCATATGGTCACACCGCCTGATGTGAGTTTGCTCGTGAAGAAGAATATAGCTTCTTTCCTGGCCGGATAAGCCAATAGGAAGATATATTTTCGGTTTGAAAACACCCAACACAAAAGGCGATTTTATATTTGGGGTTTCGTAGATATTTGTTTCAATGTGAGATGCATGTTTCATTTTCTGCCTGAGAACAACAAATGAAACCACACCGTAAATAAGCAGTACAAAAGCACCAACAAGCCAAACAAATGCACCAATAATAATCCATATCTGCAACGGGTTTACACTGGCAGCCGGTGGCGCTGCAGGAAGAACGCTGCTGATGGCGTTATTTACAATAGAAATCCCACTGTCAATACGCGGTACGGGTTGTATGGCTATATCCGGGGGTATGGTCTGGGCCTTAAATGGTATCAGGCTGAAAACACTCTCGATTGAAAATGGAAATACAAGCCTGAATCCTGCCACTGCCCACAAGCAATAGGAAATTATTTTGGGAGCCTTTTTTAGAGGCAGACGCGCAAGACATATTGCCGCGATAACAAATGCACCCATAAGGCTCATGTTTAGAATTGCAAGGAACAGTTTATCCATTGTTTCCACCCTCCTCATGCTCTTCGATCAGCAGCTTTAACTCTGCTGCCTGCTCTGGCGTTAATTTCCTGCCGCAAAAAAATGATGTGATAAATTTAGGAAGCGACCCGCCGAATGTATCTTCTACATAACGGCGGCTCTGACGGGCAATTTGCTCATCTTGGGTAAGAACCACCGACACATTGGCATTTTCGTTTTTAAATACACCCTTATCGCAAAGTTTTTTTAATACCGTGTAAGTTGTTGACTTCTTCCAGTTCATTTCCCGCTCCACAAGAGCGACCAAATCGGGGGAAGAAAGCGGCGCATTTCGCCAAATCAGAACCGCAAGTTTTTCTTCTGCGGCAGTAAGTGTTATATCCTTAGCCATAATATTCTCTCCAATCTAAACTTATTAGACTGATTATAGTCTATCATGTTTAGACCAGATATTCAAGACCGTTTATCTTTTACAAGAACTATTAAACCAATACAGGGAGTAATAGTTTATGGGGTGAACATCTTTCTCGTTCCTGACTTCGTTTATATGAGTTGCTCTATTGCATGAGCCCACAGGAGGCACAGTACCAGAACGGAGCGAGGTTCAAATGATCCCCGCTCCAACAATTGACATAAAGCCAAAATAATATACTATAAAATTCACAAATAAATAAGCATATTCCTTATTCAGCTAAAGACTCCGAAGACGAAACAATTGCTTCAACTTCGGCTGTATTTCTAAGACTTAATGATTCTGCCTGATTAGTAGGAGCAGCTATTTTTCCCTGCACTTTATCGTTGGATATTAAACTCCAACTATCACCAGAATTTTTGAACTCAAACATGTAATTCATACCATAAGCATCCTGCTTAATCACATATGCTTTTGACCCATCCTCATTTATATACGTGACTGGAACCGTATCTCCAGCTTGTACATTTGCCTGTTTTCTTGTTTCTAACAAACCTTTAGCAAAGTATTCTTTATCTGGCGGATTCAATATTTCATAACCATTCAGATCAACGTCAAAACTATCAGCTATTGCATTGTCTCGTTTAGCAATTAAACTCTTGTTGAGACTACGCTTGTTCTGATAATATGTACTAACAGTATCTGAGAATCCATCATCCGGGACAACAGATATATAATTGATCTCACCATAGGCCCATTTGCTATAGGCTGTCGCTATAGGCCTACTTAAAGTATAGCCTGATCCAAGGCTTTTCTGACCCGATCTCGAACCATCCCATGCACTAATAACTGAGCCTGTATCTTCATTAATGGATTCTGTTGACAGGTATATATTATCTACATAGTTTGCAGGAGCATCAGTCTTAACCATAGCGCTAAATTTAAGGCTACTTCCTGACGGAGATATACCCACAGTCACAGACGGACTATATGCGAATGCGGTACCTACCATGGCAATACACATCGTTGATGCTAATAGAAATGCTGAAGTTCTTTTGAATATTTTTTTCATTTAATTACCTCCATTCTAATTTGGGTTAGAAAATACACTTAATGACAAGCGCTGATTTGAAACTTAATAATCCACATCCAAAACAAAACTTTTAAATCTTTTTAGCTTTTCTCATAGAATCCCCTCTCTTTCTTTTAAAGTACAGAAATATAACATTACCCTTTAAAAATGATTTTAAAATACAAAACCTTATAATTATAATACATATAAACAATGATTCTGTCAACAACGTTTTTAATATTAAAAATACTTTTATATCTATTTATCTTTTCTAATAATGCACAGTTCTATTTTAAATAAAAATTGAAAACTTGGTAAGGCGCACACTATCAAAGCCCATAATATACGCGGCCTTTATAATTTTCAGAAATAGCTGGCGGAGTAATCAAGGGCGTACTCGCCCAAACTTCTCCCCATCGATATTCATTCCCACTTTTTCTAATACACTACCAGTGCTTTTATGTTCACATTGCACTCGCGTATAATGATATGCATCTGCACTGCCATTCTTCATCGTCACAAATCCATCGACCCGCAAAAAATTACCGTTATGAATCCAGCCATAACTCACATAGCTGTCAGTCACTCCTACTGCTCTAGCCAAAGCTTTCTCCTCAAAAACAGGAACCGGATCTGAATCCAAGACCAACTCTGTATGTGCAGCATAGAAATCTTTGACGGCTCTCCCCTCTGCCGGATTTACGTAAGCAGACAAGTTAAACGCAAAAGATGAAATTATTTTTAAAGCACTAAATATCTCTGTAATTCTTTGTTTTGGGGCAGGATTTACGGGTTACGGTATTTACATGTGCCATTGGATTCACCCCTCTCCACTCCTTAGACTTTGATATCTGTACCCATGTTAAAATAACTCTCTTTAGCATAGGTTTGTCTCTTTCGAACAGATAATTTTTTGTATTCTTTTATCTTCAATTGACCATGAACTTTATTTTCGCTGAAGCTTATCCGGAATCTTAGGTTCATACATTTTCCCCACGCATGAACTAGTACTGCATTGCACAAAT
>DGRE01000063.1 GCA_002389905.1 Hungatella sp. UBA4396 | reverse complement strand
GGCCCTGAGGTCTTCCATCACGGTTTCCCTGGTAGCCGCCCTGGCCCTGAGGTCTTCCTTCACGGTTTCCCTGATAACCCTGGCCCTGAGGTCTTCCTTCACGGCTTCCCTGCTCTCCGGTTCCGGACTGCTCTCCTCTTCCTGCATAATCTCTGGGAGCACCGCCCTGGCCTGGAGCCTGGGAAGGTCTGCTGTCGCTTCTTTGCTGGCCTCTGCTGTCTCTGCCGCCCTGGCCCTGGGGCTTCATCTGTGCGTTCTGGGGCCTATATACTGCCGCAATCTTTTTCTTAGGAGCATCAGCTCCCTCTCCAGCCGGTTCGCTGGAACGGGCTGCGGGGGAACCCTGGGGCTTGCCGCCCATCTCCCTCTTTACAATCGCTGCCTGTTCATCCGTAACATTAGAAGAACTTTTTAAATTTATACTATGCTTTTCCAGGATATCCAGTACTTCCTTACTGCTATCCTTTCCCAGTTCCTTTGCCAAATCATATACTCTCATGCTTTCCTCCATTCTGTGCACGTTCTGCCTCTGTATTCATTAGTTTCACGACTGCCTTTGCAAACCCATTATCCACGATGGCAAGAGACGTTCTCATCTCCTTGCCCATAGCGTGGCCCAGTTCATTCTTACTTGCGAAGAAATAGATTGGAACCTTATAGTGAGTACACATATTGGTAAACATCTTTCTGGTGTTATCTGAGGCCTCCTCAGAAACGATCACCAGACCTGCCTTACCCGCTTTAACGGAATTTTCTGTCATGAATTCTCCGCTTGCGATCTTTCCCGCCTTTGTGGCCAGGCCGATCATGCCCAGGATTTTCTGTCTGTTATCCAAACTGCTCCATCTCCTTTTCAAGGGTTTCGTATACTTCCTTCGGAATGGCCATCTTAAAAGAACGTTCCAGTCCTTTGCTCTTCACTGCCTTCTTAAAACACTCCATAGAAGGGCAAAGGTAAGCTCCCCGTCCGTTTTTACGTCCGGTTGTGTCAAGAATCAGTTCTTCCTCCGGAGTTTTCAGCACACGAATCATCTCTTTTTTACTTTTCATCTCACTACAGCCAACACACTGTCTTAGCGGTATCTTTTTTGTACTCACGTTCCATCACTTCCTGTTTTCTTTATTCCTGGTGATCTCCCTCCAGGCTGCTTTCCTGGTAGTCGTTTTCAAACTTCGGCTCATAGCCGTGCACTTCGTCCTGAACGTTTCCGTAGCTCTCATATCCGGCATTTTCCTCCTGATATTCAAGCCCCAGCTCTTCAAAAAGTCCCAGTTCTCTTGCTTGTGTCTCACTCTTGATGTCAATCTTAAAACCGGTCAGCCTTGCTGCAAGCCTGGCGTTCTGTCCTTCCTTACCAATGGCAAGGGAAAGCTGGTAATCCGGCACAATAACCTGTGCCTCCTTTGATTCTTCATCTGCCACAACACAGATAACTTTTGCCGGGCTCAATGCATTTTCAATTAAGTACGCAGGGTTATCATCCCAATTGATGATATCGATTTTCTCCCCTCTCAGCTCACTGACGATGAAGTTGACCCTGGCTCCGTTTAAGCCTACGCATGCTCCCACCGGATCTACATTGGAATCATTGGATTTCACTGCGATCTTGGTTCTGGAGCCGGCTTCTCTTGCAATGGCTTTGATTTCAACGGTTCCGTCCTTTACCTCTGCAACCTCAGATTCAAAAAGGCGCTTGACTAGGTCCGGATGGGTTCTGGAAACGGAAATTCTTGGACCCTTTGGAGTATCCTTTACCTCCAGAACAAGAACCTTAATTCGTTCGGTTGGCTTAAACACTTCTCCTTTTACCATCTCAGTCTCATTAAGAATGGCATCCACCTTTCCCAAGTTGATGCTCACATTCCTGCCTAAATATCTCTGCACAATGCCCGGAACAACCTCTCTCTCCTGGCAGTACCAATCGTTGAAAAGGGATTTTCTTCCTTCTTCACGGATTTTCTGCAGGATTACGTTCTTTGCATTCTGGGTGGCAATTCTGCCGAACTTCTTGGAATCAATGGTAGTCTGGATCACATCTCCGATATCGTATTTGGGATCTGTCATCTTAGCCTCTGCCAGGCTGATCTGAAGAAGAGGATCTTCCACTGTTTCAACCACTTCTTTTTCCGCATAAACATTGAAATCACAGGTTTCACGGTTGATGCTGACCTTTACATTATCCGCTTTCCCGAAGTGGTTCTTGCACGCTGTAATGAGAGAATTTTCGATGGCTTCCAACAGGGTGTCTTTGCTGATATTATTCTCCTTTTCCAGAATATTCAGTGCTTCTAACAGTTCCTTATTCATTTTTTTATCCTCCTAATATACTTACTGTTTAGAAATCAAATGCCAGACGGATCAATGCGATCTCCCGCCGGTTCAGCTCAAGCTCCGCTCCATCCTCAAGGGTAATGGTCACAGTTTCCTTGTCATACGCGTTCAGTGTTCCTGCAAATTCCTTTTGCTTGTTAAGGGGCTTATACAGCCTGATATCCACATCTTTTCCGATGCTTCTGTCAAAGTCCTTCTCCTTTTTAAGGGGCCTTCCAAGGCCTGGGGAACTGACCTCTAAAATATAGCTGTCTGCAATAAAGTCCTTCTCATCCAGCCATTCTCCCAGCCTTCGGCTTATAACCTCACAGTCATCTACCGTAATTCCGCCTTCTTTATCTATATAAGCTCTCAGATACCAGTTTCCTGCTTCTTTTATATATTCCACATCAACCAGTTCGAAATGGTTTTCTTCCACAATAGGCTGCAGAAAGCGTTCCGTCTTTACCTCGTACTCTTCTCTTTTTGTCATATTCTTCCCACCTCTCCAAACCGCCTTTATTCCTTTGGCCTGCTCTTACACAAAATTGAAAGAGTGGACATATGCCCACTCTTTTCCAGCCAAATATTCATGTTATCTTAAACAGTATAGCACTGTTCCCTTTGCATTGCAAGGGCTTTTTGGTTTTTTTCGGGATTCCAGAAGCTTACGCCATGGGAACCTGAAGCCACGTATGGTAGATATGATCCTTATATGGCCCTTCTTCTCCGATTACAGGAAGATTGCACACACTGTTTCCCTCCTCCGCTTCACGCAGATATCCCCGCTTTAAATCTTCTTCAGAAACCAGAAAGGTCTTCCTTTCATCCATAAACAACTCCGGATGCATCAGATATACCGCTGCCGTCACATCCCAGTTATAAAATCCTTTGATGCCATAATCCTCTTCATTATATCCAAACCAGTAATCGGTTTTTGTGCGGATGTAAGAAGCGGCTTTGTTTTCTGAGGTAAATAAGCGTTCTTTGTATTCCGCTTTTGTAAACAGAACCTTCAAACAGTTGTTTCCTGTAATCACGGAGAGGTTTCTTCCTTTTGTCAGAACCGTCCAGGAAGCAAGGGGATCGCAGGAAAGGTTCAACTCATCCATTACCTTTTTTTCAAAAACAAGAGGGCTTGTAATTCCGCCCATTACTACAATTTCCTTTACCTTTTTAAAGAAATTCCGGTCCCTTTCATAGGCTCCCCGGAGGTTGGTAAGAGAGCCTGTTGCAAGAATAGACAATTCTCCCTTATATTGATCCGCCATTTCAGCCAGATAATCTGCCGCCTCACTTTCGCAGGCTCCGCAGGTTTTCCCTCCCAGCTTCACCGGAATGTCTTCACGCCCCAGCTCCTTTAACATGATTTGAAGTGTATTGTATACTACATCCAGCCGGTTATTCCCATAAGTTGCCGTAATCCCATGCAGCTTCGCTGACCGGCTGCCAAGGAGGTACATGAGGGCGAGGCCGTCATCCACATCACAGTCCTTTACTCCAAATGTATTGTCACAATCAAATACGATATGTTTCATCTGATCTCACCCCTCTCTCTGAAACCATGCGGCTTCCCTTTCTTCTATTATAATACGGGCCTGTCCTCCCCGCTCCAGTTCCAGCTCCTCCAGCCTGCGGCTTGGCATATGGCTTAACATGCTTCCCTCCGGTGTCTCTATCTCCACCTCCGCCATTTCTCCCATAAACGTGATATTTAAAATGGTATCAGTTCCCCCTTTTTCAAGCCTTACGGAAAGGGGCCTGACCATTGCCTCATAATCCCCGTCCTCCAGATCTGTATTCACCTCAAACAGCCTGCTGCAAAACCTGTGATTTTCAACCCTTCCTTTCACATAGTTTGCTTTTCCAAAGTATTCCGCTGCCTCCTTGGAGGCCGGCTTACGGAATATGTTCTTTGGGGTGTCATACTGCAAAATCTGTCCGCCGCTCATGAGCGCAATTCTGTCCGACATTTGGAGAGCTTCTCTCTTTTCATGAGTCACCAGGATGGTGGTGATGTTCCGCTCCTGGTGAAGTTTCTTCACAAGATTTCCCATCTCCAGCCTCAAATGTTCGTCAAGGCCTGAAAAAGGTTCATCTAAAAGCAGGATTTCCGGGTCGGCGGCAAGAGCTCTTGCCAGGGCAACCCTCTGCTTCTGTCCCCCTGACATATCCTTCACCCTCCGGTTCTCAAAGCCTGAAAGCTGTACTTCCTCCAGCAGCCGTTTTACCCGTTCTTTTCTTACATCTTTCGGCACCTTCTGGATCTCCATGGGAAATCCGATGTTTCGTTCTACGGTCATATGGGGAAACAGCCTTAAATCCTGAAATACAATGACCATCCCCCTCTTTTCAGGAGGCATTCCCACAACCGAGGTATTGTGAACCCGGATATCTCCCTGCCCGATTTTCAAAAGCCCTGCTATACTTTTTAAAAGCGTGGTTTTCCCGCAGCCAGAGGGTCCTAAAAGGGAAATAAATTCCCCTTCTTTCATATCCAGGCTGATTCCGTGAAGAATCTCCTTTTTTTGCAGCGATACCTTCAGATTTTCAATGGTAAGACTCATGACTTTTTTCCTTTTCATGTTATTCCGATGTATAAAATTCTCCTCCGCCTCTTTTCAGCCAGCGCCCGGCAGCACCTTCCAATAAAGCAAATACCGCCAAGGTAACACCGAGAAAAATCCCGCTGTAAATGCTGGCAATATTTCTGTTTCCGCTTTGGAGATAGGGAACCATAATAATGGTAAAGGTCTTTACCTTTCCCCCTCCGATCATCAGCGTTAGAAAATACTGGCTGAAGGAAACCACATAAGACATGCTTATGGCCGGGAGGATGACAGGCATCAGCACCGGCAGGGATACCTTATAAAGGGCCTGGAACGGGGAGGCTCCCAGTACACGGGCCTGCTCCTCCAGCCGGTTTCCCACTGCCTGGGTTCCCTCCATAATGAGGCGTACCGCATAAGGGAGGGAAGAAATCAGATGGGCGATGATAACTCCTGAAATTCTGTTATTCAGCCCCATTTTAATAAATGTGACCTGTATTCCCATTGCAAATACAGTGGCAGGCACCATAAAGGGAAGGATGGTGAAAAAATATACCAGTCTTTTCCCAGGGAAGCAATATAAAGTCAGGGCCCTTGCCGTCATAAGGCCGATCACTCCGGATAAAGCCGCCGTAACCCCGGAGATCAGAATGCTTGACCCCAATATCTGCAAAAGCTCTCTTTTTCTTCCCGTCACCTCCAGAACCGCCCTTTTGGAAAACACCTGAGGGATCAGCTCCGGCCACGTCCACCGTTCTGTAAATATCCATATGAATAAAGTAGCCGCAGGTACAAGAATCCCGGCAATCAACATACATAGGATTATAGTGGCAAACACAGGCTTCCTTTTTTTCTTCATAGTTGTGTCTCATCCGTCAAATTTTTCATATTTTTCTGCATCATTAAAAAGTAAATCAAGGCGCTCAAAAGGGAAACTGCAATAATGATTCCATTGAGAGCCATGGCATAGGGCCGGTTTCTTAAATCCGGGTGGATATACTGCTGATATGCCAAAACAGGCAATGCTTTGGGGATTGTAGCCCCCAACAGAAGGGGAAGCTCATAGGCTCCAAGGGCAAATACAAAAATAATCAGAAAACCGCTTACAATTGTATTTCTGCATAAGGGCAGGGTCACCTTCCAAAATACCGTCCACGGCCCTGCTCCTAAGTTTACGGCTGCCTCTCCCAGGTTTCCATTAATATTTGCCATCAGCCCGATGACGAAATAAATAATAAAGGGAATTTCCTTCCACAGATAAGCCATAATAATTCCGATTCCGTGAGAATCATAAATGACCATGGGAAACTGGGCCTGCTCCCGGATCATGCCCAGGGCATATGCGATTCTGGCGAGAATTCCGTTTCTGGAAAAAATATTGAGGATAAAAAGGGCCGCCATAACGTGAGGAATGATAATGGGAAGCTGGATAATCCGCATCATCATTCCTCTGTTTTTTTGTCTTACGACGCATATACTGCAAAAAAACACTCCTCCTGCCGTTGCCAAAGCTGCCGAAACCAGAGCAATTTTAAGGCTGTACAGCAGGGACTGGACCATATCAGGCCGTGACAGAACCTCTTTATAGTAAAAATAAGTTGGCTCCTTTAAGCCAAAAGCTGGAATTACCCCTAAACTTTGGGTAATTCCAGTAATCAGTCCAATCATAAATAAAATAGTAAGTAATAATTGGGGAGCCAGAAGCAAATATGGCATCAGCTTTTCTTTCATTATTTTCCTGCCACTTCTTCTGCCCATATTTCCTCGATCAGCGGAACAAGCTGGGCGGGCATTTCCGGAAGGCGCTTTGATAAAAGCTCATCCTGGGGAATGGTTCCTTTTCCCAGATCCACCTGGTCAAATGCCTCTTTCTGTTCCTTGGAAAGCTTTGAGTTGTCAAGCACCGGAATCACCTTCATGGTTTCATAGCGGTCTGCCTGAATTTCCGGAGACAACATTTCATTGATTGCTGCCATAGCTCCCGCTTTATTTCCGGAATTAGCTGCAATGGCCATGAAATTAGTATTTCCGATGGTCCCTTTGTCAAACTGAAATGACTGGGTTGTCTCCGTATAAACTCCGTCTGCTATTTTGACGGCAGTTCCGTAAGCATCATAAGTCATATTCAGAACCACCTCTCCGTCTGAAAACATGTTGTCCAGAGTCGGTGAGGAATCCGGAAAGGTTTTCCCTTCATTCCACAAATAAGGATTCAGTTCTCTTAAATACGCCATGGCAGGCTCTACAGCCGCTTTTACGGTCTCTTTATCTGCTTCCATATCCAAAAACTGTTCATATCCGCAGATCTCATAAATAATATTTCTCACGAATGCACTTCCTGTAAAGTCAGGCAGAGCCGGATAAGTCACCTTTCCCGGATACTTGCGGACAAATTCTTTTAAGTCCTCTGCACTTTTAGGAAGATCAGGAGTTACAGCCGTATCCGCAATCAATACGATCTGTGCCTTTCCATAAGGAACTTCAAATCCTTCAATGGGATATGCAAAATCAAGGGTCACGTCCTCAGACTCCGGATCAATATAACTCTGGAAATTGGGAAGCTGATCTGCAAAGGGTCCGTACAGCATGTTATTTTCCTTTGCAGACCGGAAGTTTTCCCCATTAATCCAGATCATATCAATGGCTCCGTCCTTTTCTCCTGCCTGAATTTCTCCTGATAACTGGCTTAACACCTGATCAATGTCCATGGGGACCCGTTCCATAGTAATATCATATTTTTCCTTCATGACAGCCGCGAAGGTATTGTCCAGCCACTGATTCAGCTTTTCATCTCCGCCCCAGCCATAAAATGTGACAACAGTCCCTTTTGCTTCCTCGATCAGGCTGTCAAAGGACATTTCTGCTGCTTCTGTGACCTGTATTGTCTCGTCTTTTGGTTTTTCTCCGTTCCCGCAGGCTGTCATGGAAAAGGCTATAGCCATAGCCACCAGCACTGCCGAAATTCTCTTTTTCATCTCACGTCTCCGTCTCTTATTACTCTATGCGGTTTCTTATTTTACAAATGCCGCCTGAACATCACTGTCCTTTGCTCCGCCTTCAATGATAAACAAGTTATTTTCATCAAAGCCTGCATCTTTTAAGACAGAAATGGCTGTTTTAGCGACTTTATTTCCGCTGTAGCATAAGAAATACACTGGCTCGTCTTTATTGATATCTGCTGCCAGGTCAAACATAGACTTCTGGGCATCAGCGTTTTCAAAATCCTTTAAATCCACCTGAATGGAATTTTCCAAATGACCCTCTGCATATGTAGCATCATCACGCACATCTACAATCTGTGCATTCTCCTTGGCAAGTACATCTGCTGCCTTGGCATACTGCCACTGGATTTGTTCTTCTACACGGTTGGTTGTAAGAGCACCGTTTTCCTTTGCCAGAGCCTTTGCTCCTCCTTCAACGGTATAGATTAAGTTTTTGTCAATTCCAGCTTCCTCCAGCACTGTTGTGGTCTTCTGAGCTCCTCTCTGGCCGCTGTTGCAGATGATGTAGATTTTCTCTCCATCTTTTAAGTTTTCTTCTGCATATGCCTTCATCTTATCTGCCAGGGACTCGTCCTCCAGCGGGAAAATAGGCTGCCATTCTGAGTTAGCAACTCGTCCTGCCCCATAATTTGACCACTCTCTTACATCAAGGACATGGGCGCTTCCGTCAGCCGCTGCTTTCACTGCGTCCTGGGCAGATACGAACTGGTACTCTTCTTCTGAAGTACTTTCTGCTGCCACACTTTCTCCTGCTGCTGTGCTTTCTGCCGCCGCTGTACTTTCTGCTGCTGTTGTTTCTTTGACTGCTCCTGCATTTCCTGAACCGCAGCCTGCAATCATGGTTGCTGCCATTGCTGATGTTAACATAAGTGCTAAAATTTTCTTCTTCATAATAAATCTTTTCCTCCTAGGTTTTCCAGTGTCCGTTTCTGATTTTGACACCGCATGATGATGATTATAAAGGCTTCCCCCTGCTCATTCAAGTGAAAGTACCGAATTACCTATTCATTTATTCCATATACCTATAGATATCTTCTATCAATCCACAATTTCCCCTATCCTGTCCAAAAATCCATGGCTTAAATACGCTTCCAGCTTCCGGGCCGTGGACTCATTGAATATCTCCTTATCCGGCTTTTGATATTCCACCCAGGCCATGGCGCACCAGGTAATTCCTCTTAAGCATGTAACCGGAATATATGCCCTTGTCCGTTCCTTTAAGCCCGTTGTATCAAACCTTTCAGCGGCCTTTTCCAGATACACCTTCATAAAGTTCTCCATCTGTTCCTTTTCCAGGATCACGTCTGTTTTCCAGAAGGTGGTGGTGGGTGCAAGAAAATGTCCCAGGTCCTGAGCCGGGTCCCCGTAAAGGGGTTTTTCCCAGTCGATCAGATAATTCCCTTCCTTCTCTCCATTGATAAGGAAATTGGTGGAATTCAGCTCTGTGTTGATACAGCAGCGGTAAGCAGGTCGTTCCAAACTGTCCGCCCGCTCCCAGCCCTTTTTCAGCAGCCGTCTTATCTTTTTCTTCTTTTCCCTGTCTCCCAGATCAGACTCCTCATACTTTAAAAACATCTCCTCACACTCTTCCAGAATCGCTTTTAAAGGGTTGTCCGGAACAATGAGAGAATGATCTCCGGCAATAGGAACACTGTGTATATCCGCCAGACAATCCGCCGCATAATAAAGCTCCCTTTCATAATCCAGCGCATGTCCCGGAAGATACTCCATTACCATGATTCCATATGGGATATGTTCTTTTGTTCCATCCACATACAATGGCTTCGGGGTCCGCTCTGAGCTCTTTAACAGCTCCAGCGCCTTGTATTCGTATCCAATCTGGTCCTCCAGATGCATCTGACTTCCAAAATTTACCCGCAGAATCAGCTTTTTGCCTGTAACCGGATGAAGGAACAAATAGTTTCTGTTATATTCCCCTTGAGCCAGCATCCGGTACTCCTCTGTCACCTTCTCTGGAAGTCCCAGGCCTTCCCGGTATCCGCTCCATCTGATATAGTCTGTCAGTCCTTGTACCTGATTCATATTTTTATCGCCCCTTATCTCACATCCCGGTACATATCCGAGATCCTTTCTATGGGAACCCCCTTCCGGTACATGCTCCGGAGCCGGTTCATCTTCCACATGAGTTTCAATTTCGGTATTGTACCTTTGGGAAAACGCCTGTCCGATGTATAAATCCGTTTCCTTGCCATTCCAAGCTTTACATGCATTTCCTTCAGGGTCAGAGAAAACTGGTAGTCCTCCATAAGGGGAATCTCAGGAAACATCCCGGCTTCAAAAAACAGTTCCCGGTCTATAAAAATCCCCTGATCCCCAAACATGACTTTCCTGTCCTTGATTCTGTGGTTGGAAATCACCCTGCAGGTAAACATGAAAAAATTCCGGGAATGAAATGCGATTCCAAAGCATCCGGCCCGGTAATCCCTCATCACTCTTCTGATTTCTTCCAAAGGCCTTTCAGGAAGTTCACTGTCGCAGTGCAGAAAAAACAGGATGTCACCGCTGCTGGCCTTTGCTCCTGCGTTCATCTGATTTCCTCTTCCTTTTTCACTGTGAAGCACCCGGTATCCGGGGTCTATCAGCTCCAGGGTGCGGTCTGTACTTCCTCCGTCCACAAACAGAATTTCACATTCTTCCTGCAGCTCTTTCAGCCGTTCCTGCAGCTTCTCAATATCTTTTTTCTCATTGTAAATCGGAATAATGATGGAAACGGAGGCAATTTTGGTAACATATTGCCCGGTTTTCCTATGCTTTAAGCTTTCCTTGCTTTGCATCCGTTTCTTATATTCTCTCAAATCTGACAGGGTATCTATATCCCAAAGCTTTTTTGTGTAACCAACAGTCATTCCAGCCTGGGAAAGGATTTTCACTGTGTCTTCCAAAACACTCCCATGACTATAGCGGCCAAGGCCAAAGGCTTCGGGGCAGGGCTTTTTCAGCCCTATGAGATAATACCCTCCGTCATACGTTTTCCCAAAGACCACATCCCGGTTTTCAAGCACCTTAAATGCTCGTTTAAGATAACCGGACCGCAGCTCAGGAATATCCGTTCCAATGAGGAGGCATTGGCCGTATCCCCTGGAAAATACTTCTTCAAAGGCCCGGTGCATCCGTTCCCCCAGATGTTCCCCCTGCTGCCCGAAATACCCCTTCTGCTCTCCCAGAATTTCCTTCAGAAGCCTCTGCTCCTTTTCCCCATCCGGTGTATGGCAGATAAAAATATCCGCCCCGCATTTTTCACATTCCCTGCGGATGTCCTTTAGAAAGCAGATATGAAGCCCTGCACACTGCCGGGGCGTAAGGGTATTCATCAGCCTGGTCTTTGTCTTTCCCGGAACCGGCACTCTCGTAAATATGATAACCGCCTGTTTCATCTATACAATCTTCCATAAAATTTCTATTGTGTCTTCTACAACCTTGGGGCAGAACTGGAGAAACAGCCCCTTTTCCATAACCTTTTCCAGTTCTTCCTTCCTGGAAATATCATGTCCCAGCAAATCACGGCAGATGCAGGAGGGATATTTTTCTGCAAACAGCCGCTTAAACTTTGCTGTTTTCTGCTTCATCATCTCTTTCTGGAAGACGTCACCCTCTTTGCAGTGCCCGTACTTCATCCCAAGAACCATCAAGGCACCTGTGACAGCGCCGCAGGTTTCTGCACACTGCATTCCCCCTCCAAAGCAGGAGGAAACCTTCCAAAGCAGCTCTTTGTCCACTTCCAGTTCCTCTGCAAATGCCCCTGCCACTACCTGGGAACAATCGATTCCCTGGAGGAATAATCCCTTGATCTCTTCAAGGTCTATGCTTTTTCCCTGACAAACATCCATTTTTATCTGCCTCCCTTTTTCATTTGTCTTTCCACATATATTCTTCTTGCCATAACAATGAGAGCCGACAGCGCAAAGAGTATGAGAAGCCCTGTCACAAACAGCCTGGTGCCTCCTGTCAGCATTCCTCCCACATATGAATAAACAATGGTCGCCGGAAGCTGTCCGATTCCCGTTGCAAGAAAGAAGGAGCCAAAGGACATGGACGTAAGTCCTGCCCCATAGCTTACCAGATCAAAAGACACAAAAGGCAGAAGGCGGCAGATTAACACTGTGTTTTTTCCATGCTTTTCAAAAAACGTATCAATCTGCTTTAATCCGGTTTTGCTTGTCAGCCTTTCTGCGGCATCTCTTCCAAGGACTCTTGCAATGTAAAAGCATACTGCCGCCCCTGCCATGGCGCTTGTCCAGGAAAGAATGGCTCCCTGCCACCAGCCGAATAAATTGGCGTTTGCAAAGGTGAGGAGAAATGCCGGAAGGGGCGCTGCTACGGACTGAAATATCATGAGCAAAAAGGATATTGCTGCCGCATAAACTCCCCAGGAGGCGATGAAATCCTTCACCACTCCAAAATCTCCGCTTGCAAACATTTTAAATACCTGATTTATGGTTACCCTTACTGACGGAACCGCATAATAGCTTATGACTGCGGCTCCGATTACTAAAATCATTCCTGCTTTTTTCATTATATCACGTTTTTCAGTCATTGTCCTTCTCTCCGGTATTTCGCCTTGAGGCGGTTTATTACAGACCGGCCCGTATCCGGCCTTTCTTTTCTTTCTAAGATTTCTAAAAGGATATGTTTTGTATCATGGTATCCCTTTCTCACAAAATTCCCTGAACAGGAAGCGCAGTAGGTATAAACGGTTTCCTCTGTCTCCCGGCTTATGCCGCTCACCATCTCTTCCGCCAGTTCCTTTTCCTTTTTTCCTGCACATCCTCCCAGTCCGCAGCACTGCACACGGGAAATGATATCCGGCTCTTCCTTTAAAAATGCCTGTATATCTCCAAGCAGTTCCCGGCTTTCCCGGTCCGGGCAGGGCGGAAATATGGTAAGCTTTTCTTCAAGCACCCTTCCGATTCCAAGCTCCTTCAATTTCTGGTATATGCTCACGATCTTTATATTCAGACGGGGCTTTAAAAAATCATAGCAGTTGGGGCACATGGTAACCACTTCCTCCACGCCCTTTTCTTTCAGCCCTTTCTCAATCCCCTCAATAATCCCTTGTTCCTGCTTCTCCATCCCCAATTCTGCAATGGGCTTTCCACAGCAGTCAAATACGATTCCCCCTCCTGTCTTCTCCTGAAACAGCTTTGCCAGATACTCCGTTGTCTCAGGATAATAGGCAGAAAAACTGCATCCTGGAAAAAGCACGCTCTTTTTCATCCCCTGGCCGTAATTGCGGAATACATAGTTCTGTTTTTCCCTTACCATGATTCCATAGCCCTTTTCACGGAGCTTTCCATTGTTCTCCCTTACCTGTTCCCGGCGCATCCTCAAAATGATTTCTCTTCCGTCAATCCCCTCAGGACAGACCCGTGAGCATTTACCGCATAAAAAGCAGTGGTAAGAAAGCTCTTCAAGCCGTTTTACATCTCCGATATCAATGTTATACTTTTCCAGAAAGAGACAATTATGCCTGCATACGTGACAATGAGTACATGCAGACGGGTCCGTAATTCCCGGCTTATTTTTCATATTGTCCCTCCTGTATATATTTTTTCTTTAAAAGCACTCCGATTCCCATGACCCCAACTGCCAATACCGCTGCAATTCCCAGATACAGCATACGGTTTTCCTTGTCCTCAAGCCCGGCTGTTCCCACAGTATACATGGCAGTTCCCGGCAGCATAAAGACCAGGGAACCAATGATGTAGGTACTGAATTTAATATCCGTAATGCCATAGGCAAAGTTTTGAAGATTGTAAGGAAATACCGGAACAAGCCTTGTAACGGCAAGAACAAACAGCTTATTTTCTTCCCGGCTGTCAAACAGCCATTTGTTCAAATATCGGTTCTTGATTACCATTGGTTTGACGCTGTCTTTTAAAAAGAACCGTCCTGCACCAAAGGCCAGGGCCGCTCCGATTGTGGTGGCCGCCGAGCAGCATAAGGTGCCCAGCACCGGGCCGAATAAAAGTCCGGCAAACACGGCAAATGTAATTCCCGGGAGAGCCAGGAAGGTACAGCCTGCTATGGTGAGCAGAGTATAAACTGCTATGGCATAAGGAAGGTTATCCCTGACCCCTTGCTTTAAAAAAGTCAGATTGTCCATGTCTCTGATGCAGGAAGACCAGCCAAATATGTGATTGAAACAGCAAATCGCAATGACGGTTCCCGCAAATATCCAAAGTTTTTTATCTTTCATCTTTTTTCTTTCCGCATATGACAAGCGCTGCCCCTGCCTTCAGAATCTGGAGCAGAGCTGCTGCCGCCAGCAGCAGGCTGATAAAATAATAGGCTCTCATGGTTTCTGTGGAACTGATGCAGGTATAGGAAGCATACAGCGTTGTCAGGATTGTCATGGAAGCATACGTGAAAGGGGCAGGTTTTCCCTGTCCCTTTCGTCTTATTATCCAAACTGCTAAAAGCAAAAGCGTCATGACTGCCAAAACTGCCACCGCCGTGTACTTTAATGCCTCCATGGGAAAAGCCCGTTCCCAGCTTTGATTTTTATAAATCACATATCTGGCCATCCCCATCTTCTTCCGGGTAAAATAATGGATCAGATATGCACCCGCCAGAACAAGCACTTCTGCAAAGGTCAAAGCAGCATATCCTATTTTCTTCATTTTAGGCGCTCTCACTCCGGTTTTCATGCTCTTTATTTCTTGGCTTTATCCGCAGAAAGGTTTCCTACGGTGGTGTATTCACAGGCACTGTCTGCGGGATCACCTACCTGTACGGGAAGAATGTCGTCCATCTGCCACTGGAACCAGCCTCCGTCATAAAGCTTTGTATTGGTATAGCCATTTTCATAACTGATGAGAAATGGAACGGTGGCTCTCCAGCCTGTGCCGCAGTAAAAGGCCACTTCCTGATCAAGAGAGGCTCCGGCTTCTTTTAAATATCCTTCCAGCACATCCACTCCCACTGTTGTTCCGTCTTCCTTTATGTAAGAACCGTCGTCCGTATCCCGGCCCCAGATAGCGCCTTTTGGCTCTCCTGCCTTGTCAATATATCCGTATCCGCTGGTTTCTCCTAAAAACTCCGCCTTGCTTCTGATGCTCACCAATTTGAAATTGCTGTCATTTTCAAGTTTTTCTTTTACATCGTCAATGGAAATAATATATTCCGGATGGGCGGGAACTGTGGTTCCAAAGCCTTTGTCTGTGGCTTTTGGCTTATTGCTGCCTTTGTCCAGGCCATATCCGGCCTTTGTCCAGGATTCAAGACCGCCATCCAGACATTTTACATTTTCAACTCCGGCCCATAACAGGGTAAATGCAACTCTGTCATCAGCAGAATTTGTTCCGTCTGTTCCGTAGCAGATTACAGTCGTATCCTTGGTAATTCCGTAATCAGCCATCAGCTTTTCAATCTCCTCCGGTGTGCGGATGTTCCAATATTCCTCGGATTCCACGTAATCTGTATTCATATGATAGGCGTCTTTGATATGTCCTTCCAAATATCCGGGGTTGTCCGCTTCCTCTCCCCAGCCGCATTCCAGAATAACATAATCAGAAGACTCTTCCTGATTTCCGTCAATGACACTCTGTACCCAGTCAGGGGATACATACACCTTTTTCTTGTCCACCGGATCAGCTTCTACATTGGATTTTGCTTCCCCAGCTTCCTTTTTTTCGCTGTCCGCTGCTTTCTGGTCAGGCTTTGCCCCACAGCCTGCTGTCAATGCCGCTGCCATGGTGATGCACAGCAAAGTCCTTAATACTTTTTTCTTCATGATGCCTTCTCCTAGTACTGCATTGCACAAATA
>DGRE01000036.1 GCA_002389905.1 Hungatella sp. UBA4396 | reverse complement strand
ATTATGCAATGCTGTACTAGTATGTATATTTTACCGCTATTACTTATTATAAAGAGGTACTGCTCATGAGTCTAATTGATTTAACCAATATATAAGGGGTATTTATAGACAGCCCCTATAAATGCTTTTTCCTCACACTCCCTTTTTCAGTACATATCATAACACTATAAAGAAGTTGGATTATGTCATATAAGGAGGACCTATGAAGCCAAAGTTGGAAATTCGTGGGGTCAGTTACTCCTATCATTCTCTTGAGGGTGAGACACTGGCCCTTTCCGATATATCTTTTACCGCAGAAAACGGGGAATTCCTCGCCATTGTCGGTCCCTCCGGCTGCGGGAAATCAACCCTTTTATCCCTGCTCAGCGGGCTTTTATCGCCTGACAAAGGGGAAATTTACATGGATGGAGTTCCCCAGGCAGAGGCCAGAGGAACCACCGGTTACATGCTTCAAAGAGACCATCTTTTCGAATGGCGGACCATCATGGGAAATGCACAGCTGGGTCTGGAAATTCAGAAAAAATTAAACAGCAGCTCAAAGGAAAAGCTGCATGAAATGCTTCATACTTACGGTCTTGGAAGCTTTGAGCAGGCAAGGCCGTCCGAATTGTCCGGAGGTATGCGTCAGCGTGCCGCACTGGTCCGCACTCTGGCCCTGGAACCGGACCTTCTTTTATTAGATGAACCTTTTTCCGCACTGGACTATCAAACAAGGCTTTCTGTCTGTGATGATATCAGTTCCATCATAAAAAGTGCAAAAAAAACTGCCATTCTCATCACACACGACCTTTCCGAGGCCATCAGCGTCGCCGACCGGGTTATCGTGCTGACAAGCAGGCCCGGCAGGATCAAAGCCGTTATTCCCACCTCTTTCGGTGAGGATTACGTGCGGCCCCTGGCCCGGAGAAACATGCCGGAATTTTCCGTCTACTTCAATCAGGTATGGAAGGAGCTGCAAAATGATGATTGAACCTCATGCCACTTTAGCACAGCAGGAATTTATCCAAAAAGAAATGCTTCACCGGCGCAATGTGCGGGTGTGGCGTTTTATGCTTCTGGTCCTGCTTCTTTCTCTTTGGGAGCTGTCCGCAAGCCTTGGAATACTCAATGACTTCATATTCAGTTCCCCCTCCCGGATGACCTTATGTTTTATAGATATGGTAAAAGACAAAAGCATATTTTTGCACATTGGTGTAACTGTAATGGAAACCATTGTAAGCTTTTTCCTGGTTATTACACTGGGTCTGGCAACAGCCATTCTTTTGTGGGCCAGCCGCAGTATAACGGAAGTTTTAGAGCCTTATCTGGTTATGCTCAACAGTCTGCCAAAATCGGCTCTGGCTCCTATCTTGATCGTATGGCTGGGAAATAATATTAAAACCATTATTGTGGCCTCGATTTCTGTAGCTGTTTTCGGATGCATTATGACCCTGCACACCGGTTTTGCGCAAGTTAACCCGGATAAGATTAAATTGATCTATTCTTTGGGGGGCAAGAAAAAAGATGTGCTTTTGAAGGTGCTGCTGCCTGGTTCTGTGCCGCTTATTATCAGCAATATGAAGGTGAACATCGGGCTGTGCCTGGTAGGGGTGATTATTGGGGAATTTTTGGCAGCGAATAAAGGATTGGGATATTTGATTATCTATGGAAGCCAGGTGTTTAAGATGGACCTGGTGGTGATGAGTATTGTGATTTTATGCTTTGTGTCTGCTGTTTTATATCAGGGGATTTCTTTGCTGGAGAAGAAGATAGGCCATAATTAGGGATTAAATTTGTAAAAGAGCAGGGCGTTAAAAATAGACGGTCTGCTCTTTTTCTGTAATAAAAAACAGGTCGGTCTGGTAAAAATCGAATCTATAAATGTTAATTTTTAGTTGGGAATATAAAATGATATGATTATGTATTCATAAGACTTTAAAGATTTTCTGATCAAAAGATTTCTAATCAAAGGAATTGATTCTTTTTATAATAGATTGCCAATACATCCTATCTTTCAAAATCCGTATTACAATAACTTTGTCTTCTTTTACTACAAAAAATATGAGATAAGTGCTGTACGGTTTATAATATACCGTTTTATCTGCACAATATCATTTCTTGCATCAGATGTCAGGCGTACTTTATAATTTATTAAATTTTCCATACACTCTCCTAAATTGCGTCGATTTCTTCCCATGCTTCTTCAATTGTATACAGGGAACCCCGCTCCATACTTTCAACTCCCTTTTCCAGTTCTGACTTTAATGCCTGTATTGCTTCAGCTTCTGTATAATTTAACTTTTCAGGTACTTGGGCCAAATTTGATTTTGTCATTTCATTTACCTCCTCTCATATTTTAACCTAACCTCATTATACTTTGAGCCAGTATTAAATACAAGACTTGTATTATTAGATTTTCCATCATTAAAAATCTTCTTATAAAGAACATAGCCATCTCCAACCATATCATTTTGTACACACAGTTCTTTACGATGACCTGGTTGTGATAAGTTTTGGCATGTAGAAAGACAGGCATATAAACCGCCTGTCCTTCTGAATTTTTTCAGTATTCTATGTACCTTATGATTGGACCCACGCACCATCACTTCCTACATCATATCCGTCCGGTGTTGTGGTACTTGTAAGCATTGCCCCGCTTTCTCCGCAATAATACCATTTGGAATTCCAATTGACCCAGCCTGTAACCATATATCCGGACTCATTAAAATAATACCAGAAATCATCAATATACTGCCAGTTATTAACAGTATAGCTTTTGTCCGCATTGCAATACCACCAACCTATGCTGTCTTTCAGCCATGCACCGGTTCCTGTAGTGCTTCCCGGCCCTGCAACGCCGCTTGAGCTTGAAGAACTGATTTCTTCAGCCTCTTCAGATGTAATATACCAAGTATCAGACTCCTCCCAGCTTCCTTTATTAGAGGAGTTGTATACCCCCCGTACCTTAAAGAAATAATACCCGCTCTGAGTCATATAGCTTGAAAAATCGTAGCTGGTATAGGTGGTTGTGAACGTAGAAGTTATTGCGCTGCTTCCCCTGTAAAGACGCACCTCATATTTATTGGCATCTTCACATTCATCCCAGAAAGCTGTTCCGTTCTCCTCATCCCACTCCAGGTTATTCACAGTCAGATCATAGTCACCTTCTTCATCCTCCAAAGCATCCAGCGTTATATACACGATCAGTTCACTGCTGCTCCGGCTGACAGAACTGACTGTCCCATCAGAACCACTGAGGTTTACACTGCTTTTGGAAAAGCCTGAAGCAAAGTAATAATCATCTTCTGCTTCTAAAATAACCTTTAATTTAGGCTTGTCTCCATTCTCCCATTCGTCATCCGGTTCATTTGTGACCACAACATCACTGACACTGAATTTGCTGGAACTGGAATTGACCGTTACATCACCACCGCATTCTCCTGCCTCAATCTCTGACGATATGGAAAGGGAAACACTGCTGATCGCTGTTCCTGTTGCCGCCAGTGCCGTAATTGGAGTTACTGACAAAACTGCTGCTGTGATGAATGCTGTACATTTTTTTAGTATATCCATATAAATTCCTCCTCATTTCAACTTAAATTTATCCTCTGCTTCATAAATTTACCATATGAACCTAAAACAAACCTTAATTTTTCATCATAAGTCTGTGATTATTTTGTGAATTTAAAAATGAGCAGGAAAATCCCAATATGGTTTTGGTTGATACAGAAGTAATCAGCTCTGCTCGGCAGTAAAACCAATTTACAGCACCATTATAAATCCATTAGCACCATATCTAACCATATTATTTTGTACACACAGCTCTTTAAGATGTATCTGGCAAATAGGAAAGCAACCTATGGAGAAACCTGTAGGTTGTTTTTTAGTATTCCCGCCCACAATGGACAGGTAGAAGTATATCAGCCTGAACGGATTGAAACCACCTGTGCAGGCTGTCTTTATCTTACAATTGCAAAAGCTCCTGAATATCTTTTTCCAACTGCTCCGGCTTGTAGGCTGGGGAATAACGTGCTTTAACATTTCCGTTTTTATCAATCAGAAACTTACCGAAGTTCCATTTGATATCTCCCGGTTTGGCAAAGGGCTTGATCACTTTAATCTTTTTTTCAAAAAACTTTGCCTCTTCGTCTGCAAGATCCTGGGGTGCCTGCTCTTTCAGCCAGACAAAGAGCGGATCAGCATCCTTTCCGTTGACATCCACCTTGGTAAAGCGAGGAAAAGTCGTATTATAATTGAGCGTACAGAACTCTTCGATCTTTTCATCACTTCCCGGAGCCTGTGCCAAAAACTGATTGCATGGAAAGTCTAGAATCTCCAGACCCTCTGTCTGGAATTTTTGGTACAATGCCTCCAAGGCTTCGTATTGAGGTGTCAATCCACATTTGGTTGCAGTATTAACAATCAGCAGTACCTTACCGCTGTATTTGGAAAGTAATACCAGTTCTCCCTTGTTGTTTTTCACTTGAAAATCGTATACATTCATTTTAATTCTCCTTTGCTGTTCATTTATTTTTTATCCTTCCCCCAAATCTTATTAAAGCTCATTTTTTCTTTCAATGTTCCATCTGCTGTCATTTGATACTTCTTCTTAGATGACACACCTGATTTCAGTGAAGAGGTTTGGGTGCTTCTTTTGATACACTTCTTCTCGGCTGCACGGCCTTTACCGCAGAGCACTGATATTTTGTTCTGCCTTATGAGGCACTTTTTCTTCGCTGAGAAGCTGAATCATCGGTATAGCAAATGCGGCTGTTTTCCCCGTTCCTGTCTGAACACATCCAAGTAAATCCCTGCCGCTTAATATCACAGGTATTGCCTTTTCCTGTATCGGTGCAGGAATATCATATTTTCCTCTTCCAATGCTTTTATAATATAAGGCATAATCTTTAAATTGCGCAAAATCTCCTTTTAAACGGTATTCTTTTAATTTATCTCTTATCTTACGCTGAACCAAACCATTCTGTTTAGAACAGCATATGTTCTCTGGTAATCATGTATAACATTATATAATAGTCTATCTTATAAGAAAACCCCCTCCCTCACTTTCTGACTGGAAAGCAGTCCCCCATGGGGCAAGATGTATTTTTCCGTAATATATATCTGGTGAAATTGTCCATAGAATCTCGCTGGTTTTTACTAACCGATAGCCGAAGACCTTGTTATTCTGCATAAATTGCCTCATTGTCATTTTTATTACTAATTTTTATTGTATCGGCGTTTTGAAATAATGTTAAGGTGAGATGAAAAAAGCGATACCAATTGTTCACAAAGCCTCTTCTTTGTGGTAAAATAAATCATAATGAAAGAGGATGGGGGCTGATTATGGCAGAAAACCCTAACAAAAATGATAAAACAAAATACCGGCTGGCTGACTCCATAAAGGAATGTATGAAGACCAAGCATGTGGATAAAATCACGGTCCAGAATATTGTAGATGACTGCGGGATGACAAGACAAACCTTTTACCGGAATTTTAAAGATAAGTATGATTTGATCAACTGGTATTTTGACAAGCTGGTACTGGAATCCTTTGCTCAGATTGGTGTGGATAAAACCGTATGTCAAAGTTTATGTGAGAAATTTAAATTTATAAAAAAGGAAAAGATATTTTTTGCAGAAGCGTTCCGCTCTGATGATTATAATTCTTTAAAAGAACATGATTTTGAACTGATTGTAGGATTCTATACGGATCTTTTGACCCGTAAGAAGCATGGTCCTTTACCCGATGATATCCAGTTTCTATTGGAGATGTATTGCAGAGGTTCCGTTTACATGACAGTCAAATGGGTCTTATCCGGAATGAAGCAAAGTCCCGAAGAAATGGCACTAAATTTAACAGAAGCCATGCCTCCGGGTTTAGCAGCCGTATTTACAGAAGTGGGACTGATATGATTTATAGTAGATATACCCATAATAAAAGTTACAATCCAACATTTATGTAACATTTGTTACAAAACAAAAGGATTGTAACTTTCTTTTTTATAAACATCTTGTTAAAATAATAACATATCAGACATGTCAGTACATTGATTGGAAGGAAAAGAAAAGGAGAGATTATCATGGCAAACAGAATTGTTTTAAATGAAACGTCATATCATGGCGCAGGTGCCATTCAGGAGATTCCTGGCGAGGTTAAAAAAAGAGGATTTAAGAAAGCGTTTGTTACCTCTGATCCGGACTTGATTAAATTTGACATTACATCCAAGGTTACAAAAATCCTGGAAGAAAACGGATTGACTTATGAGATATATTCTGATATCAAACCAAATCCTACTATTGAAAATGTACAAAATGGCGTAGAAGCCTTTAAGAAGTCAGAAGCTGATTATATCATTGCCATTGGCGGAGGGTCTTCTATTGATACGTCAAAGGCCATTGGTATTATTATTTCAAACCCGGAATTTTCTGACGTAAGAAGCCTGGAAGGTGTGGCACCGACCAAAGATCCAAGCGTCCCCATCATTGCTGTTCCAACCACTGCCGGTACTGCAGCAGAAGTAACCATTAACTATGTAATTACTGATGTGGAAAAAAAACGTAAATTTGTTTGCGTGGATCCTCATGACATTCCTGTGGTTGCAGTAGTCGATCCGGATATGATGGCAAGTATGCCAAAAGGTCTGACAGCAGCTACCGGTATGGATGCTCTGACTCACGCAATTGAAGGTTATATTACAAAAGGTGCCAATCCTATTACAGACATGTTTAACATTAAGGCAGTAGAGCTTATTGCAAAGAGCCTGAGAGGTGCTGTGGATAATACTCCAGAAGGCCGGGAAGGTATGGCACTGGGTCAGTATATTACCGGTATGGGATTCTCAAACTGCGGTCTTGGTATCGTTCATTCTATGGCTCATGCACTGGGAGCTGTATATGACACCCCTCATGGTGTAGGCAATGCCATTCTTCTTCCTACCATTATGGAGTTCAATGCCAATGAAACCGGTGATAAATTCCGCGATATCGCAAAAGCAATGGGAGTAGAAAATACAGAAAAAATGACCAGCGAAGAATACCGCAAAGCAGCTGTGGAAGCAGTAAAGAAGCTTTCTGCAGACGTTGGAATTCCTGCTGATTTAAAAGAGATTGTAAAAGAAGAAGATATACAGTTTTTAGCAGAGTCTGCAGTGGCAGATGCCTGTGCACCAGGAAATCCAAAAGAAGCCAGCCTGGAAGATATTATCAGTCTTTACAGATCCCTTCTTTAATCAAGGCTGAATAGTAGCGGGAAGCTTCTATTGTCTGTTTCATGTAATATAAAAAGCAGATGGACTGTCCACCTGCTTTTTATATGCGCGTTTCACAAAATATGGATTACTGTCTGAATTATTATGGTATAGCTTATCCTCTCTCTGCATTTCCCTAATTCACCATATTGAATCATATTATTTTGTACCCACAGCTCTTTAAGATGGATCTGGTGGTGATTAGTATTGTGATTCTTTGTATTGTATCGGCAATTTTGTATCAAGGGATTCTTTACTGGAAAAGAAAATTAAATTGTAGCTTTTAATTA
The DNA here is from genome assembly GCA_002389905.1 of Hungatella sp. UBA4396. Classification (GTDB taxonomy): domain Bacteria; phylum Bacillota; class Clostridia; order Lachnospirales; family Lachnospiraceae; genus Lacrimispora. The sequence goes on along the minus strand of DGRE01000036.1, from coordinate 39,927 downwards.
TTTAGTGTTAAATATAATGCAGTTGTCTTACACTCTTATTTTTTATATCCAAAATCAGGAATTTTCGCCCATCGGTCACGGAAATAATGGGCTGCCATTTTAGGTCTTCTTTCTCTGGTAAGAAGCCCTTTTTTATTCCCATCCATTCGCATACAGCCCTGTATGGTTCCATAGTCTGCAAAGTTCCAGGCATGCTCTCCAATGAAATAATCCCGCTTGTCAAATTCCTCATTTAAGCGCTTGTAGTATTCCACCTGAAACTCTTCACTGAACATCTCAGGTACAGTCATGTGAATACCGGCGATTGTGTCTGCTCCGTATTCCGTCATCATCACCGGTTTATTCATCTCTTCCCAGAAATCCAGTTCCAGATTAAGGGCATAACATGCCGAATTCATATCTCCGGAAAGATTATACCAGCCGTAATACCGGTTGATGCAGACAACATCCATGGTTCTTGTCACCAGATCCTTGGTATAATCATTCTGGCGGCTGACAAAGGTTACAGGCCGGTCAGCCGGATCAAGAGAGTGGGTCAGCTTATAAAGACTGCTCCAATACTCAAAAGCTGGCTGCGGAAAGTTTGATGTATCCGGTTCATTTCCCATTGACCACATGACAATACAGGGGTGGTTCTTATCACGGTCAATTAAATCTCTGAGAACCTGCTCATGGTGCTCCCTCACATTCAAAGCCTCATAAGGATCCTGGGTCGCTCCGCATGCAATTCCTACGGCCGGCGTTTCATCGATGACCACAATTCCTTCCCTGTCGCAGAGATCATACATCTCTTCGGCATAAGGATAATGACTGGTACGGAATGAATTGGCATGGAACCAGTGAATGAGGTTGATATCTTTTACATTCAGGCACATATCCAGTCCACGTCCGCGGAAAGAGGAATCCTCGTGCTTTGAAAATCCCTTAAAATAAAATGGCTGTCCATTGATGAGAAACTGCTTTCCTTCCACCTTAACGGTCCGAAAGCCAAAGGAAAGATCATATTTGTCATTTCCATAAGTTACCACTGCTTTGTAAAGATAAGGAGTTCCAGGCCAGGGCCACCAAAGCTTTGCATCGGAAACTGTAATCGTTCCTTTCTGCCCTTCTCCTCTGGCCACTTCATGACCTGCATCATCAAAGACAGTCACAGTTACCCTTTCGCCTTCTTCTTTTTCTCCTCCGATGTCCACGCTGTAATGAAGAGTCCCTTCTGTTTCCTTCACATCAGGAACCAGAGTCAGATCCTTAATATAGGATTTTGGCGTCGTATACAAACGCACCGGCCTGTTAATTCCTGCATAATTGAAGAAATCGAAATTAGGGAAATTCTGAGGCTCACGCCATTCCTTGGCTGCTGCTACGCTTGGTACCCATGGATTATCAGATCCAAAGAATGCAGTTCCATTTTCATTTCCAACAGGAAGGGTGGAATGATCCACACGGTTATCCACTGCTACGGTCAAAACCGCAGTTACTCCAGCCCCTAACCGATCCGTTACATCAATTTCAAAAGGCAGGAACCCGCCCTTGTGTTCACAGAGGAATTCGCCTCCCAGATAAACCCTGGCTTTATGAGTCACCGCATCAAAACGCAGGACCAGTCTCTGGCCGTCATGGCAGGTTGGAATCATCAATTCTCTTTGGTACAGTGCCCAGCCGCAGTGATTGCGGTATGCCGGATTTTCTTTCTGATCATTATAGGATGCCGGTACTGCTATCAGCTCCGAATCCTTCATGATATCGTCTGGTAACTCTTTACTTATGTCCGATGCCTTGCTCAGTTTAAATTCCCAAATACCGCCCAGATCGATGATTGCACGTATTTCATTTGATTTTGGATACAGCATGTTATCTCCTTTTCGCAGTTGAAATCTTATTTTTATTTGCTTTCGCTTTCATAAATCCAAGTTTCACAGATGGTTTTTCCAGGATTCAGATGTTTTTTTACTGCAGGGATTTTGGTTTTTCCAAAATAAAGGCTGGTATTGGGGGATGGAGTAATCACCATCCCCTCCCAATCGTCTCTGGATTCAATCCTGCACTGTACGGAAGTATTCTGAACCATACTGCTGTTTTGATCCCATTCCCACCGGCACTGGTGATGATCCATATTTCCCACGGAAAAACCGCAGTCGTATGCATCGCACTCCAGACTGGTTGTAATGACATGGCGGCGGATATGGCCAAAATCTGTGGGAGCAATTACAGATTCCACTTCAATTCCTGTCATAGGGGACCATACCATATGAACTTCCTTCCCCTTGTATTCGCATAAGCCATGGGAACGCCGGTATAACACCATACCGTCATACACAAAGCAAAGGGAACTGTCCGGAGCTGCTTCCTCTAAGGACACATTGCTTCTCGGTACGGAAAAGCCAAACAACGAAGAATATGCAAACTTTAAATATTTGGCCGGAATCTGTCCGGAAGAGAAATTGGTCTTGTTGCCAAGGACATAAGCCGTCACATGGCCTTCTTTTCTTCCAACCATCATCTGAGCGCCTTCCAGGTAATGGATTCCGTCCTGACAGGGTAAGGCTTCCGGCTCTGTCTGCCAAAATTCATCATTCTCGTTTAAAGCAAGGAGAGCAAAGGCTTTCAGCCCCCAATAAGGTGAGGTTGGGGAGTTATAGTGCTCTGCCATATGTATATTGGGATAATGATATCCTACGGTCAGAACGCCTCCATTATCAAATACAGGATACTCCATCCACCGCTCTAAATTTCTGACAATAATACCTTTCATGACTCCCAAAGAAAAAGGCTTGATTCCGGCAAGGAGACAGCCGGAAAAGAAGCTGACCTGTGCGAAACGGTATGCCATGGATCTTCCATAGGGAAGGGCTTCTCCATTGTTATCAAACCAGTAAACAAACTCTTCGGCAAACAGCATTGCCCTGTCCTTGTACCGGCCAGACCGCTCCTCTTGAGGAAATACAGCCGCATAAAGAAGGCCATAGAAGTGAAATGCGAAGGAGATATAGTAATCCTTCTGCTTGTCCGCTCCATCGTGATACCAGCCATTTTCCTCATAAAAGTCTTCAATTCTCTGAAAATCCTCTTCCAGTTTCCGGCTGTCGTAAGGCAGGCTCTCCTTTTTTAAAGCAGCATTCACCAGAATCCGGAAAAAGTGCCAGTTATTATCCACCACCTCATGTTCGTTGATCTGATTTAACCATGCCGCGATCCGGTTCTTTTCGACAGCCGAATAAATGTGCCACATTTGATCGGGGGACAGCAAAATTCCATAGGCAATGGCTGCCATTTCCACAAATCTCTGGTCTCTGTCATGACAAGTGCCCCAATGCTCTTCACTCATGGGATCTGTTCCTGCAAAAAGTCCTCTGCGGTATATTTCCTCAAAGGTTTCATTACTTCCACCGCCTGCCCAAAATGGAACCAATCCCCACAAAACTCTGGAAAACCCCTCCATCTTTATGGAAACATCTTCGTACAACGCAGAAGCGCCTGCCAGATTCAGGCAGGCTCCCTTTCTGCTGTAATGGGATACCAGGGGATTTACGATCCCCAGCAGACAATCCTCAAAATCCTTTCTAGTATGTAAATTCATGCCTTTCCTCCACTTTGTTGATTCCCTTTTACCAGTATGGCTCCCATGTCTTTAACAGCCGTACCAGCGCTTCCATATAGAAATAATCCCCCCATGCGTTGCATTCATCAATTCCATGATTGCTGCACTGGTTGTATTTGGATTTCTTGGAATAAGTGCCATGAAGGAGCAAACCATCGGATACTTCCCGATCCTTTACCGCACATTCATCGTACAGAACCTTTAAGAGCCGTTTTGCTGTGGACCGGTAAAACTCCTGATCTTCTGACGGCAGATATTTGACCATTTCCAGCATTCCGCATACAGCAATCACTCCGCTGGAAGAATCTCTTGGCTGAACGGATCCCTGCTGAAATTCCAGATCCCAATATGGAACAATGTCGGTTGGCAAATGAGACAGGTAGTACTCTGTCACTCTCTTAAATGTCTCAATGTACTCTTCCCGCCCCGTATACCGGTAAGCCATTGCCGATCCGTAGATTCCCCACGCCTGGCCTCTGCCCCATGCAGAACCGTCGCGGTAGCCCTGTTTGGTTGCACCGTGATCCGGCGCTCCGGTTTCAGGATCAAAGAAAAAGGTGTGCCAGGTTGAGCCATCTTCCCGGATCACATATTTCATTGTGGTTGTAATGTGTTTTTCAGCAACTTCACGGAATGTTTCATCTTTGGTCTCTTCATAGGCCCAGTACAACAGAGGAAGATTCATAAGACAGTCAATAATAAAGCGGTAATTGTTCTTCTCACCCATCTTACCCCATGCCTGGATAAACTCTCCTTTTGGCTGGAATCTGGAAACCAGCTGTTTTGCTGCTTTTAAGGCCGCTTCTTTTCCAATGCTGCTTCCGATTAACTTATAGCCGGCAACACAGGATGGGGAATATAAAAATCCCATATCGTGATGATCCACATCGATCTTTCTATCAATGCGGTCCAGAAAACTCTTCATGTGAACCATTCCTGCTTCTTTGCAGCGTTCATCTCCAGTATGCTCATAAGCCAGCCAGACTTCTCCCGTCCAGAAGCCGGTGGTCCACTCCACGTTTTCCATCTTGTTATAAAAGTTTCCATCGGTATAGATGGTCTGAAAATGATGAGTATAATCTTCCAGATTTTCAATCACCTGATTGGAGGCAAAATTAAGCGCCTGAAGGAGCTCTTCTTTTGTTATCTCCGGTCGGTTTATTTGTTTCATGGTATTTTCTCCCTTCTTTACCATTCAGCGATGGAACCATCCTTATGATGCCAGACAGGATTTTTCCAGCTGTGAGGATTCTTACTCTCCTCAATGACCAGCTCTTTGTTTACCTCTACTCCGATTCCCGGCAATTTAGGAAGCCGGACCTTTCCATCTTCAAACGTTAAATCTTCTTTATTACAAATATAATCCAATACACTGTTAGAATTTTCGTTATAATGAATTCCCATACTCTGTTCCTGGATCACCGCATTGTAACTAGTGGCATCTACCTGCAGGCAGGCACTAAGAGCAATGGGTCCCAGCGGGCAATGAGGGGCAAATGCCACATCATAAGCTTCTGCCATAGAAGCAATCTTCTTTACCTCTGTGATTCCGCCTGCGTGTGATAAGTCCGGCTGAATGATATCAATGCAGCCGATCTGAAGCAGACGTTTAAAATCCCATCTGGAAAAAAGTCTTTCTCCGGTTGCGATGGGAATATTGGAATGCCTGGCCACTTCTGTAAATGCCTCCATATTCTCACACAAAACCGGTTCCTCAATGAACATGGGATCAAACTCTTCCAGTTTTTTTGCCAGTATCTTTGCCATTGGTTTATGAACTCTTCCATGAAAATCCAAAGCAATGCCGAAGCTTTTGCCCACTGCCTGTCTGATGGAAGCCACACGCTCCAGAACCTCTTCGATCTTGTCATAGCTGTCAATCATTGCAAGTTCTTCCGTAGCGTTCATTTTAATGGCCTTGAATCCTTCTTTCTGCTTCTCCAAAGCTGCCTTTGCCACATCAGAGGGACGGTCTCCGCCGATCCAGGAATATACCTTCATATGATCACGGCAGCTTCCTCCCATGAGTTCGTACACAGGAGCGTCGTAGTATTTTCCCTTAATGTCCCAAAGCGCCTGATCAATTCCAGCTATGGCGCTCATCATGATAGGACCGCCCCGGTAAAAGCCGCCTCTGTAAAGTAAATTCCAGATATATTCTATTCTTAATGGATTCATTCCCAGTATGTAGTCCTTCATTTCCTGTACACAGGTGCTGACTGTAGAAGCCTTTCCTTCTATGACCGCCTCTCCCCAGCCGGTATATCCTTCATCTGTAGTTATTTCTACGAAACACCATCTTGGGCGTACCAAATAGGTTTGAACATCAATTATCTTCATAATTTTCCCTCCATTTTACTTGTCATATTTCCTATTGCACTCTGTTATTTTCAACACCTCACGGGTGATATCAGCCCATCTGCCTTCTTCAAGCATGGATTTTGGAACAAGGCTGCTTCCGATTCCAACACCTGCAAATCCCTGTTCAAAGAAGCTCGCCATATTATCCGGACTGACTCCTCCAACTGCTACAAAGTCAGCCTCATTCAATGGCCCTTTTAAGCTTTTTATATATCCGGGCGCGGTGTCTCCGGCAGGGAATAATTTCAGCATGTCATAGCCATAGGACAGGCAGACCGAAACATCTGTGGGTGTCAGTACCCCTGGAAGGAGAGGGATGTTTTCTTGTCTGCAGTATTTCATGACCTCCACATCGGTTGATGGGGATAGAAAGAATTCTGCCCCTGCTTCTCTGGCCCTTTCTGCACGCTCCACATTGATGACCGTCCCTGCTCCTATCATAATGTCATCTCCAAATGCTTTTTTCACCTCACGGATCTGTTTTTCAGCATCCGGAGTATTCATTGCAATTTCAATACACTTGATACTTCCCTTCATCAGTGCGTCTACATAGTTTAAGAACTGATCATCAGGGATATTTCTCAAGATTGCTATAATTGGATTCTTCTTTATAATTTCACGCATTTTGTTTCCTCCTGCTGGGATTATGGCTGTCAGCGCATAATGTCTGGCTTGTCCTGTAATTTTCGTTCCAGGGTCTCCCTGTCCATATATCCCTCAATATCGCCTATGGTCTGAGTTGCATATGCCCCGCAGATTCCTCCCATAGCACCGCATTCCTTTAAGCTCTTTCCTTCCAGAATTCCAGCCAGGAATCCGGCATTGAATGCATCTCCTGCTCCAATGGGATCAATGGACTTGCATTCAAACGGCGGGATGAAATAAGGACTTGATCCGTCGGTCACATATGCGCCCTTATCTCCATCCTTTATGGCCAGATACTCACAGACTCCGTGGGAGAAAATATGCTTCTCAATCTCTTCTTTTTCGGTCAGTCCAAACAGCTTTTCTGCTTCTTCCACCCCAAGCATCACAATATGGGCCTGATACAAAATTCCGGCAATCAGTTCCTCATAATCCTTATCTCCCCAAAGCTTCAGCCGGATATTGGGATCAAAACTGATTTTAACTCCGTTCTTCTGAGCCAGAGAAATGGCATAGGTCACGGTTTTCCTACAGGATTCACTTAATAAAGGAGTGATGCCGGTCAGATGAAGTACGGCAGCTTCTTTGATCCATTCCTCTTTCACATCCTCCGGCTCCATAAACGATGCCGCAGAGCCCTTTCTGTAATAATGGACTCTGGTCTCATCTGCATTTAAATTTTCTTTGAACATAATGCCGGTGCTGTGCTGATCGTCTTCCCGGCATTCTGTCTTTCCGCCTTCCGCCAAAATCATACGGCGGATGAATCTTCCAAACTCATCTTTTCCCAGGCGGCTGACAAAAGTAGTGACATGTCCCAATTTCTGCAGGCCGATTGCCATATTGCTTTCCGCCCCTGCAATATGCATGGAAAAATTCTTTCCGTAGCTGAGAGGCCCTGCCCCATCAGGGCAAAGGGAAACCATGGTTTCCCCAATTGTTATCACTTCTGCCAATGTGATCTCTCCCTTCTTTTAGCCTTTGATTCCAGTGGATGCTACGCCTTCGATAAAATGACGCTGCATGATGATAAAGATTCCAATGACCGGTATCAGGGAAACAACAGAGCCAGCCATAATCAGTCCATATTCGGATGAATACTGGCCGATGAACATTTTAAGTCCTAACTGAACCGTTTTATTTGACTGGCTTTTTAAATAAATGAGAGGGCCTAAATAATCATTCCAGCTATTTACAAAAGAAATAATCGTAAGGGTGGACAGGGCGGGTTTGGACAGAGGAACCATGATCTTTCTCCATATTCCGAATTCAGACATTCCGTCAATCCTGGCCGCTTCGCACAGCGTATCCGGTATATCCTGAAAAAACTGTCTCATCATAAATACACCAAAAGCCGAAAATGCGTGTAAATAAACCATGGACATAAGCTTATCATTCAGGCCGAAACTTCTCATCAAGGTAAACTGCGGAACCATGTATACCTGCCATGGCATGGCAATGGTGGATATGTATGCAAGAAACAAAATGTTTTTAAATTTAAAATCCAGTTTTGCAAAGGAATAGGCTGCAAAACTGCTTGTTACAAGCTGCAGTGTGGTTACTGCCAGGGTAATTCCTGTTGTGTTCAGTATGAACCGTAAAAAGGGAATCTTGGTCCATATTTCTGTATAGTTGCTCCATCTTGGATTTTCAGGAATCCACACAAAGGGATTCATATTGAAAACCTCTCTGTCACTTTTAATAGAAGCAGAAAGCATCCATAAAAACGGGATTACCATACATGCTGCCAAGATAATCAAAACCATATATAACAAAACTTTTGAAAAACGTTTTTTTTGTGTTGCGGATTTCATGTTATCCTCCATTCTGCCGCCGGTACGGCGTAATATCTCTTATTCCTTATCATATTTTGCCTGAATCCGGAACTGGAAAATGGTAACAATCAGAACCAGAAGAAACAGAACCATGGCAATGGCACTTGAGTATCCCAGCTTCCAGTATTCAAATGCATTCTGATAAATGTAATACACCAGAACCATTGCAGAACTTCCCAGCTTTCCGTCGCCTCCGCCTGCAAGCATGATCGCAATATCATAAATTTTAAAACAGCTGATGGTAATCATAATGGAAACAAAGAAGGTTGTCTTTCTAAGCTGAGGCAATGTAATAAAGCGGAATTTCTGCCATGTATTTGCCCCGTCCAGATTAGCCGCTTCGTATAGTTCGGCTGATATTCCCTGAAGTCCAGCCAGATAAATAACCATATAGTATCCCATAAACTTCCAGACACTGAATAAAATAAACATAAGCAGAATGAGATTTCCTCCAAACCAGTTTGGAAGTTTATCCGAGGCAACGTTAAAAACGGAATACAATATATAATTGACAGGACCTTTGACCGGATGAAAGATCATGGACCAGACTGCTGTAACCGCTACCAGAGATGCCACATACGGAAAAAATGCCAGCGTCCGGAAAAAGCCTTTCCCTGCTACTTTCTGATTTAGTATAATCGCTAAAAACAAAGACATGGCCAATGTCAGGGGAACCGTTCCGATACAATAAATCAACGTGTTTCTTAATGCTCTTAAAAACATGGTATCCTGAAATAACTGAATAAAGTTTTTTAATCCAACAAATATTACCGGGTTATTGCCATCCCATTCCACAAAAGCCAGTATGACGGCAAACAGCATGGGGAACAGCGTAAAAACCGTAAAGCCAATAAAATTTGGAGCGATAAAGGCATACGCCACCAGGCTTTTCCTCATTTTTCTTTTCTGGGCGCCGGTTAATTTCTTTTTTTTATATATATATCCCATATTTATACCCTTTCTTTAAAAATGGAAAGGGTATGTTGCCTTCCCTTTCCACTTTTACAATCAAAGCTTCCTAATTTTGCATTAATTTCTGAACCTCTTCGTTCATCTTTGCAATTCCTTCATCAATGGTTAAATCTCTGGTCATAATATCCTTATGGTAAGTGTTGAGAATATTATTAATTTCTGCAATATTCTTTCCGTAAGGAACTTCCAGATAAAGTTGCTCCACATTCAGCGCTTCTTTGCTGGCATCATCCTGTGGGAAACCGTCCATGGACAAAATGGTTTCTTTTGCAGAATCCGTAAACTTTGCAGCAAAATTTCCGGTCTCTGCCAACACTTGTGCGCCCTGATCTCCACTGACAAAGTTTACAAACTCCCAGGCAAGATCAGCATCATCTGCCACATTGGTAATAGAGATTCCGGTAACGGTACTGGAACTTGTTCCCGGTGCAACACCTTCTTCGTGAGGATATTTTACAATTCCCCAGTTTCCGCATGCTTCTTTATCGTAGTCTCCAGAATTAAGAGAACTAATGATATTACCCACAAACCAGGAACCCATGTTCATCATTGCTACGTTTCCATTAGAAAAAGCAGCGGAGTAATGGAGTCCTTCGGTATTCAGAGAAAGGTAATCCTGGCAGACTCCTTCATCCTCCAATGCCTGTACACGCTCATAATACGGCTTAAAGAAATCATAATTTCCGTCTAAGATGCTGTGAACACCATCAAGCTGAGCAGGAAGTGCCACCGCACCCTTCCAGGTATGGAAATGGCTTCCGTAAACCCGGTTGTCAAAGGATGTATCAGTAACCTTGCGTGCAAGATCAGCATACTGGTCCCATGTCATGTCATTGGTTGGATACGCAACACCGGCCCTGTCAAAAATGTCCTTATTATAATAAATAACCCAGAAATCACTGCGGAACGGCATCTGATACAGCGTGTCGTCAATGGTCATCTGATCCGTGATTCCATTGTATGCAGTTAAGTCAATTCCTTCTTTTTCAATGTAACTGTCCAAGGGAACAATAACTCCTTTGCTTACCAATGTTGCATATTGAGGAATCTCTTTAATACTTACCACATCAAAATCCGAACCGCTTCCGGATAATTCAGTTGCCAAAACTGTGATATAATCATTGGATGAAAAATCAACAATTTCTACCGTAACTCCCTCATGTTCTTTTTCAAATGCCTCTTTTAAAGCTTTGTAATATGGTGTGGTCTCGTTATCCCACACGGCCCATTTCAGTACGTTATTCTTTTCTTTTACGGCTGCAGTTTTCTCTGTTGTTTCTCCAGCAGAATCTTTCTGAGTTTCTCCGTTTTTTGAACAGCCGCTTACCAAAGCTGCTGACATACATAGGCAAAGAACCATACTTAATATTCTTTTTTTCATTGCTTACCTCCTCAAGTAATTTGTGTATTCATCTTACCAAGTTTGTATTGTAATTTAAATAAATTATCACACCTATATGATATAATATTTTATTATTTTTCACGCCTCCCTTTAAAAGCATTTGAAAAATATTACTATATCCTTTAATATTTTAAGATGTGTGGCATTTTTTTTTACTATTTTGTATAATATTCACATGACATCTACTTGAAGGAAGGAACTGAACACATATGCCCGTAATATTCCACTCTGTAAAAATGAAAATATTAATTGCCATTTTATTATTTACGGCAGCAACCAGTATTACCATATCCTTCATTCATTACCAGACCTATAGCAGATATATGGAACAGGAATTGCTTCTGTCTTCGGGAAATGACGTTCAATATTCCAAAAACTTTATTACATTTCATATGGGAAACATCGATAATCTAATGAAATGGTGTCAGAATAATACGGAAGTTATTAATTATGTCCTGAATCCAACCTCCAAGAATAAGGTTGCGGCTCATAATTCGTTATCTGAAAATTACAATGCCTGCAACAGCAATGTATATATATCAAGAATGATGGTGGCCTCTGATTATGAAGAATACATTCAATTGATCTCCTCAGCCTATTCCACAGTCATTGATGTTAAGAAAGCCATTGGTAAGATTGATAACTTTGAGCAGCTTCTTCAAAACCCTGGCTCCGATTTTAAGAAAGGAATCATTAGCGATCCATTTCACAGGACAAACCCCAAAGATGTTCTGTTGCTGGTCCGTCCGGTATACAATGCCTTCAATTCAAAAATCATAGGCTGGATCTTGGTAGAGATCGATTCCAGCCTGTTTTCAGATGCCCTGACCACCTATTCCACAAGCCAGGAGGATCTCTATTATTTATCCATTGATGATAACAGTTATCTTCTCAAAGATAAGAAATTTATATCCGTCCCTTCACCCATACAGGACAACCAGATTCGGAACAGAGAATCCTATTTAAAAAATAATGATAATGACATTTACTTTAAAAAAGACAGAAACTATTTCATCGGAGATACGTTCAACAACTATCCATTGGTTATCATTAAAGAAACCAAGTTATCTGTGGACTTTCAAAAAGAACATTATTTCGTCCTGACTCTGTCCGTGATTCTGCTGCTGATGATCCTTTTTTCCTGCATCATTATGCTTTATCTTTACTACCTGGTCAACCGCCCTATTCAAAGACTTCAAAAGCAGCTCTATACCGTATCTCAGGGTGACTTCTCCCCTTCTCCTTCCATTGAATGGAACAATGAGTTTGGAGTAATTGGGCGGGGGATCAATCAATTGTCCGTCGAGATAAAACATTTGATTCAGGAAAAGCTGGATAACGAAAAGACCCGGCAGAAAATCGAATATGAGCTTTTACAGAACCAAATAAGCCCTCATTTTTTATATAATACCTTAAGCTCGGTAAAATGGTTATCTACCCTCCAGGGAGCCACTGGAATTGCAGATATAATCTCCGCACTGGCTTCCCTGTTAAAAAGAGTTTCTAAAAAAAACAATGAGAACACTTCTCTTTCCGATGAGCTGGATTTATTAAAAGACTACTTTACTATACAAAAGTTCCGTTATGGAGGTACGATTTCCCTGGAATATAACATTGAACAAAAGGAACTGCTTGACTGCCACATATTAAGCTTTACCCTTCAGCCCATTGTGGAAAATGCCATCTTTCATGGAATCGAACCGAAAAAATCCCCTGGCTCCATTATGGTTCGCGTGTTTTCTCCGGATGAAAATGTGCTTCAAATTGATGTAACTGATGACGGAATTGGAATGAGTGCAGAAAAAATCGATTCCATTCTTCCAAATCCCCATTCCAGCAAATCCGGTTTCTTCGCAGGAATTGGCATTGGAAATGTACACAAACGTCTTCAATTGGAATATGGATCTGATTACGGTCTGAATATCCGCAGTGAGCCTGGAATTTTTACTACAGTATCCATCAGAATACCTCTTATTTTATGAAAGACTTCTATTTCGTTTTTAATAAAATTCAAACAATATTGACAAAAACAGGAGGAAATTATGACAAAACTGCTAATTGTTGATGATGAACCAATTGTTCAGGCTGGTATATCCGTCATGATCAATTGCAATAAGCTGGGAATTACGATCTGCGGCACGGCCTCTGACGGCTATGAAGCTCTGGATATTATAAGCAAAGAACAGCCTGATATTGTAATTGCAGATATAAAAATGCCCAGAATGGATGGAATGGAACTGGCAAGAACCTGTAAGGAACGGTTTGGAGCTCTTCCCGTCTTCATTATCCTGACCAGTTATGAAGAATTTTCCCTGGCCAGGGAAGCAATTTCCTACCAGGTATCCGATTATCTGGTGAAATTGAACTTAAATGAGAAGATGCTGGAAAGTGCTATCATTAAAGCAGCTGCAATGGCTTCCAGCCACAAGGACCGTAAGGAGATCATTCCTGGTCCTGACGCAGATGTTTTATTGAATAAAGAGAAGTTTTACATACGGCTTCTCCATAATCTCTTTGAAAATGACAGGCAGTTCTTTTTTCAATGCCGCAGTCTGAATCTGGATATTGAATCCTGTGGAGCTTTTGCCACATGCTATCTATCCATGTCACTTTCATCTTCTTCACCCACTAATTTTGACCAGCAGTTACGTTTGTATATGAATGCTGCCCAGATGGTAAAACAGATTCTGCAAAAATACATTCCCTGCGATATGCTGACCCTGGATATGGAACACCTTGTAATGATCCTTTTTATTCCTTCAGATTATGAAAAGGAATCGGATAAGAACTTTGAAGATATGTTAAAATCTGCCATGGAAAATATCAGCAGTATGGTTTACACCTATTATAAAATCAGACTTTTATCCAGCATCGGAAGTCCTGTGACGAAACTCATAGAACTATACAAATCTTATCATCATTCACGCACCACCATGCCTTATGCGTCCTCAGAACACCCGGTTATTCTAAGTTCTGAAATACTTGAGATACGAGAATCAAGAAATACATTTAATATTGCAATTTTTAAGGATGCCATCACCCTGGCCTATGAGCAATATGACCATCAGCAATTGGAAAAAATATTTGAAGAGATCTGCAATCTTCTCAGGGAATACCCCTCCCATTATGCGCAGGCCATGGACGCGGCAAGCAATATCCTGTATCTTTCCACTTCCCTGTTAAATAATGGGGAATCCGTGATCAATAATATATTTTCGGACTCTCCATATGGATACCGATCCCTGTATGACTGTACAAAAACCTCTGAAATCATTGAGTGGATGGAATGTCTGTGCAAAGGATTATGCGATTCTTTTATCGCTCAGCAAAAGGAACATAAGAATTATATTGTAAATAACGTAAAGCTTTACATCAAAAATAATATCAGCAAAAAGCTTCTGCTCAATGAAGTCGCTGCCGTGTTCGGCATCAGCCCAAACTATTTGAGCGGTCTGTTCCCAAAGTATACCAGCCTTGGATTTAATGAATATATCACTCTTGAAAAAATTAACCATGCAAAAAAATATTTAAGGAGTGAAGATTGTAGAATCTATGAAGTGTCTGAGAAAGTGGGATATGGAAACCAGTACTATTTCAGTAAAGTGTTTAAAAAGATAGAGGGCATTTCTCCGGTAGAATATCGCAATAAGCATCAGGGCATTTCTTTATTGAGGCAGGACAGGGAATCCTGATTGTTCTATAAAACTTCAAAAAACAGACTGATAAGCAGATGGAGGGTTGTACCGCATACCACCGTATTTTTACATTATTAATGGTAATTATCTTTTTGCTTTAATATCAACGATACCTCGTTATGCCCAATCATATCATTTTATACTCACTGCTCTTTAAGATGGACCTGGTGGTGATGAGTATTGTGATTCTCTGTATTGTATCGGCAATTTTGTATCAAGGGATTTCTATTTTAGAAAAAAGGATAAAATAAACGCAGTAAAGCGCCATGCTCTAAACACTGGTCATGGCGCTTCATTTGTTCTCTTTATAAATACACCGGATTTCTTTACAGTTTTCTGTTATACTCCTTTTCGGCAACATCATCCTTTATCCCCTATGATCTCCGAAGAACGCGCCTCAATATCCAGGTCACCCCCTCCTCGTCATTGGTTTTTGTAACAATATCCGCTGCCTTTTTCACCTCTGCCGGGGCATTTCCCATAGCTACACCGATTCCGGCGCAAGCGAGCATCTCCACATCATTTTCACTATCCCCAATGGCCATCACCTGTTCCTGTTTTATTCCAATACTATGGCACAGGTATTTCAGCGCCTCTCCTTTGGAGGTTCCCTTTCGGTTAAACTCCAGGCACATCCATCCTGTTCTCAAAATACAGAAGTCCGTAAAACGTCTGCCGCATGCCAGCACTCTTTTTTCCGTATCCTCGTCAAAGGCCATAAACCCGATCTTCTGGATATCTTCCCCCTTCTCTTTCAAAAATTCAAGCAAATTCTTAAGCTTCCCTTCCCTCGAAAAGCCCGCTGATGCCATATAAGGATGCTTCTCCTCCATTTCTTCTGAGCGATTACCGTCCTCATAATACTGATCTCTCTGCTGAAAATAACACTGGCCGTTTTCGGTCAGCAAATAATCCAGCAGATCTATGCCCTCTTTAAGCTTAATTCTGCTCTCATACATATACTCCCCGGTTTCCGTATCAATAACAGAGGCACCGTTGCCGGATATCACATAAGGAACTCCCAACCCTAAAATCTCCTCAGGAATCCAGCCATAAGTCCTTCCCGAAGCCGGCACCACCAGACCTCCTTCTTTTATCCACTCCTTTAGTGCTTCTATGGTTCCCGGCGACACCTGTCCGTCAGACTTAAGAGCCGTTCCGTCCATATCCAAGGCCACCAGGCGAAGCTTTGCACCGTAAACGTTATCTGACATATGCCTTGATCAAACCTATCCTTTCATTCTCCTTTAACGGACTCACCCGGTATGGGCCCACACTTGCCGGCACAATAAATGTCTCCGCATAATGTACCTCATATGGCTCAAAATCTCCCGATGGGCTCTCCACCACTGCAGCCGTTCCTTCCACCAGATTCAGCATGTGGACAGTGCCCATTGTATTGAACTCTGCAGGACGTTCCAGCCAATAACGCCTTGTCTCAATAAACTCCAGCTCATGAAGCCCTGTGTGCTCCTCTTTGTATCCATCTTCCTCCTTCAGCGTATAGCAGGCATCTACCAGATTTTCCTCCACCCATTTGGTAGTTCTGTCCCACTGGATTACATTCAGCCCATGTTCAATATGGATAGGTCTGGGCTTTCCATCAAGCCCCAAACGTCCCCAATCCCATAGCTTGAAGGTGAATATATAAGGAGTCGCACTGATCTCCAATACCATGACATTACTTGCGGAGCAGTGGCAGGTGCCCGCCGGAATCAGGAAATGGTCATGCTTTTTCGCAGGAAAACGGTTGATATATTTTTCCGCGTCAAAGTCACATTTTCCTTCCTGTGCATCCTTGAGCGCTCCGGTCATTTCCTCCTTGTCAACGCCCTCCTTCAGCCCCAGATATACTACCGCGTCCTCCTTTGCGTCCAGGATATAATAACTCTCATCCTGAGTATACTGCATACCGAATTGCTTTTTTATGTAATCGGTCAGCGGATGTACCTGCAAACTCAGTTTCTGACCGCCCATGGTATCCAGGAAATCGAAGCGGATGGGGAATTCTGCTCCGAAACGGGCGTAAACCTGCTCCCCTAAAAGCAGCTTCGGCTGGTACAGCACCAGATCCATGGCGGGAACCTCCACCGATACCCCGTCAAAATTAAACAACAGGCTGTTTTCCTCCGGCACCCCATCAAAGCTCCAGGCATAATTTTCCTCGGAATTATCCAGTTGGCAGACCTCCTTCATCCATTGCCCTCCCCATACTCCGGGATCAAAATAGGGCACCGTACGGAAGGGCTGTCTGGCAGTCTTATCCAAAGCCGCCAAAAAGGCCCGTCCGCTTATCATCTTGGGAGCTCCCGCCTTATTAGTGTCCATCAGATAATCCATTCTCTCAAAAAGCTGCGCCTTGTGCTTGTCGGCAATTCTCCATTCCACAAAAAATCCTCTTTTATACTTCTTCAGGATATCTTCATCCCCATTATCCGCCTGGTAGTTTCCCATGCCCTTGCGGTAACGAAGCTGAATCTCCCATCTGGCCATATCCAGATAAACCAACATATCTCCCCGAGCCACCAGGGAGGCACCAAATCCATAAACAATGGTAAAGCCTTTGGCCTCCGCCACTTCTTCCCTGGCCTTTGACAATTTCACCATGTCCATGAAGTCCAGAATCTCTCCTGCATATATCTTTCCGAAAACCCGGTCATCGGTCAGTTGGTATTTTAACTGTTCCCGAATCATCTTTTCTTCCTTAAAGACCTCTCCTGTCTGCACCAGACAATCTGCTCCCAGCCCGGAAAGGGCAGCCAGCACTTCTTTATCATCGACTCCGGGATAACAGTCCACAACCAAAACAAACGGTGTTTTCTTTATCTTTGACTTTAATTCTTCTAAAATTTCCCCATATCCGTCAAATACCTCACGATCAAACCCCTGAACTCTTATCTCCGGGTACTTATCATATTGGGATTTCCTGTCTATATACATACTATTTCTCCATTCTTTTTATAAACTCTCACCGGAAACGGATGCTTTTCCACCCATTCATAGTTATGACCGGCACCGGACGGCCAGCAGGCTCCCACCTTCAGCGCCTGATCCCCGGTATTTACCAGGCGATGAGCCAATTTCCCCTTGACATAATGGAGTGAATTGGGATAAACCTTCTCCGCCCATGCATTTCCTTCCAAATCCATCAAAAGAAGAAGCCCTTCTCCTGCCAGGCCAAAATAAAATTCTCCACAGGAGGTATCCTCATGCATATGCCCCCTGGTGAAATTGCACTCCCCGTTGACGCGCTCCGGATACATGACCGTAAGTCCCCAGTTTAAGCTTCCGGGCTGAAGGTTATCCTTATCCTCATTCTCATAACAATAGACCTCATACATCACCCGATCCGGGTCCTCTGCTTTATCCGGGTCCTTATAAGCTGCCAGGATATCTCTTAACAGCTTTCTGCTTGTAGTCACCGTTTTTCCTTCAATTACTCCATTATAAAAATCATGCACTGCTTTTGGCTCTATGATCTTCATGGCTGAAACTCCTCCCATATCCTTTTATAATCCTGCGGCTTTGTTATAAAGGAAAACTTTTCTTTATTCTCCTGATACTGAGTATAAATAGGAACCCCCTTGCTGATTCCAAATTCCGTATACTCTCTTGGTGTTTTCTCTACCAGACTCCCCCCTTGGTACTTATGGTTTTTTCTCCACAAAATATCCTTTTTCTCAACGTATGGAAAATAAGCGACTCCCCCATGGCTCCTTACCGCCTCATACTCAAATCCGTAATCCCTGACACACCATGCTCCGAAACACATGTTTCTCGACACGTCAGCGTTTATTGTTGCATGAACCCAGCCAGGGGGCACGATCACCACGTCTCCGGCCTTTGCGCGGACCGCATAGCAATTACCCGGATCATCTTCTCCGGACTCCTGCATATAAACAATGGCTTCGCCGTCCCATATTTCATAGACCTCAGGCGTGGAATATCCGCAGGAAGGGCTGATCCCATGGCTATGGCCCTGAGAGCGGACCGGCTCCTTACCGATGACTCCTGCCCCATAGACAACCGCTCCATAAAGCAGGTTGCGCCGTTCCATATCCTTCCTGTCTTCTTCACACCCTACGTCCATGGATATGGCATAAAGTTCCTCCGGCCCACCGCAAGCCGGGTCCGCCAAAGATGCACGGATGTCATCCAGCCGACGGATCTCCGGTACAGGACCGAATACTCCCTCCCCATAGGTGAATCCAATGGGATTGGACTGTGGTATAATTTTAAAGCCTGGATAAAAATTCATTTTGTTCTCCCCTTTCCTTCTTAATCCTCTCCATATACACTGAACCTGTTTTTAAAAATGGGAGTGCAGCAGTACCCACTGCCGCACTCCCATTCCCTATGCTTCTCCGATCTACTTCTTGATTTCAACATAGTAAGAATACCGGTCTCCCCTGTACAGGCTGACGGTATACTCCACCACCTCGTCATTCCTGTCATAAGAGGTTCGAACCCTCAGCAGAACCGGTATGGTTTTTTTCATACTCAACAGCCTTTGAGTATGACTGTCTGGCATGATACAACTGAGTTTTTCCATAATCTTAACCGGCCTGATATCCATTTCCTCCAGCATTGCATACAGGCTCCCATAATACAGTTCATCATCCAAGGGAAGCTGCCTGTTCATATGAAAATAGGACTGAAATATAACGATAGGATTTCCGTCTCCGGTTCTCACTCTCTCCAGACGGTATAACGGAGCCCCCGGTTCGATGTGAAACACGCCGGCCAGCTTGGCATCTGCCTTGACCACCTCAATATGAGCGTAACTGGTTCCAGGTTCAATGCCCTTCTCCTTCATCTCGTCCGTAAAGCTGTAGATTCTCGTAAGGAACTCCTCAATGGTCTTCTGATAGATAACTACCGTTCCTTTTCCTCTTGCCCGCTTTACCAGACCTTCCTTCTCTAATTCCTGGATCGCCTGTCTCGCTGTGATACGGCTCACCTGATACATACCCTGCAGCTCCGTCTCGCTGGGGATGATGCTGTCAAGCTCATATTCTTTCTTCAAAATCTTGTTGCGCAGGATATCACTGATCTGTATATATAAGGGTGGTGCGCTTTTTGACGTATTTAATTTTTCCATTCCTGACATCTGCCTTTCCGCGTCTGCTTATAAAGTGCCTTTATGCGGATCTCACTCAATTAAACGCTATAACATTATAATAAGTAATCCCCTTTCACTTGTCAACGTTCACTTGCAGCCTGTCATAAGTTTATAGTACCTAGAAAAATCCTACTGCCACTCCCACAAAAGAAATAACAACCAGCACGCCCATAACCTTAAGTGCGGACATTTTCTTTTTCGACATCAACCACCAGCATAAAAGAACTGTGATTAAAGGCAGCAATTTGGGGAAAATGCCATTTAACACATCATTTACCACAACCGTCGACTCGGAATTTCCGGTCTGAATGTTCATAATCGAATTGATGTTTACATAGGATGCCCCAACTCCACCGACTACAATGGCACCTAACAGATTAAAAGCCTCACGGATTCTCTGGGAAGCTTCCCCTACAATCAGGTTCACCGATTTAGTCCCCATCTGGTATCCCTTCATAAAGAGATAATAGCTTGCCACTGTCACGGAAGTCATGAAGGTCACTATGTAAAAAAGCGGTCCCAATGCGCTCCCGCCTTGGGAAAGGCCGATAGCAATGGATAACAGCAGCGGCACGAACATGCCTGGAACCATGGCATCGCCGATACCTGCCAAAGGTCCCATAAGGCCCAGCTTGATGCTGTTGATTACCTCATCGTCAATATCCGCTCCGTTAGCCCGTTCCTCCTCCAGACCGCAAGCAATGCCGTTGACAATGCTGCCGATCTGCGGCTCCGTATTATAAAACGCACAGTGACGTTTTAAAGCTTGTTTTTCCTCTTCCTTGTCATTGCCATACAATTCCTTGATGACCGGCCCCATAGAATCGGCAAATCCAAAAGCCTCCAGCCATTGAAAAGACATGGAAGACAAATTGCCGCACAGCCAACGAAGCCAGCTTTTCCTTAATGTGCTCTTGCTGATTTTTTTCATATTACAGTTCCTCCTCCATATCATCTGATGCCACAGAAACTTTGACCGCATTGTCTTTCTGGGTATACAGGAAATAGCTGTATGCGAAAAATGCACCAAAAATAGCAATAGTAATCATATTGATCCCCAATGCTGCAACCAATGCAAATCCAAACAGGAATCTGATAATCTCAATATTTTTCTTGGTAACCTGTTTTAAAAGAATGGCAACTCCCACTGCCGGCAGCATGCCGCCAATAGCTGTCAGCGCTCTCATGACAAAAGAATCCACGGGAAACATGGCAGTAATCTCCAACGCCAGCCCCTGGCCGAAATACAGAATGGCTGCGGTAGGAATCACTCGATAGCAAAATTGCAGCACCTGAGGTCCCACCCAGTGATTGAAGGCCAGTCCTTTATAATCTCCATTCTCCGCACACTTCATGGCTCTTGCATTCCAGAAGGAATTGGTCATCATCATGAAATTATGGAAAATGGTTCCGATCGCTCCTACAGCCGTGGCAATGGCCACCGCTGATTCCACTGTTGCATTGGATTTCACCGCCATAATTCCCAGTCCCACACCTATGTATGCCGCTGCATTCAAATCCTGGGGCATCTGTCCGCCCGGAGTAACCAGTGCGATATACACCACCTGTACCGCGACTCCAACGATGATGCCGGTCTGAATATCCCCCATGATCAGTCCGATCAAAAAGCCGGAAATCAACGGTCTGGAAAGAGTGTACCAGCCGCCAGTCAATCCCAGTGCCCAAGGGCATGACAAAGAACCCAGATACGATAAAATACCGATTAAAACTGTTTGTATTATGTTTATCTGCATAATAATATCCCCCTAAATAGTCAAATAATTATAGTAGTTTCTGCCTGACATCGCTCCACCTCACCTTTGTAAAATCAGGAACCAGCTGGAACTCTATTTCATAGCCAGCCTGATGAATCCGCTCATAGCTGACCACATCTTCCTTGGTGATATCCGCATTTTTATTGACCCTGATGGTATTCTGCCGGGCACTTTGCGGCCCTACATTTAAAATACCGGTGTTTACCTTCAAACCATAATCAACCAGCAGTTCTGCCATGGTATCGGGTGTCTTGGTAATAACAAAATAGTTCTTGTTGCTTGCCACCGCCTCATCCATCTTTGAGCGGAACTTTTCACGGCTCCAGATAAATGTTTTCTTTGTAGATGCCGCAAGCAGAGCATTTTTAATCACTTCATTGGATGCCGCCTTATCATCCACTGCAATGATGCCATCGCAGGGATATTCCGTAGACCAGCGAATTATAATCTGTCCATGAATGATTCTGTCGTCAATTCTTATAAAACTGATTGCCACCCCTCAATACCTCCTTTTTATTTTTCTTCAAGCCCATGTGAAGAGAAGCTTCTGCTATAGTTCCTCATCATCGGCTTCCCGCTGCATCTCAAACAAATGCAGGCTGCCTTGTGCTTCTTTTGCACATCTCTCCACCGTTTTCCAGCTATTGTCCTCTGCTGACAGAACAAGCAGCAGGAGCGGCAGATTCATGCCGGAGACTACTCTGGCCCTGTCCAGGTCCCCCGATTTTGCCAGCAGCTCCAGCGTAGTGTTATAGGGAGAACCGCCGGAGATGTCACAAAGAACAGTAACCGGCTCCTCCCTGTTCAACCCTTCAAGCAGTATTCCTAATTCTCTCTGGAATGTCTCAATATCTTTCTCCTCTGTCAGACAAAGGTATGAAACGCCCGGCAGATTTCCAAAAACCATTTTTGCAGCATTGTACATACCTTCCGCCATTGTTCCATGACTTACCAATACAATTTGATTAATGATTTTTCCTCCTTTCTTCTTCGCTACAAGTTATTATATTGTTATAACAATATAATATTATACTTTTTTGTGAATGTCAAGATTTTTTATTATTGGGGATTAGCTTAAATATATTAGGTATTATTCTTCCATTCTTCGTCAAAAATACCCTGGCAGAACTTCACATTCTGCCAGGGCTTGATTAATCATTCATTATATAAACCTTCTGTTCCCTCAATCTCTTTCTCAATAATCCGGTATCTACATCCCCAAGTTCCAAAGCCTCACCTTCTCTCACTCCAAGAGCTGCCGCAGTCCCTGCTGCCTGACCGGTTGCAAAGCAGGCAGACATAATCCGTACAGACGCCATCATTGCCCGGTCCGCACTGATGGACCGTCCTGCAACAGCCAGGTTTTTCATACCTTCAGGAATCAGACAACGGTAAGGAATTCCATAGCATTCCCCATTTTTATATTTTGAATTGTGATATAATTCTTCATTTCCCTTACTTTCCTCAGGCACCGCTGCATGAAGATCAATGGGATAGGAGTAGTAAGCAATCGCATCCGGAAAATCAGCTCGGTTTCTATAATCCTCCTTTGTCAGTGTATAGCCGCCCTTAATTCTTCTTGATTCCCTTATTCCCAGATAAGGGCCGCTGGACGCTAACACACACTGCTCCATTCCCGGAACGTATTCCCTTAAAAACTGAATCATTTCCGGCAGTTTTCTTCTGGCTTCCATTTCTGCCTGACTTAAATTCCATGGGTCCAGAGGTTTTAAATCATACACATGGCCAAAATTCAGACCAGCCATTCCGTCCGCCTGAAGAGCCATGCCGCAGATTTTCGTCTCACCTGCGGGAAAGCGTCCGTCTCTTTTGGCTTTCTCCGAAGCAACAGACAGGTTTCCATTTTCCCCTTCTCTGCGGACATAGTCCATAAACCGGTCCACATCAATACCTGCTGCACGAAAACAGAGAGTTCCTGCCTGCACTCTGCCCTGAGCATCTCCATATTCCCAGGAAGCGCCTGCCATAGCAGCCAGATCCCCATCACCTGTGCAATCTATAAAATATTTGGCTTCCAGCCACTGAAACCCGCCTTTGCCGAATACCTGAACTGCTTCTATTGTTCCATCATGGGATTTTACATCTGTCACTGCTGTATGGAATAACACCTCGCAGCCGCTGTCTGTTACCAGATGATCCAGAATGCGTTTCAAACGCTCAGGATCAATGGGATACCAGTCAATGCCCTCAATCCGGTCAGGCTTTCTGTCATAAAACGGACTTTCATATCCTCCTTTTTTCAGCTCTTCCAGGATTTCCCGTCCAATTCCTCCAATGAGATCCTGTACTCCGTTGGTATAAGGTCCAAAGGCAGGTACACAGGCCAGAGTCGCCATACCGCCAAAACATGCCTCCTGTTCAATAATCAGAGTATTGCAGCCATTTCTGGCCGCTGCTATAGCTGCAGCAACGCCGGAAGGACCTCCTCCTGCCACGATTACATCATATTGATTCTGCATTTTTCCCACTCCCTTTATAAGAAAATCTTCCTTTCTTCTCCATTTGCTTCTGTTACATGAATACTCATACTTCCGTCTGATTCTTCAAATGATACTGCTTTCACCTTGCACTCCCCGTCACCGCTGGTAATCACATGGGCAAACACGGCCTCGCCCCCAAAGCTGCGCTCAATCCTATAGTTAATATCAGATACAGATGGGTTATCAGGCCCTCTTCCGTTGAATACCGTCTGGCCAAAGCCAAAACCAAAGATATGGGTGGTAACATCCCCATCTTTATAAGCAGTCACAATCTGGCTGTCAGCTTTTGTCTGTACCATGGAATGAAGCTGCTTATAAGGCTTTTTTTCAGAAAACACGTCCACGGGCTGACCTTCGGGAGCCAGAACTGTCTCTCCCGAAACATGCATCACCCAGTCAATGGACAGGTTGGGGGCAGCCCCTTTTACAATAAATATTTCTGCAAAATAATCATCTGTCCAGGCAATCTTCCTTGTCATTTTAACAGACCTGTAATTTTCTTCTTTCCACTGAACAATGGTAAAGCTGTCGGGCATTTCGTAAGGAGCTGTCCAGTCTGCTTCTGCCTCCACATAAACCACACCATCCAATTCCTCATACCTCTTCAGAATACCGTTTGCAGGAGCCTGATTTTCTTCTCCAATGGTAACTGTATTGTGAGAACCGGTATTTTTATAGAAATTATAATGCATGAACGCACCGTAACCGGTTGTTCCAAGATCAGGAGAAATCCGTTTTCCATAAGCGAGATAGCTGATGCCCAGGCGGTCATAATGATCGTGTTCTCCTCCATAGCTGTCATGCTTAAACAGGAGATAACGGTTATCAGCTCCCCTTAAAATGGTGTTTCCATAAAGACCTTCTTCCACATGGTAATTTTTAAATGAATAGCTGCACTCCTTCAGTTCATCCGCACCGTAAATAAATGCTTCCAGGTTATCCCGCTTCTCTTTTTTATATAACTCATTTAAAATATAAAGCAGCTTATCTCCTCCTATTTCCCTATAGGCAAATTCATAGAGATGAAGGCTGGAAGATGTGTGCCCATAGTTTGTGTCATTTAACATGGGGATGCCAAATCCCGGCTCCAGATAATCCGCTAGCAGCTCCATCATTGCCTTATAATTAGGATGGCTGATATGGCTGTGGGGTGTATGTAAAGCAAATTTTTCATATGCAAAAAAGCTGGTTAACGCATAAAAATGGTAACCAAAAGCTCCCTCAAACCACATATGATTCTTAAGCATTCCATGCTCCAACTGATAAAGGAGGCCGTATGGCTCATAAACTGCAAACTTCACATAAGAATCCACATCAAAAATCAACCCGATCACAGCAATGGCTGAATTAATGATCACCTCATGATTATGCAATTGATTATGGCGGTGCCCGATTAAAAACTCTGCGCCGGGAAGCAGCATTCCATCGCGAATGGAAGCCCTCTCTTCCTCTGTCATAATATCTGACAGCAGATCATAGGTCATGGCAAAGCTGCGCAGAAAATTGGCCTCATCAAGAGTCTGGGCTCCTGATTTGCCGGGGCCATTGTAAGGAATGTCTCCATGTACCTCATAATCTTTGTAATATTTAGAATACTCTGTCATGATGGAAATGGCCTTTTTCCCATAAGACTCTTCGCCGGTCACCAGATAAAACAGTGCCATATGGAAAGAGGATATATAGTTTTGAGAGTTAATAAGTCCCCACCATGTGCTGTCATAAGGTTCCCCTGAAAACTCCTGACCACAGGCAGGGCATTTATGGCGGTATTGATCCTTGCGGTCAAATTCCAGAAAAACCGAACATTTGGGACAATAATAATAGAGAGCCCAGTTTGCAATTCCCTTTTTGGGAACCAGAATTGGTTCTTCCATGACTTCGCTTACTTGCTGTCTCAGCCGTTCTATAGATTCCGGCCAAAGCTTTCCTTTTTCCTGCAAATGTCTGACTTCTGCTTGTGTAAACTGTATCATGTTATGCCCTCCCTCAATATAATCGCTCTTTTTCCACTACTTTTTTAAATTCTGTTGGCGTACAACCGTAATACTTCTTAAAACTGCTGGCAAAATACCTCTGATTATCATAACCGCACTCCTCTGCCACTTCCTGTATCCTCAGGCCAGTTTTCTGAAGCAGTATGCCTGCCTGTTCCATCCGTTTCCTTATTAAATACTCACCAAAACCTTCCCCTGTATGCTGCTTGAAAATCTGGCGTACATAACTGGAACTGAAATGTACCTGTGCGGCAACCCATTCCAGGTCTATGTCGCTGTTTTTCAGATTATTTTCCAGTAAAAGCTTGATCTGCTTTACGACCGCACTTGCTTTTGTTTCCTCAGAATGCTCAGAAACAACAAGACAACATCTTTCTATATAGTCCCCCAGCATTTTCTTCATATCCATGAGACTGCCGTAATGAATCCTGTCCTGCATATAAGCAATGGGTTCCATTCCATCTCTGCCATAGCCTGCTTGCTCCATATCACTTTGGATTGCATACAATAATTCTCTCACCGATACACTGATATAATCACTTTTCTTATTGGCTAAGGAGGCATAGCTCTTCATCAGGCCCTGAAGCTGTGCAGCGGCTTCCTCTTTCTGCCCGGTCCGTATAGAAAGGCGGATCTGATTTTTCCAGTCTCTGATCTGGGAACTGCTGCTTTCCTCCTGTGTATCATTTTCTTCTCCATAGAACATAATGGGGGTTTCTGTATCCAGAGTTCCTTTCCAGACAGCCATAGATTCCTGATAGGATACACTTAAGTCCTTTAAACTCCTATAAGGACGCCCCAGGGCACAGCTAAGCTGTATCTGATAGTACTTTTTTAAGCTGGCCTGGATTTTCTTCATCCCTGCCCTGACTTTCCCTGAAAATACAGCTTCACTGTCTCCTGTTCCGCACCAGATCACAGCCAGATGAGTTCCATCGAAACTGACAGCATAAATTCTGATTGCAGGAGGAAGATACCCCTCCCGTATCAGCAGTAAAAACTCCTCTACCCGTTCCTGGCTTCCAAAATCCCAGGTTCCCCCTGTAAGGCGTATCACTCCTGCCAGATAGTAATCTCCTGATAATTCCACACCAAGCTGCTGATATCCGGTATCCTTGCAGTCCCGTCCCTCCAGTAAATCCTTAAATGCCTTTTCCCTTGCAAGACCTTCTCTGATGAAAGCCTGTTCCCGAAGCAGACTCATATTCTGCTGGAGCGCTTTCTGGCTGTCCAGCTCCTGTATCATTTTCTGAAGAACTTCCTCCAGTTCCTGAGGCAGAAATGGTTTTAAAAGATAATCCTTTACCCCTAAAGAAATTGCCTGTCTGGCATAATCGAATTCATCATATCCGCTGATCACTACATTTTTACTGAAAAGCCCTGCCTTTTGCATCTCCTTGATCAATTCCAGCCCGTTCATAAAAGGCATGGATATATCTGTAATTAAGATATCCGGCTTTAAAAGAATTGCCGATTCTAAAGCCTCTCTTCCATCCCCTGCCGCTGCCACCACTTCTACGGGCAAAGAAGAGCTGCGAATATTTTTCACCAGCAGATCTCTTACATAATCCTCATCATCCACAATCATAATCCGATACATCAATCAATCCCCCCAATCTCTTACCGGAAGCGTAAGAATTGCTTTGGTCCACTGACCTTTTACACTTTCAAACTGAAGTCCGTAATCCTCCCCGAAATACAGGCGGAGCCTTTCATTTACATTATAGATCCCATAGCCTTCTGAACGGTCTGTCTCACCTTTTCTCAGGGCTTCGTTGAGAACCCTCAGCTTATCTTCCGAAATGCCTGCTCCATCATCCCATACAATCAGCTTTAAAATCTGCTCCTTTCCTGCACAGCACTGTTCTTCGTATATCCGTATCAGCCCTGTTCCCTGCCTCTCTTTAATTCCGTGATAAATGGAATTTTCAGTCAGAGGCTGTAAAATCAATTTAATTACCCTGCAGTCCAGCCACTGCTCTCCTACGTCAATCTGGTAATTCAGCCTTGAGTGATAACGGATTCTCTGAATGTCCAGATAACTGGTTACGTGTTCAAGCTCTTCCCTTAAGGTGATTACTTCAGCTCCTTTACTCAGTGAAATGCGAAAGAATTTACCCAGAGAATTGGACAGAATGCTGATTTCCTCTGCTCCCTGGTCCGCTGCCTGCCATGTTATGGCATTTAAGGTGTTATAGAGAAAGTGCGGATTAATCTGGGCCTGCAAAGCCCTTAGTTCAGCCTTTCGCTTCTGTTTCTGCACTTCAGCCGCATAATCCCTCTCCCGCTTTAACTCCTCAATGGTCTCTTCCTGCTTTACCACCAGGCTTTGAATTTCCCCAATCATATAGTTAAAACTCTTTGCAAGACTTCCTACTTCATCTTTATAAGGATAGAAAAACCGTGTATTGAAATTGCCTTTTTCAACCAGGCTCATGCGCTTTTCCAGTTTTCTGAGAGAACTGGTCAGTTGATGGGACAGCAGCCAGATAGTAGCTACACCGATAAGGAATATAACTCCCATGGTTTCAAAAATTACATTTCTTAAGCTCTGCAGGCTTCCAAGAAGGGTTTCCCTGGATTTCAGCCCCCAAATCTGCCAGCCATTTTCTGAAAGGACGGCACTGGTTACCAGATAGGTATTGCCCTCATACTGATAATCACCGGTAATCACAGTTCCATTTCCTTCCCATTTCTCTGCCAGCTTTATAAGCTCCGCAGAGTCAAGGCCCTCTGAGCCTATAACCGTATTGCCTTCCTGGTCCAGAATCAGAATCTTGTCAAAAAACTCATATTTTCCCTCTAACAGGTGTTCCAGCTGCTGCAACTTCAACTGAAGCACCAGATATAAGCTGCCTTCATATCCCTGAACACTGAACTTTCTTACACAAGGAATGACTTGATCAGTATCCTGGAATATCTGATCTCTCTGGGGCGGAAACCACCGGATCGCTTTTCCAGGTTCTTCCATATAGGATTTATAATACTCAGATTCTTTAAAATCAAACTGCCAGTTTCTTATTCTTACAAAATTATCAAACTCACCTTTATCTGTATAAATATAGGAGGAATGCAGAAGATTTTCTCCTATCTCCAAATCCTTTAAAAAGGAAGAAACTGTCCCCATGGCTTTTACCACATTGATATCATTGGGATTGTTTAAATAGTCGGAAATGCTTACGACAAAGGTAAAATTAGTCAGCATTCCCTGGGACCTCTGCCTGATCACTCCAAGACGCATATCGAGAGTATCCACAATCTGTACAAGCACACTTTCTGCACTGACCCTGAAATTCTCTTCAATATCATAAGAGGTATATTGATAATAGGAAACCCCGCTGATTGCCGTGATAAAAAAGAACATAATCCCAAATATCCAGATAATTTTGCTTCGGAACTGCAGGTTGTTAAAGAATCTTTTCATAGTCATTTTCCTTATCTTAAAGCCTTATTCAGCCTCTCATTATCATTCTTTTTTATCATACCATCCGAAAGACAAAATAGCCAGAACATGGATATGTTCCGGCCATTGGGCTTTATATGACTAACCCTTTACCGCACCGGCCGTAAGCCCTGCAATAAACTGTTTATTAGCAAATAAGTACACAATCAGGATCGGTATGATGGCAATGGAAGCACCTGCAAGCATAATATGCCACTCTGCTGCAGCATTAACTGAGTATTTCAACTGAACAACCGCAACAGTCAAGGTCTGAAGCTTTGGCATGGAGATTGTCATAATAAGGCTGGTGATATAATCATTCCAGGCATTTCGGAAAGAAAACAAGGCCACAACTGCAAGAATTGGTTTGCTTAAAGGAAGAATGATGCGGGTATACACACCGTAGATACTGCAGCCATCAATAATAGCGGCCTCATCCAATTCCCTTGGAATCCCTTTTGTAAAACCCATAACCAGAAACACATTGGTGGCCTGGCCTCCGGTCAAAGCAATCACCAGAGCCAGCATGGTTTTATTGATTTTCAAAGCTCTCAGTAATTCATAAATAGGATATAAGGTAACAGATCCCAGAGACACAAACATCATGGACATATAAAGGGCAAGCAGAATCTTTTTACCTGCAAAATCCCTTCTTGCCATAACAAATCCTGCCAGGGAAGTGGTCACTGTTGCAAGAAGTGTCACCGATGCGCTGACAATCACGCTGTTTAATGTATATTGGGTAAAATCCGCCTGTATAAAGGCTTTGTAATAATTTTCAAAATGCCATACCTCCGGGAAAAAACCGCCTCCCTGAGTCAGCTCTGCATTTGTCTTTAAAGATCCCAGAACCGTATAGATAACCGGATACAGTGTAAAAACAATCATAACCCCTAAAAAAATCCATTTTGCAATCAAGGATGCCCAGGCTTTTTTAGACAGATGTACCTGATTCATTTTTATTTCCTGTACGTTTGCTTCTGCCATAATCCGCCTCCTCAATAAATATCATCCAGTTTCTTGGAAACCTTTAAATAAATCACTGTAACCGTACCTGCAATCACTGCTGAAACTACGCTGACTGCCGCACCATAGCCGTACTGCGGAACCGTCGCCTCGGCTGCGGAGATGGGGAAGAAATACCGGTAGCCGTACAGGGACATTACCATAGTTGCATTATTGGGACCGCCCTCAGTCAGTACCATCACATTGGTAATGTCGTGGAATGCCGATGTAATAGCCAGCATCATGATAATCTTTAAAATCGGTCCCAGCATGGGAACAATGATATACCAGATCGTCTGCAGTTTTCCAGCGCCGTCGATTCTGGCACTTTCAATGGCATCCGTGGATACCTGCTGAATGCCGGCAATAAAATATACCATATAATTTCCTACCCCGCCCCAGACGGCAGTAATAATCAAAGTCTTCATTGCATGGCCTTTTCCAAGCCAGTTTATGGGACGGCTGATCAGCCCTGCCTCCAGAAGGTATTTATTGACCTCACCGTTATAGGCGTTAAATAACAGGTAAAATACAAGACCCATAACAGCAGAACTCATAATGGTAGGAAGGAACATAATACTCTGGGCTGCTCCATTTCCCCGCTTCTGCTGATTCAAAAGAAATGCCAGGAAAAAGGCCAGAGGTATAATAAAAATAACTTTTCCGAATCCATAAGTAAACGTATGAAGTACACTTTCCCAGTAAACTTTATCACGGAACACTCTTGCCATATTGGCAAGGCCCACAAACCTTGGCGCACCCGTCCCATAACCGCCATACTGATAGAATACATACTTTAACGTCCAAACAACCGGATACAGAGAACAGGCTGTAAAAAGAATCAGATTAGGCAGCAAAAACGAATATGCCTGCAGGTTATTTTTTATGGCCTTGTTCTGAAGAGGACTCCTGTTTTTCCTTGCTTCCATCTGTGTACTCCCTTCTTAACAAAAGAGGGGCTGCCTCTTTCCCGAAGTGGCCCCTCTTTTTCTTTCCCTTACTGATTACTGTAATGTTGGATTCATCGGGTCATAACCGGCGATCTTAATTTCATGGCCTGTGCCGTTTTTAACCGCTTCCTGATAAGCCTTGTTATAACGCTCTGTTAAATCCTTTAATGTCGCCTCTACATCTGCGTTACCGTAGTAAACAGATTCACAGGTCTTATACATATCCTCACCTTCCACCACCATGCCGGAAGCAAACGCAGTGTGAGGAGGCTTTGGAAGAAGAGAGTCAATATCAGTGATCAGCAGCCATTCTTTATTCTGAAAATCTTCGCTTGGCTTTGCTTTTTCAATTACACCCGGAAGAATGCTGACACCAAATCCACCTTCATAATATCCTATCAAATAATCTTCATTTGCGAAAATATCTTTGTATACCTTAAATGCCTTTTCTACATTAGGGCTCTTTGCATTAAGAACATATCCGCCTGTTCCTGTAAAGTACTGTTTTCCTGCTGTCTTGCCTGCCACCGTGGGAATCGGTACACAATCCCATTTATCGGAATCCATTGGGAACTGATTCTGGTAAACACCTGGTTCTGCATGACTGTAAGACATATACATGCCAATCTTTCCTGCCGCAAACTGTGTTCTTAAGGGGTCAATGTCAAGAGACTCGCAGCCTGGGAAAGCACTTTCCTCAGAAAGCAGTTCTTTCCATAATTTCAATGAATCTGTCCAAGGTGTAAAATCGTATTCACCCTTTGCAAAATCATAGCCGCGGACAAAACCTGTTTCACGCTCCAGGCCAATCATTAAAGAACGCTGCAATCCGGAACTTGCACTTTTCATATTTTCAGCAAATCCATAAATGCCTTCACTGGATAACTGGGATGTAATGAGTTTTGAATATTCTACTACCTCTTCCAGAGTTTTTGGCGGCTCTGCAATACCTGCACGCTCAAAAATTTCTTTGTTGTAGAAGAGACGACAGGTGGTGCCATTGGTAGGGATAAAGTAAAGCTTTCCATCCAGTTCATTATATCCAGGGAAAAATACTCCCTTAAAATACTCCTTCATTTCGTCATCCATAAAGTCATAGAGATTTGCCCACTGGCCTTCATTCACGTACTTATCAAACATCTGCTCCTGCTGTACCAGGATATCAGGAAGCTCTCCGCTCTGCACTGCCATATCAATGGCCTGAACATAGTTGTCAGTATAAAGCTGATAGTTAACCTGGATATTATCTGTATTGGCTGCATTGTATGCGTCAACCTTCTCCTGAACATAGGTAGCATCATGGCGATCCTTGGACCAGATATTAATCACTGTTTTTTCACCGCCGGACTGAGCTGCAGTCGTTCCCCCCGCTGCAGTTGACTGGGCTGATGTTGTGTTATTATTTCCTGCCCCGCCTGAACAGCCTGCCAGCATACCGGTTGTCATAAGTGCAGCCATCATAATTGCACCAATTTGTTTTAATCTCATAAGATGATTACCTCCCGTTTATTCTTTATGGGTATATTATACGGAATAAACCTATGGCGGTAAATGCAATTTCCGTCAATCCCATGTTCGAAATCCGATGTTCCAGTTCACACTTTGGACACATTTATGTTAAAAAGAATTGACTACCAATTTAATATTGGTAGTCAATTCTTTTTAATCAGGGTATAAGATCGGTCTTTCCTTTCACCTGTGTTTACACAAAATCTTCCCGCATGGGCGTAAAGAAATCCACTAAAATTCCTTTCTCAAGGCAAACGCATCCATGAACAACACCATCCTGCTTTAAAAGAGTATCCCCTGCCTTCACGGTCTTTGTCTCATCTCCTATGGTGAACTCAAAAGCTCCGCTTGCCACATAGGTGATTTGGGTATGAGGATGGCTGTGCATGTTTCCCACAGCGCCTTTTTCAAAATGGTTTTCTACACACATCATGCTGTCGCAGTATGCCAGGATCTTTCTGACAACGCCTTCTGCCGCCTGTTCTCCGTCTATGTCTTTGTTAAATACCCATTTCTGATTTTTTTCTGTCTTTTTCATTCTGATCTCTCCTATCTCCTTTTTAAAGGCCTCTGCTTCTCTTATACTTAATCTGACCTGATTATACTTTGAATCAGTATAAAATACAAGTTTTTCAAAGAATGCAGATGTCCAACACCTTCTCTTGCACTTTCCACACAAAAGAGCAGCTGAAAAAGCAGATATTCATTCTGCTTTCCCAGCCGCCCTTTTTTATGCAGGCCTTTTATTCACTTCTATTCTCCGGCTGCCCCATCAGCCACTTCTCCGGCATCGCCGTTTTCTTCCTGCTCTTCTCCCTGACTCTCAGAAACGACCTTCCCGGTTCCCGTTTCTTCCCCAGGTTCCCCGGTCTTGTCTTCAGCGGTTTCTTTCCCGTCTTCTCCCTCGGTTTCTGCCGCTTCGTCCTTACCGTTTTCTGGCTGATTTTCTGCTGCTTCCTCGGTTTCTCCTTCAGGTTCTTCGAATTTATCTTCCCCGGTGTCTGTTGTTTCTTTCTCAGGGGCTACGGGTTTATCTTCTTTGACTTCCGCTGCCGAAGCATTCCTTCCCTGAATATCACTTTCAGGGTCAAACAGTTCAACTGTAAACGTCAGTGTCTCATAGCCATCTACTTCAATAACCACTGTATTTTCGTCTTCTGTAAAGGCAGTTGCTGTAAAATCAAGATATTTTACTACTCCATTGACTGAAAATGTCTTATATAGATTTTCTATGGAAACAGGCCAAGGCCAAGATGAAACCTTCTTATAAGAAATTCCGTTAACCGTAACCGTCTTTTCTGCATTCAGATAGTCCTTTGTCGTCTTCTCATCTGTCGCATCAAAGGTCACCCGATAATATGCCGGATCCCAAATAGATCCTTCCATATATTCTGTCTTCTCTACCTCAGGCGCCAGCTTGTTATCTTCAACCGGGCCCGCAGCAGCTTCCAGGATTTCAAAGGTCAGAGTCTTTGCTGTATACCCTTCAGCAGTCACTAAAACAGTATACTGGCCGGCCTTTTTAAACAGATTCTTCTGAAGTGCAAAAGAATACTCTTGTTTTTCATAATTATCTTCGCTGTACAGGCCGCCCTGCCCCTGGAGAGTCACATTTTTTGACGTTTCATCCGGATCAGTCAAGGTCACACCTGTCAGGTTCTTCATAAAATCACCGCGAAGCTTCGTCTGGCTTTCATCGGCTTCATCAGCCGCAGCATTGATATAAACCTTCTGTCCCACATGGTAAACTGCCCCATCCTCAGAATCTTCTTTTTCAGGATTGTCAGCAAGAGAAAGGTCAAGCCGCTCCAATTCCTTAACCACATTCAGGACAACAGTCTGGTCCTTATACCCTTCTGCCACAATTCGCAGCTTGTGTTCTCCTTCTGTAAGCTGAAGCCTGCCGCCGCCTGTTCCTTCTGTTTTTGACAAAATGGTAATACTCTCCTTTTCCCCACTAATCTTATACTCTGTAATATAAGAATCACTTCTCAGAGCAATTGCAGAATCATTAAGGTAAAGGGCTGTTATTTTGGAAATGTATTCCCCGTCTTTATCAGTGGTCAGTATCAGGTCCTCGCCCAGATTTCCTTCCATGCCTTTAAGGGCCGGTCCCGGCTTCCCTATTATAGAAAGAAGCCTCTCAACTGCTCCCAGCTTTCCGTCTTCCAAAACCCGCTTAATCTGATATGGACGGTTTGCCGTCTCTCCTCCGGTTTGAATCTCCTTATATTTTTCAAAGGAAAGATATTCTCCGGTCTCCAGCTTTGCATCCTTCACAGCATTTAAGTAATGGGTGAAATCATAGAAGGTTTCAGCATTTTCATCCATAACAGACTGTGCCTTCTGATTATACCACCATTGCACAACTGCTTCACTTTCCTCGCTGACATGATTGATCTCATGTAAAATCAATGCATTTGCCAGCAAATCATGATCAAATATCAGGTATCCGTTCATTTGGGAGTCTCCGGAAGAGCCGGAACCGCCGTCATCGGGTATAACAACGGAAGCGCTGGCCATGGCGTCAATGGTGTAATTTACTGCCATTGTCTGAAGGCTGTAGCCCTCTGCTCCAGCTTGGGAACTGCTGCCGACTTCCACCTTCTTCGTCATTGTCTGGTAACCGGTTGCATATACAGTAATCGTGTATATACCGCTTTCCGTTGTGATTGCATTGCCATCCGGGTCCGTTCCGCAAATATGAAGCATGGAGCCAATCTCATAATACTCTTCCGGCCATGTGAGAGACTTGACTTTTCCTGACGGCATAGTCATATCCACCCTGTAAATGGGGGACAATATTTCTGTACCGAAGCTTTCTCCTGCGGGCCCCACAATCTCAAACGCAAAATCCTCTCCCTGCTTGGGGCTTGGATTGAGGTTATTTAAGTTCATCACAAACATCCTGTTGTCCACAAGGTGAAGGGGCACGTTCTTCGTTGCTTTGCTGTATCCGGAAGACAGATTTAACTGATAACGTCCCCGGGCAAAAAGATTAGTTTGGGGAAGACCAATTGTAATCACCCCTGTTTTTCCGTATTCTGTTTCAATTGAGGTGGTAAATGTAATATTTTTGTTCAGAACATTGCTTTCTGTACTCAGAGCCTTAATGGTTTTCAACTGGGCAAACCAACTCTCCTGTGCCTGGGTCTTTAACGCCAGTTTAAGCTGAATTTTGCCCTTTCCATCGGGATCAATCAGGGTATCCGACAAATAATAATCGGAAGGCACTTCAGAGAAAGCTTCCTGAAGCTCTCCGCTTAAATGAAAGGTGGTCTTCTCTGGCTGTATACGCACATTGCCATCCCGATCGTAATTATCCAGGTGATAGTCAAATACAGATAATGGACCGTTTGTCAGAATGGCACTGGGAGCCGAATTAAGACTGCCTATATCTAAAACACCTGATACAGAGCCATTTCCCATCTTTACTTTCTGTTCTTTACCATCAGAGTCTCTGGTAACCGTAAGAGTTCCTGGCTTCCATAAAGTAGTCTGCCACTTCACCACAGTTCCGTCATCATCTACATTTGTGCAAACATCTGTAATATCCATCCCAGCCACGCTAATGGTATAATCCTCTATGCTTCCTTCCTGGAAGACAATGACTGCATATTGTATCCAGCCCAAATCAACCAGTTTTGTCTTTTTTTCATTCACAAAAACAGACTTATCTTCCTGGTGGTTGTTTTCTCCGTTCTGATTATTTCCATTGTCAATAGAACCCCCGCCGCCTGAGGAAGAGCTTCCCTCTGAGGAGGTTCTTCCTGTCCCAGAGGCTGCTGCTCTTTTGGCACTTTCTGCCTCAGGCGTTGAAGCCAGACCCTTTCCGGCCTCATAATGAACAGTTCCGTCAGAATCTGCCCAGCGGCCATCTCCATTTACAAAAAATCCATCGGGAGTTGTCTGGCCTATATACAGCCTTCCCATGTCTGCTCCGTCACCGGCATGAAAATAATAACAGTATCCGTCAATCCACTGCCAGCCTGTCTTCAATCCTCCAAGGGTTCCGTCATCAGCCGTATTAAAAAAGTACCATATTCCGCTGCCATCCTGATACCAGCCGGAGCGCATCTGCCCCTCCGTACCATCGTCAGAAGTGTTCATATAGTATTTTGTTCCCTTTTCATCCTGAAACCAGCCTGTCATCATGGTTCCGTCTTCCGGATTGAGATAATACCAGCCCGATTCTTTCTTAATCCAGCCAAAATTTAAGGCTCCTGAGCCGTCATAATGCTTCCAGCTTTCATCCTCATATTTCCATACACCCTGCGTGTATGCGCCCCCCTGATTTCCTGTAACCCCTGCCCAAACTGTACCAATCTGTGAAAGTACACAAGCAGCTGTTAACAGTGACACTGCCGTTTTTTGAATCAATTTCTTCCTGGCCATACCATCCTCCCGTTATGTAGTTAGTCGCATCTAACCGATGCCTACACATTATATTAGGAGAGGCAAGTATTGTCAATGAAGGCATTGGAGGCCGAATGAGTCTTTTTCTCAACAACTTCTTTTTTGAGAAATTTAATGCCATAAGGCCCGGACTGAGCCGGGCCTCCCTTTGAAAATATTAATCCGCTAAAGATACTCCATCTTTTGCAACGTCATATTTTAAAACCATTGCCAGCAAAAATGCAGTCAAAAATCCAACCACGCAGCTTATGACATACAACCCAAACCCTTTGCCAAGAAAAACAGGCAATGTAACCAGACTTGGAAATGCAAATGCCATGGCCTGGGCTCCGGAAAGTCCTGCTGCGGCACCGCCCACTCCGCCACCGATACATACCGCAATCATAGGCTTTTTTAAGGGCAGATTCACCCCAAACATGGCTGGTTCCGTAACACCAAAACAGGCTGATAATACGGCTGATAAGCAGATAGAGCGGAATTTCTTATCCTTACTTTTTAAGCACACGGCAAGGGCCGCGCCCGCCTGGGCAAATACCGCCGGCCCGATTAAAGCCAGTATGGTATCGGAACCTTTTATAGAAATATTATTCATTGCAACCAGTACAAAGCTCCAGTGAAATCCAAAAATAACCATTGGCTGGATCACTGCCCCCAAAATCCCTCCGGCAATC
The DNA here is from genome assembly GCA_002389905.1 of Hungatella sp. UBA4396. Taxonomy (GTDB): domain Bacteria; phylum Bacillota; class Clostridia; order Lachnospirales; family Lachnospiraceae; genus Lacrimispora. The sequence continues at coordinate 2,034 of DGRE01000036.1, read as the reverse complement.
ACAGGGCTGATCCGGTATACAAATTCATAGGCAAATGCCAGCCCGTCCCCTATAACATTTCCAATTGGCCCAAACACAAACAATGTAACCAGCCCCACTATTACGACGCAGATTAAGGGCGCTAAAAAGCCTTTAATCAGATCCGGCAATATTTTATACACCAGCCGTTCCACATAGGAAAGCAAGCCTACTGCAAGAATGATGGGAATTACACTGGAATGATAAATAACGGCCTTCATGGGGATTCCTGCAAAAAGAATGCCGGTACCTGCCTCAAATAAATCCGTTAAGGCTGGATACAAAAGTACCCCGCCAATAACCATTGCTATAAATGGGTCAGAACCAAATTTCTTTGCCGCTGTAAATGCCAATATAATAGGAAGAAAATAAAACAAGCTGTCTGCCATGGCATTTAACACCACATAAGTTTCCCCGGTTCCTGACAGAATATTTGCCGCAGTCAGGATAGCCAGTACCCCTTTTAATATTCCCGCCGCGCTTAACAGGTTGATAATCGGGAGAAAAATCCCCGAAACTCCGTCAATGACAACAGTTATCACAGACTTTTTTTCTTTCATAAATGCCCTCTCCTATGGTAAACTTTTTCGTCTGAAACTCACTCGGCCATGACACACTGCAGAGTGGCCATAAATTCTTTCTGATACCTGGTATCATGATACCTCTTAATTTCATCACCGTCAATGTAAACACCAGATACATTCCGGGTTAAAATGTCCATATAAACGGCGTTCATTGTTAATATCTTTCTTTCCCATAACCGGACAGTCAAAAAATTTTAAATTTTCATATTTACACAGTTGGTCCATTGGTTTATAATGGCATGAGTAAGGTGTCTTTTTCTATACTAAATCTCATTTTAATCTTTGTAATTTGTTTTAAAAATTTTCTATTTTTTATTTTCTTATTTTTCCAAAAATCATTTTAAAATCCCATATCATAAATTACTTCCAAAAACATCATTTCTATATTCCATTCTTGCAACCATTTATCTGAAATGTTATAATTCTCATATAGTATTTCACATGCAAACGGTAAAACTTGAGTCTTATATGACTTCACAGATGATGTTCTGCGGAAACTATATTTCATCCGGATATCATCAATGATACTCCCTGTTATTGATATGGATTTAAGAACTGCAAGGGAGGTTTTATTACGTGGAGGAAAGTCTCAAAAGAACAATATACTCTTCCGGTATAGAGGCAGAATATGATGAACATGCCTGTAATCACCGGGAGCAACACTGAAAGCAGCATTACCCGCGAAGGAAAGGTTACATATGACATCCATTTCTTTGTCTGGACTCCTGAAAAAAGAGGGAGGATGAAAATACTTCTGGATGTGGAAGCCCAGAAAAACTTTCATCCGGGGTACCATATTGTCACAAGGAGTATTTTTTATACATCACGCATGATTTCGTCCCAACTGGGTACAGAGTTTAAAGTTCCTGATTATGATGATATAAAAAAGGTATATTCCATCTGGATCTGCATGAATGTTACGGAAAGAGTTAGTAATACCATTGCAGAATTTTCTATAAACAAAAAGGATCTTGTAGGGCACCCTGGCTATTTAGGAAGATATGATTTGCTCAGCGTTATTATCATTGGATTGTCAAAAGAACTGGCTGAAGAAACGGATGGAATAGGGCTGCATAGACTTTTAGGAGCCTTATTTTCCACCCATTTATCAGCAGAAAAAAAGAAGGATATATTATCAGAAGAATTTAAAATACCAATGGATACAGATATGGAAAGGAGGATCAATTTTATGTGTAATTTAGGCGAAGGAATTGCAGAGGAAGCAATGGAACGAGGTTGGGAAAAAGGGTTGGAAAAAGGTATCAAACAAGGCATGGAACAGGGCATGGAAAAACTAATTGTCAACTTCCTGAAAAATAATAACCATGTAAGTGTAGCCGCAAAAATGCTTGGTATACCCGAAACCATGATTCTCTCTATCGCTCAAAAAGAAGGCATTGAAACCCTTAAGTGACATACTCCCACCACTTAG
>DGRE01000047.1 GCA_002389905.1 Hungatella sp. UBA4396 | reverse complement strand
CTACGATATTGACACAAGTCCATTTCCCTAAAAGCTGTTATTACTAAAAGTAATAAAAAACAGGAAATTTTCTTCCATGCGGATTGCTTTATCCATGGATCATAACCCTTTGGTATTTTCAGAGTTCAGACATTGATTCTGTTTAGAAATTCCCATTTGTCATATCGTCAACAATTAACGTTCTAACTTTATCATTGCCGTCTGATACAGGTTTTTCCACTTTGGTTTCTTCTGCCATCCCTCTTTTCCGGATTAAAAATGTTTTGGCAACCTGAGGAAGCATAACGTAGCTCAATACATCCTCCTCAGATTCAGCAAAATCCTTCGCTTCCGCTCTCATCTTATCCATCTCCGGCTCTATCAGATCTGCCGGACGAACCGTTATCACTTCCTGGTCTCCAATGGCTTTTTTTCGAATCATTTCATTGACTTCACCCGGCAATTGACCGTATCCGCCTCGAAGCAGCTCCTTTGATTCCTTAGGAAACATCTTATAGCGTTCACCGGACAGAACATTTAAAACAGCCTGGGTTCCAACAATCTGACTCGTAGGCGTAACCAGGGGCGGATAGCCAAAATCCTCTCTCACTCTGGGAACCTCTGCCAATACTTCTTCAAACTTTTCTTCTGCATTGGCCTGTTTTAATTGTGAGATAAGGTTGGATAACATTCCACCGGGAACCTGATAGATTAAGGTGTTTGGATCCACTCTCAAAACCTTTGGGTCAATATCCAGAGAGTCTGCAACCGTTCTAAAGTACTCAGCGGCCTTATTGAGTTTTCCCATATCCAGACCGGTATCACGTTCCGTTCCTGTCAGCGATGCAGCTAACGATTCGGTAGCCGGCTGGGAGGTTCCGTTTGCCAATGGAGAAAGAGCACAGTCCACAATATCCACTCCCGCCTGAGCCGCCATAATATAGGTCATATCCCCGGTTCCGGTGGTGTTGTGGGTGTGAAGATGAATCGGCACCTTCACATGTTCTTTCAGTTTTTTAACAAAATCATACGCCTCATAAGGCAGAAGAAGGTTTGCCATGTCCTTGATACAGATGGTGTCTGCGCCCTTTTTCTCCAGTTCAATTGCCATCTTCACAAAATAATCGGTGCTGTGAACCGGACTCTTCGTATAGCTGATGGACGCTTCACAATGACCTCCATATTCTTTTACATACTTCATGGCTGTTTCCATGTTACGGATATCATTGAGAGCATCAAAAATGCGGACCACACTTATTCCGTTTTCGATGGATTTTTTGCAAAACTCGTGAACTACATCATCCGAATAATGGCGGTATCCTACTAAATTCTGGCCCCTCAGCAGCATTTGCAGCGGGGTTTTGGGCATGGCCTGCTTTAACAGGCGCAGCCGTTCCCAGGGATCTTCATTGAGATACCTCATGCATACATCAAACGTCGCACCACCCCAGCATTCCAGTGACCAATAGCCAATCTCATCAAGGGTTGCACAGATGGGAAGCATATCCTCAATTCTCATACGGGTAGCCGCCTGGGATTGATGGGCATCTCTTAAGATGGTGTCCGTAATTCTCAGGGGATTTTTTATGATCTCCATGATACTCCTCTCTCCATTCTTATCTTATATTACAAAAACAGTGCCAGCAATACTCCCGCTGCAACGGCAGAGCCAATCACTCCTGCCACATTGGGTCCCATGGCATGCATGAGTAAAAAGTTTGAGGGATCCTCTTTTTGTCCCACCATCTGAGATACTCTTGCTGCCATAGGAACAGCAGATACTCCTGCAGAACCAATCAGAGGATTAATCTTATTACCTTCCCTGCTAAAGAGGTTCATGAACTTGGCAAGCAGTACTCCACCAGTGGTTCCCAGAGCAAATGCACACACTCCCAGTACAATGATCTTAAGCGTACCAATGCTTAAGAAATTGGCTGCCGTTGCAGTGGCCCCTACGGAAACACCTAAAAATACTGTAACAATATTCATCAGCTCGTTCTGAACAGTCTTTGACAGACGCTCTGTTACTCCACTTTCCCGCATCAGATTTCCAAGCATCAGGCTTCCTACCAGCGGGGCAGCTGACGGTACGATAAAGGCAACCAGTGCAGTTACGAAGACCGGGAACAGCAGTTTTTCTGTCTTCGTTACATTCCTCAGCTGACGCATCTTGATCTTACGTTCTTCCGGAGTTGTTAAAAGTTTCATGATAGGTGGCTGGATGACCGGCACCAAAGCCATATAGGAGTATGCTGCCACGGCAATGGGACCCAGTAAATGAGGTGCCAGTTTTGATGTTACATAGATGGCTGTCGGACCATCGGCACCACCGATAATTCCGATGGAACCGGCTTCCGCTCCCGTAAATCCAAGATGACGGGCCCCAACAAAGGTTGCGAATATTCCCAACTGGGCAGCGGCCCCAAGCAAAAGGCTTTTGGGGTTGGCGATCAAAGGTCCAAAATCTGTCATGGCTCCTACTCCGAGGAAAATCAAGGACGGGTACACGCCTAATTTCACCCCTAAATAAAGAATATCCAAAAGTCCTGCATCTCCATTTGCAAATGCGGCCCAATCCACGTGTCCACCTGCAAAAAATTCCGCATGATACATACCAGCTCCCGGTAAGTTTGTTAAAAACATACCAAAGGCGATGGGCAATAATAAGAGGGGTTCAAACTGTTTCACAATGGCCAGATATAATAGCACACAGGCTACTGCAATCATAATCAAATTCAGTGGATTGTCCATCAACAGTGCAAAACCGCTTTGACCCAAGAAATTCATAATAGCTTCCATTTGATTACTCTCCTTTACTCAGACAACACACCTTTATGATATAGAACAAAGAAGAGTACCATTCTCCACAGTGGCTCCGGCCTGAACGTCTACAGAAACAATCGTACAATCTCTGGGTGCCATGATTTCATTCTCCATCTTCATGGCTTCCAAGATCATAATAACACTTCCAGCCCTGACTGTCTGACCAGCTGCAGCATTTACTTTAAGAATTGTACCGGGCATTGGTGAAACGATGGATTCAGCCGCACCCTTGCTTTCACGAACCGGCTCCTGGGGTATCTGCTTCGGAGCCGGAGCAGAATTATCTCCGGTTATTTCAATTATAGCAACCTCATACGGTACCTTGTTTACTTCAACATAGTATTTTTTCATGCCTGTGTATTCCTTTCATTATGTGATTTCACAACCGCTTAATCGAATGAATTCTTATCTGCGAAACGTCTTTATTTAAATTTTCTGCAATTGCAGCAGAAATCGCAGCAACGATTCGCTGATTTTCCACTTTATCAGAATGGTCTTTTCTCTCTTCCTGCACGGCAGTTTCTGCTTCATTTTTTGCGGAAAAAGCATTGATGACCTTACTCATAATGATAATCATGAAAATAAGTATAATCAGGCATATAAAGACAGTTATCATTCCCATTAGCACCACTTGCAAATCAGACGGTTCAACCATGTTATTTCCCCCTTTCTTTTACATTATAACCGGAAAATCATCGGTTCACCGACCCATCAAACGCTTCGTCTAAGGGGACGCTTATCTGTTTCGGTTGTAGTTAATCAGGCAGCCTGCCTTAACGATTTCCTTTTCTTCCGGGGTCATATCAGCAATAAAAAGACTGATTTCTTTCACCTGGTCACCCATGACATAAGCTTTGATTGCTTTCATATCGCCTTCAAAAGCAGCCCTGATTCCCGGTACATAGATATAATCACCGACTTCAAACTCTGCATCTTCTTTCATCTGGAATGGAATCATGCCCCAGTTCATCACATTGGAACGGTAACGCTTGGTTGCATACTCCTTACAGATATTGGCAAGACCGCCCAGCACCCTCTGACAGCTGGCTGCCTGTTCTCTGGCTGAACCATCGCCTGGTTTTACAGCATAGATCATACTGCCGATCTCTGTCTCTATTGGCTGAACCTCTTCATTTCCGGGAATGGTCCTGATTTTATCAAATATCTGCTTTAATTCCGGCTCGGCCTCAATTGGAGAGGTTCCGGCTGTTCTGGCCTTTTCAATCTTATCTGCCACCTTACTTCTGCCAACATACTGGGGATCTCTCCGGGAAAGAGTAAACTCTGCCAGTCCCAGTGGGTTTGAACGGTAGGAAGAGGTCTCACCGGAAGGAATCAGTTCATCGGTGGTGGTCACAGGGTCCAGAATCTTGGAACAAACCTTTAAGAGAATGTTATCTGCCAGAGGACTCATCTCCGGCCAGTCTTTGATATTCGGTCCATAAACCAGCTCAGCCTGCTCATCTCCGGCCTGATATCCCTGGTAAACACGGTTCTTATACACTGCATTATCAAACTCATAAGCCGGAACTTCATAGTCATCTGCAAAAGCTTCTGCCGATGTGAGGATTCCGCCATTGGCAGCAGTTGCTGCAATGGAACGGGCATCCATAAGAGCTACCGCAGACATCTGTCCAACTCCCGGTTTTGAGCCTTCACGGTTAGGGAAGTTCCTGGTGGTATGACGGATACTGAAACCATTATTGGCAGGCGTATCTCCGGCTCCAAAGCAAGGTCCGCAAAAAGCAGTTTTCAAAACGGCTCCGGCAGCCATCAAATCTGCTATTACGCCCTTTTTAACCAAATCCATATAAACCGGCTGGGAAGAAGGATATACCGAAAGAGAAAACTCTTCCACACCACAAGACTTATCTTTCAAAATATGGGCAGCTTCCATTACATTGGTATAATTACCGCCGGCACATCCGGCAATGATACCCTGAGTCACCTTTAGGCCGCCATTTACAATCTTATCCGTTAATAAAAATGGCTCCCGGGAGTCCCCCTTAATTTTTGCTGCTTCCACTTCTACGCTTCTCAGGATATCGCCCAGATTTGCATTTAATTCATCAATCTCATATACATTGCTGGGATGGAATGGCAGTGCAATCATTGGTTTAATTGTACTTAAATCCACGTATACAAGACCATCATAATATGCCACATCCGCTGGATTGAGTTCTTTATAATCTCCAACTCTTCCATGAAGAGCCAGGTATTCTTTGGTATCCTCATCTGTTTTCCAAATGGATGACAGACAAGTGGTTTCTGTGGTCATAACGTCAATACCATTCCGGTAATCGGTTGTCATGGAAGAAATTCCGGGGCCCACAAATTCCATCACCTTATTCTTTACATAACCGCACTGGAATACGGCACCAATGATTGCCAGAGCAATATCCTGAGGTCCTACACCTGGTCCTGGTTTGCCATCTAAGTATACCCCAACCACCCCTGGATAATGAACATCATAGGTGTCACAAAGTAACTGCTTTACTAATTCTCCTCCGCCTTCACCAATGGCCATGGTTCCTAAAGCACCATAGCGGGTATGGCTGTCTGAGCCAAGAATCATCTTACCGCATCCGGCCATCATTTCTCTCATGTACTGGTGAATAACCGCAATATGGGGAGGAACGAAAATTCCGCCATATTTCTTACATGCTGACAAACCAAATACGTGATCATCTTCGTTGATTGTTCCGCCTACTGCACACAGGGAATTGTGGCAGTTTGTCAGGACATACGGAACCGGAAAACGTTCCATTCCGGAAGCCTTAGCCGTCTGAACAATTCCAACAAAGGTGATATCGTGAGATGTCATCGCATCAAAGCGAATCTTTAAAGCCTCCATATCATCCGTGGTATTGTGTGCCTCTAAAATCGAGTACGCAATCGTCCCCTTCTTTGCCTCTTCCTGGTTTACCTCTTTTCCTGTCATCGCCGTAACTTGAGCTGCGTCCTTTTCCGGAATAATGTGTGTACCATTAACCAGATAAGCACCACCTTCATACAATGTAACCATGTAAACTCCTCCTTGAAAAAGTCTTTATTCTTACCTGTTTTTATTGTATAATACGATTATACAATAGGCAAATACTATGATTGTAATAAGACTTATAACATTATACCTATACCCCTATAACAAAGGAGAAAGGGATTTTATGACACGAAGAGAATTACTTTATGTAAAAACAGTTTCAGATACAAAAAGTATATCAAAAGCTGCCCGTCAACTTTTTATCTCCCAGCCCTCCCTAAGCCAGTCCATTCAGCGGATTGAAGAAAATCTGGGAACTCCCCTCTTTAACCGAACTACCGGTGGTTTAACCCTGACCTTTGCCGGCGAGCGTTATTATCATACAGCCTCACAAATTCTGAAGATGTATGAGGACTTTGAGATTGAAATCAGCGATATTAATAATTTAAAAACCGGACGGATTCATATGGGTACTACGGATTATCTGGGCACATTAATACTGCCATCTATTCTTCCCAGATTCCGGGATATATGCCCTTATATCGATCTTACCATAACGGAAGCAAACTCAGCAGAGCTGGAACAGGGTCTGCTTGACGGACGGCTGGATTTTACCATTATGCATGCTCCTAAAGATCAGCACCATCCTCAGCTCAACTATGAACTGCTTGCCCGGGATCCATTTGTGATTGCACTGTCACCCGATCATCCACTGTTAAAGTGTGCAATAAAAAAAGCCGGATATGAATTTCCGGTTTTAGATATTGCTTTATTAAAAGACGAGCCGCTTCTTATGCTTCATAGTAAACAACGAATCCGTCAGGTAACAGACGTCATTCTGGGCAGAGCCGGAATTCACCAGCCCAATATATCTCTGACTTTAAAAAACTTTGAAACAGCACAGCTGCTGGTGGCACAAGGGCTTGGTATTACCTTGATTCCAAGGCAATACAGCAGCCGGTCCGCTGTTCAAAAACAGCCGGCATTCTGTTCCATTGACAAGAAATACGATGCCTGCTGGGACAGATGTATTGCCTCTTTAAAAAATAGCTTTCTTTCCAAGGCAGATCAGATGTTTATCCGAATCACCAAAGAATTAGTCTCCTAAAAAAAACTCTTATATCAATATTTCCCATTGATATAAGAGTTTTTAAATTTTATTTATCGTTTAAAGCTGCCTGTGCTGCTGCCAGTTTAGCAATCGGCACACGGAATGGAGAACAGGACACATAATCCAGACCGATCTTATGGCAGAACTCTACGGAAGAAGGATCTCCGCCGTGCTCGCCGCAGATGCCCACATGCATGTCCGGACGGATGCTCTTGCCTAACTGAATAGCTGTTTCCATGAGTTTGCCCACACCAACCTGATCCAGTTTTGCAAATGGGTCATTCTCAAAGATCTTGGTGTCATAGTAAGCGTTTAAGAACTTGCCGGCATCGTCACGGGAGAAGCCATAAGTCATCTGAGTCAAGTCATTGGTTCCGAAGCAGAAGAATTCTGCATCCTTTGCAATCTCATCAGCTGTGATACAAGCTCTCGGAATCTCGATCATGGTACCTACTTCGTACTTTAAGTCAATTCCTGCTGCTGCGATCTCTGCGTCAGCGGTCTCAACAACGATTTTCTTTACAAACTTCAATTCCTTATCATCACTGATCAGAGGAATCATGATTTCCGGGCAAACCTTCCAGTCTGCGTGTGCCTTCTGTACATTGATGGCAGCACGTATAACTGCTCTTGTCTGCATTCTTGCAATCTCTGGGTAAGTAACCGCAAGACGGCAGCCTCTATGTCCCATCATTGGGTTGAATTCATGTAAGGACTCAATAATGTTCTTGATCTGCTCCACAGTCTTGCCCTGTGTATCAGCCAGTTTCTTAATATCCTCTTCAACAGTAGGAACGAACTCATGCAGAGGCGGATCTAAGAAACGGATGGTAACAGGATTTCCTTCCAGAGCTTCATAAAGCTTCTCAAAGTCTCCCTGCTGTACCGGAAGAATCTTCTCCAGAGCAGCTTCTCTCTCTTCTACTGTATCAGAGCAGATCATCTCGCGGAATGCATCGATTCTGTCGCCTTCAAAGAACATGTGCTCGGTACGGCAAAGGCCGATTCCCTCTGCGCCCAGTTCTCTTGCTTTTTTCGCATCTTCCGGAGTATCCGCATTGGTTCTTACTTTCAGTCTTCTGTATTTGTCAGTCCATGCCATGATTCTTCCGAATTCTCCTACAATGGCAGCATCCACAGTGGGGATAATGCCGTCATAAATCTTTCCGGTAGAGCCATCTAAGGATAACCAGTCACCTTCATGATATTCTTTTCCAGACAGAACAAACTTCTTATTCTCTTCATCCATGGCAATTTCAGAGCAGCCGGATACACAGCATGTTCCCATGCCGCGGGCAACTACTGCTGCATGAGAGGTCATACCGCCTCTTACAGTCAGGATACCCTGTGCAGCCTTCATTCCCTCGATATCTTCCGGAGAAGTCTCAAGACGAACCAGAACTACCTTCTCGCCTCTTTCATGCCATGTCTTAGCATCCTCAGCCGTAAATACGATCTTGCCGCATGCAGCGCCCGGAGAAGCTGCCAGAGCTTTTCCAACCGGCTCTGTCTTCTTTAAAGCATCTGCATCAAACTGTGGATGAAGTAAGGTATCTAAGTTTCTCGGATCGATCATCCGAACTGCCTTTTCCTCTGTAATCATGCCTTCGTCAACTAAGTCGCAGGCAATGGTTAAAGCAGCCTTAGCGGTTCTCTTTCCGTTACGAGTCTGAAGCATGTACAGCTTTTTATCCTGAATGGTAAATTCCATGTCCTGCATGTCTCTGTAATGATTTTCCAGAGTGCTGCAAACGCCTAAGAACTGCTCGTATACTTCTGGCATAATTTCCTTCAGCTGCTCGATCCTCTGAGGTGTACGAATACCTGCAACCACGTCCTCACCCTGAGCATTGATCAGGAACTCACCCATAAGGTGCTTCTCGCCGGTTGCCGGATCACGTGTAAACGCAACACCTGTACCGGAGGTATCGCCCAAGTTTCCAAATGCCATCATCTGTACGTTAACAGCAGTTCCCCAGGAATATGGGATATCGTTGTCGCGACGGTATACATTAGCTCTTGGGTTGTCCCAGGAACGGAAAACAGCTTTGACAGATTCCATTAACTGAATCTTGGGATCAGACGGGAAATCCTCGCCCAGCTTTTCCTTGTACGCAGCCTTAAACTGGTTTGCAAGCTCCTTTAAATCCTCTGCAGTTAAATCAACATCCTCTGTAATGCCTTTTTCTTCTTTCATCTTGTCAATGAGCTCTTCAAAATACTTCTTGCCCACTTCCATAACTACATCGGAGAACATCTGGATAAATCTTCTGTAACAATCCCAAGCCCAGCGGGGATTGCCTGACTTAGCAGTCAATACTTCCACAACGTCATCATTCAGACCGAGGTTTAAGATGGTATCCATCATACCAGGCATGGAAGCTCTGGAACCGGAACGAACGGAAACCAGGAGAGGATTTTCCCTATCACCGAACTTCATTCCGGTAATCTCCTCCATCTTGGTGATATATTCCATGATCTGTTCCATGATCTCATCATTAATTAACTTGCCGTCCTCGTAATACTGGGTACAAGCCTCGGTCGTTATGGTAAATCCCTGAGGAACCGGGAGACCTAAATTAGTCATTTCTGCCAGATTTGCACCCTTGCCACCTAACAGGTTTTTCATTTCTGCACTGCCTTCAGTAAATAGATAAACCCATTTTTTTGCCATAAGTCAATTTCCTCCTAAAATGTGTTGATTGTTCTGCCCTTCCATTGTTCAATTTGTGGAAAAGCCCTGCGAATATTATAGCATAATTCAAGTTCTAGTAAAGACCTTTTTTACAATCATTTGTATAAACATCCTCATTTTTCCTTACAATTGATTTGAAAGCACTTCCATATTCAGTTATTTTCTTATATGCGATTTTTAATCGTATATGCGAATATGACTAAAATTTCTTTCATACCTCATCAAATAGAAGAAATTCAGGAAATACGCTTTTTTTCTCATTTTTTCAGCAAAAACTCTCTTTTTATGACAAAATCGGCCATTGATTATTTTTCATAATTTGTTCTAAAATTTTAAAATATTTTTGTAATATATCACCAGATTTAGATTGTCTATTATCTGAAAATGTGGTACATTAGAGGTATCCAAATAATCAATTCATAACAGGAGGACATTAAAATTATGAAAAAAAGAGCATTGGCACTAGCTATGGCAGTTCTTATGGCCGCATCCTTAAGCGCATGCGGTTCTTCAGGCTCCGGAACCGGAGGCGCAGGAACTTCTGCAGCGGAAACTACAGCTTCCTCAGGAGCGGCAGCAGAATCCACAGAAGCCAAATCTGATTCCGCAGGCGGCTACGAGCTGGCCCTTGTTACCGACTTAGGAACCATTGATGACAAATCCTTTAACCAGGGCGCATGGGAAGGCTTGAAAAAGTATGCCGAGGAAAATGGCGTTTCCTACAAGTATTACCAGCCTCAGGAAGGCACCACCGATTCCTACTTAGAGACCATCGGCCTTGCAGTAGAAGGCGGGGCAAAATTAGTGGTATGCCCCGGATTTTTATTTGAAGAGCCCATATTCCTTGCCCAGGACGAGTATAAGGATATTCATTTCATCCTTTTGGATGGAGTTCCCCACAGCGGCGATTATTCTGAACAGAGAACAGAAGCCAATGTTATGCCAATCCTTTTCCAGGAAGATGAACCCGGCTTTTTAGCAGGCTATGCAGCTGTTAAAGACGGAAACACAAAGCTTGGCTTCTTAGGCGGCATGGCTGTTCCGGCTGTTATCCGTTTCGGATACGGATTTGCAGAAGGCGCTGACTACGCAGCTAAAGAATTGGGCATTGACGGCATCGAAATCATGTACAATTACACCGGCGCATTTGCAGCCACACCAGAGGCACAGTCCATGGCAGCTTCCTGGTATCAGAACGGAACCGAAGTAATCTTCGGCTGCGGCGGAGCCGTAGGAAACTCAGTTATGGCAGCAGCAGAGGAAAAAGGCAAAAAGTTCATCGGCGTTGACGTTGACCAGAGCTTTGAATCCGAAACTGTTATGACCTCCGCTATGAAACAGCTTTCGGTTTCCGTATACGACGGAGTAAAGGCATTCTATGACGGCCAGTTCCCAGGCGGCGAGACCAGCATTTTCTCCGCTAAGAACAACGGAATCGGCCTTCCTATGGAAACTTCCAGATTCACCACCTTTACCCAGGACGATTATGACAAGATTTATGCACAGTTAAAAGAGGGTAAGATTGAGCTTGTACAGCCTTCCCAGGATAATAACAACCCTACGGTGGACTTAAAGCTTGAAAAGACAAAAATCAACTTCGTAGAATAAGAAAAATAAGCAGGAGGGAGATGCCGTTTGATTCACCAGTCAGATCTGGTCTCTTACGGCATCTCCTCTTTTTTATGAAAACCAGAAAAATGCCAAGGCACATTTTATAAACCGGGCAAAAGTAAGGGGGATTTTATGGACTATATTATTGAGATGCTTCATATCACAAAAGAATTTCCCGGTATCATCGCCAATGACGACATCACTCTTCAGTTAAAAAAGGGGGAAATCCACGCCCTGCTGGGAGAGAACGGCGCCGGAAAATCCACTCTCATGAGCGTCTTATTCGGCCTGTATCAACCGGAAAAAGGTGTTATCAAAGTCAGAAACAAAGAAGAAAAGATCACTGGCCCTTTGGATGCCAATGATCTGGGTATTGGTATGGTTCACCAGCACTTTAAGCTGGTGGAAAACTTTACGGTGCTCCAGAACATCGTTTTGGGCATGGAAACCACTAAGCGGGGATTTTTACAGATGAAAGAAGCCCGCAAAAAGGTGATGGAATTAAGCGAAAAGTATAAGTTACTGGTGGACCCCGATGCTCTCATATCAGACATCACCGTGGGAATGCAGCAAAGGGCCGAGATTTTAAAAATGCTTTACCGTGACAACGAAATCATGATTTTCGATGAACCGACTGCGGTTTTAACTCCCCAGGAAATCGAGGAACTGATGCAGATTATGAGAGACCTTGTTAAAGAGGGAAAGTCCATTCTGTTCATCACTCACAAGCTCAATGAAATCAAGGCGGTGGCAGACCGCTGCTCTGTCCTGCGCCGCGGGAAATATATAGGAACCGTTGAAGTGGCAGAGACCACGCCTCAGGAAATGTCGGAAATGATGGTAGGCCGCAAGATAAACCTGACCATCGAAAAGAAGCCCTCTGAGCCCAAAGAAGTGGTTCTGGAGGTGAAAAACCTGACTGTGGAAGCCAAAAAGGAAGGCCACACCAAGAAGCTGGTCCAGGATGCCTCCTTCCAGGTGAGGCGGGGAGAAATCGTCTGTATCGCCGGAATTGACGGAAACGGCCAGACCGAGCTGGTTCATGCCATCACCGGACTTTCCGATATGAGTGCAGGCACCGTCACTATAAATGGGGAAGATGTGACGAAAAAGCCCATCCGTTACCGCAACACCCACGGGCTGTCCCACATCCCGGAAGACCGCCATAAGCACGGCCTTGTGCTGGATTACAACCTGGCCTATAATCTGGTTCTTCAGCAGTATTTTGAAAAAGACTTCCAAAGCAGCCGCTTTTTAAAGAATGACAAGATCTACGAATACGCCGAAAAGCTGATTCAGGACTACGACATCAGAAGCAGCGAAGGACCCTTTACCATCACCCGCAGCATGTCGGGAGGCAACCAGCAAAAGGCCATCGTGGCAAGGGAAATTTCAAAAACCCCGGACATCCTGTTAGCCGTTCAGCCCACCAGAGGCCTGGATGTGGGGGCCATTGAATACATCCACAGGCAGCTTGTAAAACAGAGGGATGAAGGAGCTGCCATTCTCCTGGTTTCCCTGGAGCTTGACGAGGTTATGAATTTAAGTGACCGGATACTGGTCATGTTTGAAGGAGAAATTGTGGCAGACTTAGATCCAAAGACCGTTACAGTCCAGGAGCTTGGCCTTTATATGGCAGGAGCAAAGAAAGGAGGAGATCAATCATGAAACAGACAAGAGATTATACAGGCATTCTCTCTTCCGTCTTTGCCATTGTGCTGGGTCTGATCGTAGGCTTGATCATCCTGTTTCTCTCTAATTCCAGACAGGCTATTCCCGGATTTATCACTATTTTAACAGGAGCCTTTACCCATGGAGCCAAGGGCGTGGGGCAGGTGTTTTACTATGCCACTCCCATTATCTTAACCGGACTTTCTGTGGGCTTTGCCTTTAAAACAGGGCTTTTTAACATCGGGACTCCTGGACAGTTCATTATGGGCGGCTTCGGTGCCGTTTACGTGGGCATTCTCTGGACCTCTTTGGGCCCGGCCCACTGGGTTACGGCTTTGGTTGCCAGCGCTGTCATGGGGTCTTTGTGGGGACTGGTTCCCGGACTTTTAAAGGCTTACTTTAACGTAAATGAGGTTATTGCCTCCATTATGATGAATTATATCGGCATGTATCTGGTAAACTGGGTGGTAAAAAGCTATAAGCCCCTGTTTAACAACCTGCGCAATGAGTCCCGCAATGTGGCCGCAACAGCCAATATTCCCAAAATGGGCCTGGATAAAATATTCCCCGGCTCCAGTGTCAACGGCGGAATCCTCATTGCCATCTTGGTTGTCCTGGTAATATGGGTGCTGCTTAACAAGACCACCTTCGGCTATGAACTGAGAGCTGTCGGCTTTAACCGGGATGCCAGCAAATACGCAGGCATCAATGAAAAAAAGAGTATTATCCTGTCCATGATGATCGCAGGAGCCATTGCAGGGCTGGCAGGAGGGCTCTTGTATCTGGCCGGAACCGGAAAGCACATCGAAGTCAAGGATGTGCTGGCATCAGAAGGATTTACCGGAATCTCCGTTGCCCTTTTAGGCCTCAGCAACCCCATCGGCATCCTGTTTTCCGGAATCTTCATCGCATATTTGACAGCCGGAGGTTTTTACCTGCAGTTATTTGAATTTTCAACGGAAATCATCGACATCATCGTTGCAGTTATCATCTATTTCAGTGCTTTTGCCCTTATGGTTAAGACCTTTATCGCCAAGGTTCAAAAACAGAAAGGAGGAAACAAGTCATGAGTGTCGTTTACTTTATCTTCCAGCAGACCATGTATTTCATGATTCCTCTTATGATTGTGGCTTTAGGCGCCATGTTCTCTGAACGAAGCGGTATTATCAACATTGCCCTGGAAGGCATCATGACCATGGGTGCTTTTACGGGAATTCTGTTTATTTATTTTACGGGCTCTTCCATGAGAGGACAGATTCAGCTCCTTCTTGCTGTGCTGATTTCCATGGGAACAGGAATGGTGTTTTCCTTATTCCATGCCTATGCTTCCATTAACATGAAGTCCAACCAGGTCATCAGCGGTACGGCATTAAATATGTTTGCCCCTGCATTTGCCATTTTTATCGCCAGGGTCATTCAAGGTGTACAGCAGGTGCCTTTCAGCAATACCTTCCGTATTGTTTCCGTTCCGGTGCTGGGAAGGATTCCCTTTTTCGGGCCTCTCCTGTTTCAGAACGCCTACATTACCACCTACATCGGCATTGCCATTTTTCTGCTTTCAGCCGTTGTCCTTTATAAAACCCGGTTCGGATTAAGGCTCCGCTCCTGCGGGGAGCATCCCCATGCAGCCGATGCAGCCGGAATCAATGTGTACCACATGCAGTATGCCGGTGTCATGATTTCAGGGGCTTTGGGCGGACTGGGCGGACTGGTCTTTGTAGTTCCCACCTCCACCAACTTTAATGCGGACGTGGCCGGATACGGATTCCTGGCCCTGGCAGTTCTGATCTTCGGCCAGTGGAAGCCGGTAAACATCATGCTGGCCTCCCTGTTCTTCGGACTGATGAAGGCTGTGGCTTCCGCCTATTCCGGAATCCCGTTTTTAAGTGCAATCGGCATTCCAAGCTATTTTTACAAGATGGTACCCTATATCATTACATTGATCGTATTAATCTTTACCTCCAAAAACTCCCAGGCCCCAAAAGCAGAGGGAATCCCTTACGATAAAGGGCAGAGGTAGAAGCAATAAAAAGCGGTAAAGGCAGAATTATTTTCTGTCCTTACCGCTTTTTCATATGGTTTTTATGCTTTAGAAACGGAACTTATCCTCAAAATATCTTCTCAGCTCTGAAATGGGAACTCTCACCTGTTCCATGGTGTCACGGTCACGTACGGTCACGGCCAGATCTTCCTCTGAATCAAAGTCATAGGTGATGCAGAACGGAGTTCCGATCTCATCCTGTCTTCTGTAACGCTTTCCGATGTTGCCTCTGTCATCAAATTCACAGTTATAGTATTTGCAAAGCTCCTGGAATACCTTTTCCGCCCCTTCATTCAGCTTCTTGGAAAGAGGAAGGACACCGATCTTGACAGGTGCAATGGCGGGATGGAAACGAAGGACAGTCCGCACATCTCCTTCTGCAATCTCTTCTTCATCGTATGCAGCGCAGAGGAATGCAAGTGTCACACGGTCTGCTCCCAGGGATGGCTCTACAACATAAGGGATATAACGCTCTTTCTTTTCATCGTCAAAATAGGTCAGATCCTGTCCGGAAGTATTCTGGTGCTGGGTTAAGTCATAGTCAGTTCTGTCCGCAATTCCCCATAATTCTCCCCAGCCGAATGGGAAAAGGAATTCAATATCCGTGGTAGCCTTGCTGTAGAAGGAAAGCTCTTCCGCATCATGGTCTCTCACACGCATTTCTTCTTCCTTGATACCCAGGGTCTTTAACCAATTGACGCAGAATTCCTTCCAGTATGCAAACCATTCCAGATCTGTATCAGGCTCGCAGAAGAATTCCAGCTCCATCTGCTCAAATTCTCTGGTACGGAAGGTAAAGTTTCCGGGAGTGATCTCGTTACGGAAGGATTTACCCACCTGGCCGATTCCAAAGGGAATCTTTTTGCGGGAGGTTCTCTGTACGTTTTTGAAATTTACAAAAATACCCTGAGCTGTTTCAGGTCTTAAATATACGGTATTCTTTGCATCCTCAGTAACGCCCTGGAAGGTCTTGAACATCAGATTGAACTGGCGGATGTCTGTAAAATCATGCTTTCCGCAGCTTGGGCAGCATATATTTTTCTCATCAATGAAGGTTTTCATATCTTCCTGGGACCAGGCGTCTACAGAGCCTTCTATGGCAATCTTATTCTCAGATAAATAGTCCTCAATCAGCTTATCTGCACGGAAACGCTCCTTGCAGGCCTTACAGTCCATCAGGGGATCAGAAAAGCCGCCTAAATGGCCGGAAGCCACCCAGGTCTGGGAATTCATCAGTATGGCGCAGTCCACGCCTACATTGTAAGGACTTTCCTGAATGAATTTCTGCCACCATGCTTTTTTTACGTTATTCTTTAACTCCACACCCAGATTGCCATAATCCCAGGTATTTGCAAGGCCGCCGTAAATTTCAGAGCCAGGATATACAAATCCTCTTGACTTTGCAAGTCCTACAATCTTTTCCATTGTCTTTTCCATGATCTTAACCTCTCTTTATTTAAATATGATGTAATTTTTTCCCTGCGCTGTCTGAACTGTGTGGCTGTCCTTTACAACTGCCTGATCAGAAACGAATAAAATCCTTTTCTGGGTCTGTATGGTCACAGGCTCCGGACTTTCTACCACAATGGCATAGGCTTCTTTTCTTTTTGACAGGGCTTTTTCATCTGCCGCTTTGTTGTCAGATGCTTTTACTAAAACAACTCCTTCCGACTGAATCTCCCCTAAAACAAGGCCAAGGGTGGTCACATCAATAGAATCCACCTGGTTTTCCTTGTCTTCATATTCAGAGGTAAAGCCAGCCAGATCCCTTCCTGAGCCATAGGAGAAAACCATCTGGGCCTTTCCTTTTTCCAGAGTGCAGGAATCCAGGATAACTGCGCCTGGGCTTGCCTTCTCATTGTAGACGGCCGCTGCCTCTTCTAAGTAAAGTTTCAACTCTTCTGGGTTGTAATAGTCCTGGTCATCATAGGCTTCTACGGTTGAGGTCTGAAGGGTTCCTTCCGACGTTACAAAGATTCTGCTGCTTTCGCCGTTTAAGGCACTGTTTCCGCCTCTTCCCAGGCATCCTGTCAGCAATCCGGCAGCAATGAGGGCTGTGAGAACCATTCTTTTCTTTTTCATTCATTTCCCTCCTGATCGTTTCGGTAATCCACAGTGCAGCCAGGAATTCCTGGGGATTCCGTGAATAGTATACCAAATCCCCACCCTCATTTCAATAGTTTCCCTGTCATGGCTTCTAAAATCTCAAGGGAGTGGAATTGACGGTCAACGAAACGTTTTTTATTGATTTCCACACACCTTCCGAATTCCTCCAGCACCGGTTCTGTCAGGGTAAAGGTATAAAGGTGCTCCACAGGGGAGGCAATCACATATTCCCATGTATAGTTGGCGGAATCACTGACAGGGCGGGGAGGCATTTCCGTATATTCTCCGCCCAGCACCATGGCCTTCAGTTCAAAGATTCTCTGAACCAGCTCATGTTTCAGGGCCGGCTTTAAGAGGGCCCGCATGGATTGGTAAAGGAGCTTTAAAAACTCTGTGCTCTCCATGTTTTCCCTGGCATAATAATCGGCCAGCTCCAGGAAATAGGAACCATAGCAGGTACCCTCCATGTCCAAAGCCAGCTCCTCAAAGTAATTGGTGATCTCCGACGACTTAAGGGTGTAGGCATCCCTTCCTTCGTATAAGGAAAACTGGCCGAATACAAAGGGGCGGCTGACTCCCATCAAAAGACTTCCCGGCCTTCTGGCACCTCTGGCAAAGGCGGTGATCTTTCCCCTCTCTCTGGTGAGAATCACAAGCCGCTTATCCGTTTCCCCCACCGGGGAAACTCTTAAGACCATTCCTGTCAGCTTTTCAACTTCCCTCAATTTCCATCACCGCTTTTAGGTTTCCTTTTTATTATATCCATAATTTTTCATATACAGCTCACTGTCACGCCATTCCTTGCGCACCTTGACCCAAAGCTGTAAGTTTACTTTTGCATCCATCAGAGCCTCAATTTCTCTCCGGGCCGAGGTTCCGATCTTCTTTAACATGGCTCCGCCTTTTCCAATAACAATTCCCTTATGGGATTCCCGTTCGCAGATAATGTTTGCTTCTATATCTATGATCCCATTGTCCCGTTCTTTCATCTTTTCTACGGTCACCGCTATTCCATGGGGAATTTCATCATTTAAAAGACGCAGGGCCTTTTCCCGGATCAGCTCTGCAGATATCTGGCGCATAGGCTGGTCTGTTACTGTGTCTTCATCATAATACTGGGGACCCTCAGGTAGATACTTATAAATCAAATCCAGCATCAAATCTGTATTTTTAGCCTTTAAAGCAGAAACCGGCACGATTTCTGCAAACTGGCAGATGTCCTTATAGGTATTGATAAATGTTAATATTTCATCCTGGTTCTTCACTGTGTCAATTTTGTTAATAACCAGAATAATCGGCGTCTTCACCTGGCTTAACTGCTCTGCAATATACCGCTCTCCTGCTCCGATATAAGTGGTAGGCTCTACCAGCCACAGGACCACATCCACTTCTTTTAAGGTATGCTCCGCCACGCTGACCATATATTCGCCCAGCTTGTTCTTCGCCTTGTGGATTCCGGGGGTGTCCAGAAATATAATCTGCCCTCTTTCATCAGTATACACAGTCTGAATCCGGTTTCTGGTGGTCTGAGGCTTATCAGAGGTTATAGCGATCTTCTGGCCGATCAGACAGTTCATCAAGGTGGACTTTCCCACATTGGGGCGTCCGATCAGGGTTACAAAGCCTGATTTATAATTGTTTTCCATATAAGTTCTCCTTCGTGTTATAAATGGAACAGATTCTTGGTCTCTCCAAACAGTTCCTTTTCTGCTCCTATCTTATCTTCATTGCCCACCACGCAGAAGCTTCCTGTATCCAGAACTGCTTTCACCAGTGAAGCCAGTTTCCGGATGTCCTCCTGAGAGGCATTTAACACCTCTTCCCGCTCTTTTATCATCATATCCGGGTCAACGCCTGACAGATAAGCGGAAAGGCCCCTGCTGCCCTTTGTGGACGGCGGATAGGGCACATCCATATCGCTGATGGCGCCGATCACATATTTGGTCATGTCCCGGTCCTCCACCTGGAAGCTTTCCAGGTAAGCCACCACCTGATCGTATACCCGGTTGGTCTCTTTCAGATTAGGATCCCGGTAAGAAGCAAAATACCCTTCTCCGGAACGTCCGAAGCCGCTCATACAGCCGTAAGCGCCGCCCTTGACCCTTAAATTGAGCCATAGATAATCGTAGCTTAATATTACCTTTAATATTTTAAGAGCTCCTGTATATTCATAGCCGCTCTTCGTAAAGTTACCGCACCTTGCCACATAGTTGACCTGGGAAGCGGTACAGAAACCTTCATTCCGGTTTTCCGGGGAAAATTCAAAGGGATACTGCTTTCCATCTCCTTCGGGAAGTTCATCTGCCAGCTTCTTTATTGCCTCAGGAAGCAGTTCATATCCCGCCTCATCAGACGTATAGCTGACCATCATGTTTTTGGTGGTAAAAAGCTTTTCCACAACAGCTTTCAGCCTGGCAATGATCTTCTGTTTGTTTTCCGGATACTCTGTTTCCAGTTTTTCTAAGAATTCATAATATCCGATTCCTCCGGTCATATCGTTAAAATAAGAGTTGGGAGAAAAATAGGAAACCGCCCTGGTTACTGCCGCCGAATGGCTGGAGCCCTCAAGCCTCATTCTGGCTCTGGACCGGGTCTCACTGATCACCTCCGCCACACGCTTTTCATCGTCCAGAATGGATCTGGTCAAAATTTCAGACAGGATGGAAAAGCCGAAATCCACCTTGTCATACAGCACTCTGACGCTTGCCAGGAAAAATCCCTTAAACTCGCCCTCATTTCTTAAATCAGGATAAGAGGTGACGCTGAAGCTGACTCCTCCGCTGTTTAAATGAATTTCACTGGTCAGGTCACTATAGGTGAAATTCTCCGTATTGACATAGCCCAGCAGGGATTTTAAAAATCCTGCGTAGGGAATATCTTCCATGGGAAGAACGGAAATATCAAATAAAACCTTCAGATATCCGATCCCCGAGGTAAACATATTGTGATGGAGAACGGGAATGCCCTGAGCTTCCTTTTTCTCCCATATAATTTCCTCAGGCTCCCTGCTGATATCTTCTCTTTTAAGCATAGGAATCTTTTCCATATCCGCCTGGGGAGACGGAGTTTCCTGATATTCCTTTAAGGCTTTGGTCTGCTCTGCCAAAGTTTTGATCTCTTCTTCGGAAAGGGATTTTTTATAAGCTGCCAGCTTCTTTGAAACCTCTTCCTCTACCTTTGCTGTCAAGTTCTTCTTCGGGCTGACGGTGATAACAGCCTCAAAAGGATTATCCAGGAGATAATCCCTGATCAACTGTTCAAAATACCCTTCATCCACCACTTTTTTCAAATAGTCAAAAGTTTCCTGGTATTCCAGATGCATCATGGGATCTCCGCCGTAAAGCCAGCTGTCCATACACTGTAGTCCGTACATCAGCCCCTTTGGTGCGGAGCCGTAATCTGCCTCCCTGTAACGGAATTCATAATAATTCATTCCTGCTTTCAGGCTTTTCTTGTTGATTCCCTCGTCTGCCAGTTTTCTTAAAACTCCTTTTACAACTGCAAGGAACTCGCCCTTCTGGTCCTTATCTGCATTTTTTGCAATGATGGAAAAATAAGGCTGTAAAATACCGCTTTCATATCCGCCCAGCACATCCTGACCGATTCCCGCATCAATGAGAGCCTGTTTCAAAGGCGCTCCCGGCGCATCCAAAAGGGTGTATTCCAGAATCTGGAATGCCACATAAAGCCTTGGGTCCAAATCCGAATCCACCACCGTATGAACGGAAAGGTAGGTAGCGTGATCTTCTGACTGCCCCTCTGTAATAGAATAGGAGGTTTCCTCTGTAACGGGATTTTCAAAAGGCTTCTGCCTGCCAATGGCGGAAGTCACAGCAATTTCCTCATAATGACTCAAATACTCTTTGTCAAGCCATGTCAGTTTTTCCTCCATATCCATATCCCCGTAGAGATAAATATAACTGTTGGAAGGATGGTAATACTTCTTATGAAAATCCAGAAAATCTTCGTAGGTCAAATCCGGAATAAAGGCAGGATCTCCTCCTGACTCATGTCCATAGCAGTTGTCCGGGAATAAAACTTTTCTGGTGCAGCGGTCTAATACCTCTTCCGGCGAGGAAAATGCCCCCTTCATCTCATTATATACCACACCATTGTAAATCAGATCAGATTCGGGAGTTTCCAGCTCATAATGCCAGCCCTCCTGCATAAAAATCTTAGGCTCCCGGTAAATATTGGGATGAAGCACTGCATCCATATACACATTCATTAAA
Organism: Hungatella sp. UBA4396; assembly: GCA_002389905.1. Taxonomy (GTDB): domain Bacteria; phylum Bacillota; class Clostridia; order Lachnospirales; family Lachnospiraceae; genus Lacrimispora. Next base: position 56,788 of record DGRE01000047.1, on the reverse strand, counting down.
TTCTGAAAATCTTTTTCATTGCAGCTTGCCACCGGATAAACGGTTTTATCGGGATAAGTCATGGCATTTAAAAATGTATTCAAAGATCCCTTTACCAGTTCCACAAACGGGTCCTTGATCGGAAACTTCTCCGAGCCGCACAAAACGCTGTGCTCCAGAATATGAGCCACTCCTGTACTGTCCGACGGAGGGGTGCGAAACCCAATGGAGAATACCTTGTTTTCATCTTCACTGGATATGATAAAAATTCTGGCTCCGCTCTTTTTATGGCGGAGCACACATCCGTCTCCGTTGATTTCTTTGATTCTTTTTTCTTCTACAACCTCATAGGCTGTAAGATTTTTTAATTGATTCATCCTATATGATTTCCTCCTGCTGATTGTTAGGTATTATTTACATATTACCCACTAATTTGTCTTTTAATATAGCCGCGCACTCTCTTACACAAAAGTGAACGAAAAGAATGGGGTCTGAGCTGCATGAAATGCCGGAAGCATCCGGAATTCCCCATTTTTTTGCAATCTGCTGTGCACGGAACACATGAAAATCGCTGGTCAAAATACCAATCCTCACCGGCTTATCAGGCACCTCGGCAAATGTCCCCGGTTCCATAAAAATAGGATTTCTCCTGCGTTGCTCTTTCCGCCTCTCCAAGTCCTCTTCAATCGCCACCCTGCTGTAAGCAATATTTTCAACCGTACTGGTGGAACGGGTCTCTAAAACCAATTGTTCCTCCCTGATTCCGTTATATACCAGATAATCCCTCATAGCCGATGCTTCGCTGACAGGTTCATCAGCTCCCTGGCCTCCCGAAAGCACCAGAATCACATCAGGATTTTCCTCCACATACTCAATGGCCTTATCCAGGCGGTTTTTTAAGGATTTGCTCAGTCCTGTTTCCTTTACCCTGGCTCCCAGCACAATCACATAGTCCAGATTGGTGGCATCCCGGGCCGTCACTCCTGTAAAGATCAGAACTTCCACCGTCACAAATATCAGAAGCCCGGTACAGCACATGGTAATAACCGATACCGGTAGCCATAGAGGAACCCTGTCCTTATGCCTCATATAAGCTTCCCAGCCCACTGCCAAAATCATGCTGAGAGCCGCAAATACAAGCCATATGAAGGACATGGTGGTGGTCAGGCCCGAATAAGCTGTGATTACAGCATAATAAATAACGCAGATAACAGCAGCCAGCCATAATATCCATGTCATATTCCATCCTCCGTTTTGCACGTTCTAAACCCGGAAAGCTTCCGGGTATAACCTTTTATAGCATACCACAATATGGGAATTTCTACAACATGGAGTAACATCAGAGAAAAAAAGGCTGCTGCAAAAAGAAAATCAGTATCTGATCTACTTTTTACAACAGCTTTTTTTGCTTTACAACGGACTTTTGCTTTAACGTTTTTTAAGCCTGAATCTTCTCACTTCCTCCTTCAGAATCTGGGCCTGTGCGGCCAGTTCCTCACCGGCAGCTGAGCTTTCTTCAGCAGTGGCTGCATTAGTCTGTACCACGGATGATACTTCTGACAGACCCATATTGATCTGGTCTATGGCCTCTGCCTGCTGGAAGGAAGCCTGCCTGACCTCGCCGATCATCTGGTCCGCCAGTCTGGATTTTTCTGAAACATCAGCTAAAATCTTTGATGTTTCATCCGCCAGCCGTTCCCCTTCAGACACGGAAGCGGTGGACCTCTGGATTAAATCAGCGGTCTGCTTGGCAGCCTGCGCAGACTTTGCTGCAAGAGACCTCACCTCATCTGCCACCACTGCAAAGCCCTTTCCGGCCTCTCCTGCACGGGCTGCCTCTACAGCAGCATTTAAAGCCAGAATATTGGTCTGAAAGGCAATATCCTCCACAAGCTTTGTGACTTTTGATATCTCCTGAGAGGATTCTCCGATTTCCTTCATGGCCTGATTAAGACGTTCCATGAATTCGTTGCCGGCCAGCACACCCTTCCCGGCCTCTTCCACATACTCCATGGCCTTGGTAACGCTGGAGGCGTTCTCCTCTGACTGCCGGGATATGTTGGCAACAGAGGCGCTTAACTCTTCCATGGTTGCGGCCTGTTCTGAGGCACCTGCTGCAAGAGCCTGGGCTCCGTCGGAAACCTGGGAGGCCCCGGTGTTCACCTGATCGGAAGAAACCCGGATGGCAGATAAAGTGGCTGTCATGGACTCCCGGATATGCTCCAGGGAGGTCTTTAGCTTTTCAAATTCTCCCACATAATGAAGCTGAAGCTCATAGTCCAGATTTCCAGCTGAAATCTGATTTAAAACACCGGAAAGCTCATCGATGTAATCCACGTAATCATGAAGCCGCTCCGTGGTCTTTTTGACGGAATCAAAGACTACCCCGATTTCATTTTTCAGCCTGTGCTGGATGTTGACGGAAAGATCGCCGTCTGCAATGCTCCTTGTCACGTCTGCAAGGTGCTTTAAGGGCCTGACAACACGTCTATGTATGGAATAAGAAAGAATTATGCTGACCAGCAGGGCCAGGACAATACAGAGAATGACAAGAGCCTCAGCCAGTGCATCCACGCTTCCGAATAAGTGGTCTTCTGTTCCTGCAAATGCCAGAATCCAGCCGGATTCCGGAACCTGGGTATACCACACCAGATATTTCTGGCCATTTTCTTCAAAGCTTCCTCTTCCGCTCTTATTGGCGAGAATTGCATTTCCAAGAGCAGCCAGGGACCCGTTGCTCTCCTGGGTGATGTTTACTTTAAGAAGCTTGGAGCTGTCATCATCTGCGATATACGTTCCGCTGGTATCCAGAAGAAACACCTGTTCCTCTTCTCCTGACTGCAGGCCGAGAATCATCTTCTGCATATCCGTCAAATCGATATCAGCCGTGGCAACTCCTTTGAACTTTCCGGAATTATCATAAAAGGGGGAGGAGGCCGTTACCATGGAAATCTTGGCAAATTCATCATAGTAAGGAGCGCTCCATACGGTCTTCTGAGCGGTGTTTACCACATTGGTGTACCAGTCCTGATCCGTATAATAAACTCCATCTCCCAGAGAATAGTTGTCCACGTAGCTAATGGTCCCGTTTTCCCGCATGCAGTAGGGAGAAAAATACTGCTCTCCGGGATTATGGGCATAAGGCTCAAACCACACGCCGCCTCCAAAGGTTTCATCATTTGATCCTACCATGGAAGGAAGTAGCTTGCGGTAGTTTGCTGCATCCATGTCCTCATTGGCCTCCACTGCCCGTGCCAGCCCTTCTGCAACCATGCGGTTCTGAGAAAGGGATTTTTCAATGACTGCCACAGCGGAGGAAAGATTCAGTTCCATCTCCCTGTCGGTTTTGTCCTGGATGACCTGCCTGGCGGTATTGTAGCCTAAAAATGACAGAAGAACCATTCCGGCCAGCACAATGGGAAGCAGAACCCGCAAAACCTGGTAACGAATTGACTTCACTCCTGAAACACGATCCTTTTCGATTCTCTTCATATGTATTCCCCTTTTTCATGATTTTTTCACAATGCAGCAGGAACTCTTTCCTTCATTATACCCCAGCGGTATAAAATGTCAAACCGATTTGCCCCTTTATAATCAAAGGAAATTTATTAAAAAAAATGCCCGAATCCAGGCTTTTTACCGGAATTCAGGCATTTCTGTTTTTTAATTTTCTTCCACTTCACTGCGGCGCAGAATATCATACTGCTCCATCTCCGCCTCTAAATCCACGTAAAGAATCTGTCTGGAATGAGGTGCGCTTTCCTGGAGCGATCCTTCCTCATTATAAATGGCCTTTACAACAGCTTCCAGATTCCGTCCGTCAGGCTTCATGACTTCAATGGTCTCACCGATGGAAAACTTATTTTTCTGCTCAATCAGGGCAAAGCCTCTTTCATCGATCCGTTCCACAGTCCCCAGATAAGTATAATTTTTTACATAAGTATTGTTGTCATAAATCTGGGCAGAGGAATCGGCCTTACCAAAATAAAAGCCTGTGGTAAATTCCCGGTAGGTACACTTGCCGATTTCCGACCGGTACCACTCCATGTTGGCCTTATAGATTTCCGGGTCCTTGTTGTAGTCATCAATGGCTTTCCGATAAGTTCTGGCTACCGTAGCCACATACAAGGCAGTTTTCATCCGCCCCTCTATCTTAAAGCTGTCGATTCCGGCATCCATCATCTCCGGGATATATTCAATCATACATAAATCCTTGGAATTAAAGATGTAAGTTCCCCGCTCATTTTCATAAACAGGCATGTATTCGCCGGGCCTCTTTTCCTCTACAATGGAGTATTTCCAGCGGCAGGGATGGGTGCAGGCCCCCTGGTTGGCATCCTTTCCTGTCAAAAAATTGCTCAGCAGACAACGGCCTGAATAAGACATGCACATGGCCCCGTGAATAAAGCTTTCAATCTCCATATCCTCGGGAATCCGGCTGCGGATTTCCTTGATTTCCGCCAGGGAAAGCTCTCTGGCAGAAACCACCCGCTTGGCTCCAAGCTGGTTCCAGAACAGATAAGTTCCGTAATTGGTGTTGTTGGCCTGAGTGCTGATGTGAAGCTCCATATCAGGAATAATCCGCTTTGCAACGGCAAAGACACCTGGATCAGAAATGATCAGGGCATCAGGCTTTATTGCTTTTAATTCTTCAAAATATTCTTCCACTCCGGGCAGGTCGTCATTATGAGCCAGAATGTTGGCCGTAATATAGACCTTTACCCCTCTTTCATGGGCAAAATCAATGCCTTCCCGGATATCTTCATTTGTAAAATTCTTGGCCTTGGCCCGGAGGCCAAAGGCTTCTCCTCCGATGTAGACAGCATCAGCACCGTAAACCACTGCTGTTTTTAACACTTCTAAGCTGCCTGCCGGAATCAAAAGTTCGGTCTTTCTCATGCAAATCCTTTCTTGCTTTCCTTAAGTAGATGATATCAAAATGCTGACTGCAATGCCGTCGCCAATGGGAACAATGGAGGTCATGAGACGTTCCGAGTGTTTCAGCTCATATAAATACTCCCTCATCCTGGCGTGAATGGTCCGGTTGCGTCGTTCCACCGCATACCGGGATTCTATAATATCCCCATCCTGAAGCACATTGTCAGATATCAGCATTCCTCCCGGCCTCATAAGCTCCAAAAGCCGGGGGAGCCAGACCAGATACTGACCCTTGGCTGCGTCTAAAAAGACAAGGTCAAAGGGGCCGGAAAGCCCCTCTAATATCTCCTGCGCATCGCCCTCTAACAAGGTGATCCGGTCTGTCTCCCCGGCCTTTTCAAAGTTTCTTCTGGCTTCGGGAATCCTTTTTTCATATTTTTCTATGGTGGTGATGTGACAGTCAGAAGGCATTACCTCTGCCATCAAAAGGGCCGAATAGCCCACTGCCGTCCCCACCTCTAAAATGGCTTTCGGCCTTACAGAGGCTGTCATGGCCTGTAAAAAGGCTGCGGTTTCCTCTCTTATGACCGGAACCCCATTCTGTCTGGCTGCCTTTCCGATTTCTCCCAGAAGGGGACTCCTGTCCCTTTCCAAAGACCGGATATAATCTGTAATCCTGTCATTTACAATCATTTCTTTTCTTCCTCTTCCCCTTTGTTTTCATTCATTTCCAGAAGAATCTCCTTGGGAGTCATAGAAGTGTTCAAGGTGTATGTTCCGGGATTTACCTTATATCCGAAAAACTCAGCTTGTATGACAAAGGAATATTCGTTGTCAATAAGGCCGTTTTCCTTTAATATCTTTGCAGCCTGAAAAGCGGATATGCCGCCGTTTACGGTCACGTTCTTATCCCGTCCCGGCGCCGCCTCCGCAGAAGAGGCATAAAATATATCATGTCCAAAAGCATATCCCCTGACAGCGCCTTCATACAGCAGAACCGCCACCAGGGCCAGGAGAATGAGCCGGATTGAAATGGCGATAACCACTCCCACTATTTTGTTGATCTCTTTCGTTCTCCGGCTCATATCTTTTTCCCCCATTGCTGGTCTTTATACTTCCATTATAATCGGCAGAATCATAGGATTACGCTTCATACGCTTCCATAAGAAGTCGCTTAAGCTGTCTCTGATGATGTTCTTGATCTTGCCCCAGTCATTGACATGGCGTTCCAGGCAGTCATTGACAGCGTCATTGACCACATTTCTGGCCTCCTCCATCAGATCCTCTGACTCACGGACATAGACAAATCCTCTGGATACAATATCCGGTCCTGCCAAAAGCTGGTTGGAGTATTTTTCCAGAGTCAGAACCACCACGATGATTCCGTTCTGTGCTAAATTCTGTCTGTCTCTTAAAACGATATTTCCCACATCTCCGACGCCCAGGCCATCCACCAGGATTCCGCCTGCCTGAACGTGGTCCACGGTCTTCCAGGACTCCTGTCCCAGCTCCACCACGTCTCCTGAGGACATGACGATCACGTTTTCCTTGGCAAATCCCATGGCCTGAACCAGATTTTTCTGGGCCATGATGTGACGGTACTCTCCGTGAACAGGAATTGCATACTTAGGACGAACCAGAGCATACATCAGCTTGATTTCCTCCTGACAGGCATGTCCTGATACGTGGGTGTCCTCACAGATCACCTCTGCGCCCTTCCTGGAAAGCTCGTTGATAACCTTGGAAACGGCTTTTTCATTTCCGGGAATGGGGTGGGAGCTTAAAATAATCACGTCGCTCGGCTTAATGGAAACCTTTTTGTGAGTGCTTCCCGCCATACGGGAAAGAGCTGCCATGGATTCTCCCTGGCTTCCGGTTGTGATGAGCACTGTCTGCTCATCGGGATAATTTTTCAACTGATCGATTTCAATTAAGGTTCCATCAGGAATATTGATATAGCCCAGTTCGCTTGCTGTTCCGATGACATTGACCATGCTCCGGCCTTCCACTACCACCTTGCGGCCGTACTTGGCGGCTGAGTTAATAACCTGCTGCACCCGGTCCACGTTGGAAGCAAAGGTAGCCACAATGATCCGGTTGTTCTTATGCTCTGCAAAAATGTTGTCAAAGGTCTTTCCCACCGTCTTTTCCGAAGGTGTAAATCCGGCTCTGGTGGCATTGGTACTGTCACACATCATAGCCAGGACGCCTTTTTTACCTAATTCTGCAAACCGCTCCAAATCAGCCGGCTCTCCGAATACAGGAGTATAGTCGATCTTAAAGTCGCCTGTATGAAGGATTACACCTGCCGGTGAGAAGATAGCGAGAGCGGATGCATCGGCAATACTGTGGTTTGTTTTGATGAACTCAATGCGGAAGCAGCCTAAGTTAATGGACTGTCCGTGTTTGATCACCTTTCTCTTTGTATTTTTCAGTAAACCGTGTTCTTTTAATTTATTTTCAATCAGGGCAATGGTCAGCTTTGTTCCGTATACCGGCACATTGATTTCCTTTAAAATATAAGGAAGAGCGCCGATATGATCCTCGTGCCCATGGGTGATGACAAAGCCCTTTACCTTGTGGATGTTCTGTTTTAAGTAAGATACGTCCGGTATGACTAAGTCAATTCCAAGCATGTCATCGGTGGGGAATGCCAGTCCGCAGTCCACCACGATAATGCTGTCTTCCGATTCAAATGCAGTGATATTCATACCAATCTGCTCCATTCCTCCTAAAGGAATGATTTTAACTTTTGCGTTATTGTCTTGTTTTTTCAATATTTTACCTCCATGTTGTAATTTTCCGTCCTGCTCCTCTCCATTGTTTCACGGTATTTCCTGTTCCATTTAACAGTCACTTGTCACTTACCATAATCACTTTTCAATTCCCACGTCCGCACCGTCAAGCAGTTCAGAAAATATCTTAAATAAATAATCTATCTCGTTATCATCCTCTACAAATTCATACAAAGCTTCAGAATCCTCCTGCTTTGACAAATCCTTCAAGATGTAACATTCTCCATCTTCGTCTTCCTCTGCCGCATCTGTTACCAGCAGATAATTCATGTTGCTGATTCTGGTCTCTTCCAGAACGTAAAAATCCACAGCTTCCCCATCTTCTGTTGTCAGGGTAATTTTCTTCTCTTCACTGCTCATTTGATTTCTCCTGTTATGGGCAGGCCTTCTAGCTCCGCCCTAAGCTGTCTAAGTAGCCCTGCAGGATCAGTCCTGCCGCCACCTTGTCAATGACTGCCTTCCGGTTTTCCCGTCTCACACCGCTTTCCTGCAGAATTCGTTCCGAGGCTACGGTGGTCAGTCTCTCATCCCATAGGATCACCGGAAGCTTTGTACGGCGCTCCAGCATTTCTTTAAACTGTTCCGTTTTTTCTGCACGGTCTCCTGCCGAGTTATTCATATTCTTAGGATAACCCAAAACAATGGTTTCAATCTCGTATTCCTGAATCAGTTCTTCGATTCTGGCGCAGGTTTTTCTCAGTTTATTTTCATCTTCTCTTGTAATAGTTTCCACTCCCTGGGCCGTTATTCCCAATAGGTCGGAAACTGCAACTCCCACAGTTTTAGAACCGAAATCCAGTCCCATGATTCTCATAAATGTCCTCCAGTTGTGCGTGTTTGTTCATGTTTGTCCGTGTTTGCGCAGCAAAATAAAGTTGGTTTGGAACCAACTGAGTTAGAACGCAGCATTCTGGATTGATGGATGGGGCTAGTTTTTTTGTTGTTGGCATCCGTTCGACATGCCATTCATAATTTGACGCAGTCAAATTATGAATGGCGGGCATTCGCCCTATAGAAATATTCATATAATCTAAGCTTAGTGAGCGAGCTCACACGCTTAGATCCTATAAATATTTCTGCATGTCTAATTAAAAACAAACTGTCAGACTCCGTCCCTTCACTTCATCTGACAGCTAGACCTAAGATTATCCACACTCTTACTTTAACATCGTATCGATATATACCCCCATAAGCTCCTCTAAAATCTCATCCCGTTCTACTTTCATGATAAGACTTCTGGCATTCTTATGGCTGGTAATATAAGTAGGATCTCCTGACATAATATAACCCACGATCTGGTTAACAGGATTATACCCCTTTTCTGTGAGGGCAATATATACCTGCTCCAAAACCTGGCTTACGTCCATCTTATTTTCCTGCACTGCTTTGAAAAATTGTGTGTTATGAATATCACTCATGTTTCTCACGTCCTTTAACTGTTCTCCTATATTCTAAACCAAAATTGCGGATTCGGCAAGACTAAATTAAATTTTGTCCATTAAGGTTTTAAAAACAGGACTTCATTATTGAGCATTTCCGCCACAATTCCCTTTACCATCCGGCCCTTTAAGCCTTCTTCAAAAGGAATTGCCGCCTTTACATATTCCATGGTATGGCCGATCATATAATTCTTTCCATTCCACTGGAATTCCTCTTCTATAAGCACCTCAGCCTCTGTTCCTAAAAAGGATTTCCGGTATTCTAAGGACATTTCCTTTTCCAGTCCAAGGAGCACATTGCTGCGTTCTGTCTTTACAGACTCCTCGATCTGATCCGGCATTTCTGCCGCCTTGGTCCCATTTCTTCTGGAATATTTAAAAACGTGCATTTCGTAAAAACGGATGCTCTCCAAATATTTTCTGGTTTCTTCAAATTCTTCTTTTGTCTCTCCCGGAAATCCCACAATCACATCCGTGGTAATGGCCGGGTTGTGAAATGCCCTGCGCAAAGTGCGGCAGCATTCCAAATACTCCTCAGTGGTATAACGGCGGTTCATCCGCTTTAAAGTGGCATCACATCCGCTTTGAAGGGATAAATGAAAGTGAGGGCACATCTTTGGAAGCTGTGCAAGGGCCCGGGCAAATTCCTCCGTCACGATTCTGGGCTCTAAAGACCCCAGACGAATCCGCTTTAACCCTTCTACTTCATGAATGGCCTGAATCAGATCCAAAAGGGAAAGCCTTTCTCCCTCCGGAAAATCCTTTCCATAGGAGCTTAAATGGATTCCCGTAAGAACCACCTCCTGAAACCCGGATGCTGTGAGGCGTTTAATTTCCTCCACCACCTCACCGGGTTTCCGGCTTCTGACCCGGCCTCTGGTATAGGGAATGATGCAGTAGCTGCAAAACTGGTTGCAGCCATCCTGAACCTTGATAAATGCCCTGGTATGGTCTGCAATCCGGTCAATGGAGAGGTTTTCATACTCTCTCGTATCATTGATGTCAATGACGGTTTCCAGTTCCTCCATTTCCCCTGTGCAGGCAAAATATTCCTCTAAAATGGAAACCAGCTCCGTCTTTTTGTTGTTGCCTACCACCAGGTCTACTGCTTCGTCTTTTTTCAGTTCTTCCCCTGCTGCCTGAACATAGCACCCTGCGGCAACCACCACTGCATCAGGGTTCATCTTCTTTGCCCTGTGAAGCATCTGTCTGGACTTCCGGTCCGCAATATTGGTCACGGAGCAGGTGTTGATAATATAAACGTCGGCCCCTTCTGTAAAGGGAACAATTTCATATCCGGCATTTTCCAGAAGCTGCTGCATGGCCTCTGTCTCGTATGAATTCACCTTGCATCCAAGATTATGCAGAGCTGCCTTTCTCATTGTATATCTCCTATCTGAATAATTGTTTATTTTCATGTAAAATTACCATTGACTTTTGCCCGATATCTCAGTAGTATAGAGGAAATAAGGGGCGGTTCCCTGACTAAAATAAGTTCACCTAAGGAGGGTTTTTACATGAAAACAATTCGTATCTCTTTAAATTCCATCGACAAAGTTAAATCCTTTGTTAATGACTTGACAAAATTTGACGCTGACTTTGATCTGGTTTCCGGAAGATATGTGATTGATGCAAAGTCCATTATGGGCATCTTCAGCTTAGATTTATCCAAACCCATTGATTTAAATATTCACTCTGAGAGCAATGCTGATGAGATCATCAGTGTATTGTCTCCATACATCGTAGACTAAAGCTTCCTTACGTGTTTTCCGGGGCCCGGCGTTTGAAAGCGCCAGGCCCCTTTTTTTATTTCTTAACACCAAACCTTTTCTACAGTAGCTATGGCTGTCTCCACCATTTCGTCGATCTTTTCCTGTAAACTTTCCTCAGAACGCTCGATCATCTTAATATTCGGCTTTGTAACCGGATGCTTTGCTACGAAAATGGTACAGCAGTCCTCAAAAGGCAGAACAGAGGTTTCATAAGTGCCGATCTTTTCCGACAAATCCACAATCTCCTGCTTATCAAATCCAATGACCGGACGGAATACAGGCATGGTACAGGCTGCATCAGTCGCTGCCAGAGACTGCATGGTCTGGGAAGCAACCTGTCCGATGCTCTCCCCTGTAATCAGAGCCATGGCTCCGCATTCCTCAGAAAGACGCTCTGCAATCCGCATCATGTACCTTCTCATAATGATGGTAAGCTCCTCATGAGGGCATTTATCATAAATATATAACTGAATATCCGTAAAGTTAACAATATGAAGATGAACAGGGCCGGAATATTTAGAAACCAGCTTTGCCAAATCCACCACCTTCTGCTTTGCCCTGTCACTGGTATAAGGCGGCGCATGGAAATAAACAGCGTCAATCTTAACGCCCCTCTTTGCGATCATATATCCTGCCACCGGGCTGTCAATTCCGCCGGACAGTAAAAGCATGGCCTTTCCGTTGGTTCCCACCGGCATACCGCCCGGACCTGGGATAACGCGGGAATAAATATTAATTTTATTTCTGACTTCCACGTGAAGCATTACCTCTGGCTTATGGACATCTACCTTTGTCTCAGAAAAACGGTTCAAAATCACCTCTCCTAAGTCCCGGTTGATCTGTTCAGAATTCACCGGATACCTTTTATTTCCCCTTCTGGTGTTGACCTTAAAGGTGAAGTTCTTATCCTCATAAACCTCATCCACATAAGCCAGAACCTGTTCCTTTAAATCCTCATATCCTTGATCCTCCACCTGAACCATAGGGCAAATGGCGGCAATTCCAAACACACACTTCAAAGCTTCAATGACCTCGTCAAAATCGTATTCTGACTCCGCTGAAGCATAAATACGTCCTGACTCCTTGGAAACCACAAAGTCCCCATCCACCTTCTTTAAAGAATGGCGGATCTGGGCCACCAAAGCGTCCTCAAACAGATACCGGTTCTTTCCCTTTACACCGATCTCTGCATACTTAATTAAAAATGATTTATATTGCATGAGTAATCCTATCCTCTCTGATACCTCCGCAAAACCGGAAGAAGTTCTTTTAACATATCAATACAGTAATTAATCTCTTCTTTTGTATTACTAATTCCAAAACTAAACCGCAGGGTGGAGTCCAAAAGTTCCGGTTTGACACCAATTCCCTTTAAGGTTCCGCTGACTGCCGGATGGTTGGAGGAGCAGGCAGAGCCTGAAGACACATAAATCCCCTTATCTTCCAGGGCATGCAAAAGCACCTCGCTTCTGGCACCCAAAAAGCTGGCACTGACGATCTGAGGCGCCGACTGATCGCCGGGAAGGCTGTTTACCGTCACCCCGTCAATTTCCGAAAGCCTGTCAATCATATAATCCTTTAAGGAAACCAGGGCCTTTATCTTTTCCCCGTGATCCCTATATATGATTTTAGCCGCTTCTCCCATGGCTGCAATGCCGGGAACATTTTCCGTACCGGAACGCAGACCTCTTTGCTGGCCTCCTCCGTAAATCAAAGGCTTTATTTTCACCCTCTGGTCAATGTATAAAAAGCCCACTCCTTTGGGTCCATGAAACTTATGGGCGCTGGCAGATAAAAGGTCAATTCCCTGGCGCTTTGGCCGGATGACCAGCTTTCCATAAGCCTGAATGGCATCCACATGAAACAGGATGGCCGGATTCTTCTTTTTTATTACTTTTGCAATGGCCTCTACCGGCCCAATGGCTCCGATCTCATTATTTACATACATGATGGAAACCAGAATGGTCTCAGGCCTTATGGCCTCCTCCAGCTCTTCCAGACTGATATGGCCTTTTTCATTCACGGTCAGATAAGTGACGGAAAAACCCTGTTCCTCTAAAAATGCCAGTGGATTATAAACGGAAGCGTGCTCAATCCCTGTACTGATGATGTGGTTTCCGGCTCTTTTATTAGCCATGGCCGTTTCAATCAGGGCCATATTGTTGGATTCCGATCCGCCTGAAGTGAAAAGGATTTCCTTTGGAGCCACCTTTAAGGTTCCGGCTATGATCTCTGCCGCTTCCTTTATATATTGCTCCGCCTCCATGCCCTTTTTATGCTTGGCCGAAGGATTGCCGTAATCCTCCATCATGACCTTTATCATCACGTCCCTGACCGGCTCCAGCACCCTGGTAGTGGCCGAATTATCAAAATAAACTTCCATGTCTGACCTCTCTTTTATTCCGTCTCAGACGGCTCCAGCTGAAAAGACAGAACGGACAGCAGGGCAAGTCCCGCTGTTTCCGTCCTCAATATCCGTTTTCCTAATGTAATGGGCTTTGCACCATGGAACTTTGCAAGCTCCACCTCGGAATCCTCAAACCCGCCTTCCGGCCCGATGAAGATTCCGACGCTCATACCCGGTTCAATTTCCTTTAAAATCTCCCTGGTTGCCCTCATGTTACCCGCATGTTCAAATGGAATCACAGTCCTGTCCAGTTCCTTTTGGGAAAACTCCAAAGCCTGCCGAAAAGTCATGACGCCTGATACTTTGGGAATGATCAGCCGTTTCGACTGCTTGGCAGCACTTTCTGAAACAGCCTGCCACCTCTTAAGCTTTGACTCTTCCTTCTTTTTATCCAGCTTCACCACAGTCCGCTTTGTCTCCACCGGAATGATCTCATACACTCCAAGCTCCACTGCCTTCTGAATGATCAGTTCCATTTTATCGCTCTTTGGAAGTCCCTGGAATAAGTAAAGTCTGGCGGGAAGTTCTGTGCCTCCTTCTGTAACCGAAAGGATCTTTGCCAGCACTTTCTCCGGGGAAACGGACAGAATTTCGCATAAATAATCCTTGTCCACCCCATTGCTGACTAAAATTTCTTCCCCTGCGCCCATGCGCAGTACATTTTTCATGTGGTTCACATCCGGTCCGGTGATGGTGATAGTTTCCGCTCCCACCTGATCCTGGTTCACAAAAAAGTGGTACATGTTCTGCCTCTTCCTATTTTTTTCTCACAGTGACTGAGACCCATTCCCCCTGATAGGTGACTTCCACCAGTTCAAAGGCTTCATTTTCCGCAAAAGCCTTTCTCACCGCCTCTTCCTTCATATTAATAATGCCGGAGGTGATGAAAATAGCTCCCTTTTTCATATGAACAGGAATCTCCTTTTGAAGCATAATGATGATATCGGCAAGAATATTGGCAACCACCACATCGTATGCCTCAAATCCCACTTCCTCCTGAACAGCCTGATCATCAATGATATTGCCCTGGAGAACTTTGAATTTATCAGAAGAAATCCCATTTGCCTCCAGGTTCTCCCCTACGGCAGTAATGGCATTTTCATCAAGGTCTGTTCCAAATACGCTCTTTGCTCCCAGTTTCAGTGCGGTAATGCCCAGTATTCCGCTTCCGGTTCCTACATCCAGAAGGACCGTATCCGGCATCACATACTTCTTTAACTGGCGGATACAAAGCTGGGTAGTCTCATGCTGTCCTGTTCCAAAAGCTGTTCCCGGATCAATTTCAATCAACAGCTTGTCCTCATGGCCCTTAGGAATCTCCTCCCAGGTGGGCTTTATGAGAATGTCATCTACAGTAAAAGGCTTAAAATACTGCTTCCAGTTGTTAATCCAGTCCTTATCCTCTGTTTCACCGGACTCAATGGTTCTCTCTCCCAGGTCCACAAACATGGAAAGCTCCTCTAAGCCTTCCTCCACCTTTTGTAACATACCTTCTATATCAGTATCAGAATCAGGGTCTAAATAAAAACTGACCTTTGCCACGCCCTCATCAGGAGGCAGCTCCGGCAGGATGTCGATAAACATGCCCTTTGTCTCTGCTTCCGTAAGAGGGATATTATCCTCAATCTCAATTCCTTCAATTCCGATTTCATCAAACATGCTGCTGATCAAGTCCACCGCTTCTGTGGTAGTGGTCAGCGTAAATTTTTTCCATTTCATAGCAATCCCTTATCCTTTAATAATCTTTACAAACAAACAGAGCAGCACCACCATAATCACAGGGCGGACCACCTTTAAGCCGTTTTTTACCACCATGCCTGATCCAAGATAATGGCCTGCAATGCAGAAAAGACCGGAGGCAATTCCCAATGGAAGCAGAACCTTTCCATTGATTAAAAACGTGACCAGCGCTGCAATGTTAGAAGATAAATTAATTACCTTAGTAGTTCCGGAAGCAGACCTGACATCCATCTTTACCAGTCCGGTCAGAATCAGAAGCAAAAAGGTGCCCGTGCCCGGCCCATAAAATCCATCATAGCAGCCGATGATAAATGCGGCTGTCATAGTGATCAGGTACATTTTTTTCTTTGGAAGAGTGTTGACTTCCTCATTATCCCCCAAATTCTTATTTTTAAGAACGTAGAAGGCAACTACCGGAAGGGCGGCAAGCATCATTCCTTTTAAGATTCGTTCATCGGCAAGCATGGATAAATGGGCTCCGATGGTGGAGCCGATGATGGCAAAACCGGCTGCAATCAAAGACAAAAAACCTTTGATATACCCGTTCTTTGCAAACCGGGCCGTAGAAACTACTGTTCCCATAGTGGAACTCATTTTATTGGTGCCTATGGCGAGATGAGGGGGAATTCCTGCTGCGAGAAATGCAGGCAGAGAAATCAGCCCTCCTCCTCCGGCAATGGAATCGACAAAGCCCGCCAGAAAAACCAAAGGGCATACAATCAGATATTGATACATGTGCTTTCCCTTTCTTCGGTATGAACATCTTTTTAAACATATGATATCATAACATACAATGAAACCCCTTGCAAGCGTATAAAATCAACGAATATTCAAGGCTGTTTCCCTTTTTTATAAAAAAAATAATTTTTTTTGAAAAACAATGCAATAAAAAAGATGGCTGGTGCATTAACTTAATGAACGGATGAAAAGGAACTTTGTTTTGATCCGGCAGCAGAGGCAAAAAACATATCAAGTAAACGAAATTCCTTGATGCATTACACTCCATCACACCCGCCTTGGCCGCTGGAATCAGAACAGGAACCTTTTTACAATTAAAAACAGGAAATGCACCTCATGACTAAACCATTCAGTCACATGGCGCATTTCCTGTTTTTCTTATAATTATTTTCGGCCGGTTTCACTTTTTATAATTCACCATATAACGGTCAACCGCACTTTTTGTTTCCATAACTGCTTCCCAGCATATTGCCACATCTTCCTCATTTGCAAAAAAAGATTCATCTCCCGGATAACGTGATGAAAAATAGTATCCATCTGACAAAATCACCTTATTTTTATTGATTTTAAAGTCCGGCAGATTCTCCTCCATAAATCTTAATATTTTTCTTAAAGAATGAGTTTTTAAAACTGCCGTACAATCTATATCCATACAAAAAACAGATATCACATGCTTTAAATACCGTTCACATACATTTTGTGCGATGCTTGTCATGGCATTCCCTATCCGCTTTTCTTCCATATTGGCTTTTAAAAACAAATAATCCTCTTCAGCAAAAGTATAATAATTTACTTCTTTTCCCACAGCAAAACTCCTTCCTTTACCAAATTGCGGGAAAACTGATCTTCCCCAGCCTTCCAGCCCTCCCCATAAACAAACTTCAGTTCCACATCCGGCAGATTCCAATCCTCAGGCATTGCATGAATTCTTATACTGCGCCCGATATCGGCTGTAAATTTCTCATTGCACTGTACTAAAAGATCCACATCGCTGTGAAACCCTGGATTCCCTCTCCCACAGCTTCCATAAAGGTAAACCGCTTCTATATAAGGCTCATAAGATTCACTGCAAAGTACCTCTAAAGCACTGTTTATTGCCTGCATATGCCTCTCCATAAGATTCCTCCGTCCCTGCTGCCTCTTCAAGATTATTATACCTGAAAATACAATGAAAGAAAAGGCACAGCAAAAAAATTCCTGCCGTACCTTCCTTAATTCCTATTTAAAGAGCCCTTTTTTTTTATGTTTTTCCCCCTCCGGAGCGATCCCGTTCATGGCATCGTCAAACTTCCGCAGAGCGTCCTTCTGGGCCTCTGTCAGCCGTTCAGGCACAGAAACCACCAACGTCACGTAATGATCTCCCCTGACAGCCCTGTTGCGCAGGGAGGGAACACCCTTACCCTTTAACCGTACTTTAGTATCAGTCTGGGTTCCGGCCTTTACCTCATACTCCACTTCTCCATCCACCGTCTTGATACGGATGGGACCGCCTAATGCTGCCTTTGCAAAGGAAATGGGAACAGTGGAATAAATGCTGGTATCCTGACGCTTGAAAATCGGATGGTTGGAAACCACTGCCTCAACCAGAAGATCTCCTCTTTCACCGCCGTTGGTTCCCGGCTCTCCGGCTCCTCCAAGGCGGACGGACTGACCGTTGTCAATTCCTCCCGGAATAGTAACCTTGAATTTCTTTCTCTTGGTGTTGTACCCGGTTCCATAACAATCCGGACATTTGTCCTTTATAATGGTGCCGGTGCCGCCGCAGTCCGGACAGGTCTGGACATTCTGCACCTGGCCGAAAAAGGACTGCTGGGTATACATGATCTTTCCTTTTCCGTTACACTTGGGACAGGTAGTGGGAGAGGTTCCCGCCTTTGCCCCGCTTCCGTGGCAGGTGGCACACTCTTCCTTATAATTGATTTCAATTTCTTTTTCGCAGCCGAAAATAGCCTCCTCAAAGGTGATCCGGATGCTGGTTCTGACATTGGCGCCTCTGGATGGGCCGTTATAACGGGTGCTGCTTCTCCTTCCGCCGCCAAAGATATCCCCGAAAATATCTCCGAAAATATCCCCCATATCCGCTCCGCTGAAATCGAATCCGCCAAATCCGCCGGCTCCTCCGCTTCCGTCAAAGGCTGCGGAACCAAACTGGTCGTACTGTCGTCTCTTATCCGGGTCGCTTAATACGCTGTAGGCCTCGGAAGCCTGTTTAAACTTCTCGGCGGCGGCAGCATCTCCGGGGTTGGTGTCAGGATGGTATTTCTTTGCTAATGCCCTGTAGGCCTTCTTAATGGCTGCGTCATCCGCATCCTTGGAAACGCCCAGGATCTCATAATAATCTTTTTTACTCTCTGCCATCTTAGGTCTTACCTTTCACTCCATGCTTGAAAACCACGGAAAAAGTGTTGTATCACTACAACACTCTTTCCAATGTCTCGTCAACCGACCAGATTAGTTTACACCTCTTTGTAGTCGCCGTCAACCACATCGCTGTCCTGATAGGAAGCCTCCGGGCCACCCATGTCAGGTCCTGCGCCCTGAGCTCCTGCCTGTGCCTGCTCGTAAACCTTGGCAAACAGGGCCTGTGCGCTGTTCATCAGCTTTTCTCTTCCGGCCTTGATATCCTCTACCTGGGCATCGGTCATCTCTTCAAGGGGCGCTCTGTTGATCGCTTCTTTCAAGGCATTTAAGTCTGCTTCTACTGATGCTTTATCATTTGCATCAACCTTGTCTCCAACCTCTTCCAGAGCCTTTTCTGTCTGGAATACCATGGAATCTGCATCGTTTCTGGCGTCAATGGCATCCTTGCGCTTCTTATCCTGTGCCTCGTACTCAGCCGCTTCCTTAACAGCCTTATCAATGTCGGAATCAGACATATTGGAACCAGAGGTAATGGTGATGTGCTGCTCCTTACCTGTTCCCAGATCCTTGGCAGAAACATTTACAATGCCGTTTGCATCGATATCAAAGGTAACTTCGATCTGAGGAACACCTCTTCTTGCAGGCGGAATTCCGTCCAGACGGAACTGTCCAAGAGTCTTGTTGTCTCTTGCAAACTGTCTTTCACCCTGTACCACGTGGATATCAACCGCTGTCTGGTTGTCTGCCGCTGTGGAGAAGATCTGGCTCTTCTTTGTAGGAATAGTCGTATTTCTTTCAATCAGTCTGGTGGCAACTCCGCCCATAGTCTCGATGGACAGGGAAAGAGGAGTTACGTCCAGAAGCAGGATATCGCCTGCACCTTCATCACCTGCCAGCTTTCCGCCCTGGATGCTGGCGCCGATAGCAACACACTCATCAGGATTTAAGGTCTTGGAAGGCTCTTTGCCTGTTAACTGTTTTACTTTTTCCTGTGCAGCCAGCATACGGGTGGAACCGCCTACTAACAGCACCTTTCCTAACTCTGCTGCTGTAATTCCTGCATCCTTTAATGCGTTCTGTACTGGAATTGCAGTGCGCTCAATGAGATCCAGAGTCAGCTCATCAAACTTCGCTCTGGTTAAGTTCATATCCAGATGCTTAGGTCCTTCTGTCGTTGCAGTGATGAATGGAAGGTTGATGTTGGTAGTTGTGGCAGAAGAAAGTTCCTTCTTAGCCTTCTCAGCAGCCTCTCTCAGTCTCTGCATAGCCATCTTGTCACCGGATAAGTCAACGCCTTCAGCCTTCTTGAATTCATCAACCATCCACTGGGTAATGCGGTTGTCAAAGTCATCGCCGCCCAGACGTGTATCACCGTTGGTGGAAAGAACCTCGATAACACCGTCACCGATCTCGATGATGGAAACGTCGAAGGTACCGCCGCCTAAGTCGTATACCATGATCTTCTGCTCTTTTTCATTATCAAGTCCGTAAGCCAGCGCTGCTGCCGTAGGCTCGTTGATGATACGTTTTACATCAAGACCTGCAATCTTTCCTGCGTCCTTGGTAGCCTGACGCTGAGCATCGTTAAAGTATGCAGGAACAGTGATAACTGCTTCTGTTACCTTCTCGCCTAAGTAAGCCTCTGCATCTGCCTTTAACTTCTGAAGAATCATGGCAGAAATTTCCTGAGGACTGTAATTCTTTCCGTCAACAGATACCTTGTAATCTGTACCGATGTGTCTCTTAATGGAAGAGATGGTCCGGTCTGCATTAGTCACAGCCTGGCGCTTTGCAGGCTCGCCTACCAGCCTTTCTCCGTTCTTTGTAAATGCAACAACAGACGGTGTGGTTCTTACGCCTTCGCTGTTGGGGATTACAACCGGCTTTCCGCCTTCCATAACAGCAACACAGCTGTTTGTCGTACCTAAGTCAATACCAATGATCTTGCCCATAGTTTTTTCCTCCTATTATTAAACAAAGTGTGAATGTAATCGTTTCTATTATTTTATTAATTAGCTACCTGCACCATGGAATGTCTCACCACAGTGTCCCGGTAGGTATAACCCTTTTGAAGTTCCTGGGAAATCACATTTTCTCCCAGAGACTCATCTTCCACGTGAAGCACCGCATTATGGAAATTGGGGTCAAAGGGTTTTCCCACCGCTTCGATCGGCTTTACTCCTGCTTCCTCCAGTGTTTTCATAAGCTGTTTGTATATCATTTCCATTCCTTCTGCAAAAGGAGAGCCTTTTTCCTCCTCAGGAACGGCTGCAAGGCCTCTTTCAAAATTGTCCACAACCGGAAGGATACGTTCCACAATATCCCTTGCCCCGATTTCAAACATGGCGGATTTTTCTTTTTCCGTTCTCTTTCGGAAGTTGTCGAATTCAGCCATATTCCTCTGGAGCCGGTCTGTCAGCTCCTCGATCTTCTCATCCTTGGGATCTTTCTTTTTCCGGGTTTCCGTTTCTTCTTCAGCACAGGCTTTTTCACCTTCTATTTCACGTTCAGGGTCAAGGACATCCTCTGTTTCCAAAACCTCGTCTGCCGGCATCCCGTCTGTTTTTTTGTCTTCCATGCTCAATGTTCTTCCTTCACCTTTCATCTTTTTTTAATATGATATCAAGCTGCGTCATAAGATTGCGCAATGTGCTGAGCACCTTTTGATAATCCATGCGCTTGGGACCGATGATTCCGATGGTTCCCCGCAGGCCTTCGCCAAGCTCATAATTGGCTGTTACAATGCTGCAGTCCTTCATGTTCTGGACAGGAGCCTCGTCACCGATGTAAACCTGGATACCTGATCCGCTCTCTGAGCTGTTCACATCATCCACCAGTCCCTGTAAAAGCTCTTTCTGCTCCAGGGTGCCGATCAGCTTGCTGGCCCTTTCCCCGTCGCTTAATTCCGGGTACTTGAAAATGTTGGTGGCCCCGCTGGTATAAATCTGAAGATCCTCGTCATCTCCCCGGATAGCTGCCGCCACCTCGGTGAGGACCCGGTCCACCACTTCACTGTGGGGGCCTGCCTGGATCTTTAAGCTGCTGATCACTTCGAGATTGATTTCCTCTATGGTCAGCCCGTTAAGGGCATTGTTAAGAAGAATATTAAGATTCAGAAGTCCTTCCTCATTTAATTCTGTCCGAAGGGGAATCATGGCATTCTTAATGATGTTGCCCTCTACCACAATGACCACAAGAAGCCTTTCCGCATCAACCTTTGACATCTGGATGAATTTCAATTTGTTCCTGTGGTACTGGGGAGCGCTGATCATTGCCGCATAATTGGTGTTCTGGGCCAGAAGCTTTGCCATCTGCTTTAACAGAAGCTCCACCCGGTCCACACGCTTTAGCATCATATCCTTGATCTCAGTGACCTCTTCTTCTTTTTCCTGCATGATCTGGTCCACATAAAAACGGTATCCCCTGTCAGAAGGAATTCTTCCTGCAGAGGTATGGGGCTGCATAATGTATCCAAGCTCCTCCAGATCAGACATCTCATTCCGGATAGTGGCGGAGCTTAAGTGTAAATCCGTGTACTTTGAAATGGTACGGGACCCTACCGGCTCTCCTGTTTCCAGATAAGTTTTGATGATGGCTTTTAATATGGTAACCTTCCGCTCATCCAACTGATCCTTTTGGTTCAAACTGCCCCACTTCCTTTCTGAGTTGTTCTTGTTAGCACTCGACGTTTAGGAGTGCTAACATCTTCTGTTCATAATATATTCTTTTTTTTGGTTTTTGTCAATACATTACCGAAAAAATTTTTAGTGAACTTTTTGTAACATTTTTCTTTTCCATTTGTCATTTTTCTATTAATTGTTACAAGGTGTTGACATTATCTTCTTGACATTTAACATATTTGTAATATAATAGTAACTGAGAACGCCAAAACAACATCATTGCGAGGTATATCCATGAAAAGCTTTCCAAGACAGAAACGAATTACCGGAGTTTTGACAATCCTTTGTGTACTGCTGTTGTCCATGACTTCTATGGCAGCCACAGAGAACAGCCAGGCCGGATCAGTACAGTCCGCCAGTCTTGAAACCGCTGAGACCATCAAAGAGAACAATACAGAGACCCCTTCTGAAGAAATCGGACCGGGCATTAAGAAAAAAGAAGAACCAGTTCAGGAAACACCGGCGGCACCTGTTTATGAAAAAGGCGAGTCCTTAGGAAACTTCTCTGCCACCGCTTACTGCCCAAGTTGTACCGGCAGCCAGTCCCTGACCTACTCAGGAACCGTCCCCCAGGCAGGACACACTTTATCAGCAGATCTCACCCTTCTCCCTCTGGGAACAAAGGTGATGATCGGAGAAACTGTTTACACAGTGGAAGACACCGGAAGCAGCATCAGAGGAAAAAAAGTAGATATTTTCCTTGGCAGCCGTCAGGAAGCGCTGCAATTCGGAAGACAGACCATTGAAATCTTTGCAGTTAAAGAAATTACAAAAAGTTAATATACGCACCCATAAAACGCTGCAGAAAAGCGGACTTCACCTCTTTTCTGCAGCGTTTTTTATTTCCTTTTCACACCTGTCAGGGGGCCTTCTCTTTGCCCTCCGGGTAAATTCATCTTGTCAGCCCTTGACAAATCTGGAAAAATGTGTAAAATAATTACTTGTACCTCATTTATTACAATTCTGTTACAAATATTTATATTATGTTAAATCATATTACAGATTGTAAAAAGAAAGGATGTAACTTATGACACAAACAGCAAAGCGAATTCACTGGCTCTCAGGAGCATTACTAATGACGGCGTTTTTATGGATCAGCGCCCTTAATATCTTTGCCGCCCAGGCATCAGGCATCGTCGATTACGCGGACGAAAACGGAGTAAGAGGATGGGCATTTAACAGTTCCCAGGCAGACCAGCCTCTGGAGGTAAAAGTAGTCATCACCAATCAGGCAAACGGACAGGTGGCTGCCGAATTGACCGCAGAAGCATCCATTTACCGGGAGGACTTAGCTGCCCGGGGCCTGGGAACAGGAAACTGCGGCTTTGATATCTCCGTACCCTGGGAATCCTACGGAGAAGGCACCTTTCTGGTAGAAACCTATGCAGGCGGACAGAGATTCTCCTCCAAGCTCTACGGCAAGGATATTCCCGCCTCCTCCCAGCTCCGCTCCCTGGGAGTGTTCCGCACCACAGCCTACTGCCCCTGCAGGCAGTGCTCCGGCGGCTGGGGTGGACGAACCAGCACCGGAACCATTGCAAAGGCAAACCACACCATTTCCGTTGACCCCA
The DNA here is from genome assembly GCA_002389905.1 of Hungatella sp. UBA4396. Classification (GTDB taxonomy): domain Bacteria; phylum Bacillota; class Clostridia; order Lachnospirales; family Lachnospiraceae; genus Lacrimispora. The sequence continues at coordinate 33,428 of DGRE01000047.1, read as the reverse complement.
GAGTCATTCCCTACGGAACCCGTATCATGATTAACGGGGTCATCTACACGGCAGAAGACCGGGGAGGCGGAGTAAAAGGAAACCACATCGATATTTTTTTCAACACCCACGGAGAAACCAGAGCCTACGGCTTACGGAATGTAGAAGCATTTCTGGTTCAATAAGAAAAGTGCCCTGAAAGAGCTTTACGGCTTAATCAGGGCACTTTTTACAAATATCAACACCATTCTACAGCAGGAAACGGCTCATCACATAATTGCTGATATCAATTCCCCGGGAGGTCAGACGGTAATATCCGTCCTTCCACTCCATAAGGCCGTTTTCCTCCATCTCCGACAGAATCATTCCATAGACATTTTTTATATTATGACCAAAGCGGCTGACAAATTCCTGGGCGGAAACTCCTTCGATCATCCTCAGTCCCAGAAACATGTACTCTTCCATCTTCTGCTCTATGGTCAGCTTTTCAAAATCCTGTCTCAAAACCTTCTGGAATATTTCTTCCTGATCAAAATCTGCACTACAGTATTCTCTAAAATCAGGGGTATTGTGAAAGCGGCAGCCTTCAAAGTAAGAAGAAGCCCCCAGTCCAAATCCCAGATACTCTGTTCCCATCCAGTACCCCATATTATGCCTGCACTCATATCCTTTTTTGGAATAATTGGAGATCTCGTACCGCTCATATCCCTGTTCCCTTAAAAATTCCTGAGTCAGATAATACATTTCCCGCTCCATATCCTCATCAGGAAGCTCCGGCAGGGACATAAGACATGCGCTCTGACCTCCGCAATGGCTCTCTGCAGGCTCATAGCCGCCGTACCGTTCATAATAGGGAGTTCCCTTCTCCACAATCAGGCTGTAAGCGGATATGTGCTCCGGCTTCAGCATAGCGGTCTTCTTTAAGGTATTTTTCCAGGATTCCAAAGTCTGCCCCGGGATAGCGGAAATCAGATCCACATTTACATTGTCAAAGCCCGCCATACGGACTCTCTGATAGCTTTTTAAAAATCCATCATAAGTATGGATTCGTCCCAGCCAGCGCAGCTCCTGATCGTCGGCAGACTGAAGCCCCATGCTGATCCGGTTGACCCCTGCTTCTTTGTAACAGGCAAGGCCCTCAGCCGTAACAGTGCCGGGATTTACCTCCATGGAAATCTCCGCGTCGGGAAGGATATGAAAACTCTCCTTCAGACTGCAAAGGATTTCCGCCATATATTCTGCCTTTAATATAGAAGGAGTGCCTCCCCCTATAAATACGCTGACTACCTGGTATTCCTCGGCGCGGACACTCTGACATCGAATCTCTTCTATTAATTTTAAACTGTATTCCCTCTGGGCCTGCTGATCTCCGGGGAAGGAGAGAAAATCGCAGTATGCGCATTTGCGGGCACAGAAGGGAATGTGTATATAAAGCTCCAGTTCTTTTTTATTCATCATCCAGTTTTAATACGCTCATGAACGCCTTTTGCGGTATTTCTACATTGCCCACCTGGCGCATACGCTTTTTACCTTCCTTCTGCTTTTCAAGAAGCTTTTTCTTACGGGAAATATCGCCGCCGTAACACTTGGCAAGAACATCCTTTCTCATGGCTTTTACCGTCTCGCGGGCAATGATCTTTCCTCCGATGGCCGCCTGAATGGGGATTTCAAAAAGCTGTCTCGGAATCTCGTCCTTCAGCTTTTCACACATCCTCCGTCCTCTGTCATAGGCAGATTCCGCATGGACAATAAAGGACAAGGCATCCACTTCCTCCTTGTTCACCAGGATGTCCAGCTTTACCAGCTCAGACCGCTCATAACCCTTCAGCTCATAATCAAAGGAAGCATAGCCTTTGGAACGGGACTTCAGTGCGTCAAAGAAATCGTAAATAATCTCATTCAAAGGAAGCTCATACTTTAACAGTGCCCTGGTGGCTTCCATGTATTCCATGCCCAGATATACACCCCGCCGCTCCTGGCAAAGGGTCATAATAGCACCTACAAATTCCGTGGTCACCATGATTTCCGCGCTGACAATCGGCTCCTCCATGTATTCGATCTCCGTAGGGTCCGGAAGATTGGAAGGATTGGTCAGCTCCAGCATATCTCCGTTTTTCTTATAAACCCTGTAAACAACACTGGGGGCCGTGGTGACTAAATCTAAGTTGTATTCTCTCTCCAAACGTTCCTGAATGACCTCCAGATGGAGAAGTCCTAAAAATCCGCTCCGGAATCCAAAGCCAAGGGCCAGGGAGGTTTCCGGTTCGAAAAACAGGGAAGCATCATTAAGCTGCAGCTTTTCAAGGGCATCACGAAGATCATTGTAACGGGCTCCGTCGGCAGGATATAATCCGCAGTAAACCATGGAGGTCACTTTCTTGTATCCTGAAAGGGGCTCTTTGCAGGGGCGGCCTGCATGGGTAATGGTATCACCCACTGCCGTATCCTTTACGTTTTTGATGCTGGCTGTCAGATAGCCTACCATGCCTGCACTCAGCTCTTCACAGGGAATGAACTGGCCCGCGCCAAAATAGCCTACCTCTACCACTTCTTCCACAGCTCCGGTAGCCATCATCAGGACCTTATCGCCTTTTTTCACTGTTCCTTCCTTGACCCGGAAGAATATGATTACTCCCTTGTACTGGTCGTAGAGGGAGTCAAAAATCAGGGCCTGAAGGGGGCCCTCCGGATCGCCTGCCGGAGCCGGTATCTTCTCCACAATGGCCTCCAGTACATCTTCCACGTTTACCCCTGTCTTAGCGGAAATCCTGGGAGCGTCATGGGCCTCAATTCCGATGACATCCTCAATCTCACTTACCACCCGCTCCGGGTCTGCGCTGGGCAGATCGATCTTATTAAGCACCGGGAACACATCTAAATTGTGATCCAGTGCCATATAGACGTTTGCAAGAGTCTGGGCTTCGATTCCCTGGGAAGCGTCTACCACCAGGACCGCTCCGTCACAGGCTGCAAGGCTTCTGGAAACCTCATAGTTAAAGTCCACATGACCAGGGGTATCGATCATGTTAAAAATATATTCCTGGCCATCCTTGGCCTTGTAAACGGTGCGGACAGTCTGAGCCTTGATGGTAATTCCTCTCTCCCGTTCCAGATCCATATTATCGAGGACCTGGGACTGCATTTCCCTGCTGGTCAAAAGTCCCGTCTTTTCTATAATCCTGTCCGCAAGGGTGGATTTTCCGTGATCAATATGTGCAATAATGCAAAAATTCCGTATTTTATTCTGCTGGGCGCCTGCCATATAGTAAATTCCTCTTTTCTGATGTTCTCCGAATTAAAATATACCATTTTTTTAATTCCCTTGCAACACCATATCCAAAACTTCTGCCAGGGGCTCCATGGCATTTAAGGCTTCCTGGTAAGTATTGGTCTGGGCCCCCACTTCAATGAGAGAAGACCTGGGTCGCAAATGCTGGTTATAACGAAGTCCCTTTATGTATATTTTCCGGGTCAGGCCCGGGAAATAAGCCGCTGCATCAATCTGCATCTGAAAACTGAAAGCCAGATTTTTCTCCCTGTAGGGATTGGGCAGATATTCGATCTGTCCCTTTGGAGTCTGGCTGATTCCGTTAAAAAACATAATGGGGGCCGTAGGCTTTCCGTTTACCTCATTCACCATGTGAAGGCTTTCATTGACTCCATCCCGGTGAATGTCCAGCACCACTTCAATGGAAGGGTTCTCCTGGAGAATGCCTGAAATGCCCTCTAAAGCCAGGGTGTACGCCTTGTTTCTGTCCAGCTTTCCACCTTGCAGGTCATAAACCGAGGTATCATGAATCACGTTATAGCCCTTGGCAGTTAAAAGCTCTGTCAGATAAGTTCCGACTCCCACTATCGTGGCCCCCGGGTTATCCGGACCGTGATCCGCAAACTCCTCCTGGGAGTGGGTGTGGTAAATGAGAATCTGGGGCTTGTCACTTTCTCCTGTCAGGGTGAAATCCTCGGAAAGAAAGTCATCCGCCTTCATTAAATCCCTTCCTGCGGTGGTAGAAGCATGAACGTTGTAAAAATGCTTCATCATGTAATCGTAATCAGCCAGCTGCTCCCTTCGGTAGGTGGCTCCCACAATGGGCCATATGCTGCTTGAGGAACAGGTCATGGCCGGGTCCTTTTCCACGGGAATCTCTGTCTTTACAGGCGTCTGCTCCTCCGGAGCCCTGTGAACCTCTGCATTAACACTTCCATCTTCCCCGCTTTCCTCTCCTCCATCATATAAAAGAAAACTGTGTTCCTCATAAAATCGTCCGCTTTCCAAATACCCTTCATAGGCAGGGTCCGCCTCGTTATAGCCGGCTTTTGGCACCTCCCGTTTCCCCTTATACCGGTAGATGGGAGAGCTGCCGAAAAGAACGCTGCCAAAAAAGCCGCCCGGAAAGTCCCCAGTCTCTCCCTCCTCCCAGACCGCACCGGGATACTGGCTGCGCCAGATATAGGAGATTCCAAGGCCTGCCCCGCCCTTTAACCAGCCGGCGGCCCTTTGGAAGCCTCCTGTCTTTCCTGCCAGAAGCACGGCCAGAATGAGGCTTACTGCAATCATCATATTTTTTATAAACCAGTTGATTCCTCTGTCTCTCTGTCTCATAGCCTCTTCCTGCACAATAATTTACTGGAAAGCATTTTGCTCCCTTTCCTATCCTATGCAAAAAGCCTGTCATTTACTACGAATCTTCCTGTCCCAAAAATGCCAGATGAATTCCTTCGGAAATGGTAAAGCTCAGTTCCTTCACCGTTTCATCAATATCAGGAGGTGTGACGTACATAGGGCCAAATTCCGGCTCTAAAAGTTCCCTGATCAGATCGTACTGCTCATCAGAGCTGATGCTTCCCATAAAATCCCCCATGCCCTTTGTTTCCATGCTCTTTGACAAGGCTCCAATCATGGCGGAAACCGTATCATGGACAATGGCCGCCGCCCCTACCACTGTGGGGACGCCAATAGCCATAACCGGAACTCCCAGGCTTTCCCTGGTCAGACTGTGCCTGTGATTGCCCACTCCTGAGCCCGGGTGAATTCCCGTATCCGTAAGCTGGATGGTAGTGCCCAGACGCCTTACGCTCCTGGCTGCCAAGGCGTCAATGGCAATGATCAGATCAGGCTTTGTCTCCCTTATGATCCCTTTTAAGATTTCCGCACTTTCCATTCCGGTCTGGGCCATAACGCCGGGTATGATCCCGCTGATCACCGGCATGCTTCTGCCCCTCCAGAAATCATCCCCGTACTGGACCTTTAAATGCCTTGTAACCTGAAGATTTTTAAGAACCCTGGGCCCCAGGGAATCAGGGGTTACAGAGCTGTTGCCAAGGCCCACCACCAATAAATGAAAATCAGGCTTCCTGTAGTTTTTCCCCGACAAAAGCTTCTGGATCTGGTTTGACAGCTCCTCAGAAACCTCCCTGTGATAATCCTCATCCTTTACAGACAGTTCTCCCGCCTCCAGGGTGATATAGGTTCCAATGGGCTTTCCCATGGCCTTTTCCCCTTTTTTATCCAAAATCTTCACTTCCGTCATCTTTATAGGGCTGTTGGCTCTGTGCCATTCCCTTAAGGACACCCCTGTAATCTCACCGCCGTCTCCCGGAAAGCTTTCCTGTTCCTCCAGCGCAAGGTCTGTGCGCACTTCAAATGTGTTTTCCATTTCTTCCTCCTTTTTCACTTTTTCAGCCATATATGCCTTACAATTACATTTTCTACAAAAAAGCGGGAATTATGTATTGACAGATACGTTAAAATTCGTTAAAATACTAAGGTATGTTTACATTGAACTGTCCGTGTCCAGACTTTAATGGGAAACAAAAAAATGATTATACTTATTATTTGATTGGAGGTGTACAGATTGGCTAACATTAAATCCGCAAAAAAGAGAATCTTAGTTAACGAAACAAAGGCCGCTAGAAACAAAGCGATCAGATCCAAGGTGAAGACATCAATTAAGAAGGTAGAAGCTGCTATTGCTGCCGGTGACAAGGCTGCTGCACAGGCAAGTTTACTCAGCGCTATCACAGAAATCGATAAGGCTACTACAAAGGGCGTATATCATAAGAATACTGCTTCTAGAAAAGTATCCAGAATCACTAAGGCTGTAAACGCTATAGCTTAATTTTATAGAACAGACTTCTCCCATTCAGAGTAACCCGCTGAATGGGATTTTTATTTTTGTATGTACATTTAAAGAGCCTGCCCGTATTCAGGTGCAGACTCTTTCTATCTCCGGCTTCTCCGGTCATTTTTCCTCATTTATAATTATTTCAACTAAAAGCTCTGCCATCTTGGGATCAAACTGGGTCCCGGCACCGCTCTCTAGTTCCAAAACAGCTTCCCCGGCTGTCATGGCCTGCCGGTATATGCGGTCATTGGTCATGGCGTCAAAAGCATCAACCACCGACAGAATGCGACAGGCAAGGGGAATCTCTCTTTCTTTTAATCCCCTGGGATAACCTTTTCCATCCCAGCGTTCGTGATGGGAAAGAATCAAGTCTGCCACTGTTGCCAGTTCCGGCGTTGCCTGGGCAATGCGGTAGCCGATTTCAGGATGACGCTTCATCTCCTCCCATTCCTCCTGTGTGAGAGTGCCTGGCTTTTTTAAGATATTGGGGTCAATGTTGACCTTTCCGATATCATGCAGAAGGGAAAACAAGGACAATTCATCCATCTCCTTGGAAGAAAGCTGAAGCCTTCTTCCTATGGCGTGGCAATATTTTTCAATCCGCTTTGAGTGTTCTTCCGTTTCATTGCTCTTTTCATAGAGAGTGACCAGCAGGGTGCTGATCAGGGCGCTCCGGTAGCTCTTGCCCTCCAAAAGCTTCTGATGATACATGTATTCCTCGGCCTGCTGAAGAGCAGCATGAATGCTTCCCTCCGCTGTGTCCTTGCAGGCGCAGCCAAGAGACAGGCTGAGGGACAAGCTTCCGTTCTCAATAACAATGGGGGTATGCTTTATTTCCATGGTTATCTCTTCCACTGTCTGAAGGCTTGTCCGGGGCATCAGGATGACAAACTCATCTCCGCCCCACCTGGCAATTATGGCATCCTTTCCGCAGCATTTTCTCATCAGCCCGGCTGCACTGAGAAGCAGAGCATCCCCTGCCTTGTGCCCGAATACGTCATTGGTAATTTTAAGGCCGTTGACATCCGCCATAACCACTGAAATCGGTAAATACTCCGTCCTGTTCAGACAATTCATGGCTTCTTCTATGTAGCGCCGGTTATAAAGACCGGTCAAACAATCATGATAGCTTAAAAATTCGATCTGCCTGTTGTGCTCCTTTTCATCTCCTACATCACGGAACACCATGACAACGCCAAAGGTCTGCCCATCCGCAGTCTTAATAGGAGCAGCACTGTCCGCGATAGAAATGCGCTCTCCCTGCCGGTTAACCAGCTCCGTATGGTTTGCCATACCAATGATCAGCCCTGTTTCCAGAACCCTTTGAATCGGGTTTTCCACCGGTTCGCCGCTCTCCTCATTTTTCAGGATAAACACATCGGCAAAAGGCCTGCCAACGGCCTGATCACTCTCCCAGCCTGTCAGCTTCTCTGCCACACTGTTTAAGCTGGTAATCACACCGCTGCTGTCCGTTGTCACCACTCCGTCGCCGATAGACTGCAGGGTTATTCTGAGCCGTTCCTTTTCCTGCACCAGATCATCCCGGAACTTCTCCCGGTCAGTCACATCAAAGAGTATGGCATATATCAGTCTGTTCTCCCCGTCCTGAACCACGGAGGCATGAACATCCATATATCTGATCTCTCCGTTTTTAAGGCGGTAGGGGGAAGCAGAAAAGACTGCCTCTCTGTTTAGCTCTTTCCTCAGCCTTTCATCATGTATTTCAGGAGATAAATCAGTGAACTCATGAATCTTCCGTCCCAGAACAGCTTCTCTCGTATATCCGAAGTACTCAAGCAGGGAAGGATTGGCGTCTACAATTTCGTAAGATTCTGCATCAAAAACTACCTTAAGAGCACTGTGCTGCTCAAACATAGCCTTAAGCCGCTGTGCCAGTGCCGCACCATATTCCTGCTCCTTCTGCAGGAGCTTCCGGCCGGAGAGAAACAAAAAGAGCCCCATACTCCCGATTGCCGTAGTCAGCAGGATGGAAAGCGCACTGGTATATACAATGCTCGTAAAAATATTTTCCGAATGTGCCAGAGCCTCAGGCCCCCGGGCAAAGGACACCAGAATCCAGCCACTCTGCTCCAGCCGGGCCGCAGATATGAAATAAGTTTCTCCCTGAACCGAAAGGATGATGCTGTCCACCTCAGGGCTCTCTATGATTGCCTTGACACGGTCAATTTCCTCCAAAGGCATACCATAGCCTTCCAGCTCCTTAAATAAATCCCCTTTTTCCTCCGGCCGGAAGGTGTTGAAAATGATACTTCCATCATCAGTGACAAAGCAGCTTTGTACATCCTGATAGACTGCGCTTTCAGAAGTCTCCCGCAGCAGTCTCTCTATTGATACACTGCTGTACAATGCGCCCGGATTTTCCCCCTCCTTCAAGGGCATGATCACCGAAAGATAATAGCCGGACAAAGCTTCATCATATTGGATTCTGCACACCAGCTCCCGGCCATTTGCCAGCTTCCAGACTGCCTTCCCGCTCTCGTCCTGTATCAGGGCAGACAGACCTCCGTCCTCCATCTGCGCCTTAGTCAGGTATTCCACCACATAAACAGGGTTTTCAGCATTTCTCTGACGAAAAAAATCCTGAGGAGTCTGATCAACCATGTGAAGCGTTTTTTCTGCCACCTGCATGGCTCGTCCCACGTCTATAATGGCCTGGCCTATTTCCTCAGCATTATGCTGAATATGGAGATTCAGGCTGCCGGTAATCATACTCCCAAATTCCCTGTCCAGCTTACCCTTTTCCTGGGTGAAAATCAGGGAAAGGGAAACAGCAAAAATAACAGCGCACAAAGCCAGTATCAAAATCTGCCTTCTTTCCCGCCTTGTCACACAAACGCCCCCTTTACATCACCCGCATCTTCATTTTTATACAGCCGGAATGTTTTTTATCTTATACAATTATATATCTTTCAGCCCTTAATATCAAGCATTCTTATGCATCCTGTACATCTCATCTGACACAAAAATTTAAAAATTTACAAATTATATTGTTATTTTCCCAAAACTACTTTATAATAAAAAAGATTCAATCCCATCGCATTCCGATTCCGGAAGCATCATTTCTAAATTGTTGTAATCTGTCTTATGCAGTTTACATAAATCACATCTAAGGAGGTATACATATGGTATACGAAGCATTTCTGGAAACCGTCAAAAATTCCTTACAGGAAACACTTGGAACAGAATTTAGCCTGTCCCTGCAATCCGTTCAAAAGAACAACGGCTTGCTGTTAGATGGCCTGTGCATTGGAAAGGCCGGGGAAAGGTCGGCTCCCACCATTTATCTAAACCAGTTTTACCAGGAATTCCGCTATGGCAGGCCCTTGGAGGACATTTTAAGCGACATTCTGTCTCTTTATCATGACAGCCTGCTCCCTGTCCCCCCTCCCTTCGAAGATCTGTTGCTGCCGGACCATGTCAAAAGCAAAGTCATTTTCCGCCTCATTAACCAAACTGCCAATGAAGAATTGTTAAAAACCGTTCCCCACACCCCTTATTCCGATCTGGATCTGGCCCTTGTATTCTGCCTGTCCCTTCAAAAGACAGAAGACAGCCTCATGACCGCTCTTATCCACAACAGCCACTTAAACACCTGGGGCTTTTCCACAGAAGACTTATTCCTGGCGGCCAAAACAAATACTCCCCGTCTTTTTCCCGCCCGCATCAGAAGCCTTTCCGAGGTCATTACGGACATTGCCAGAGAAACCTTGGAAAAAGAACTGGAAGGCGCTCTGGAAGACTTTTTTGATACTCCTCCTATGTCTCCTCCCATGTTTGTACTGACCAATTCCACAGGGATGAACGGAGCTTCCTCCATCTTTTACGAAGGCATATTAAAAGACTTCGCCAACGCCAATGACAGTGATTTAATCATCCTGCCCTCCAGCATTCACGAAGTCCTCATTATTCCCTATAGGGATACTATTTCTTTAGAAGATCTGGCGGATACTGTCTTTTCCATTAACCAGGAAGAAGTTCCTGAGGAAGACCGCCTCTCCAATCACATCTATTACTATTCTAAAAGCAAAAGCAGCTTAACCATTGCATTCACCTCTTCTGCCCCAATCGGAACAAAGAATCCATAATAAAAATAGCCACGGCTATGGCGCCGGATATTTGAAGCGTCTCCACCAGATAACGGCTGGAAAGCTCCGGTTCATTGGTGATCACATAAGAAACACTGCGGTAGATAGAGGCCCCCGGTACGGAGGGCAGTATTCCCGCAATTAAAAACACTGTGACCGGAGCTTTAAAAGCCCTTGCAAAAATATGGCTGAAAAGGGCTACCAGCAGGCTGGACAAAAAGGCTGCTGCTATGACCGATCCTGACCAGGACTCCGCCAAAAGATAGGCCAGCCAGCCTGCTGCCCCTGCACCTCCCGCCAAAGCCAGATATTTTCTGGGAACCTCCAGAAGCAGAGAAAAGCTGAGTACTGCCAGGAAGGCACCTATTGTCTGTATTACCATGCAAGCCCACCTCCTGCCAGCCATTGAAACAAGCCCATTCCGGCTCCCACTCCGGCGGCAACCGCCAGAGCGACTACCACCGCTTCCATGATTCTTGAGATTCCGGAAGCAAAATCACCATTTAAAGTATCCCTGATAGCGGTCGTAAATATCATGCCGGGAACCAGAGGCATGATGGCACCGATGATGACAATATCGCTTTTCATTCCAGGCATGAACAGATGTTCCATCAAAAGGGCAGTGACGGCGATTAAGCAGGCGCAGACCCCATTGACGCAAAAGTCGTTGAGACGAATCTTGAAAGCCCCCTCCATAGAAGCGGCCAGCACAATTCCCGTTACAGCAGCGGCAGCGCATTCCCTGACTCCTCCTCCCAAAAGAAGGGTGAAAAACAAGGCCACGCCCACCACTCCGATATCCTTTAATCTTCTCCCATACTGAACCGTATGACTTATCTCTTTCAGCATGCGGTGAGCTTCCTCTACCGTTATCAAGTCCTGGCAAAGCTTCCTGGATACATCATTGACCAGATACACCTTATTTAAGTTGGTAGACCTCCCGGACACCCTTCTGGCTATTGTAATGGCTTCAATGGAAGAATCGTTGAGAGATGCAAAAATACCTGTGGAAAACACAATGGCCTCCGCCGTATCCCGGCCCGATTTTCTCAGAATATGATCAATCGTAGTCTCCACCCGGTAAATTTCCGCACCGCTTATCAACATGATCTCGCCTGCTAAAACTGCGGTTTCCACAAGCAGTTTATCATTCATATTTTTTCCTCTGCTCTTTTCTTAAAAAATCAGACTTCCCGCCTGAAATACCAGCACCGCAGCGCCCCAGGCAACTGCAATCTGGAAAAGCACCATGCCTGCCGTCCATTTAAAAGAATGGGTTTCTCTTTTAATCGTAGCAACCGCCGCAATACAGGGCGAATACAAAAGACAGAAAATCATCAGGGCATAGGCGTTTACGGCCCCAAACCCAACACCTCCCAGAATTCCCGAAAGGCTTTCCATTCCTGCGGCAGAGTTGATATTGCTGATTCCAAACAGCACGGAAAAGCTGGAAACCACCACTTCCTTGGCAGACAATCCGGAAATTAAGGCTACCGCAATCCTCCAGTCACCAAGACCGGCAGGGCGGAGCACCGGAACCAGAACCTGCCCGGTTATGGCGGCAAGGCTTTCCGATACATCCGTAACAAATCCGGAAGGCCCAATATTCAGCACAACCCACAGGACAATGGAGGCCAGAAAGATCGTTGTTCCGGCCTTTCCCAGATAATCCTTTACCTTATCCCACACATAGATGACTACCGTCCTCCCATTGGGAGTCTTATACTCGGGAAGCTCAATCAAAAGAGCGTCCTGATCCATTTCCTTTCCCATCCGGTGGGTCACATAAGCGATCACAATAGCCGCCGCCAGACCCACCAGATACAGGGAATAGGCTGCTGCCATGGCGTGACCAGGGAAAAACGTCTGAGAAAAGAGAACGTATATGGGAAGCCTTGCCGAACAGGACATAAAGGGCGTGATAAAAATAGTCCTCTTTCTATCCTTTTCGCTTGGAAGAGCCCTGGTGGCCATAACAGCCGGAACCGTACAGCCAAATCCCAAAAGCATGGGAAGAAACGCCTTTCCCGAAAGTCCTACCCTGCCCATAATTTCATTCATCACATAAGCCACTCTGGCCATATATCCGCTGTCCTCCAAAAATGCAAGGGCAAGGAACAGAATAAAAATATTGGGAAGAAAGGTGAGAATCCCTCCCACACCGGCCACAATTCCATTCACCACCAGGGATATAACCCAGGGAGCCGCCTCAATTCCTTCCATCAGGCCCAGCATCAGCCCGGAAAACCCATCGAGAGCTGTTTCAAAATACCCCTTTAAAAAGTCTCCCACAGTAAAGGTCAAAAAGAACACCAAAGCCATGATTCCCAGGAATATAGGCACTCCCCAGAAGGGATGAGTCAGGTATTGGTCGATTTTATCCGTAAATGCGGCCTTCTGCTCCTTATTCACCAGGCATTCGCTGATAATCCCCTCTATGTAATCGTATTTCTCGTTAATAATTTCCTTCTCATAATTGCGGTCAATGATATTGGTCAAGTTCACCGGATGGTCCTTGCAGACCTCTTCGTCATATTCCAGAAGCTTAATGGCATGCCATCTCAAATTGTCCAGATTGCCATAATGGGCCTTCAATACTGTCTCGATTTTGGAAATCTTGTTCTCAATTTTAGGGCTGTAATTCACCACTACGCCCTGAGGCCCTTCCTCATAGTGATGAATCACCGCATGAAGGAGTACATCAAGTCCGGTCCGCTTTCTGGCAGACACCGGAACCACCGGAATGGAGCCCAGCATTTCAGGAAGGCGGTGCAAGTCAATTTCCATCCCCCGCTCTTCCACAATATCCATCATATTAAGAGCCAGTATGACGGGCTTTTTCAGCTCCAGAAGCTGAAGGGTCAGATACAGATTCCGTTCCAGGGAAGAGGCGTCCACCACATTGACGATCACATCCACTTCCCCATCCTCCAGGCATTTCCTGGTCACCTTTTCTTCTATGGTATAACAGGTCAGACTGTAAATCCCCGGAGTGTCGATCATCTGAAGGGAACAGCCCTTATAAGAGGTCATTCCCTCAACTCTCTCCACCGTAACGCCGGGCCAGTTAGCCACCTTCAGCTTGGCACCTGTAAATGCATTAAATAAGGTGGTCTTTCCGCAGTTGGGGTTTCCTACAAACCCGACCCGTATCATCTTATTATCTTCACTCATGGTTTACGGCCTCCCTTATTTCAATTCCCTCTGAAATTCTTCTTCCAAGGGCAAGGCGGGTGCCTCTGACCTTAATAATGACAGTACCCTTTCCTTTTTTATTCATAAGGACAACAGGCGTCATCTCATTGACCCCCAAAGCCTCCAGCCGTCTCGTAACGGCATTCTTCACCATGACACTGTAAACAATATAGGTTTTTCCTATTTCCCCTTCATAAAGCTTCATCAATAATCTCCTCTGGACAGTACTTTTTACTTTCGTCCGTCATGGCTCTGCCACAGACTGCATCCACAGAGATTTTACCCTTATTGAAAATTATTGTCAACGTTATTATCAATCTTCCATATCCCGCAGCAGCTTCTTTACTTCCACCATCCGGTCGCGGAGTCTTGCCGCTTCCTCAAAGTTCAGTTCTGCCGCAGCCTGGTGCATCTTCTTGGTAAGCTCCTTGGCAAGCTTCTCCAGTTCCTTTCCATCCATGGACTCCGGATCTTTCTTAAAGTCCTTCTCTCCTTCTATGGCCGCCTTTGAAATAGCAATTAAGTCGCGGACAGCTTTCTTAATAGTCGTAGGCGTAATCCCATGCTCTTCATTGTACTTCTGCTGAATGGCCCTTCTTCTGTTGGTTTCTTCTATAGCCACCCTCATAGAATCCGTCACCTTATCCGCATACATGATTACATGTCCGTCAGAGTTTCTGGCCGCCCGCCCCACGGTCTGGATCAATGAAGTCTCAGAACGGAGGAAGCCTTCCTTATCTGCATCCAGAATAGCCACCAGGGTAATTTCCGGAATATCAAGTCCCTCACGAAGCAGGTTGATTCCCACCAGCACATCAAACACATCCAGACGCATGTCCCGGATGATCTCAGACCGCTCCAGAGTGTCAATGTCGGAATGAAGATACTTTACCCGGATTCCCACTTCTCTCATGTAATCCGTCAGATCCTCTGCCATCCTCTTGGTCAGGGTTGTGATCAGTATTTTATTTTTATTAGCTACTTCCTTATTCACCTCGGAAACCAGGTCATCAATCTGGCCCTGAACCGGCCTCACGTCGATTTCAGGGTCCAAAAGCCCTGTAGGCCGGATAATCTGTTCTACTCTTAAAAGCTCGTGCTCTGCCTCATAAACGGAAGGTGTGGCGGACACGAACATCATCTGATTGATCTTTGCCTCAAATTCCCCAAAATTCAGGGGACGGTTGTCAAGAGCAGAGGGAAGGCGGAAGCCGTAATTAACTAAAGTCGTCTTTCTGGAGCGGTCCCCTGCATACATGCCCCGGACCTGAGGAAGGGTGATGTGGGACTCATCCACAATGATCAGAAAATCCTCAGGAAAATAGTCGATCAATGTAAAAGCAGGTTCTCCTTCCTTCCCTCCGGTCAAATGCCGGGAATAGTTTTCAATTCCTGAACAAAATCCCGTCTCCTTCATCATCTCCACATCAAAGTTGGTCCGCTCTGAAATTCTCTGGGCCTCTAAAAGCTTATCCTCGCTTTTAAAATAAGCTACCTGCTCCTTTAACTCCTCCAGAATGGTCTGGGTGGCGGCCTCCATCTTATCCTTGGAAACAACGTAATGAGATGCCGGGAAAACAGCCACATGACCCAGCTCCGCCCGTATTTCCCCTGTCAGGGTGTCAATTTCTGTAATCCTGTCCACCTCATCACCGAAAAATTCCACCCGGTATGCCTCACTGCCGGAATAAGCCGGGAAAATCTCCACCACATCTCCCCTGACCCGGAAAGTACCACGCTTAAAATCCATATCATTCCGGTCATACTGAATGTCGATCAGCTTATGAATCACCTCATCCCGGTCCTTGATCATGCCCGGCCTTAAGGAAATGACCATTTCCTGATAATCGATAGGGCTTCCCAGGCCATAGATACAGGACACCGAGGCCACAATAATCACATCCCGCCGCTCGGAAAGGGCAGCCGTGGCAGAATGGCGCAGCTTGTCAATCTCATCATTGATGGCAGAGTCCTTTTCAATGTAAGTATCCGTCGAAGGTACATATGCTTCCGGCTGGTAATAATCATAGTAGGACACAAAATATTCCACCGCATTATTGGGGAAGAATTCTTTAAATTCACTGTAAAGCTGGGCCGCCAACGTTTTATTATGAGCGATGATAAGGGTCGGCTTGTTCAGCTCCTTAATGACATTTGCCATGGTAAAGGTCTTACCAGAACCGGTGACTCCAAGCAATGTCTCAAACTGATTTCCTTCTTTAAAGCCCTTGACCAGCTCCTTGATGGCCTGGGGCTGGTCGCCGGTTGGGGCGTATTCCGATACTAATTCAAAATGATCCATGAAAGCTTCCTCCTTTATGAATCCCACACACGTTATCATTCTACCTTTTCCGCCAATTATACCACAGGAGGGCAAAAATGTATAGCTATTCTATGAACATCTGTTCTGTTTTTGCCACCCCTAAGGGGGTCCTCTCTTTGCCCGCCAGGCGAATTCACCTTACGATTCCCGGCCCCTTTTTTACAAATATATTGTAATTCCCTTCTATTTGTTATATTATACGTTTTATACAATGAAACAGCAGGAGGAATTACTATGTACAGCTTTAACAACGATTACAGCGAAGGCGCTCACCCAAAGATCCTGGAAGCCATGATGAATGCCAACTTAACACAGAATACCGGATACGGCCTGGACAGCCACTGCAGCCATGCAAAAAGACTTATCATGGATGAAATCCGCCGGGAGGATGTGGACATCCATTTCTTTGCAGGCGGCACCCAGACAAATACCATTACCATAGGAGCTGCCCTCCGTCCCTGGCAGGCAGTTATTTCCACAGATAAGGGACATATCAACATTCACGAAACAGGTGCCATCGAAGCTTCGGGACACAAGGTTCTGGCTATGCCAAGCCAGGATGGAAAGCTGACTCCTGCCCTCATTCAGAAAGCTCTGGACCATCACACCGATGAACACATGGTTCAGCCCAAAATGGTCTATATATCCAATTCCACAGAAATCGGAACCCAGTATACCAAGGCAGAGCTGGAAGCCATTCACCGCATCTGCCGCCAAAAAGGCTTGTACCTGTTTATGGATGGAGCCCGTATGGCCTCTGCTCTTACAAGCCCTGCCAATGACTTGACACTGGAAGACATCGCCCGGCTGACAGACGTATTCTACATCGGAGGCACCAAAAGCGGCGCCCTCTTTGGAGAAGCCCTGATCATCAGCCACCCGGATTTAAAGCCTGACTTCCGCTTTATGATCAAGCAGCGGGGAGCTATGCTGGCAAAGGGATGGCTTTTAGGAATCCAGTTTGAAGAACTGTTCCAGAACAATCTCTTCTACGATATGGCCTCCCATTCCAATGAAATGGCTGCTATTCTCAGAAAAGGAGTTGAGGCATGCGGTTATTCCTTTTACTCCGACTCTTCAACCAACCAGCTTTTCCCCATCTTCCCTGACCGGGTTATTGCAAAGCTGGAGGAAAACTATCTTTTCTCTGTCCAGGAACGGATCGATGACAGCCATACCGCAATCCGTCTGGTCACCTCCTGGGCTACCAGGGAAGATGCATGCCGCCGGTTTATCAAAGACCTGGAAGCATGCTGACAATAACCTTTAAAATCGGAAAAGCCCTCTGAAAACCGGCAAGCCGGCCCAGAGGGCTTTTTTCAATCTACGATCTTTAATTCAACGCTTTTATAGCTTCCTGAAGCTGATTATCTTCCTCAGGCTCAATTTTGATCTTTGTTTTTAATTCCTCATCAAGCTCTACTTCCACATCCGGCTCCAGGCCCTTTCCGTGAAGGTCCAGACCGCTGGGAGTATAGTAATGAGCCACCGTCATCTTAATGGCAGTTCCCTGATCCAATGGGAATAAGGTCTGAACAATTCCCTTTCCAAAGGTCTTCGTTCCCACCAGCTCTGCCTTGTCATAGGCTTTTAATGCGCCGGAAAAAACTTCTGATGCGCTGGCTGACTGTCCGTTAACCAAAACTGCCATGGGTACATCTACCTTATGTCCGTCGGAAGCGTAATACTGCTCCCCTTCTCCGTTCTTATCCGCCATATAAAGCAAGAGAGTTTTGTTTTTCTTTGTTCTCACAAGATTTTGGTCTCCTTCAATGACCAAATCATCAGGAAGGATATAATCCACCATGGAAACAACCGCATCCACAACTCCACCCGGATTGTTTCTCAAGTCTATGATCATTTTCTCCATACCCTGCTTTTCCAAATCTGCTATGGCCTCTTTAAACTGGCCTGCCGTAACCGTATCAAACTGGCTGACGGAAATATATCCCACCTTGTTTTCCAGCATTTTATGCTCTACCGTGGGAACCGTAATCTGACGGCGCTGCATTTTCATATCCACATATTCTCCCGTCTCCTGACGCAGAACAGTGACTATGACAGTGGTACCTTCTTCTCCCTTGATATGGTCCTTTACCACCAGCTCCAAATCCATGCCGGTCACTTCCTCGTCGCCCACCTTGTAAATGATGTCTCCGGGAAGCATTCCCGCTTCCGCACCTGGAGTGCCTTCAAAGACCTTGGTGACCGTAATGACCCCGGTTTCCGCACTCTGGCTGACCATGACACCGATTCCGCAGTATTCTCCGGAGGTGTCCTCCATCAGTTTATTATATTCTTCTGCATTGTAGTAAACCGTATAAGGATCTTCCAATCCATAAAGCATCCCTTTGTATATCCAGTCCTCTACCTTTGCCTTATCTTCATCAAAAAGGTAATACTTATCGATGACTCCCTGAATGGTCTGGATCTTTTCTGAAATACGCTTTAAGTCCAGGCTTCCTTCCTGATTTTGTGCGCGTCCGGATTCAGCGGTCTGGCCGCCTCCATCTATAGCTGTTCTTCCAATCAAAAAAATCCCCAAAGACATGCCCACAATAACAAGACCTGCCAAAGTGGTTAAAAGCGCCCCGACCAGGGCACCCTTCCAAAATTTATTTTTATTTTCCACTGTTACTCTCCTATCTGTCTCTTCATGGGCTGACGTATTTCACCGGATAGACAGAACCTTATATCATTAATATTCCCCATAGCAGCCGTATTATACGTTTTTACGGCTGCTTCCAGATGTCTGATACGGTCTTTTATACCTTCAGATGCTTCCGGATGGTGAAGAAGCTTACAAAAAAGCCGATTCCAACGCCGAGAGACAAGGCAGTTGCCGCCATATAGGGATAGATGGCCTCCACCGGAAGGAACTGAAAAAGTCCCGATAAAATGCTGAAACGAGTCACAATATACTCAACCGAAGAGCGGTACAGGAAGTAAATGGCAACAAGAGGGATAGAAGCTCCCACCAGGCCGATGATAACGCCCTCTACCACGAAGGGAGCCCGGATCATATAGTTGGTGGCTCCAATCAGCTTCATGATCTGGTTTTCACTTTTCCGGAAAGCCGCAGCCACGGAAATGGTGTTGCTGATCAGGAAAATAGCCACTGCCAGCAGGACGCCGATAATCAGCATGGAAAGAATCCCGATTACCTTATTTAAACTGTTCATCCCTTCTGCTGCCGTCTTTGAATAATTGATCTTTCTGACCCCTTCAAGGTTCTGTATCCACTGGACTAATTGATCCTGCTCTACTAAGTCTTTTAAAAATACGGTATAAGAGGAAGAATTAGCAAGAGGATTATCCTCTTCAAATCCTTCTGCAAGCTCCTGCAAGTCACCGAAGTATTCCTGCTTTGCCTCTTCCCAGGCATCCTCAGCCGAAGTGAACTTCACTTCCTTTACTTCTTCTCTGGCCTTGATTTTGTTGCCGATTTCCGTGATCGTATTTTGGTCCAGCCCTTCGTTGAAAAACACTGTGACTCCAACGGTGCTCTCTGTATTTTTAATCACATACTGAACATTGATTACAATGGAAAAAAACAGGCAGAACAAAAAAATGCAGGCAGCAACTGTCGCAATGGAGGCCAGGGAAAACAAAATATTTCTGCATATATTATTGACACCTTGCTTCAGACAATACCAAAACGTACTAATTCTCATATGTATAACCGCCTTTTTGTTCGTCGCTTACGATGGTTCCCCGGTCCATCACAATGACCCGTTTCTTCATCCTGTCCACAATTTCCTGGCTGTGGGTGACTACAATTACTGTTGTTCCCAGCTTATTGATCTCATTTAAGAGCTTCATGATTTCCATGGAGTTTTGGCCATCTAAGTTTCCCGTGGGCTCGTCGGCCAAAAGGATTTCAGGACGGTTGATCAGGGCTCTGGCAATGGCAACTCTCTGCTGCTCTCCGCCGGAAAGCTGCTGGGGGAAAAATTTGTATTTTGAAGAAAGCCCTACCATCTTCAGCATGGCAGGAACTGATTCTTTGATGCTCTTTGTGGAGGCGCCGATGACCCTTTGGGCAAAGGCTACATTTTCATAAACATTCCTGTCCTTTAAAAGACGGAAGTCCTGGAAAACCATTCCAAGCTTCCGGCGGTATTTAGGAATAAATTTTCTTGGCATCTTGCCGAGATTCATGTCATTTACTACGATTTTTCCGGAAGTGGGCTCTACTTCTTTTAACAGCATTTTTAAGAGCGTGGACTTGCCTGAACCGCTTCGGCCGATGATAAATACGAATTCACCGTCCTGGACGGTCATGCTGATGTTGCGCAGGGCTTTGTTTCCGGCTTCATATGTTTTGCTTACATTCCAAAATTCAATCATGTCTTTCCTCTGGTGGGTATAGAACGGGCTTTTGTGTTTGTTTTAGGGGCGAAAAGATGAGCTTGATAGGGCGGTCCGCTAGTCCGCAGTGGAACCTCGATTCCGCTTCGCTCCATCTCGGTTTACGGGCTTCGCCCTATGAAAAAAGTCAGCCATACAGCCGCTTTTGTGCAAGTACACCAGTCCGCAGTGCACCTCGATTCCGCTTCGCTCCATCTCGGTTACGGGCTTCGCCCTATGAAAAGAGTCAGTAAGACAACTGCTTTTGTGCAAGCACAACGCAGCCAACTTACTGCCTCTTTTCGCACTGCTCATTGCTTCGTTAATAGTCCTGGTTCTCCATATATTTCATATACTTCACTACCATAAGAGCAATCTTAAAGGTAATGGCATCTTCAAATACACGCAGATCCAGTCCTGTACTCTTCTGAAGCTTGTCCAGACGGTATACAAGAGTATTTCTGTGGATATAAAGCTGTCTGGAGGTCTCGGATACGTTTAAGCTGTTTTCGAAAAACTTGTTGATCGTGGTCAGAGTCTCCTCATCGAAATCATCCGGTGATTTCCCATCGAAAATTTCCTTGATGAACATACGGCATAAGGGCAATGGAAGCTGATAGATCAGACGTCCGATTCCCAGCTTGCTGTAAGCAACCACATTTTTTCCGGTGTAGAAGATCTTGCCTACATCCATAGCCATCTTGGCTTCCTTATAAGATCTGGAAACCTCTTTGATCTCACTGACAATGGTTCCAAAAGCCACATGGACCTGAGTCATGGCTTCTGTATTGAGCATGTCTAAAATAGTATTGGCTGTCTTCTCCAGATCGTCGTAGGTTTCTCCCTCTCTCACTTCCTTTACCAGGATGATATTCTTCTCATCCACGGCAGTGACAAAGTCTTTTGTTTTGGCAGCAAATAAGTTGCGTACTGTCTCCAGCGCATTGACATCCTTTTCATGCTGGGTTTCAATGATGAATACCACTCTTTTGACATTGGTTTCAATATGAAGCTTTTTGGCCCTGTTGTAGATATCCACCAAAAGCAGATTGTCCAGCAGCAGGTTCTTAATGAAGTTATCCTTGTCAAATCTCTCTTTATATGCAACTAACAGGCTCTGTATCTGGAAAGCGGCCAGTTTGCCTACCATATAAACATCATCGCTTCCTCCCTTGGCAAGGAGGATGTATTCCAACTGGTGTTCATCGAACACCTTAAAAAACTGGTATCCCTGGATCACCTGGCTGTCGGCCGGAGAATCCACAAACGCCAGGATTGAACTTTCGTAATCTTCTGCATCAGAAAACGTGGTTGCCAAAACCTTCCCTTCTGTATCACAAATGCAAAGATCAATTCTTGTAATTCCTTTCAATCCTTCAATAGTAGTCTGAAGTATCTGATTCGAAATCATGGCATATTCTCCTTTATCGTAAATTTACCTTGGCATAATTTTCCGTAATCCTAAAAAACAAGATAGATCGGCACAGAAAATCAGCCGTTCGATGAGCCAATGGGCGAATCGAACTTCTTTGTATAATATATTAAAGCAAAAATTGAAAAAAAGCAAGCGGGTATCATACCCGCCTGCTTAAATTTTCATAAAATTTAGTTTAAAACCACCTGCTCTGTGTCTTTATCAAACACATGAACCTTGCTTAAATCAAGAGCCAGCTTAATAGTATCGCCAGGTCTTGCAGTTGTACGTGGATTTACCCTTGCTGTAAAGTTTGTATCCTCTACATCAAAGTATAAGTAAACTTCTGCACCCAAAAGCTCGTAAACTCTGATGGTAGCGCTGATCACGCTTGCAGGAGAAGACTCAAGGAAAGCTTCCTCATCGTGTAAATCTTCGGGACGGATTCCAAAAACAACGGTCTTCCCAACATATCCGGCAGATTCTAACTTCTTCGCTTTTTCTTCCGGTAGAGTGATGGTATTTCCGCCGAAGGTCAAAGTAACGTCATTTCCACTCTTAGCAACAGTTGCATCAATCAAGTTCATCTGAGGTGCTCCGATAAATCCTGCAACAAACTTGTTGCCTGGCTTATCATATAAATTCTGAGGAGAATCCACCTGCTGAATGACACCGTCTTTCATAACTACGATTCTGGTACCAAGGGTCATAGCCTCTGTCTGGTCATGAGTTACATAGACAATGGTTGCCTGAAGTCTCTGATGCAGCTTGGAGATCTCAATACGCATCTGTCCTCTCAGCTTGGCATCTAAGTTGGATAAAGGTTCATCCATCAAGAACACCTTAGGATCACGCACGATAGCACGTCCCATGGCAACTCGCTGTCTCTGTCCGCCTGACAAAGCCTTTGGCTTACGGTCTAATAAATGCTCTAAGTCAAGGATTCTTGCTGCTTCGTGTACCAGCTTGTCAATCTCATCCTTTGGGGTCTTTCTCAGCTTCAGACCAAATGCCATGTTGTCAAATACTGTCATATGGGGATACAAAGCATAGTTCTGGAATACCATTGCGATATCTCTGTCCTTTGGCTCCACATCGTTTACTAACTTTCCATCAATATAAAGTTCACCGGAAGAGATGTCCTCCAGGCCTGCGATCATTCGAAGAGTAGTTGATTTACCGCATCCGGATGGTCCTACGAAGATAACGAACTCTTTATCAGCAATATCCAGATTGAAATCCTTAACTGCCTCAAATCCGTTGGGGTATTTCTTGACAATGTTTTTCAGTGATAAACTAGCCATCTTTACTAATCCTCCTAAAAATTAAGTGTGTGTTCTTCCATCGGTACCGCCGGCAAATCTGCCGGGGTGTCCTGTTTCTGAAATTATCATACATGAATTATTTTTCTTTTACCATATTGCTAATTACCAAAATCCTTTTGGGCCTTTTGGCTAATTTGTATAACCAATTTAAAAAATGACTGAAACGCCAAAATATCAGGAGAATGGCTCAGATATTTCTGTCTATATTCGATAGGACAGTGATATTTCCTCACTTTTTTGGTCATAAACTACAAGGCAGCCCGGAAATCCTCCGCGCTGCCTTGTATATTTTCATGCTATTTTATATTTTCCTTGCTAAAACGTTCAGCCACTTAACGTCAGAATGACCAGAACGAACATCCTCTGTCTCCCAAAGCTTTACGATTTCAAAACGTCCGCTGTCCTTTAAAATTTCTGAGATGGAATCCGCTGTAAAATCACTGAAATACCGCTTCCCCCGAAATCCCTCAAAATCTCCCAGCTTATAAGACATGTAAAGAATTCCCTTGTCATTTAAGGCCCTTGCTATCTTTTTAAGAATGTCAGACAGTTCCTTCTTCGGAGTGTGAAGCAGTGAAGCACAGGCCCAGATTCCATCAAAGACTTTGTCAAAATCCATTTCTTCGAACGTCATCTGAAGCACATCCAGGCCGGTATGGATTTCCGCCAGCTTACACATCTCCTCCGATGCATCAAGGGGCGTCACATCATATCCCTGATCATAGAAGGACAAGCTGTCCCTTCCAGAGCCGCAGCCTAAATCCAGGATAGTATCCCCTTCCTCCAGAAGGTCCAGAAATTCCTTCATGATGGCCGACATATCCTGATTCACTGTTTCTTCAAATTCCTTTGCCGCATACTTATTATAATAGTCTATCGAGTCCAAAACAATCCTCCTGTTATCCGCTTACCCGCTATTTGATCTTTTCGATTTTGTTTTCCGTTATTTTGATTTTTCCTTCTTTTAAAAGGTGTCCCACTGCCCGCTTAAATGCGTTCTTGCTCATGGCAAATTCCCGTTTGATGATCTCCGGGTCCGCCTTGTCCGTAAAGGGCAGGATGCCGCCAAACTGGTTTTCCATCACATCTAAAACCTGGGCTGAATCCGTATCCATCTGAATGTAAGCTTTCTGCCTGGGGCTTAAGTCCAGCTTTCCGTCCTCCCTTACCTTGGTGACCCTGGCCGTGATCTCATCACCTTCCCGGTAATTTTCAAACACCTCTTTTTTCGGAATCAATCCGTAATATTTATTATCCACCGCCACAAAGGCTCCAAGGGTATCGTTAATTTCATAAATGATTCCACTCACCTGGTCATCCTTTTTATAAGGCGTCTGGTCATTTAAATAGGAATAGATTTTCATGGTTGCCGCCAGGCGCTGGCTCTTATCCACGTAAAGAGCGACCAATACCTTTTCTCCGGTCCGTACCTTATGGGTCTGCTCCTTAAAGGGAAGAAGAAGATCTTTTTCCAGTCCCATATCCAGGAATGCGCCGATTTTGCCCACATCCTTTACGTTCAGCACAGCGATTTCCCCTACCTGAAGAAGAGGGGCTGCTGAGGTGGCAATCAGCCGGTCCTCGGAATCCCTGTAGATGAAAACAGTGACCTCATCTCCGGGCTTTGCACCCTCCGGTACCTGCTTCTTCGGCAGAAGCACAGACACCTCACTGCCGGTCTCCTCGCCCACATACACACCGAACTCCTTGACCCTCTGCACAAGCAGGGTCTGCATCTTTCCTAATTCTATCATCTTACATCCTCTCTGCTGTTCCCCCCAGCCAAACGACTGCATAAGCCTTTTCCTGATCATCACACAAGGAAACTATGTATCCTTCCTCTGTACGGCTTACGCGGGGATAAACAATATCGCCAAAAACTGCTGCCTTCTTATATTCAACCCTCAGCTCAGCCACCTCCATTTCGCTGGGAAGCACCTCTCTGGCTATTTCCACATATTTGGAGTTGTTGACATGATGGTTGGTATCAATATGGTGGTTTCCAATGATAACCGGCTCTGCCTCCTGGTATTCCATCGGCACTTCAATCTTACGGGGAGCATAATTCATATCCAGCCGTTCCTCGCTTCCGGCTCCGTATCCACGGATATCTTCAGGACGTACCTTAATGGGGCGCCCTTTTTCCGTATCAAACAAAAACCACACCGAATCAGCCTTGATTAAATATTCCCCGGTCCGGCTCTGTATGGTAAAGTTCCGGTAGCCGTAAAAACCTTTAAAATCGTAGGGCCAGGTGCCGATTACAATTTCCTCTCCGTAAACAGGATAGCGGTTCACTGCGATCTGCCAGGAGGAAAGCCACCAAGCCTCATTGCGTTTCTTTAAATAAGATATTCCCAGTCCCACATCCTCAGACTGAAAGGTAGAACAATCCTGAAGGTAATTCATGACACCTGTTAAGGTCAGCTTTCCATACTCATCTGTCTCACTGTACCGGACCCTGCTGTCAAACGTATACATGCCTCACCTCTCATCAAAATTAAATAACATTATAAAACATTTTCCTGTTCTTGTCCAGACAAACCGGAGAAATCCCCACAAAACCAACCTAATACATTTTTTCCGCACAAAAAACGGAACCCATAAAGGTTCCGCTTTCGACCTGGGCTACAAGGATTCGAACCTTGAGATGACGGAGTCAGAGTCCGTTGCCTTACCGTTTGGCGATAGCCCATCACTACAACGAGATTAATTATATATGACGCTTTAAAAATTGTCAAGCACTTTTTCCAGTGCCTGGAAATGAAAAAAGTTTCCGTTTTCCTTCCCGGAAAACCAAAACTTTTGCAGCTGGGCTACAAGGATTCGAACCTTGAGATGACGGAGTCAGAGTCCGTTGCCTTACCGTTTGGCGATAGCCCATTGACACAACGAATACATTGTACTATAGCTTTTCTCTCCGGTCAAGCACTTTTTTACATATTTCATTATTTTTCTGCATTCCCCAGACAAAAAGAGCCTCCTAATAGGAAGGCTCTTCTCCGGTATGGGTAGTCTCTTCTTTTTTTATCTCTTTTTCCGCGGTTTCAGACGGCGCTGTGCCGGTGGAGGATGCCGGTTCTGTATCAGCCGTCTCCTCTGTCTCTTCCTCCTCTGTCCCCAAATCCGGCATTCCGTCTCCGATGACAGGGGTCTCAAATACACCCTTTACAGTTGTCTGCCTTCCAATCTTAGGAGAAATGCCTCCCAGAATAAAGGTATACTCCGTGGCTCCCTGAAGCCCTGTAACATGAATCTCACAATAGTCGGAAGAAGTGTCTCCCATTTTTGCGGAATAGGTACTTCCATCTCCATCCTTTACAGAAACAGTGGGATTTTTCCATTTGACCTTGGTTTTGAAATAAATCATAACAAGTTCGTTTTCATAGTCCACATAGTCGATCTTTATGACCTCAGAGGATACCACTTCCTGCCCTGAGGAAGTCTCCTCCGGAGCTTGGGAAGGTGCCGAAGAGGCCGGCTGAGTCTGTGGCTGGGAAGTCTGGGCCGCTGGCTGGCTTTCTGTCGCAGCGGTCGGCGCCTCAGTCACCTGCTCCTCTGTCGAAGGAGGGCTGGTCTCTGCGCTGGTCTCCGTCTGTGTTGCGGGCGGCGAAGTCTCAGGCTCCTGAACACCGGTCCTGTCTCCTACCGCATAGGAACGCTCTGTTATGACTCCGGCAATCTCTTCCATAGTCAAGGGGGCCAGTTCCTTCATATCATCCATAGTCAGGGAGGAATTCTGCCCGATCAGTTCCTTTAAGAAATAAGCCTTTCCATAAGAAATGTTATATTCATCAGCAAGCTGCTTTACTTCATCCTCTTCAATGACCTGCTGGTCATAGACCACTGCCTTTAACTGCTTTTCCTCCAGCGTGGCCTGTATATCCTTTACCACCGAATAACGCAGGCCCTGGGCCTTTTTAATGCTGTCGTTGGACACTGTGACCAGGATCGCATTATCCAGATCATTTAAGTAGCCCTGTGTGACCATGGAGCCAATGACCGCATTGACCGCAACATTTAAGTCCACGCCCTTTAGGTCCATATCTTCCATAATATCCGTCCCGTCGTCATTGAGAGCCTCTGCTTCCAGGACCTTGTTCCTTCTATTTACAGACAGCTCAATGCTGGGATTTACATCGATTCCGATTACAGAATCCACCCTGCCATTCTGATAGGTGTACGTTCCCCCTGCCAGGGCGATCATAGAAAGGCAGGCGGCTGCCAGAATACCTGTCACCTTCCGCCTTATATTCCGGACCGGCCGGGCTGCTGCTTCCTTTTCCTGGGGCGTACTTAAATCAATCCGGTCCAGTACATCAGGAGTCAACTCGCATACCGCAGACCTTATGCAGGCTTCAAGCTGTTGTCTATTCAATTGTCTGCGATTTAATTTTGCCATAACAAAGCCTACTCCTCTCTCAAGTAATTTTCCAATTTCTTCATAGCCCGGTTATATCTGGAAAGAGCCGTAGCCAACGGGATCTTAAGGCTGGCGGCAATTTCTCTGTGCTTTAGCCCTCCTGAAGTGTGGAGCAGGACAATTTCCCTCTCCTCCTCCTTAAGAATCTGAAGGGCGGCAAGAAGCACCATTTTATCCGCAGCCATTTCGATCTCCGGGCAGACTTCTCCCGTTTCCATTCCAGTTAAATCTTCTAAGGTGATATCCGAATCATGTTTTTGTTCCCGGAATTTCATATAGCAAAGATTCCGTGCAATGGTAAACATCCACGCCAAAGGCTTCCCCTGGGACTTGTAGCCTGCTGCAGAGGTCCATATCTTTAAATAGACTTCCTGCATGATCTCCTCCGCATCCTGGGGGTGCTTTACAATGGACAGAATAAAGCTATACATTGTCCGGTCTGTATTCTGATATAACTGCCGAAAGGCTTCCTGGTCTCCACCGGCAACCTTTACAAGCAGTGCTTCATCGCTTAAACGGCCGTAATCCTCGGGCCCGCCAAGGCTCATCAATCCCATAAACAACATGGATCAGATTTCCTTTCTACTAAGTTAATGCGGAATGCTGTCTTCTTATTGCATAATATGGAAATTTTTTATTTCCTTATTTTTCCACTCCAAAGCCGCTTTCGGCTGTAATGACCAGACAGCACCGCTTATCCACCTCAGTGATTCTTCTCGTAATCTCTTTCTTTAACCATTCCCGTTTCTCTGTGTCATATTCCCTGGGAACCACCAGATCAAAAATGAGGTTGATCCTGCTTCTTCCCTCCACCATACGGAAATCGTGAAATGAAACTTTTGCATCCACTTCCTTTAATACATTTTCCACCATACATCCAAACTCCATCACTCTGGAATTGTTCGTCTCCACAGGGTCCATGTGAATCACCAGAAATATACCGAATTTTTTTAATGCGTCCCGTTCAATCCTGTCAATGATTTCGTGGGAAACATCCACATTTACATCATTAGGCACCTCTGCATGGATGGAAGCCATACTTCTTGAAGGGCCGTAATTATGGACGATCAGGTCATGACTTCCTATAATTCCCTCATAGCTCTCCACAAAGCTGGTAATTTCCCCGTACAGCTTGGGATCAATGGGTTCGCCAATGAGAGGAGCCAGAGTATCCTTTGCAATGCTCACGCCTGCCCACATAACTACCAGGGAAACCATAATCCCCACAATTCCGTCAATGTTTAATCCCCATATCCCGTAGAATAAAAGGGAAACTATAGCAGCCGAAGTCGCCGCCACATCTCCTAAGGAATCCGCTGCCGTGGCCTTCATGACCGCAGACTGAATCCGTTTTCCCAGCTTACGGTTAAAAGCTGCCAGCCACAGCTTGACGCAGACAGAAAGGAGTAAAATAAATACGGAAACTCCTTTAAATACCATTTCTTCTGGATGGAAGATCTTTCCCAAGGAGGTTTTAAAAAGAGAAAAGCCAACTTGAATGACCAGAAAGGCCACAACAAATGCGGCAATATATTCCACTCTTCCATGTCCGAAGGGATGCTCCTCATCAGCGGGCTTCCCGGCCATCTTCACTCCCACAAACCCGATGATAGAAGAGGCGGCATCAGAGAGATTGTTAAACCCATCCGCCATAACGGAAATGCTGTTGACCATCAATCCCACGAAAATCTTGGCACAGAATAGAATGATATTACAGCAGATCCCCACAGTGCTGGCCATCAGCCCGTATCTTGTCCTCACCTGTACATCATCCGTATTCTTATAATCCTTGATAAACCTTCTCACCAAAAATTCCGTCATGCTGCTCCTTTCCCGCTCCCATCCTGACTCATTCTAATAATATACCTTCTCCAAAAAAAGGCCCTCCGGAGGTGCCGTAAAACCGGCTGCGCTTCTCTCCTTGGCCTCCAGGATTTCCTTCATCTCTTCCGCCTTTCGCTGCCCCAATCCTACTTCAATCAAGGTTCCTGTAAGAATCCTTACCATATTATATAAAAATCCATTTCCCGTATAACGGATAAAAAGCTTGCTTCCTTCCTGTTTAAATTCAATGCTCTTTAAAATTCTCACCGAAGACTTCTTCAGCTTCTTGTTGGAACAGAAGCTCTTAAAATCCTTTTCTCCTATTAGAAAAGAAGCCGCCCGCTCCATCTCCTTTACATTGAGAGGCTGAAAAAGGCCGTAAATGTATTTTCTTTCAAATACCTGTTTTCTCGCACCGGTTTCGATCTGGTACAGATAAGTCTTTTCTGTTCCGTTGAGCCTGCTGTGAAACCGGTCAGAAGCCTGTTCCACTGATTTTACCCCGATATCCTCCGGAAGATACTTGTTTAAATAAGCCTTTATTTCCTCCTCCGACATGTTCACATCAGCATGAAAATTGGCTGTCTGGGCCAACGCATGTACACCGGAATCTGTCCGCCCGGAACCGTGAACCTCCACAGGCACTCCTGCCATCCGCTCCAAAACACCCTCTATTTTTCCCTGTATGGTCTGAGAGCTATTTCCCTGCTTCTGCCATCCATCGTACCTGCTTCCATCATATTCCAGTACCATCCGGTAATTTTTCATCATATTATTTCGCCCTTCTTTTCATTTTCATCTTGCTGTTCATGGCTTGTTTTCTCACCACCAGCCCTATTGCTCCAAGCAATGTTCCAAAAATCACTCCAAAGCAGTCTATCCATATATCTCCAACCTGTCCGGACCTTCCCGGAACAAATAACTGTATCGTTTCATCTAACAAAGGAACCACACACCCTGCCGTCACATGGATCATCCAACGCACCTGGGAAGCAAAGCCGCAGGCCGGAAGACAATTCCACAGTAAAATTCCTAACAAAGCATATTCTGAAAAATGTGCCGCCTTGCGTATCACATGCTCCGTCACCCACGGGGCATTTATTTCCCATAACTTAAAAACTTTCTGAATCAGCTCCAGCACCCTTCCGCTGTCCTCTGACGAAATATCCGACGGCTTCAAGGAATGGGAAAATATAAACAACACATAAAACACTGTAACCGCTGTCCAGATATACTTCTTTTTCATGACCTGTTCCTCAAAATCCCGCTTTTTTCTACCATTTGGGCTGCCCGGGCCAGAACCTCCTCATCCTGAACCAAGGCCAGTCTCACATACCCTTCTCCTGATGGACCAAAGGCACTTCCTGGAGTCACTAAAACACCGGATTTTTCCAGCAGTTCCATAGCAAAAGAGGCGGAGTTGTCAAATCCTTCCGGTATTTTAGCCCATACAAACATAGTGGCTTCCGGCTTTTCCATCTCCCATCCGATTTGGGACATTCCATCGCAGAGGGCATCCCTTCTTCTTTCATATGCCCTTCTGGTCTCTGTCACACAGGACTGGTCCCCTCCGATGGCCGCAATGGCCGCCTTCTGGAGAGGCAGAAACATACCATAGTCCATATTGGATTTCAGGGTTTTCATCCTGCTGACCACCTCTTTATTTCCAAGACAAAAACCGATTCTGGCTCCTGCCAGTCCATAAGTCTTGGAAAGAGAATTAAACTCCACTCCAATTTCCTTTGCTCCCGGAAACTTAAGAAAGCTGCCGCATTTCCTGCCGTCAAACACCAGCTCACTGTATGCATTGTCGTGAAGAACGATAATATTATATTTTACGGCAAATTCAATCAGCTTCTCATAAAAAGAATCAGGAGCCAAAGCAGTAGTAGGGTTATTGGGATAAGAAACAATCAGAAATTTTGCTTTTTTCGCAATATCTTCAGGAATATCATTAAAATCTATAATATAACCATTTTCTTTTTTCTGAGACATGTAAAATAGACTGGCTCCCGCCAAAAGAGGACCATCTGCAAATACAGGATAGCAGGGGTCCGGAACTAAAACCATATCTCCTTCATCCACAATGGATAAGGCAATATGAGCCAGTCCTTCCTGGGAACCTAACAAAGAACAGATTTCAGATGCCGGGTCCAGGGTCACGCCATACCTTGTGTCATACCACTGGGCCACTGCTTCAAGAAGCTCCCTTTGGTCGTTGATGGCATAGATGTAATTCTTCGGATCTGCCGCTGACTGACACAGAGCCTCTGTAATGTGCTTTGCCGGAGGAATGTTTGGTGCACCCACACCCAGATCAATAACCAGCTCTCCCTTTTCCTCTTTCCGTCTTTTCATTTCCAACAGCTTTGAAAAGATTCCCTCTCCAAAACGATTCATTCTTTCAGCAAACTGCATGGACCGCTTCTCCTCTGTCTCTTTGTATTTTATCATATCCTGGTTATTATAGTACAATGGCTGTTATAATACAAGGACAGCCATAAAAAATTCCCCAAAAACGGCTTAAAACCGTATATTGGGGGAATTTTCTCTTATGGTCCTATGGTAACCGGCACACCTAAATTGCAGTAGCTCCATAAAACATCCATCACAGTATTGTCAACTGCAACGCATCCGCTGGTGGTTCCATCGGGAATTCTTTCTCCATGAATCATAATAGCCCCGCCAAGAGCCGTGTCCCAGGGCGGCTGCCTGCCTTCCAGGTTCGCATTCACGATTTCATCCCGCTCCGCTTCTGTAATAATGCCGTCTGCAAAGCCTCTTTCCGCATCCTGGATTCCGGGATAGGAAAGCCCTAAGGATAAATAAGCCACACTTTTATCATTTCTGGTGCACACGTAAAACTGGCCGCTGGGGGTTCTCATATCACCCTCCACCTTTTTGTTTCCATCCTCAGACGAAGCCCCTAATGCAACAGGGTATTGAGCGATCAATGCCCCATTCTGCTTTAATGTCAAAACCTTGGTCCGTTTGCTCACGTATATGGTCACACCATTTGTGGATGGCGCCCCCCCTGCTCCAAGGTTTACCCCCGGCCCGGATACGGGCTCTCCATACCCTGTTAAGCTGGCGGATAAAGACAATACCAGTGCAAATACCCAGGCAAGCAGACGTTTATATTTTCTTCCTATCAATTTCACAATTTTAAAAACCCCCTTATTTGTCATATTATGAAAACAAGTTTTCATACCCAGAGGGCACGGCGTAATCGGATGGAGGACAGAAAAGAGCGCTGCCTTTCATCAGAAATCTAAAAAGTGTTTTCTCATAAACCATATTATACCATCCGTTTGTGGAATTATGATTTACATTATTCTTACATTTTTCAGAATTTCCTTAATACAATCCAAATCACGTTTTTATTTAATCCAAAAACTCCAGATAGGCCATAACAGCGCTTAGGCATCCGTTAACCCCTGCCACACCGCTTTCCAGGCACAAATGATAATTCTGAGCCTTTCCCCACTCATTTCCCGTGTAATACTGATAGTAATCCTTTCTCTTTTTATCCACTTCCCTGATTTTACTTTCCATTATATCAGGAGCAACTCCCGTGGACAAAGAATTCATTCTCTTTAAACGGTTCTCCATTTTTGCATAAATAAACAGGTTTAAGCTGTTTTCCAGAACCCGGTCCGCACACCGTCCCACAATAATACAAGGCCCCTGTTCCGCCAGCTTCCTGATTACACGGCTTTGAGCCAGGAAAATCTGGTCCGATACAGACACTTCATAAAGAGAAGAAAACGGCGAATAAACATGCTGCTTCAAAGACTCCTGCAAAGTAGGAATATGCTCATCATAGTGCAGAAATGCTTCCTCTGACAAATCACTTTCCTCCGCTGACAGGGAAATCAGTTCCTTATCATAAAACGGAATTCCCAGCTTTTCCGCCAATTTCATACCTAATTCACGTCCGCCGCTGCCAAACTCACGGCTAATTGTAATCACCTTTTCCAACATGTACTCCTCCTTATCTTCTGCTGCCTAAACGGCTCTGCCAGCCGATGTTTCCTTACGGCCAGACAAGGCCCGTCCATGAGCTGCATTCATGATTATTACAGGGTTCCATTTGTCTTGATATATCTGCATTCTACCACATTCTTCAACTCCTGTATACCATATTTCCCAGTATTTCATCCTTTGCCTTACAAAATACAGCATAGTCCGCCCTGCTTTATTCTCGTAAAACCATTTTTCCGAATGAAACGCTTCCCATCTTTTTGCCCGTTTAAACTAAACTGTCTACCCCTGTCTACCCTAAAAGGGATCTTTTTAGAACACAAAAAAACAGCTGGAATCCTGATAAAACCCAGGTTTACGCTGTAAATAAAAAAAGCGCG
>DGRE01000007.1 GCA_002389905.1 Hungatella sp. UBA4396 | reverse complement strand
GCGTTGGCTGCCTACCCTACAACAAGAGCAACATCACGTATTCCGTAACCTATCATTTCGAGTAAGGAGGAAAATCCATGAAATCTCTCATTTGCAAGCTGAAGAACAAGGCTGCCACAGCCGTAGTCAGAACCCACAACACCCTTTCTGGAAACTGCGGGGAGGGCTACATTGATACAGCCATCAAAATCCTGCTGGCGGTTGTCATCGGCGCTCTGCTTCTGGCAGGGCTTTATGCCCTGTTTGGGGAAACGGTACTGCCGACCTTGACACAGAGAATCAAGGAAATGTTCAACTATGGAGGCTAATGGCATCGCACAGGCGGTGCTTTTTTCTTCTCTGCTTCTGGTGGCTTCTGTGTGGGACCTCCGCAAACGGATCATCCCGGACAGCGTCTGCCTCCTGATTGCACTGGCGGGGCTGATTGATTTCAGCCCCGCCAATTTCTTGGGAGTGCTTGCGGCGCTGCCGCTGCTCATTGCCGCCCTATACAAGCCGGACGGCATTGGCGGCGGGGATATCAAGCTCACTGCCGCCGCAGGCATTGTTTTGGGATTTTGGGGATGCACGGCCGGGTTGACACTCGGTCTGATGGCATCCCTCTTTTTTTATTTCTGGGCCCAAGCCATCAGAAGGCGCCGCAAACTGGAGCCTCAGAAAGCGGCGCAGGCATCCCTGCCGATGGCGCCGTTTTTGTCCCTCGGCTTTCTTGCCGTAACCATTCTAAATATTGGAGGAAACATCCTATGAAAAGAATCCATATCAGCAGAAAGAAGACCATTTTCATCATCGGTATCGCTGCCGTTTCGCTGGCTGCCGCCCTTATTCCGGGGGCTGTGAAAGCAGTGAAATATCGCAAATACAGCTCCACCAGCTTCTAAATCACAATGAAATCAAGGAGGAAAATCCTATGAGTCTTTTTAAGAATCGCACGGTTGTCGGTGTGATCTGTATCCTTTTGTCCCTGCTTATCTGCTTTGGCGTGACGCCGCTGTTCAACAAATCGGTCAGCCAGAAAACCGAGATTGTCCGCGTGGTCAAGGAAATCAAAGCAGGCGATGAGATCACAAAGGATACGGTCCAGACCGTGGAAGTGGGCGGCTTCGGGCTGCCTGACAACGTCATCCGCCAGAGCGAAACGGTCATCGGCAAGTATGCCAAATCCGACCTCTCCATCGGTGATTATATCTTGAACACCAAGCTGTCCGACACCCCGGCTGCGGAGAATGCCTACCTTTATAATCTGGACGGTACCAAGCAGGCCATGTCGGTGACCATCAAGAGCTTTGCAAACGGTCTGTCCGGCAAGCTCCAGAGCGGCGATATCGTGTCGGTCATTGCCGCTGACTACAAAAAACAGGGCTCTACCGTCATCCCCGCCGAGCTGAAATATGTGGAGGTCATCAGCGTGACGGCCTCCTCCGGCTATGACGCCAACACCGGCGAGGCCAAATCTGAGAAGGATGAGCGTGAACTGCCCTCCACCGTAACCCTGCTGGTTTCTCCCGAACAGAGCAAGGTGTTGACGGAGCTGGAGGCTGACGGCAAGCTTCACCTGTCTCTCGTTTACCGTGGCACGCCTGCCAACACCGCCAAATTTACAGAGGCGCAGGACAAGGTCATTGCCGCCCTGTATCCTGTGGAGGTGCCACAGGACAGCTCCTCTGAACCCAAGTCTCAGGAATCGGAGGAAAGCACTGCATCCGAAACACCCGCAGAAAGCGAGGTGCAGTGATGCTGAATTTCAAGAAAAAGAGCATCTTCACCCGCCAGTCTGCCAGGGAAGATGCCCAGCCGGAGCAGGAGCCTCAGAGCGGCATTCTTGCCGTTTGGGGCTCTCCCGGCAGCGGAAAGACGGTCACCGCCGTGAAGATTGCAAAGCATCTTGCGGACCGGAAGAAAAACGTGGTGCTTCTGCTCTGTGATATGACCGCACCCATGCTTCCCTGTGTCTGCCCGCCCTCCGATTTGGAAAGTGAGCATTCGCTGGGCAGTATCCTTGCCGCTACCCATGTAACCGAAGCTCTCATCAAGCACAACCTGGTTACCCTGAAGAAAAACAGCTACCTAACCATACTTGGAATGCGAAAGGGTGAAAACGAGTACACCTATCCGCCCTATGAGCAGCTACAGGCACAGGAACTGATGGACGGACTGCGGGAAATCGCTCCATGCGTGGTGGTGGACTGCGGCAGCTATATTGCCAATGACATCCTCTCCGCCGTAGCGCTCATGGAGGCAGACAGCGTCCTGCGCCTTGCCAATGCAGACCTAAAGTCTGTGAGCTATCTCTCCAGCCAGCTCTCTCTGCTTCGGGATTCCAAATGGGATGCGGATAAGCAGTACAAAGTTGCCAGCAACGTAAAGCCCCAGCAGGCCGGGGAACAGATCGGTCAGGCGCTGGGCTCGGTAGCCTTTACCCTCACCCATTCTCAGGAGCTGGAGGAACAGTACCTTGCAGGGAATCTGCTGGCTGATTTGTCCCTGAAAGACAGCCGGTTGTTCCGCAGGGAAGTTGAAAAAATTGCAAAGGAGGTGTTTGGATGTTAGGGAAAAAGAGAAATGCCCCGGCATTTGACAAGAGAAAAAATAAGCCGCAGGCTGAACAGGAGCAAAAAAAACAGACACAAAACCAGCCATCCACGCCCCCGGCGACGGCTCCCGCTTTGAGCGACACCATGGATCAGGAGTCTATGGTGAACCGCCCGGTGGATTTTGCAGGGGCAAACCGCACCCATACGCTATTCTTCACGCCTGAAGCAGATGGCAAGGATTTCTCATCAGTCCTTGCCGATGTGCAGGAGTACATCTCCGAACATTACAGCACCCTCATCACTGCGGGTGGCGAAGATGCCAAGGCGCAGCTCAAACGCTACATCACCAAGTATGTTCAGGACCGCCGTGTTTCGGTAAACGGCATGAGCGGCGGCAAGCTGGCGGAGGCTCTCTACACCGAAATGGCGGAGTTCGGATTTCTGACGAAATATATCTTCGGCACCGGAATCGAGGAAATCGACATCAACTCGTGGCGGGATATTGAGGTGCAGTATTCGGACGGCCGCACGGTCAAGCTGGAGGAACGCTTTGAAAGCCCCCAGCACGCCGTCAATGTGATCCGCAGGATGCTCCACATCAGCGGCATGGTCTTAGACAATGCCAGTCCCATCGTGCTGGGGCATTTGAGCAAAAACATCCGAATCGCCGTCCTCAAAAGCCCCATTGTGGACGAGGATGTAGGCGTGGCGGCCTCCATCCGTATCGTCAACCCGCAGAGCATGAAAAAAGAGGATTTTGTCAAAAGCGGTACGGCGACCGACCCCATGCTGGACTTTTTATCCCTCTGCATCCGCTACGGCATATCGGTCTGCGTGGCGGGAGCAACCAGCTCCGGTAAAACCACCGTGGCAGGCTGGGTGCTGACCACTGTACCGGATAACAAGAGAATCTATACCATCGAAAACGGCTCCCGTGAGCTGGCATTGGTTCGGGAAAAGGACGGCAAGGTGGTCAATTCGGTCATCCATACCCTGACCCGTGACAGCGACAATGACCGCCAGCGCATCGACCAGACCAACCTCTTGGACTATGCGCTCCGTTTTAATCCGGACATTATCGTGGTGGGCGAAATGAGAGGCGCCGAGGCCAATGCCGCCCAGGAAGCCGCCCGAACCGGAGTTGCGGTGCTGACCACCATCCACTCCAATTCCTGCGAGGCTACCTATCGCCGTATGGTGTCCCTGTGCAAACGTGCGGTGGATATGTCCGATCAGACCCTTATGGACTATGTCACCGAAGCCTACCCCATTGTGGTGTTCTGCAAGCAGCTTGAAAATAAGCAGCGCCGCATGATGGAAATTCAGGAATGTGAGATCCTCCCGGATGGTACAAGGCGCTACCGCCCGCTGTTCCAGTATGTCATCACTGAAAACCGTATGGAGGACGGCAAGTTCATCATCGAGGGGCACCATACGCAGGTCAATGCCATCTCGGACAGCCTTGCCAAGCGACTGCTGGAAAACGGCATGCCCCAGGCGGTCATCGAGAGCTTGCGGGGAAAGGAGGCGCAAAGCGCATGACAACGGTACTTTTAATCGCCTGCATCGGAATGATAGCAGGCTCTTTTATTTTACTCGGCCTTACCCCGATAGAGTTCACCGTGGCGGTGTTCGGAAAGCTCACCGACAGGCCCAAGTCTCTCCGCGACGAAGTGGGTGAATTCACTCGCAGGAAAAAGCAGTCCTATCTGCGCCGTGAAATTGCCGAGGTGCAGTCCATTCTCAAGGTGACCGGCAGGACGGCACGCTTTCCCATGCTCTGTGCCCTGTCCCTGTTGTGCTTTGCCGTGGGCGCATCCATCGCCATAATGCTCTCGAACTTTTTCCTTGTTCCTGTGATGGCCGTAGGCTGTATGTTCCTGCCCTTCTGGTGGGTAAAGCTCACAGCCAGCCACTTCAAGCGGGATATTGCGGCGGAGCTGGAAACGGCGCTCAGTATCATCACCACAGCCTACCTCAGAAACGAGGACATCCTAACGGCAGTGGAGGAAAATCTGCCGTATCTTAACCCTCCCGTGCTATCGGTTTTCAAAGGGTTTGTGTCCCGTGTCAGGCTGGTTGACCCCGATGTGACGGCCGCGCTCCATGATCTGAAAGACCGCATCGACAACGCTGTATATGTCGAATGGTGCGATGCTCTCATTGCCTGCCAGCACGACCGCAGCCTCAAGACCACCCTGACGCCCATTGTCAGCAAGCTGTCCGATATGCGGGTGGTTAACGGTGAGCTGGAAAACATGGTGTTTGAGCCGAGAAAGGAATTCATCATCATGCAGATTCTCGTCGTCGGCAATATCCCGCTCATGTATTTTTTGAACAAGGATTGGTACCACACGCTGATGCACACACCGCTGGGGCAGATTATTCTGACCATCTGCGCCGCCGTGATTTTCGTTTCTACGGCATTTGTCATCAAGCTCACGCAGCCCATCGAATATCGAAGATAGGAGGACACCCATGACAATCTACATCTTTTTATTCGGAGTCCTCCTATCGGCAGGGCTCTTTTTCATTACCGCCGATCTGCTGCGGCTGCCCACTCTCGCCACCCAAAAGGCGATGCTGTCGGCGGGTAAGCAGGCCAAGGCAAAACCCAAAGCCACCGATGCACTGCTGCGAAACGCCGCCGTCCGGCTCTCCCGGCATATCCACATGGATGAGTACAAGAAAAGCAGAATGGAAAATGTGCTGTCGGCGGCAGGGCTTTCCGATTCGCCGGAGCTGTTCACGGCAATGGCAATCGTCAAGGCGATAAGTATTGCGCTTTGCATCATTCCCTGCCTTATCGTCATCCCACTGCTGGCGCCCATTGTACTGTTCGCTGCCGTGCTGGTCTATTTCAAAGAGATACGCAAGGCGGACGAGGCTCTGGCAGCTAAACGTGGCAAAATCGAACAGGAATTGCCCCGCTTCGTTGCAACCATCACCCAGGAGCTGAAAGCCAGCCGGGATGTGTTGTCCATGCTGGAGAATTTCAAGAGAAATGCGGGCGAAGATTTTTCCGCAGAGCTTGACATCCTCACGGCGGATATGCGCTCATCCAGCTACGAGGCGGCACTGACGAGGTTCGAGGCGAGGTTCAATTCGCCCATGCTGTCGGATATCACGCGAGGGCTAATCGGTGTACTTCGCGGAGATGACGGCGGGATGTATTTTCAGATGCTGGCACACGACATGAAGCAACTGGAACTCCAGCGGCTGAAAGCGCAGGCCATGAAGATCCCGCCCAAAATCCGGGTGTTTTCCTTTGCCATGCTTATGTGCTTTCTCATGACTTACATGGCGATCATTGTCTATGAAATCATCACATCCCTCGGCGGGATGTTTTAAGGAGGTGCGCAAATGCAGCGAGAACAGATGATAGATGCGTTTCGGGAAAAGCTTGACCGCAACTGGAACGATTACCTCCGTGAGCTGGACGGACTTTCCAAAGGCGTTCTCATCGGACAAAGCGATGAGATTACTGCCGCCCGCTTTGTCTATAACGAGCTGTACGGTGGCGGGTACCCGGAGGACTATATGGAATACCTCCTGTGTTTTGAAAACCCGCTGGAGGTCGCAAGGGACCAGTGGATATCGGAGCAATCGGTGGATTTCAGCGAGGAACTGAATCATGCGCTCTGGAGTCTGATGGACAAGGGTACTGCGGAACAGGATTATGCTCTTGACCCGGAATATACGTCGGGTCCCTCAACAGATAAAAAAATCACTGTGCGGGAATTCATTGAACGCCATCCCTGTGCCAATCTCGACATGATGACTCCCGGCGGCTTTGTGTACCTGACGCCGGAAGAAGCACAGCTTCTGCTCTCCGGGCAGAGTATAAAAGGGCATCCCGGTGATCCTGAATATGCTATGGAAATTACCGCTGAAGAACTGCTAAATCAGGAAATCCATAGCGCCAGTTTCAGCAAGGGTACATGGCGAATATTAAGCGATTATATCCGGGAGCCGGAACAGGAGCAGGCCCCCTTTGAACAGGGGGTAACCATGTGCTGAAAATACTGAAAAGCAAAGCCGGTGAAGGCTACATTGATGTGGCGGTGCTGGTGCTGTGCGCCATGCTGGTTATCGCCCTTGCGGTGAAGGTGTTCCCGGTGTATATCCAAAAACAGCAGATTGACACCTTCGCCGTGGAACTCATTCGGGAGGCGGAAATCTCCGGGCAGATCGGCAGCGAAACCAGCCGCCGTGAACAATTCCTGCGGGAAAAGACCGGGCTGACCCCCACCGTGGTATGGTCCAAGACCGGCAGGATTCAGCTCAATGAAGAAGTCACGGTGACGGTCACCTACCAGACCAACATCGGGCTTTTTGCCGGATTTGGCTCGTTCCCCATTACGCTGAGAGCAGATGCGGCGGGAAAAAGCGAGGTCTACTGGAAATGACGGAAAAAATCAAGCAAATCCTACAAGGAAAAAGCGGCTCAGGCTTCCCGCTCATCATTGCCATCGCCTTGTCGCTGGTGATTATCTTTACCGGTATTTCAGAGTATTTCCGGCTTGTGATCGTAGCGCAGGGCGTGCGGGATGCGGTGCAGACCGCTGTTATCTCCACCGTCAACGACAACTACGACGATGTGTACCACGGCGTGCGGGAGGGTTATTCGGGAGCCTACCAGCCTATTGCCGAAGATTTTGAGGAAAGCATTGATTACGGCGATATCTATGACAGGCTGGATGGTGTACTCGGTCTTTCCTACAGCGGCGGATATCATGAAAAACGCACTCCGGACGGCAAGCTGGAATTTAAGGTGTGGAATCTGGAGGTGGATATCCGAAACGCTCCCTTTGCATCGGGCGACCAAGCCTCCTACCGCTTTGAAGCTGATAGCACCATCATGCTGGAGGTTCCCGTGTCCTTTGGCGGAAAACTGCTGCCCCCCATGACGATCAAAGTCAAGACCAGCGCCGGATACACACCGAGATTTTAATCCTGCGGTGAAGTTTTCTTGGAATAGTGATAGACTTTTTGAAAAGTTCGTGGTAGGGTGTGACTTAACAGGAACCTATCAAAATTTAACAAATAGGAGGACACTCTTATGAAAAATATGAATGCTAAAACGAAGAAATGGCTGGCCGTAACCGGATGCCTCGCCCTCTGTGCGGTGCTTGTGGTGCTGATCGGGCAGCAGTTCATAACCCCAAAACCGGTGGATACCCCGCCCTCTCCCCAAAGCTCCGAGGTGAGCAATGTGACGGTGGACCCCAAAGTGCCGGATGCCACAGAAAAAGAAAAAGAGGTCACCGTAACCCCGCCCGATACCACCCAGCCGACAAACATCGACAATGGTGCGGTTTCCAGCGGCACGGAGCAGACCATCCAAGGCGATGCAACCAAGCCGGAATATACTGAGGAACAGCTCAAAGACCCCACGCAGAAGCCTGACGGCGAAAAGGTCACGGAGCCTCCCAAGCCTGTCGACCATGACAAAGTGGAAAAGCCCAAGGATACCCCCAAAAACGGCAATCAGCCGCAGGGTGGCGAAACCAAGGACGGCAAGATTTATGTGCCGGGTTTCGGGTGGATTGACGATAACGGTGGTGGCGGTCAAGGCACAACTGTAGACGGTGACGGCGATATCAATAAACAAGTCGGCAATATGGGGGAATAACAGAATACTTTC
The DNA here is from genome assembly GCA_002389905.1 of Hungatella sp. UBA4396. Classification (GTDB taxonomy): domain Bacteria; phylum Bacillota; class Clostridia; order Lachnospirales; family Lachnospiraceae; genus Lacrimispora. Next base: position 127,111 of record DGRE01000007.1, on the reverse strand, counting down.
ACAAGGCACGGTTGAAACAGACCGTGCCTTTACTTTTGCCAAAAGGAGGCCGCAATGAAGAAATTATTCAAGAGCATAGCCAGTCTTATGCTGGTACTTTGCCTATTCTGCCCCCTAACCGCATTTGCTGATACCGGCGGCAGCGGAAATATCGATGGCGGCGGTGGAGGCATGGGCAGCGGAACCAGCACCAACACATGGAGCGGCGGTAACGAGGGCGTGCGTATTACTGTGGTTCGGGCAAGTGATCACACAACGGTCACCACGCCGGTAGATTTTACAAATAAGAAACCGGACAATATTCGCGTTCATTTTGGAAAGGTGAGCAAACTCTCCTATAGCTCCGGTCAGCAATTAAGCCCTACCACAAGTGTGTACCATTATATCAATCCAGCTCAAACCATACCCCGCATTATCAGCACCAACGGCAACAACAATATTGCCGCCATCAAGAAGTATTTCTGCTCGGAGTATGTCATCAAACGTATTGCAGATGTAACAGGCATGAATTACGATGTTCTCATCGGCGGTGAGTATAAAATCCTCTTGGAGCCCATTGCCTACTACAAATTTGAGGGTGTTATGATTGCCACCACCGCTACCGAAGCCGCCCTGTATGATGAACAGGTTAGCGGTCTGCTCCGCAGAAGAATGGTGTCTCTTACCCACAAGAATCTGCCCCTCGCCATGTTTTTGGAGGTAGGCGACCTCGGCTATCCCGCATGGGGAGGCAGCAAGAACAGCGCCGCATCCAATGCGGATATCAAGTCCAGCCTTGGACTTGGCATTGTCCGTTTTACAGAGAAACCGGAGGAACCTCAGATTGACGCCTACGATTATGAGTACCGGGTAAACACCAATGTCATCACAACGGTGAGGATCAGCGGAGGTCAGTCCGATCCCGACAGGCCCACCCGTGTCAGCTTTAATATCGGTGGGCAAACCTACAGCGTGGGCAATATCTACTATCCCGCAGGGGATAGCCAGCTTGCGTGGGTTCAGTGGAAAACCCCCAATACTGAGCAGAATATGACAATTCAGGTGACGGTGTCCGGTCCCGGCAGCACTGCCAAAACGACCCTTAACGTCAAGATCGTTGACCTTGATAAGAACCCTCCGCCCAATCCCGTAGCCGATGATCGCAACGATAGCTTCCGTTCTTCTGCCATACCAAGCAGAGCGGCAAAAAGCTCGGCAAGCTGGAGTGTCTGGCGACCGTGGTGGCAGGAATATTGGGTGTGGCACAGTGATTATGACGATGAAGGAAACGATAACGGATATTGGTGCGATCACGGATGGTGGGAGTTTGACCTGGACCGTTACAGTGCCAGCCTGACCGCCGCCATGAGCATCAAATGTGACAGCATGAATCCGACTGCCAGCGGAAGAACGATGAAATCGGGATATGGCATCAACCAGACCGCCACCGGAAGTATCAGCTCCAACCAAAGCTCGGCGGTTACCCAGCCGCAGAATGCGGTCAGCTATTTCCCCGAATTTTCCTATGAAACCTATTGGCGGCTCTTGGAGCGCATGGGATCGGGGCGGTTTGAGTTTCAGCAAAACCCTTACTCCACCTACAAAAACCGCACCCATTTCAGCCCGATTTGGATGCCGGACGGAGCCTATACCGTCAACACCTGGCTCATTGATGGATGGACGCCGGATGGAATGCTGTCCGCTAACCTTACAGACAGCCTGACCATACGGGGCAACTTGTGGCAGGACTGGCATGTCGCGCCTAAAAAGCCATAGCGGGGAGGATACAATGGCATATGAACGAATTGAGGCGCCAAAAGGCAGCCTATACCACTACACGCAAAAGGACCGGCTGGATGCAATTTTGCAGGATGGCCGCATCCGGCGATTCGGAGATCGTGAGTGCTGGTTCTGCACTTCCCTTGCGGACACCCTGCGGCTCATGGAAATGACCGTGATGCAGGAAGGTCACCGCTACGTTGATACACGGGGATTTTTACAGAGGTATCCCTCTTTTGTACCGGAGGATTACATCATCCTAAAGCTGGAGCAGCGGCATCAAAATGGGGAATGGGTGAGATGGAATCAGGAGATGCCACCCGGCTGTCCTCCTGAAACACTTGCGGAGGCTGAAGAATTCAGCTTATTGAAGAAAGGTTTCCGCGGTGATCTGAAATTTCATCATAACCCCCAGGTGATTGAAGTGTCCCCGCTCTTGGAGGAACAGACTCCGGGCATGGATATGACAATGAAACTATAAATACAGAAAAAGAACAAGGTCGCAGGAGCAATTCTGCGGCCTTTTCTTGATTTTTAGAAAGGTGGTTTTTATGAAAAGGTATAAGAAAATTGCTCTTATGCTTATCCTCGTCCTCATGGTAACCATGTTCTTCAGCACAACCGCTTTTGCGGCAAATGGCGATGTTGCGGGAGCTATTGAGGGCACATGGAATGATGCCTCCGGGCAGATTAAGACGGTAGTCAACAAGGTGGTGTTTCCCGCAATCGACCTCATTCTGGCGGTGTTTTTCTTTGCAAAATTAGGGATGGCGTACTTCGACTATCGCAAGCATGGCCAGTTTGAGTGGGCGGCTCCGGCGATTTTGTTCGCCTGTTTGGTGTTCACCCTTACAGCTCCGACTTACATCTGGACTATTTTGGGCATGTAACAATTCGGCAGACAAGTATTTTCATCTGACTTGTCTGCCTGAGTTAATCTAAAATCAGATCGCCTTAACAAGCAAACACACGATCAGCAGCCACAACAACACAACAGTGGCCGCCTACCCAAAGACCTTTAGCTTCCTGGCGGCATGCATCAAAAACATCGGGTGGTATCATCCGTATGGAGAGTGCCACCAGAGCTGATAACAGGATAATATCATCTATGTAGCCAAGCACCGGAATGAAATCCGGAATCAGGTCGATGAGCGACAGTGCTTATACAACTGTCAGCCCAGCAATTATCTTTGCCCTAACTGGCTTCTTTCTTTATAATTAGTTCAATGCTTTCATAGAGATGCTTTTCAACAATCTTTTGCTCTCAAGTTCAATCACCCCACTAATCCTATCGCATAAGATATATAGAGGTAATATTGCGTAATTCACAATTTTGCGATGTTTACCTTAACTGAAAAAGGAGGTGTTTTTTGTGGATCGATATAATGGGAATAGAAGAGGTTGCAGGAATAATACCGTAGAGCCATGCCAACAAGACCATGGACCTTATCCCTATGTTACCAACATTGCGAAAGCAACTGGTCAGAATCAGAACTACCGCACGGCATTGTGGACCGGATGTCACTTGCAGTTAACTTTGATGAGTATTCCAGTGTGCGGTGAAATCGGGTTGGAGATACATCCAGATACCGATCAGTTTTTGCGTATCGAGCAAGGAAGCGGTATAGCAATGATGGGAAAACGAAAGGAGCAATTGGATTTCCAGCAATGTATATCGGCGGATGATGTTATTTTTGTTCCCGCAGGGACATGGCATAATGTTGTTAACAAAGGGCGATGCCCGCTAAAACTCTATTCAATTTATGCACCACCCCATCACCCGCATGGCACAGTGCACAGAACTAAGGCGGATGCTGATAGATTGGGGGATTGAAGCCGCAATACATGTAAAAAAATAAGAGCCGCGTGAATTCCACACAGCTCTTATTTTTGTTGCATCGAGTCATTTGGTCATTTTTGCCTTTCTTATTAGCTTCACTAATTCATACCAGAACACGGCAACCGCCGCAATACAGACAGCCTTTAACAACATAGAAGCAGACAGTGGTGACAGTTTCAACAAGCTATTGAGTGACGAATACAAAATAATGCCAAGCATAACAAGTGTACCAAAGTTAACTGCCCACATCACCTTATCTTTTGCAAGGCGAATCATAGATTGCAGGGCGAAGTCATGATCAGAACTGTTGACCTGTACAAGAAACAAATTGGACAGCATAATAATAGCAAGCCCCATTGCCCGAGCAACCGGTGCATTATCTACATTTCCATCGAGGACTACGTAATACGTTCTAAAGGAGGCCACAAAAATGATAAGTCCCTGCAAAATGCTTTTGGCAAGGGTTTTTGCGATCAGCAGTTTTTCTTTTGGGTTTCGAGGGCTGCGCTCCATAATGTCTGTTTCCGCAGGCTGACGCTCCAGTACAATCGAGCAGGTAGGATCAATGAGCAGTTCCAGCAAAACAACGTGGAGCGGAAGCAAAAGCAGTGCTGAAGGGGCAATGCCAAGCATTGGTGCAAGTAAGGAGGCAAAGGCAATAGGAATATGAATGGTGAACACATAACCCACAGCTTTGCGAATGTTATCATAAATACGCCGGCCGTCTTTTACCGTTTCTACAATAGTAGTAAAGTTGTCGTCCATTAAAATAAGGTCTGCTGCTTCACGAGATACTTCGCTGCCGCGCTTTCCCATTGCAATGCCAATATCAGCATATTTGAGAGCTGGTGCATCGTTCACACCGTCACCTGTCATAGCAACAATTTCACCGTTTTCTTTGAATGCTTTTACGATACGCATTTTATGTTCAGGAATGACGCGAGAAAAAATGCTGACATCTTTCACCTTTTCACGCAGTTCTTCATCGGTCATTTCGTTCAGCATATCACCTGTAATGATATGATCGCTGTTTTTCATACCGATTTTCTTTGCGATGGATGCAGCGGTGACGCCATTATCGCCTGTAATCATAACAACACGAATACCCGCCTTATTGCAAACAGCAATGTCTGCTTTTACACTTTCACGAGGTGGGTCAGCAAGCCCGATCAGTCCGCAAAGTGTTAAACGGCAGTCTGTAATCTGTGCAGGAATTTCAGCTTCACTTTGCGGGTTTGCAGTGGCAACTGCAATTACACGCAAGCCTTGTTTTGACATTTCGGTGATCTTCTGTTCTGCTTCTTGCTTCTCTAAATCTGTAAGCTCGCAAATAGTCAAGATGCGCTCTGGAGAACCTTTTGCTGCAATGGTGATTCCATCATCCCTGCGCCAAATATGCCCCATCATCTTCAATTCATTTGTGAAGGGATATTCGCTGATTAGTTCTCCGCCAAAAAGATACTCCTTTGAAATTCCAAGGGTTTCACAATGTTTGAGCATTGCCTTTTCCATAGGATCGTAGGCATCGGTTTCACAGCCCATACCCATCACTTCACAAAGAGCATTGGTGTTGCCATCAGCAGCCCAAGTATCCTGCACAGTCATCTGATTCATGGTGATGGTGCCTGTTTTATCTACGCATAGCACAGACACTGCGCCAAGCGTTTCCACTGAAGGCAGCTTGCGCACCAGTGACTGCTTTTTAGCAAGCCGCCAAGCTCCCATTGATAAAAATACCGTGAGAATAACAGGAAACTCCTCCGGAATCATTGCCATGGCAAGGGTGATACCTGACAAAACACTCTCAATCAACCTATCGCCGAAGCTATGGTCAGGAATATTAAACCATGTGAATACTCCTACAAAGACAAACACGACAGCAGCAATCCCGGCGCATAGCTTCACAAGACTTCCGATTTGCTTTTGCAGGGGTGTGGGGTCCTCTGGTGCGGATGCAACATTGACACCGATTTTTCCATACTCAGTGCTGCTTCCAATCTTATCTACCAGTACCGTTGCTGTGCCTTGTGTAACCAGCGTACCGGCATAGCAATAATCACGCCGCCAATAGTCACTTGTTGATTCAGCACTCTCAGTGTTGATTTTCCAAACACCTTCCGCTTCGCCGGTCAACGAGGATTCATCGACACACAGGTCGTTGCACTTTATTACAACGCCGTCTGCCGGGACTTTGACCCCCTCATAGATCATCATTAAGTCGCCGGGCACAAGGTCGGCACTGGCAATGGTCTGCTCCTTGCCATCACGGATAACAGTGACATGCGGGGCAGATAAATCTTTCAGTGCATTTAAGGTTTTATCGGTTTTCCATTCCTGAATTACATCAATGCTGATGATGCCCACCACAAAAATCAGCATAATCGCACCGTCTCTGGGCTCTCCCAGAATAAAATAAATGGTTGCAGCAACAATGAGCAGTAAAAACATTGGTTCACAGATAATGTGTAGAACTTTTTTGAAAAAGCTCTCTTTTTTCTGTGTGGTTAATTCATTTCTACCATATTGCTCCTGCAGCTTTTTTGCTTCGGTGGCGGTTAAGCCGGCCATGTTTGGTTTGTTGTCTGTCATAAAAGTTACCTCCGTTTTAGCCTTTCGGCAGTCGTTTGATAGCTCTATGGCACTCCATTTTCGGGTTCGTTGTTCCATTTAGGTATAAAAATAGCACACCTATGGAACATACTACTGTCCCACAGATGTGCAAAAATAGCAATCTGTTGCCGCTCGTTGGGCGGCCCGGCCCCACACCCTTGCGGGCATCGCCTGCTCAGTTTGTACTGTTGATCTCGCATTCATGCTGAATGTAATGCAGTGCAAAGAGATTCCATTTATTATATGCTCTGCTTTTAAATTTGTCAACCAAAAAAATTTGATACTTGTTGAATAATGAAAAGGGGGACTTACTAGTATGAGTGCAAAATTTGTTCACAGTCCTTATGCAAGGATATTCTGGACAATTCTTGGAATGTGATGGTGAAATAGAAGATAGGCAATCTCATCCTAACTGGTGAGATTGCCCATGCTTTCAGCCTATTGCAGATTCATATGCACTATAAACCTTATCAACTTGTCTGCATCTCAGAAAAATGAAGGCGTTGCAATTTATTATCTCCAGTTTCTTGTGATAGCTGCAAAGTTAAAACAGAAACGCTTCTATAATCAGCCATAAAACAAGAAGCCAGATGGCCACAATTGGGAGAGCATAGTACCACTTATTCGGCCTCTCGCTTACCCATAGACCATTTGCTTCTTCCCGATAATGTTCAAATAGCTCTTGCGGGATAAATCGAATGGTAAGCGCAATCAGAAAGGGAAGAAAAATGACATCGTCAAGATACCCCAGCACGGGAATAAAATCCGGTATCAGATCAACCGGTGATAAGGCATAGGCGACGGTTACACCAGCCAACACTTTTGCAATGGCAGGAGTGTTCTTGTCCTTCATGCACAGAAATACCGCTGGGATATCGGTTTTCAACTGTCTTGCTCTTTCTTTCAAATCCATAGTTATTATCCTCTCAGGATGAATCTACAAGCTTCCTATTTTGTTATTCACCAATTTGAATCAAACGAGAACTATGTGTGCTCTCATTCAGACGATGGGAGATAGACAATACGGTCCGCCCCTTACACGCCTGCTCCAGGGCCTGCAACACCCGCAGCTCAGTTTCACAGTCCAGATTTGCGGTGATTTCGTCCAGCAGTAAAATTTTAGGCTGAGCCGCAACCGCCCTTGCAATGGAGAGAAGCTGAAACTGACCTTGAGAGAAGGTGATCTTTTCCACCGGTGTGTTGTACCTCTGGTCCAGTTCCATAATATTTTCATGCAAGCCTACCAGTTTCGCAGCTTCTTCAATCTGTTTCTGACCGATAGAATCATCAAACAGAGAAATTTGCTCCGCCACAGTTCCGGTAACCGAATGAAAGGTCTGCTCCACATAACCGAACAGCTTTCTTTTTCGTTTATCCGAAATTTGAGCGGCATCAATGCCATTGATCAATATTTGCCCTTTTTGCGGGGCATACAGGCCAAGAATCAACTTGAACAGCGTGCTTTTTCCGGCACCGGTTCTGCCTATAAATGTGACTGCTTCGCCCTGCTGCACAGAAAAACTCATATCCTGTAAGACTACCGTTTTATCGTCATATCCAAATTCCACATTGTCAAAGCTGATAGCTGATTCCCCGTTTGCGTCGGACAGCTCCCTGTTCAGAACGTCCTCCGGTACGGTGCGCTCTCTTTCAGACAGAAATTCGTTGATTCGCTTCACGCCTGCCACAGCAGACTGAATGTTCTGGATCTCCATGCCGATGCTTTCAAGCGGCTCAAACACTTTGCCCACATAGGCGATGATGGCAACCGCCGTACCCACGGTAATTCCAAAAAACTGCTGCATCTCGCCGCCCAAAGCGGCGAACACCATCATCACTGCAATCACGCAGGAGCTGACAAAAATGACGACGGGAGAATAAATGGAATCATACAGATTGGACTTATCGAGGGCACGATAGCTTTCCTCGATATAGGAATCATACTTATCTTCCATGTACTTTTGCCGAAACAGGGTATGAATCGTGCGGATGTTATGAATGGTTTCGGGCACATGATTGTTTACCTTGCTGACGGCGACACGGTTTTCAAGCTGCGCCTTGAGCATTCGCTTTTGAAACAGACGCGTCATGGCGAACAGCGCCGGAGTCACCAAAAGCATCAGGATACCAAGTCCGGTGCTTTTATAAAAGATGACCATAAGAATGCTCAGTACCTTAAACGCATCGGCAACCATTCCGATAATGCCGTTTGTAAAGAGAGAATCCACCACATCCACATCATTGACAAAGCGAGAGGTGATTTTGGCGGGGGCATGCTGTGTAAAATAAGCCGCCGGAAGTCGTTTCAGTTTGGCACAAAGCTCGCTGCGCAGACTATGAGTCATCTTTTGCCCGAACACCGTTATCATCACGCTCTGACCCGATTCCAGCAAATCAGAAAGTGCCAGCAGCCCAAAGTAACCAAAGGGCAGCACAAGAGAAACAGCCTGCCGCCCGGTCAGCCGGTTTACGATCTGCTCCAGTACAAGGGGAGGAAACAGAGCGGCTGCCACGCAGGCGGCAATGAGAATCCCGGTCAAAAGCGTCATTCCACTGTTTTGACGGACGGTCTTCCGAAAGACAATGCCAAGTCCGTTCTTATTCTTCATTGTCTGCACCTCCCATTGCCTGTACCTGATAGAGCGTCTCATAGGCGCTGTTTCCCCGCATCAGCGCAGCATGGGTGGAAAATACACTCGTGCCGTTCTCCAGAAAGAGTACATGATCCAACTGCGGAAACAGCTGTAAACGGTGGGAAATTAAAATAACGATGCGGTCCGCAGCCAGCAGACGCAGATTTGCAAAAATCTCTCGTTCGGTCTTCTGATCCACCGCGGAAAAGGGGTCGTCCAAAATCAAAATCTGCCGTGCATGATAGCAGGTGCGGGCCAGCGCAAGCCGGGACTGCTGACCGCCGGACAGACGGATTCCGCCGCTGCCGACGGAGGTAGCCGCTCCCTGCGGCATTTGATCAATTTCATCTGCCAGACACACCGTTTGAAGGCAGCGGGCTATTTCGCCTTTTTCTCCCAGACGAATATTTTCTTCAATGCTCTCCGTCATCAGCTCCGGTTCATGCCCAAGATAGGACAGTAGCCGGCTGCGCTCGTATAGACTCAGCGTGCGCAGTTCGCACCCGTCTACCTCAATGCTGCCCTCGTAGGGAAGTTCCCCCAACAGTGCCTTGCCCAGCATGGATTTTCCGCTGGCAACTGCTCCTGTCACGCCGATAATTTGTCCCCGCTGTGCGGAAAAAGAAATCCCGTGCAGCACCTGCGGCCCGTTTTCCCAGTGCAGGGACAAATCCCGTACTTTGATCGAGGCTCCGGCAGAAAAATCCATATCGGACAGAGTGGGCTGCTCCACATACTCTTTCATAAGCGGCTTGATCCTCGCCCAGGAAACCTGCGCCTTTTGAACGGAATTAAACAGCTTGGCAGCATTGGACGACTTGAGTGCCATTTTGGCAAAGCAGGACATAAATGTGGTGAAAGCGGCGATATTCCAGTTGCTCCAGCCAGTACCGGCAACATTTTTACTACCCATGTACAAGACAAATATCACACCGCACATGGAAATGATGTGGTAGAGCGGCTGCATGGTGTTTTCCCAAAAATTTGCTGCCACCGCGCACTTTTCGTAGTCTCTCAGGTGCCCCTCATAAGCAAAGTCCCTGTTTTCATCACAGCCGTAAATGCGATAGGTAACCGTATTGGAAACTCTGTCCATGGTGGCGCTGTTCAGCCGTTCGGCGCTCTTTTTGTATGTCCCGTTATACTGTGTCACCCGGTGCTTCAAACGTCCTGCAATGAAATAAGCGATAGGGGTAAAAGCACAGGAAATCAGCGCCAGACGCCAGTCGTAATAAAACAGCATGGCAAGGTACGCAATCAGCACCACGCCGGTATCAAATACCTCTGTGGTGAACTTTCGCATGCCCTCCGCGCAGGCATCCACATCCGATACTGCTTTGGTCATCACCGTTCCAATGCTTTCCCGTTCCAGTTCATCCCTGCTCATGTTCACCAGGCTGTTGTAGAGCATATGACGCATGTTACGGCTGGTATTATTTGCAAAACGGCGCACATAGAAGCGCTTCACGCAGCGCATGACCTGCACGGTTAAAATGACAATCAGATAGACTACCGCCAGTGACAGCATGGCAGAAAAGGATTCACGGCCATCCATAATGTCGAACAGGCACTGTGCCAGACGGCCTTCAAAATATGGTCCCGCAATCATTCCAACATTATAAAGGATGCCTGAAATCGTAACCAACGTGAGTGACCAAAGTTCCATCTTGAAGTAGGACAGAATATGGTCAGGCTGAGAAACCTGTTTGATTTTTTGATTTGAGCGGCTCATTTTCCTCCGCTCCCTTCTAAAAAGCGGTGAGTGAGGTTTGGAAAGTCAGCCTTGCTTTCTGCCTTGGAGCGCGTGTAAAGGATATTCAGCAGCCGACAGAACTCAGCATTTTCCTCTGGAGACAATGTTTCCTGCAAATATTCATAATAAAGAGCTTCAACGGAAGCCTTGGAGTTTTTCAGTCGGTCAGCCTTTTCAGTGGCATAGAGCAGCTGGCTGCGCCCATCGGCAGGGTTTGCCTTTCTGATAAGATACCCCTTTGCCTCCAGATTGGCCGCGCGGCGGGCAGCGGCCCCTTTATCCAATGTGAGAATATCCCGAATGGCAGCCTGTGTGATGCCGGGATTTTTGCGAACCACATGGATGAAATCATATTCCGCAGTTCCAATACCATCCAGCTTCAGTATACGGGCAGTAAACTTATTGACTTCACGGGCAATCTTTGTGATTTGACGTTTAGTTGCATCCATAATAGTACCTCAGGCATAAAAAGATGTAGTATCAACTAAGTTAGATGATACTACATCTTTTATTTTCTGTCAATGAAAATGGATATTAAAGGATTTAAGGGAGGTTTGAAGAGAAAACATGTTCACCATATGAACAAAAGAAAAAGGAGAAAAATGATATGATAACTAAAATTCGTTCACCTGCCTTTGACAAGGATACTCTGGACGATTTTGGGGATGTAGTAGGGTATGCCGATCATACATGATGGTGTTTACATCAGAAAAGTAAGGAGAGCAGCTCGTGCCACTCTCCTTACTTTACAAAATGATTCCGCTATTCTTTTTCGCCCTCAGGCCCGGATTCTTTTCTAATCTCAAGTACGATGCCATCATCGCCAGAGATAAAAAGCTCCTCCGTTTTTTGCTGTGCGCGCTGAAGCAACGATATCGCGTCCGTCACATCATTGAACAGCGAATCGTACATTTTTTTGTAATCTGCCATGCAATTGACCTCCTAAGATTATTTCGGCGGCCACCGTTGTGTGGTATTGAAACTCTGAAAGAGCTGATTGTCAAGTTGTTTTTGAGCTTTACTCAAATAAAAATCATTGCTCGAAATTTATTAACCGAGATGAATGAACACACCGTGTGCCTTGCTACGGTGTGATTTTTTATGTCTCGAAGGAGGTGAACTTCCAAATGTTTATATGGGATTTTGTCCTCGGAACCGTGATGGATCAGATCATCGAATGGCTCTACGGACAAGTGGTTGGCTTTCTTGCTGACTTTTTTGCACAAATGGGAAATATGGGCGTGGAGCTGTTCTCTATGGAATGGGTACAGTCCATCGTCCTGTTTTTCTCTTATCTGGCTTGGGCGCTGTACGGGACCGGGCTTGTGGTGTCGGTGTTTGAAACCGGAATCGAGTACCAGCACGGCCGGGGCAGCATAAAAGACGCCGCCTTAAACGCCATCAAAGGCTTTATGGCGGTGTCCCTTTTTACCATCTTACCGGTGGAGCTGTTCAAGCTCTCGGTCAATCTCCAGAGCAGCCTCACGGCAGGAATCACCGGCTACGGAAGCAGCTTCAGTGACCTTGCGGGGAACATCATAGCAGAGCTTGGCAGCTCGTCAGACCTTGGCGGTGCTATGGGCTCCGGTGTTTTTGGAGGGCTGTCGGGCATCACAAACCCTATCATGATGCTTTTCCTGATTATTATGATGGGATATTCGGTCATTAAAGTGTTTTTTGCCAATTTAAAACGCGGAGGCATTTTACTGATCCAGATTGCCGTAGGCAGCCTGTATATGTTTTCCGTTCCCCGCGGTTACATTGACGGATTTACACAGTGGTGCAAGCAAATCATCGGTCTGTGCCTCACCACATTTTTGCAGGCGACCATCCTTGCCGCAGGACTTATGGTCCTGAGAACCCACGCCCTGCTGGGGCTTGGGCTGATGCTTTCCGCAGGGGAAGTGCCAAGAATCGCTGGAGCTTTTGGACTGGACACCAGCACAAAGGCCAATGTGATGAGTGCCGTGTACACGGCGCAGGCCGCTGTGAACACCACCCGAACTGTGGTGCAGGCGGTTGCACCGAAATAACGCAGAAAGGAAAAAGGCCATGAAATTGATTTATATGGCGTCCCCCTACGCCGGGGACATCGAAAAGAATACCGAGTTTGCCAAGAAAGCGTGCCGCCATGTGATGAACGAGGGGCACGCTTTTTTTGCGCCCCATTTGCTATACCCCACCATTCTGGACGAACATCAACCGGAACAGCGTCAGCTTGGGCTTGACATGGGAATCGCCATGTTGTCCCGTTGTGACGAGTTATGGTGCTACGGCGACCATATCTCGCTCGGAATGCACCTTGAAATCGAGGAAGCGGGCAGACTCGGAATCCCGGTACGCCGGGTAATGGAACAGGAAAACGGCTTTGCCATAAGCAGAGTAAAAAACAATGTACCGGCCGAGGCTCCCGAACAGGCTATGAGGATGGTCTGATGATGACGATGGGGAGCCTCTTCGATGGGATCGGAGGCTTCCCGCTTGCTGCTGTCCGCAATGGAATCACCCCCTTATGGGCAAGTGAAATCGAAGCCTTTCCCATTGAAGTGACAAAAATCCGATTTCCTGAAATGCTCCATGTCGGAGATATCACAAAACTTGACGGAGCGGCATTGCCTCCTGTGGATGTGATTTGCGGGGGCAGCCCATGCCAGGACCTAAGTGTGGCTGGGCTGCGTGCCGGACTTGCCGGAGAACGCTCCGGTCTATTTATGGAGCAGACACGGATTGCAAAGGAGATGAGAAAAGCCGATGAGCAGCGAAACGTACCAGCTCACCTTGTTCGACCTCGATACCTCGTTTGGGAGAATGTCCCCGGAGCCTTCAGCTCCGCAGACGGCGAGGATTTCAGGGCGGTCATCGAGGAGATCGTCCGCATTAAGTACAGTGCCTGTGATGTGCCTCGACCTGAGTCCGGGCGCTGGGAATCTGCTGGGGCTGTCATATTGGGAACTGAATTCAGCTTGGCTTGGCGTGTCATGGACGCTCAATTCTGGGGAGTCGCCCAGCGTCGCCGTCGCATCTTCCTTGTCGCAGATTTTGGAGGCACAACCGCACCCGAAATACTATTTAAGCAAGACGGCCTGTTTGGGGATATTGCGGAGAGCGGAAGCCAGGGGCAAGGAGCTGCCTCCCCAGCTCAAGGAGGCACTGACGATACAGGCGGAGCTTGCCTGACCCCATGGGATGTGCAGAGCCGCCGCATCTTTGAGGAAACCGGAACATGGCCCTCTCTTTATGGCGGCGAAGGCGGGAGGCATGGGTATATCCAGACAGAAGAAAAAACAGCGATAGCCTTTGCCGCCAACCAGCGTGATGAAGTGCGGGACCTCCAGGATGTAGCTGGAGCCTTGGGTGCCAGCCCCGGCATGAAACAGCAGACTTTTGTGGCGGATGCCGAAAAAATCAGTACCTTTCATGTCAACCAAAGGGACGAGGTAATTGATCTGAACGGCATATCCGGCGCCCTGCTGGCTACCCGCAATATGCAAATGCAGACGTTTGTCACTCAGCAGCCGCTGATATGTTTAAACGATCATGGCGGGGAACGGATGGATATCACCGAAGAAGTAACGCCCACGCTCCGTGCAGGCATGGGAGGTCATCCTCCCCTTGTGTCCCAGCCAAATTGTCTGAATGGCTGGGATACCCAGCAAAGCCGAGTGTTTACGCCGGAGGGTGTGGCGCCCACTCTTGCCGGAGCGGACGGGGGCGGCGGAAGAAACCCGGCAGGACTTCTGTTTGCGGCAGGAGTTATCAGCAAAGGTGACGGCGATTGTTTTCTCACGCCGGAGGTTCATACCTCCATCACCAACGGCGGCGGTCAGGCCGGACAGGGCTATCCCTGTGTGCTTACCGCAGGCTTCTGCGGCAATGCCAGCGCAGAAGCCAGAGGAATCGGTTATCAGTCAGAGTGTTCGCCCACTATTAAAACCGGTACTGCTCCATCGGTGCTCTGCCTAAACGACCAAGGCGGCAGCCAGATGCACTGCACGGAGGACATCACAGGCACGCTCCGCGCCCAGGAGCATGGTCACCAGCCGCTGGTCATGGCAACCCAGCAGGGAGGCGCAGAAATCGGCGTCGGCATCTGTCCAACCATCACTGCCAGCGCAGGCATGAGCGGAAACAACCAGCCGGTGCTGTTTGATAACCATGCTAAGGATTGCAGATATAACGGACCGTTAGAGGTAGCCCCTACCGTAACATCGACCTACGGTACCGGCGGTAACAATGTCCCGCTCGTGGGAAGTCCTATTTTGCAGGAAACTATCTGCATTGCCGGCAACACCATTGACCGGGAGCCGGAGAACGGCGGCAACGGATTGGGCTGTCAGCCGAACATCAGCTATACCATTACCACCAGCGACCGCCATGCGGTATTCAGCCGACAGCGGAGCGATGAATTTTCCGAAAATGATGTGGTTGCCACACAAAGTGCAAGGCAGCATAAGGATGCCACCGATCTCATTTGTCAGCCTGAAGTATTCGGCCAATCACAATATGGCAACTATGCGGAGGGCTGTACCACTCTGCGCGCCCAGGGTGGCGACAACGGAGGCGGCAGCGAAAATCTTGTAAAAGAGAATGGACGCAACCTAATTCGCAGGCTTACTCCTCTGGAATGTGAGCGGCTCCAGGGCTTTCCCGACGGCTGGACGCTGATACCGGGAGCATCGGACAGTGCCAGATATAAGGCACTTGGAAACAGCGTGGCGATACCGTGCGTGGACTTTGTCCTCCGTGGCATCGCTTATTTTTTGCAAAGAATCCATGAGGAACAGGAGGAATCACCCCCATGTATATCTACCCCGACAACTTAAAGTCAAAAGCTACCCTGTGGCTGTGGGAGCTGCGGGACATCGGAATCATCGGCGTCGGATGCCTGATTTCTGTCTTTGCTCTTTCCCAGCTCGGATGGCTTCCGCCCATCGTCCTGACGGCGCTCTATGCCTTTTTATCCATACGTTTTGAGGACGTGGGTATCCTCGATTTTATCCGCTATGCCGCCGCTTTCTTCTTCGGAAAGCAGCAATCCTATGAATGGAGGGCATGAATATGAACAGAAAAAAGAAACAGGAGGCAAGGGAGAAAGCCTCCACCCGCCAGCTCATCGGCATCGAGGACATCACAGGCTACAGCCTTGTGACTCCCCATGGTGAGCTGGTATTTTTTATGGTTAAACCCACCAATATCAGCGTCCTGTCCGACTCCAGCATCGGGTCAAGGATTTATGCCCTTATGAATGTGCTGAAAGGCATCTCGGATATTGAAATGCTGTGCCTTAACAGCCGTGAAAACTTTGAGGACAACAAGAGCTATCTGAAAGCCAGGATGGATGCCGAGCAGAATCCTGTCATCCGAAAGATGCTGGCACAGGACATGACCGCCCTTGATCGTATGCAAGTGCAGATGGCAACAGCGCGGGAATTTTTAATCATCATCCGCTTGCGTGGAGAAAAAGAAAAGGACGTAGGACCCTACCTCTCCCGCATCGAAAAGAGCCTCAAGGATCAGGGCTTTACTGCGCGCAGAGCCGGTGAAGCCGATACCAAACGCCTGCTTGGTGTCTACTATGAGCAAAATGTCACCACTGAAATGTATGAGGATTACGATGGCGAGCGCTGGGTGATTCTCGGAGAATAAGAAAAATTCAATAGGCCGTAGGGAGATACCTTGCGGCCAAAGGCATGGAACCTCCCTCGGCTGGACAGGAGGTATTTTTTCATGCCTAAAATCAGAAAAACAAAGGTTGATGCTGGGGCGGCAGAGCCGAAAATCAAGGATTTTCTTGACATGATCGCACCGGGCATCATCAAGTTCAATACAGACCATTTTATATGCGGTAACACCTATCGGTGTGTTTGGGCTCTCCGTGAGTACCCTACCGCAACCGATGAGCAGGCCATCCTGCGTCACCTTGGGGAAAAGGACGGCGTGACCCTACGCATCTACACCAGACAGGTAACGGCGGCCGAGGAAAAGAGAATCATTCATAACGCAGCCAATAAAAACCGCATGGATAAGAGCAGCACCAACGATCTCCAGCAGACAGTCACCGCCGAAAGCAATTTGCAGGATGTGGTCACACTGGTGTCCTCCATGCACCGAAACCGTGAGCCGCTCCTCCACTGTGCTGTTTTTATTGAGCTGACAGCGAACAATTTGGACGATTTGAAGTTCCTCCAGACCGATGTCCTCACCGAGCTGGTTCGCTCAAAGCTCAATGTGGACCGGCTGATACTGCGCCAGCGGGAGGGCTTTCTATCTGTCGGCCCTACGGGACGGAATGTGTTCGGCAGCCAGTTTGAACGGGTTTTGCCCGCCAGCTCGGTGGCAAACCTCTATCCGTTCAATTACAGCGGTAAGACCGATCCCCACGGTTTCTATCTTGGCCGTGATAAATTTGGTTCAAATATCATCGTGGACTTCGATAAGCGTGACGATGACAAGACGAATGCAAACATTTTAATCCTCGGCAACTCCGGCCAAGGCAAGAGCTATCTCCTCAAGCTCATCCTCTGCAACATCCTCGAATCGGGCAAGTCCGTCCTGTGCCTTGATCCTGAACATGAATATGTTGACCTCGCAGAGAACCTCGGCTGTTTCATCGACTTGATGAACGGGCAATACCGAATCAATCCTCTGGAGCCTAAAACGTGGGATGAAGGAGGCAGCCCGGAAGATACCGATGCGCCCCAAGCATTCCGCCAGTCCACCAAGCTCAGTCAGCACATTTCCTTTCTCAAGGATTTCTTTCGCTGTTATAAAGATTTTTCCGACCGCCACATCGACGCCATAGAAATCATGCTGGGCAAGCTGTACGAAAAGTTTAGCATCAGCGACCATACCGATTTCAGAAGCCTTACCGCCACAGACTATCCTATCTTATCTGACCTTTACGCCCTCATTGACGATGAGTTCAGGGGATATGACAAAGGCAAATATCAGCTCTACCCGCAGGAATTGCTGCAGGAAATCCTGCTGGGGCTCCACTCCATGTGCATGGGCGCAGAGAGCAAATTCTTCAACGGCCACACCAATGTGACCTCCGACCGCTTTATTGTGTTCGGAGTCAAGGGGCTTTTGCAGGCCAGCCGGAACGTTAAAAACGCCCTGCTGTTCAATGTGCTTTCCTTTATGAGCGACAAGTTGCTGACCGAGGGGAACACCGCCGCATCAATTGATGAACTGTATCTGTTCTTGACCAACCTGACTGCGATTGAGTATATCCGCAATTTCATGAAGCGTGTCAGGAAAAAGGAGTCGGCGGTAATTTTGGCTTCTCAGAATTTGGAGGACTTCAACATCGAGGGAATCCGAGAGCTGACGAAACCGCTGTTCTCCATTCCTACTCATTCTTTCCTCTTTAATGCAGGAAACATTGACAAGCAGTTTTATATCGACAGCCTCCAGTTAGAGGAATCCGAATACAACCTAATCCGATTTCCCCAGCGCGGTGTGTGTCTCTATAAATGCGGCATTGAGCGGTATAACCTTGCGGTTCACGCCCCTGCCTACAAAGAAAAGCTGTTCGGAAAGGCGGGCGGCAGATGATGAAGAAGGGAGAAAAAGTCATGGAAAGAGTTCAAAATCAGAAAGAAAACAAGGCGGGTATCCTCGATGATATGCTGTCCTTTATCCGTTACACTCCGAATCGGGAGGCGGATATCTTAGCTTTTATGGAAAAGTACCAAAAATCAGACCACGAAGAACGCCCTGCTATTTTGGAGCATCTCCGGTGTTGCATGGACGGAAAGGAATATCCCAATCCTTACGCCGGGGGCTATCATTATACACCGGAGGATGTGTCCCTCATGGGAAAGATTCTGGATGAGTACATCGATGACCTCGTATCCGCAGAGGGTGATCCTGCCGCTATCTCGGAGTGTGTGCGGGATACCGTATTGAAAATCAATGCACTCAATGAGGAATGCGGGCGGTACCTGATTGATACCTGGCGCAGGGAACGGCTGTGCGGATTCATCAACTCTGCTGCCCAAACAGCGGGACTGTCACAGGAAAAAGACCTTACCCTGCAGCACAGGATGTGGTAAAGGCGGTGGGTAAATGGAGATACAGGGTCAGAATTTCGGGATTGAAATTGAAATGACCGGGATTACACGAAGCCGTGCCGCCGATGTGATTGCCGAACATTTCGGCACCACAAAGGAATATGAAGGCAGCTTCTACGATGCCTATTATGCCTATGACAGCCAGCGGCGCAAATGGAAGGTCATGAGTGACGGCAGTATTGACTGCCAAAAGAAGGACGGCCGCAGAAAAGTCAGCGCCGACCGAAACTACAGCGTGGAGCTGGTCAGCCCCATCTGCCAGTACCAGGATATCGAAACTGTGCAGGAATTGATTCGCAAGCTCCGGGAAGCCGGGGGATTTGTGAATTCCTCCTGCGGTATCCATATCCACATCAATGCCGCACCCTTTGATGCTCCCAAACTCCGCAATCTGGTCAACATCATGGCGGCCAAAGAGGATATGATTTATAAAGCGTTAAAGGTTTCCAGAGGAAGGGAAAATAGCTACTGCCAAAAGATTGACCCTGCCTTTTTAGAGCGGATCAATCGGCAGAAACCTACAACCCTCGACCAATTGAAACGTATCTGGTACAACGGCAGCGATGGCAGCCGGGAGCATTATCACCACAGCCGCTACCACTGCCTGAATCTGCACAGCGTGTTCCAGAAAGGCACGGTGGAATTTCGTGCTTTCAATGGGGACCTCCATGCCGGAAAAGTCAAAGCATATGTGCAGTTCTGCCTCGCCATGACCGCACAGGCACTCAACCAGCGGTCGGCAAGCCCGACAAAAACGCAATCCACCAATGAAAAATATACCTTCCGGGTGTGGCTCTTGCGCCTCGGTATGATCGGGGATGAATTTAAAACGGCCCGGAAACATCTGCTGGATCACTTGGAGGGCTGCATCGCATGGAAAGACCCTGCACAGGCAGAAAGACAAAAAGAACGGCTGCGGCAGAAACGTGAAGCGGAGCGGTTACAGGAGCAGACGCCACCGGAAGAAACTGTGCCGGAAACTGTAATGGAAGCGGAGGATGAACAGTCCTCCGCTTTTACTATGTCAATGTAAAGGAGATCGTATGAAAAATAAACTGTATATTGCCTATGGCAGCAACCTCAATCTGCCGCAGATGGCTGGGAGATGCCCCACCGCCAAGGTGGTGGGGGCTTCTGAGATAAAGGATTATGCCCTCGTGTTTCGGGGAGGCAGGCACGGTGCGGTAGCTACCATTGAGCCTTGCGAGGGTTCTTCTGTTCCTGTCTTGCTGTGGAAGATCACGCCGAAAGACGAGGCTGCCCTCGATGTTTATGAAGGCTTTCCCAGATTTTACGACAAGGAAATCATAGACCTTCCGCTGGATGGCAAGACTGTTTCAGCCATGGTCTACGTTATGACGCCGGGGCATCGATTGGGCTATCCCTCCGGCTATTATTACAATACCATCCATGACGGCTACAAAACCGCAGGGTTTGATACCGCTGTTTTGGAACAGGCAATCGACTATACCGAGCAGCTCATGGAATGTGAGCCGGAGCCGGAACAGCAGAACTTGTTCGGTTTTGACGGCTTGAAATGGTGGTGATGGCATGGTAGATCCCGCTACCATTACGGCTGTTGCAAAAGCCGCCGCTGCCGCACTCTCAGATGAGCGAATCCGAAAAACCGTCGGCTGGATCATTGCCGCCGTCCTGTCACCGCTTATTTTAATTATCGTGCTGGTCTGCTCCTTGCTCTCCGGCACCACCAACCACAACAACACCGCCGTGGAGCTGTGCTTTCATGGCGGTGTGATTCCGGGGAATATGCCTGCGGATTACAGGGAATACATCGGGGATATGCGGCAGAGCTTTACCCTCATAGACGGAGCCATTGCCACAGTAAATTTACAGATGGAGAACGGCGACAGCCTTGACGATTACCGGGTTAAGGCTATTTTTTATTCTCTGTTTTTCGGCGCTGAAGCCCCCTCCCGGTTGGAACACCGGAAATATGTGGACTGCTTTGTGACCTACGAGGAACGCACCCGCACCGTGGAAAATGATGACGGAACAACCTCGGAGGAAACTTATACCGTGGCTGTTCCCATTGCCTCTCTGCCTGCCATCTACAATAACATCAGGACATTGTTCGGCAGAGCAATCACCTATGAGGATCAGGCAAACGCCAATGAAATCTATTACCGTGCCTTATACGGGATCGGAGCTCCGGCCGAGGATGATGATTTCACCATGTGGGAGGGTTGGACTCCAGACCAGCTTGACGGTTTCTTTTCTGACTTGCCTGTGGGTGAGGTGGGAGCTGAAGCTGTCCGCCTCGGCCTTTCCCGCCTGGGTGATCCCTATTCCCAAGAGCTGCGTGGACAAGGAAGCTACACCGACTGCAGCTATCTTGTGCGGTGGGTGTACAAAAAGATGGGGGTAAATCTTCCCGGTACGGCTGCGGCGCAGGGAAAATACTGCGTGGACAATGGGCTGACCATTCCAAAATCAAGTCTTGCTCCCGGTGATTTGGTGTTCTGGAGCTATAAACCTAACGGCCGTTTTATGAACATCACCCATGTGGGAATCTACGCCGGTGACGGCAAAGTGGTTGACGCTTCCTCCTCCAGAGGACAGGTCGTCTACCGGGATTTATTCGATTCTGGCAATCAGGTTCTGTACGGCAGGCCCTACGCCGAGGCACAAAAATCTTCTGCCGATAGCTTTATTTCTCCTCTCGGCAGCGGCTGGCGTTCCATGGTGACCTCGGAATTCGGCGGCAGGACAGACCCCCTCACAGGGGAATGGGCGGGACATACCGGCCTTGACCTTGGCGCCTCTAAAGGAACTGCCATCCGCTCGGCAAAGGCAGGGGCAGTGAAAACTGTGGTCTACGGAAGCACCGGCTACGGCTACTATCTGACCATTGACCATGGAAATGGAATGGTCACCTTATACGGACACTGCTCCCAAATCCTCGTCCGTGAGGGGCAGACGGTAAAGGCTGGAGAAACCATTGCAAAGGTAGGTTCCACAGGGCGAAGCACCGGAAATCATCTGCACTTTGAGGTGAGAGTGAACGGTGTGCAGAAGAATCCGAGAAACTATTTGCCGTAAACAGGCTGGGTTTTTCTTTCTGTTTTGCGGCACTGATACCAATAAAAAATTCAAGGGAGGACACTCAATATGAAAAAAGAAGCCATCACCGTACAAATGGATGCTGAAAAACTCCGGGCGGTCAAACGCTACATGGAGAAGAAAGATGCAGACTTGGAGCAGGAGCTTTGCGACCAGCTCCAGCGTCTGTATGAAAAATTCGTCCCTGCCAATGTGCGGGAATACATCGATGAAAGTGCCGATATCGAAACCTCGCCAAGCACTTCACCTAAAAAACAGAAAGAAAAAATCAGGCAGACCGCAGAGCCGAGGCAGGCGGATGAGCAATGATGCAGTATTTTGATAAGCACGGCACTGAGATCAAGGCCGGAATGTTTCTCCGAATGGAGGACGGCAGCATAGAGGAAATATATGCCTGCACTGACGCATACGGCAAAGAGGATCTCGGCATCAATGCCAGCAATGATGAATTTCTGAAATGGCACGGTCTGGGCGAGTTTGACCGGGAATTCTATTCGCTTTCCTCTTTCAGCCTCAGAGAAACAGAACTTTGCCAATCCGAGCCTGCCCAAGGTCATTCTGGCATGGAGATGAAGTAGCGTACCGCCCTACTGCACCCGTCCCCCAGCGTTGCCCCCTGTTCGCCCCTGTGTGGGCTTTTGCCGGGCTGGGTGACAGGTTTACCCGCCAAACCGAATACAACCGCTTTTGAGGGCTTTGTGCAGAGCTGTCAGAACCCCGATTCCCAGCCAAAGCATACAGAACCCCCATGCGGCCCCTACGGTCGAAAAAAGAGCAGGATAAAGGCGGGTGGTCGCAAGCGCCCTCCTGCCAACCATTTCGCCCAGCAGTGCTGGGCGTTTTTCGCACTTTCCCATGAGGTGGTCGGATTCCGGATTTGTCACGGTCAGGGTGGTCGGGATTTTAGAAAAGGCAAGAAAACAAAGGAATTTACACGGTCACCTCACAGGTGGACACCCATGAAAGGTCGGATTTCACATGAAAAATAACAAGGAACGAACAGCGGTCTGGCTGTACCCCGAAACAATGGAACGGCTGGACGGCTGGCTGTCAAAGGATAACTGCAAGAGCCGCAGCGAGTTTATTGAAAAGGCACTCAGCTTCTACATGGGCTACCTTGGGACGGAGGACATCTCCTCCTATCTCTCCAAGGCTCTGCTTGTATCCATCCAGGGCACATTGCAAAAGACCGAGAACCGGGTGGCAAACAATCTGTTTCGGCTTTCTGTGGAAATCAGCATGATGATGCATCTGCTGGCAACTACGCTGGAGATTACCGATGAGGAACTGCACCGGCTCCGCGGCCGATGCGTTGCCGAGGTAAAACGGACCAGAGGGAAAATCCGTCTGGACGATGCGGTGGATTTCCAGAGCAGCCCTGAGACGGAAGAATAATGGCCCGCATCATTCTCAAGTGCCCCTACCTCAAAGGCGGGGAAAAGACTGCTGCCCATTTAAGCAACCTCGTCAAATACATTGCCACCCGCGACGGCGTAGAAAAAATGGAAAGTGGTCATAAGCTCTGGCACTCCACCAAAAAACAAAAAGATTTGATTGCACAGATACTCAGGGAGTTTCCCGATGCCAAGGAACTGTTTGAATATGAGGATTACCTCGAAAATTCCAACCGGGGAAACGCCTCCGAATTCATCACCATCGCATTGGAACGGCATCTTGATAAAATCAGCGGCCGGGAAAAATATCTGGACTACATCGCAAACCGTCCCCGTGTCGAAAAGTTTGACAGCCATGGCTTATTCACAGCCGGTGACGATCCGCTAGTTTTATCACAGGTCGCTGATGAAGTAGCCAACCACACCGGAAATGTGTGGACTCCGATTATTTCTCTCCGGCGTGAGGATGCCGCACAGATGGGATATGACAATGTACTTGCATGGAAGGCTCTGCTTTCTGAAAAGGCTGTGGAAATTGCGGAGAACATGAAAATCCATCCTGACCATCTGAAATGGTATGCCGCCTTTCACAATGAATCGCACCATCCGCATATTCACATGGTCTGCTATAGCACCGACCCAAGAGAGGGCTATCTTACGAAACAGGGCATCAAAAAAATGAAGTCCTCTCTGGCAAATGAGATTTTTCGTCAGGAGCTCATTCCGCTCTACGGAGAAAAGACGCAGCGGCGGGATGACCTGAAGGAACAGGCGGCCGAGTCCATGAGGGAGATGATCCGTCAGATGAAAGGCGGCGTTTTACAGAGCGGCCGCATGGAGCAGCTCATTACACACCTTGCTGAGCGCCTGCAAAACACCTCCGGTAAAAAACAGTATGGCTATCTCAAAGCAGACCTGAAAAATGTGGTGGATGAAATCGTGGATGAGCTTGCCAAGGACAGCCGTATCGCAGAAGCCTATCGCCTGTGGTGGGAGGTCAGGGGCAGGATCGAATCCATCTACACCGAAACACCGTCAGAGCCGCCGCCCCTTTCCCGCTGTGATGATTTTAAGCCCATCCGCAACATGGTCATTCAAGAAGCATTGCTGATTGGGAGCATGACCTTTGAGGAACCGGCATCTGTGGAAACAGCCCTGCCGGAGTCGGAGGATGATCTGGAGATGCCCTCCTCTGACATGGCGGATGAAGAAGATCAGGAACCGGCAGATGATTCCGGGGAACGGTCCTCCAGCGATGAAGCCTCTGCCGATAAGGAATCCTCCGACTCATGGTGGACGGATGGCTACAAACAGGCAAAGCAATATTTATATGGCGATGAGGATGCCGGAATTTTGCAGGATTTTGAAAAAGCCCATGAACTCTTCCTCATGGAAGCGGAGGCAGATAACCCTCTCGCCTTATGTGACCTGGGCAGAATGTCTGCGGATGGTCTTGGCTGCGAAGCGGACGCCGATGAAGCATACCGCTGGTACGAAAAGGCCCTTGCTGTTTTCCATGCTGCCGAGGAAGAAAAACCTTGGAAGTACACCGAGTACCGTATCGGCAAAATGTATGCCGCCGGACTTGGCACAGAGCAGGACTATCTGCAGGCGGCGGATTGGCTCACCCTGTCTGCGGATGAGAATTACAAGTACGCACAGTATTCTCTTGGCGGCCTGTATTACCATGGCAAAGGTGTGGATCAGGATCATGAATCTGCCTTTGCCCTCTACACCCGCTCGGCAGACCAGAGCTTCCCCTATGCCAGTTTTGAACTTGGTAAAATGCTGAGGGACGGAATTGGCTGTGTAAAAAATCAGCAGGACTCTGACCGTCGTTTCAAGGAAGCCTTTCTCGGTTTTGTTTCCCTGGAGGAACAGGGCCATGATGATAAGCTCCAGTACCGTTTGGGCTGGATGCTTCTGAATGGTGTGGGTACCGACAAGGATGAAGCCAGGGCAAAGGAATACTTTGAAAAAGCGGCATTCGTGGGAAACCCCTTTGCCTACCACCAGCTTGCCAAGCTTATCCTCTCCGATGAAAAAGCACCACAGCAGGATGTGGAGAAAGCCCTCGGCTACCTCAAAAAAGCGGTGGAGGCTGAGAATCCCTATGCCGCATATTTTCTCGGCAAGCTCTATGAAAAGGGACAGCACGTTCCGCAGAATATCGCAGAGGCAATACGGCTTTATACCCTTTCCGCAGGACAGGATAATGACTTCGCCGCATACCGGCTCGGCAAGCTGTACCTCGGCGGTGAGGGCGTACTGAAGGATGTGGAGTCCGCCATTCGCTGGATGACCTTTGCCGCCGACAGAAAGAACCAATTTGCTGAATATGCCCTCGGCGTCCTCTACTTCAAGGGGGAGGATGTTCCGAAGGATGTTCCCAAAGCTCTGGAATACCTAAAACGGTCTGCCGGTCAGGGCAATCAATTTGCACAGTACCGGCTGGGCAAGATTTACCTTATGGGCGAGGATGTGCCAAAGGATATTCAGACTGCCCTGCAATTTCTGACGGCTGCCGCAGAACAGGGAAATCAGTATGCGCAGTACACCCTCGGCAAGCTGTATCTGATGGGAAAAGATGTCCCCAAAGACAAAGAAACTGCCGTCCGCTGGTTTACCCTCTCGGCAGCACAGGGCAACATTTACGCCCAATTTTTCCTCGGCCATATAGATGATTTCAAAGACCCCTCCGTTCTGCTGGCGGGAACACGGCTCCTGCATCACATGAGCCGTGTTTTTGCAGACAACGCCCCACCGCTGAAACCACCCGGCCAGAGAACCGACCGTAAGCTCCTCCGCAAGCTCCGTGAGAAAAAGCAGGCGCAGGGCCATGCGAGGGATGACCACGAACAGACCATGTCATTATAACGATTGGAGGATAACCGTGAAGAAACAGAAAAAGAAAATTGAGCAGCCGCCGATCAAAGAGAAATCGCTCCAGACCTATTGCCGTCCTGTAAAAAGGGCGGCTTTTTTTCATAGAATCGGCACTCGCCATAAATAGGAGGGGGATCATGGGTGTATATGTGCATTTTACAGATGACCAGAAATACCGTGCCAACAATGTAGACCTCGTGGATTTTCTCCATCGGCGCGGTGAGAAGCTAATCCCCAGCGGCCGGGATAAGCGGTTGGCGTCCGACCACAGCATTACCGTCCGGGGAAACGAGTGGTACGATCACTCTGCAGAGAGCGGCGGGTATGCCATTGACTTCGTGCGACAGTTCTATGGCCTCACCTTTCCTGAGGCTGTAACCATGCTGCTGGGCGGTGAGCAGGGCGAAGTCTATCGACCCGCCTCACAAAAGAAACAGGAGGCGAAACAGCCCTTTGCCCTTCCGAATCCCCACAGCGATATGCGCCGCGTCTATGCGTACTTGGTGAAAACCCGGCTCATCGACCGTGAAGTGGTCAGTTACTTTGCCAAGGCGAAGCTCCTGTATGAGAGCTGTGAAAAATCTAAGGACAGCATGAAGGAATACCACAATGCGGTCTTTGTGGGATACGATGAAAACGGAGTTCCCCGCCATGCCCATAAACGAGGGCTCTATACCGAGGGAACCGGCTTCAAAGGAAATGTGGATAGCTGCGATCCGGCATACAGCTTCCACCACATCGGCACAAGTAACCACCTCTATGTGTTTGAGGCTCCCATCGACTTGCTGTCTTACATCACCCTGCATCCCAACGACTGGCGGAACCACAGCTATGTGGCGCTCTGCGGTGTTTCCGAATACGCCATGCTGAAGATGCTGGAGCTGCATCCGAACCTAAACCATGTGGTTCTGTGTCTGGATCATGACGAGGCGGGGATCGAAGCCTCGGAGAAATATCACGATCTGCTCATAGAAAAGTGTGTTTCATGTGATAGGGATTTGTCCATACACAAGGACTGGAACGAGGATATCAAGGCAAATCACGGATTACCGGCAATCCCTGCTGAGGAACATCCCCAGCATTTAATCCGGGATGAAATATGCCGGGAGCTTACCGAAACGTCAATGACTGTGAAATCCAACTGTTCCGCCAACACCCTGTCAGCCCTGCTCGTAAAAGCCCGATCCCATCTGCATTGGGGACAATTTTCAGGGGTGGATGAATGTCTGAGGGAAATGTGTCGCCTCTCCATGGCTGCTGCTGCGAGGGAGTATCGGCAGATGGATCACAGCCGGAATCTCTCCACGGTGCAAAGCCGCCTGCATAGTGGTTTCAGGACTTATGAAAACCGCGGACATCTGAAAACCCGGCTGGATTTACTGGAATCCGATATCATGGCTCTGCAGGGCTTTGAGCGTGTGGTGACCGCCGGTGAAAAGGAAAAGCTGGCAGAGTGCTATGAACGCATTGCCTCCCACGGCCTCAAAGGAGCGATCCTGCTGGAGAAATACCGGCAAAAGATGGAGCAGACCCAGGAAATGAAACTGTCTATGTAATCCCGGCAATAACTCCATCCCCGCTTCTGACATTCTAAATGAATTCAGAAGAAGGAGGATACTATTATGCCGTCTCAGGTCTATATTTTAATTGCAGCGGCCGCCGTGATGTTTTGTGTCATCGGCGGTCTTTCCCTTTTGGCTCACTATTATACCCTAAACGGAATCAAGTCCCGCACGGTAGGTGATGGCCAGCATGGTACGGCACGGTTCGCATCAAAACAGGAAATCAAAAATACCTATAAGCACATCCCCTTTCAGCCGGAGCTGTGGAGGCAAGGACAATGCCTCCCTACTGCCGCCGAGCAGGGAATCATTCTCGGAAGCGTAGGTGCAAAAAATAAAGTTACGGCAATGGTGGATACTGACGATGTCCACTGTCTCATGATCGGTGCCTCTGGCGTGGGGAAAACTGCATACTTTTTATACCCCAACCTGGAATATGCCTGTGCCTCCGGCATGAGCTTCCTGACCACCGACACCAAGGGCGACCTGTATAGAAACTATGGAACTATCGCCCGCAACCACTACGGCTACCATGTGGCGGTCATCGACCTAAGAAACCCCACCCGCTCGGACGGCAACAATATGCTCCATCTGGTGAACACCTACATGGATCAGTACCTTGCCGATGAAAACAACATTGTGGCAAAGGCAAAAGCAGAAAAATACGCCAAGATTATCTCCAAAACCATCATCAACGCCAGCAACGAGAATTACGGACAGAATCAGTTTTTTTATGATGCCGCAGAAGGACTCCTGTCCTCAGTGATTCTGCTGATTGCCGAGTATTTGCCCCCCACTGAGGTAGATGGGAAAAAGGTGGACTGCCGCCATATCATCAGCGTGTTCAAATTGGTTCAGGACTTACTCGTGCCCAGCAAGGTAAAGGGGAAAAGTCAGTTTCAGCTATTAATGGATAAATTGCCATCCGACCACAAGGCCCGCTGGTTTGCAGGAGCAGCCCTAAATTCCGCGGAGCAGGCTATGGCGTCGGTACTTTCCACTGTGCTATCCCGTTTGAATGCCTTTCTCGACTCCGAAATGGAACAGATTCTGTGTTTTGAAACATCCATTGATGCGGAGAAATTCTGTAACGAAAAATCCGCTCTGTTCATCGTATTACCAGAAGAAGATTTGACCAAATACTTTATGGTCAGCCTTATGATCCAACAGCTCTACAGGGAAATCCTTGCGGTTGCGGATGAAAACGGAGGCAAGCTGAAAAACCGAGTAATGTTTTACTGCGATGAGCTCGGAACGCTTCCAGCCATCGAATCGCTCGAATTAATTTTCAGCGCCTCACGCTCTCGCCGGCTTTCTATGGTACCAATCATACAGTCCTTCGGCCAGCTCGAAAAGAATTACGGCAAAGAGGGTTCAGAAATAATCGTGGACAATTGCCAGGACACCATCTTTGGCGGCTTTGCCCCCAACAGCCAGACCGCCGAAGTGCTGAGTAAAGCATTGGGCAGCCGCACGATCATGAGCGGCAGCGTGAGTCGTGGTAAGAATGACCCCAGCCAATCCTTGCAGATGATGGAGCGCCCTCTCATGACACCGGACGAATTGAAATCCATTCCAAAGGGCAGCTTTGTCGTGATGAAAACCGGCACCCATCCCATGAGGACAAAGCTGCGGCTGTTCCTTGAATGGGGCATCCGTTTCGGAGAGGCTTACACCATGGAGGAAAAAGCTCATCGAAAAGTGGTCTATGCCGATAAGCAGATGCTGGAGGAAAATATCGTCCGCAAGCACACGGCCTGCCTTATGGTGGACGAAGAAACCGGGGAGATATTGGAGCCGCCGTCCAGAACAGGAACCCTTCATACCCCGGTAGCAGAACCATCTGAAAACACCATGCGCCGCCGTAATGTACTCAAAACGTAAAGGAGGTTCCCATGAGCTACTTCAACCACATTTATACCGCTTCGCCCGATGAGATTCCCCATCGGGCGAGGGCTGTTTATATATATATTTGTGACCGGGCAGGAAAAGGAAAGGACTGCTGGCCTGCGGTAAAGACCATTGCTTCCGATCTGCAGCTTTCCCGCAGCACCGTCAAGCGTGCCTTACATGATCTGGTGAGGGCGGGACTCATTGAAAAGGAGCCTCGCTTCCGGGAGAATGGGAGCAATACCAGCAACAGACTTATTTTAAGAAAATAGCAGGATGCGGCAAAGCGAAAAGACAGAGTTCCCGCCAAGGGGGTACTCCGTTTTTTTGCTGGACCGAGGTGCGGTTCGTGGTGAACCCACCGGAATCTCTCACTCTAAGAAGATATTATCACAGAAAAAGAACAAGGTGTATCTTACTATGTTTTTATGTAACATTTTGGAGATCTTCTGGAACATCCCGTGATACCTGACAGCGTGGAGCAGCTCGGAAAGCAGTTTAAACATTTGATACCGGAACAGATTGAAATGATTAGCGAAATGGTGGAGGTAAATGATCAAAAAGCACACCACCTCAAAAGAAAAATGGCAGTAAACGAATAAGAGTCTCTCTCAGAGGCTCTTTTGCTATTGATAAAGTGATTGAAAGCTATCCTTGATGTGCGAAAAAACTTTCTATAAAAAATCATGACTTCACATTGACGAATTTCGATTTGAAACATATAATATAACATATCAAAGTATTTAGATTTGAGGTGTTGGTATGAACTATTACTTAGAGAACACAAAAGTGTTCAAAGCATTGGGCGATCCCAAAAGAGCCATGATTGTGGATATGCTCTCCTGTGGAGAACTTTGTGCCTGCGAGATTTTAGAGAAGTTTGAAATGTCCCAATCCACGCTGTCCCATCACATGAAACTCCTCTGCGAATGCGGACTTGTCAAGGCACGGGCAGAAGGCAAATGGACGTATTATTCTTTGGATGATGATGCCATCGGCAAAACAAAGCAGTTTTTCTGGGCGATCACATCCGATAAAGAAAATTGTATTTGCAGAGATAAAACAAATTGTTGTAAGGGGTGTAACGAAAATGAGTAAATGTTGTTGTTCTTCTGAAAATTGCTGCCAGCCAGAGCCGAAAAAGTCAATAAACATTGATTTTCTTTATCTGGACACGACCGTTTGCGGCAGGTGCCAGGATACGGAAAAAGCTCTGGACGACGCAGTTTCCGGCGTAGCCGTGGTGCTGAATGCGTCAGGATATGAAGTCAAGGTAAATGAAGTGAACATCACAACGAGAGAGTTGGCGATACAGTATCATTTGGTCAGCTCACCGACCATCCGTGTGAACGGAAACGATATTGCCGTGGAATCGCGGGAATCAGTCTGCGAGGACTGTGGAGAACATTGCGGTGATACCGTAGATTGCCGTGTATGGGTATATAACGGAGTCGAATATACATCCCCTCCGAAGGAATTGATCGTGGATGCCATTCTACGGGAAGTGTATAACCCCAATCAGGGCGAGCCGGAGCGTGAAGCCTATTGGCTTCCAGAAAATCTGGAAACATACTTTATAGCCAAGACACACAAGGATGAAACGGAACGTCAGGGAAAGGGCGGTGATGTGATATGAGCCAAGAAAAAAATAAAGGTATTGGCTTTTTTGAAAAATATCTAACCGTGTGGGTGCTGCTGTGCATGGCGGCTGGAATCCTTGTCGGAAAATTCCTGCCCGGCATTCCAGATGTCTTGGAAGGATTTCAATACGCCGGGCAGAACCTCCCGATTGCCGTACTCATTTGGATTATGATTTTCCCCATGATGATGAAGATTGATTTCCAGTCTATCAAGAATGTGAGGAAAAATCCTTCAGGCATCCTTATTTCCAGCGGTAGCAGCTGGCTCATCAAGCCCTTCCTCATGTTCGGGTTAGCAACCCTGTTTTTCAAAGTTATCTTTCAAGCCTTCATCCCAGCGGATTTGGCACAGGACTTCGTAACAGGCGCAGTATTGCTGGGCGTAGCACCCTGCACGGCGATGGTGTTTGTATGGAGTCATCTGACCAAAGGCGATCCGGCGCATACGCTTGTACAGGTTTCGGTCAATGACCTCTTGATTCTCGTATTGTTTGTGCCATTGGTACAAATCTTGTTGGGAGTAAACGGCGTTACGATTCCTTGGGATACGCTCTTCTTTTCCATCGTATTATTCGTTGTCGTTCCGCTGGCTGGCGGCGCACTTACGCGCTTTCTGATGATACAGAAAAAAGGCATAGAGTATTTCAACGAAAGATTTCTCCCCAAGTTTGACGGCATCACGACCTTGGGGTTGCTGCTCACCTTGATTATCATTTTTTCCTTCCAAGGTGACATTATTTTGGAACAGCCTCTGTTCGTTTTGCTGATCGCAGTACCGCTGGTTCTGCAAAACGTAATCTCCGCCAACTTTACCTACTTGATATGCAAGTGGACAAAGCAACCACACAATATTGCGGCTCCGGCTTCTCTGATTGCAGCCTCGGACTTCTTCGAACTTTCTGTAGCGGTAGCAATTGCCCTTTTCGGTCCAAATTCGCCGGTTGTGCTTGCTTGTACGGTGGGCGTATTGACCGAAGTCCCCGTTATGCTTTTGCTAGTACGCTTTATTAATAAGACCCACCACTGGTTTCTAAAGGAGGTTTAAATGGTGTATATATGCTATTGCAACAAAGTCAAAGAAGCAGATATCATGAAAGCAATTACAGAAAAAGGTGCAAAAAATGTAGATGATGTTATTAAGATTACCGGAGCCATGCAAAACAGTAATTGCGCTGTAAATAATCCGAAGGGAATTTGCTGTTACTCAGATATTGTGAAAACTTTTAATAAATATAGGGAGAAAATTATTATGAAAAAAATGAAAATCTTTGAACCCGCCATGTGTTGCCCGACCGGGCTTTGCGGCTTGGGTGTTGACCCTGAACTGCTGCGTATGTCCACGGTACTGGAAACACTGAAAAAACATGGCGTTATTGTTGAACGTTTTAACTTGGGCAGCGCACCGGCAGAGTTTATCACCGACCAGACCATCAATGCCTATATTAATGAGAAAGGCACAGAGGGACTGCCCGCTGTGATGCTCGATGGCAAAATTGTCATCACAGGTCGGTATCCCACCAATGAAGAATTCACAAAGCTGCTCGACCTTCCTGAAAATGTGCTGGGCAAGCAGAAAAAATCCGAGTCCGGCGGAGGCTGTTGCAAGGGAGGTTGCTGTTAAATGAATCAATTCGATCCCGGCAGTATCAAACTGACAAAGTATCTTTTTTATACCGGCAAGGGCGGCGTTGGTAAAACCAGCGTTGCCTGTGCCACCGCCGTCTCCCTTGCGGACAGTGGGAAAAAGGTGCTGCTTATCAGCACCGACCCTGCTTCCAATTTACAGGATGTCTTTTCGATGGAACTGACAAACAAAGGAGTGCCCATCTCCGATGTGCCGAATTTAGTGGTAGCGAACCTTGACCCCATACAAGCGGCGGCTGAGTACCGGGAAAGCGTGATCGCGCCTTATCGCGGCAAGCTGCCCGCATCTGTCATCACGAATATGGAGGAGCAGCTTTCTGGCTCCTGCACCATAGAAATTGCGGCATTCAATGAGTTTTCCAATTTCATTACGGACGGTAAGGTTCAGCAGGAATACGACCATATTATTTTTGATACCGCCCCTACTGGACACACCCTGCGGATGCTTCAGCTTCCGTCCGCTTGGAGTAATTTCATCAGTGAAAGCACCCACGGTGCATCTTGCCTCGGTCAACTCTCCGGCTTGGAGAGCAAGAAAGCCATTTACAAGCAAGCCGTGGAAACACTGGCCGACGGAAGCCTGACCACGCTACTCCTTGTCACCCGCTCGGAAACCGCGCCGTTCAAGGAAGCGGAACGTGCTTCCGGCGAATTGTCCGCGCTGGGCGTCGACAATCAAATGCTGGTTGTCAACGGAATATTGATGGAACATAACGATGATCTATCTTCCAGTCTGTACGAAAAACAGCAGTCTGCACTTGCCGCGATGCCGGAAAGTCTGAGGGCGCTTCCAATCCATAGCGTTCCTCTGCGAGCTTACAATGTCACAGGGCTGGAAAATATCCGCGCCTTGCTGAACACCGATTATTTTACTGCTCCCGTGCAAACGCTAAATGCCACGCATATTCCTGCGCTGAACGATGTGATAGATGAGTTAGCGATGGAGGGCAAACGTGTTATTTTCACGATGGGCAAAGGTGGTGTGGGTAAGACCACCGTCGCCGCCGCCGTTGCGCTGGGGCTTGCGAAGCGCGGAAAGAAAGTCCACCTCACTACCACCGATCCCGCCGCGCACCTGAAGTTTGTGCTGGATGAAACTGGCGGCGTGTCCATGAGCCATATCGACGAAGCCGAGGAATTGAAAAAGTATCAGTCCGAGGTGCTTTTCAAAGCCCGCGCGTCCGGCATGGGCGATGAGGATATTGCTTATGTCGAGGAAGATCTACGTTCGCCCTGCACACAGGAGATCGCCGTATTCCGCGCCTTCGCCGAGATCGTCGAAAAAGCTGACGATCAGGTGGTGGTAATTGACACCGCCCCCACAGGGCATACCCTGCTTTTGTTGGAATCCACACAAAGCTATAACCATGAAATTCAGCGTACCAAGGGCGAAATCCCCGAATCGGTGGCGCAGCTGTTGCCGAGGCTGAAATCCGAGGAAACCGAGGTACTGATTGTGACCCTGCCGGAAGCGACCCCTGTTTATGAGGCGCACCGCTTGGAGGACGATCTGAAACGGGCGGGCATCGCCGCCAAATGGTGGGTGGTCAATCAATCCCTTTATGGCACGAACACCACCAATCCTATGCTGGTGTCAAAGGCGGCTGGCGAAGTGGAATGGCTCAACCTCATCGACGAACACGCCGGTGGCAAATTTGCCCTGATCGCGTGGAGCGCAGAGGAAATCAAGGGCGACAGTCTGCTGGCGCTGTAAGGAGGTAAAAATGATAAAAGTTGCATTTATTTGTGTTCATAATTCTTGTCGCAGCCAGATTGCAGAGGCGCTGGGACGGCATCTTGCCGGCGACGCTTTTGAAAGCTATTCGGCGGGAACGGAAACGAAGCTGCAAATCAATCAGGATGCCGTGCGGCTGATGAAACAACTTTATGGCATTGACATGGAAGCGACACAGCGCAGCAAACTCTTGTCCGAAATCCCGCCTGTTGATATTGTCGTTACAATGGGCTGCAATGTCGAGTGTCCGTATCTGCCCTGTAAACACCGCGAAGATTGGAGGCTGGATGATCCAACGGGCAAAAGCGACGAGGAATTTATTCAGGTTATAAAACAGATTGAGCAAAAAATGCTTGAGCTAAAAAATTTTGTGGGGGTTCTTTAGTAGTAAAATCATTGGCTGTAAATGCTAAATTCAAAAAAGCCAATTAAAGTCATTGATTTTAATTGGCTTTTTTGTTTAGAGCAAAACAGAATTTCCATTCAAATTCCTTTTGGATGAATATAAAGTTAAGAGATTTACACTCACTCAATCGAAAAGACTTGCATTGGTATCCCGCACTTTTTTTGCTTAATTGATTGTAAACTTCGTGCCACATGACTTCCGTTCCACGCAGCAGATAAACTGCTACGAACCACTACACAGCCTGATCTCGTGTTGGGATGATTTTAAAAAAATATTCTAAAAACCCCTTGACAATTGAGTATATATTCAACTATACTATATACAGTTGAGCGTTTGCTCAATTAAAATTTCGGAAGGAGGACTAATTATGTCTGTCAGAAGCGATGTTTGCGATTGTGATGTTATACACGAAGAAACCGTCACCGCAGTAAAAACAAAAATGCTTTCAGATGATACTTTTAATATTTTGACGGAATTTTTGAAAGCTGTGGGAGATGGTACAAGGATCAGAATTTTATGGGCTCTGGATGTCAGTGAAATGTGTGTCTGTGATTTGGCAGTCTTGCTTGGTATGACAAAATCCGCTATATCACACCAGCTACGCACTTTGAAACAGGCAAATCTTGTCAAATTTAGGAAAGATGGTAAGATTGCTTATTACTCTCTCGCGGATGACCATGTGAAAATCGTTTTGGAACAAAGTTTAAGCCATGTAACTGAATAAAATTTAATTATAGGAGGAAAATAACATGAAAAAGTCATTTAGGTTGGAAGGACTGGACTGCGCCAACTGTGCGGCGAAAATCGAAAAGGACATCAAGGCGCTGGACGGCGTAACCGAAGTAACCGTAAACGCTATGACGACTAAGATGGTTCTTGTGGCAGACGACGACAAAATGGACGAGATTATTAAGACCGCTGAAAAAATCGTCAAGAAGCATGAACCTCATGTTGTCGTAAAAAAGGCGTAAACATTTACCGGCAATAATTCCAGCTTTTGGCGTAACACTTCAAAGCGATACGCCAAAAGCGAAGGAATTTAAAAAATTCAAATTTTTTTGCGACAATAGTTGAGCGTTCACTCAATGTTACTCGTCATTCTCTTATAGCAAAGATAAGAAAGGAGTTCAATATGAACAAGAAGCTTGTAAGAATTATCATAGCAGCGGTTATTTTCGTAATCGGGCTGCTAGTAAAAACCGACATTGTTTGGCTTAGTCCCGCTATCTTCATTGCCGCCTACATTGTAGTGGGCAGCGAAGTCGTAATAAAAGCCATCAAGAATATTATGCAAGGCCAAGTTTTTCAGGAAAGCTTTTTAATGACCGTGGCGACCGGTGGCGCACTTATCATTGGGGAATATCCAGAGGCCATTGCCGTTATGCTGTTTTATCAGGTTGGCGAATATTTTCAAAGTTATGCCGTTGCGAAGTCGCGGAAATCCATTGCAAGCTTAATGGATATACGTCCTGATTACGCAAATGTTAAGAGGGGCGATGAATTGGTAAAAGTCGACCCTGACGAAGTTGCGATTGGCGATATCATCGTTGTCCGTGCTGGTGAAAAAATCCCGCTTGACGGCAAGGTGCTTGACGGCAATTCAATGATTGATACGTCCGCTTTGACCGGCGAATCTGTTCCGCGCGAAGCTGGTGTTGGCTCTGATGTTTTGAGCGGCTGTATCAATGTGAACGGCGTACTGACGATTGAGGTCACAAAAGAATTTGGGGAATCGACGGTCAGCAAAATCCTTGATCTCGTGGAAAACGCCAGTAGTAAAAAGGCGAACACCGAGAATTTCATTACAAAATTTGCACGAGTTTATACTCCGATTGTTATGGCTGCCGCACTGTTGCTTGCAATTATCCCGCCTCTGTTCTTTGGTGGTACTTGGGGCGACTGGATTTACAGGGCTTTAACTTTCTTAGTGGTTTCCTGCCCTTGCGCTCTGGTTGTTTCTATTCCACTCTCCTTCTTTGGCGGTATCGGCGGCGCGTCAAGGCGTGGTGTGCTTGTTAAGGGTAGCAACTATTTAGAAGCTTTGGCGCAGACTGAAATCGTTGTGTTTGATAAGACGGGGACATTGACAAAAGGCGTATTTAAAGTACAAGAGGTAAATGCTATCGGCATTTCCGAAGCAGAACTGCTGGAACTTACCGCACATGTTGAGAGTTATTCCAATCACCCCATTTCACTCTCTTTGAAAACTGCTTATGGGAAAGATATTGACAACGAAAGGATTACGGATGTTGAGGAAATCGCAGGCCACGGCGTCAGCGCAACGGTTGATAGTCGTAAAGTTTTCGCAGGAAATACAAAACTCATGCAAAAAATCGGCGTTAAATTTTCTCAAGACGAAATTATTGGAACAGCCGTACACGTTGCTGTTGATGGCAAATATGCGGGATATATTGTAATTGCTGATGAGGTTAAGGAAGATGCAGCGGAAGCGATTAGATTGCTAAAAAAGGCAAATATCCGTCAAACGGTGATGCTGACGGGCGACGCCAAGAGTGTGGGAGAAAAAGTTGCCAAGGAATTGGGGTTAGATAAGGTTTACACAGAGCTTCTTCCCGGTGACAAGGTAGATAAAGTAGAGGAACTGCTGGCTCAAAAATCAGCTAAAGGCAAGCTGGCCTTTGTAGGCGATGGGATTAATGACGCACCAGTTTTAGCTCGTGCCGACATTGGTATTGCGATGGGTGGCTTGGGTTCCGACGCGGCTATAGAAGCCGCCGATGTTGTAATAATGACCGATGAGCCGTCCAAACTAGCTACAGGTATGAAAATTTCACAGAAAACGCTAAGAATCGCACAACAGAATATATGGCTGGCTTTGTCGATAAAAGCAATTGTGCTTGTACTCAGTGCACTCGGTTTTGCTACCATGTGGGAGGCTGTGTTTGCAGATGTTGGTGTGACGGTTATAGCGGTATTGAACTCTTTCCGTGCTTTAAACACAAAGAAATTATAATCAGGTCAAAAGCCTGTTGTATCGGAAGCGATAAGTAAAATGTTAATTGTCCTGATTGCCTTGTTAGTTGGGATTTTGTGAACTTGCTTTGGTAGCGCAGTTGCTATTATAACAAAAGAAGTTTTCTGAAAATATGGCGAATTGCCTTTTAGTTTTCGCTGGTGGCGTAATGATGAGCCTTGTGTTCTTTGAGCTTATGCCGGAAACTTTAGAGGTATCAAATGTGTGGATGGTGGCCGGCGGCATCCTCATTATTCACTGAGATAAGGGGCAAAGTGAGAATCATTATATGAAGATTATTTTATTCGGTTTATTGGTGAAAGCAGTTGAGCTATTGAGCGCGATTGAATTAAAGCATAAACAGAAAATATGTTGTATGGAAAGGTGTGTGGCATGAAAAAGCAATGGCTTATCACAGGAATCTTGGCAGCAGTTGATCAAACAATAAAACTGCTGATAGCTCATTTTGCGATAGATAAGATGATTATCTGGATACCGAGTGTTTTGCGTTTTGAGCCTTTCCAGAACACAAATTTGAATTGGTTTGCAAGTATGGCTAATTTTAAGACTCCTGTAATCGGAATGATCTTTTTACAGATAACGGCTATAGCAGGATTGCTTTTATTCTATCGATTCCAAACATATAAAGTTGGTGCAAAGAGTCGCTTGTTGAGTGGAGCATTCTGTTTTGCATCTGCTGGCATATTATGTTCATTTATTGATGTAGTGTTCTGGGGCGGCAGCCTTGACTTTATTGGTTTATTCAATTGGTTTATTTTTGATACAAAGGACGTATTTCTGAACACGGGATGGATTTTGGCTCTAATTTGGACGTGGCGGCATGAAAAAAAGCTAAAAAAGTCTTATTCAAACGATCTCAATACAGAAGATATAGCTTTTGCTATATGGTTTCGGAGCGGATGCAAACTCCTTCCCAACACAACGTCTGAATATACCAGAATATAAAATATATAAACACAATTGAGAGGTGGTCACAGTGAAGCGAAAAGAAAATAGAAACTTGACGGGCATATTTCGTATCGGTTTGGCCACCCTTGTTGTGATTTTACAACTTTTATTTATCTATTTTATCATCAATATACTCAAAAACTATGCGGTATATTTTTATGCACTCATTCAAATTATAGCGGTAATAAACATCTTTATTATGGTGAGCAAAAGTAAAAACACATCTTACATAATCGTATGGCTTATTATAATATTTATCCTTCCGGTTTTCGGTTATTTCCTATATCTCTTATGGGGTCGTTCCGATGTGTTCGGACGATGTATAAGAAATAATCGAATAAGAGCGGCTATCCAGCACGGTTCCATGTATTTATATAAGGACCCGGAAGTTTACGCCGAACTCGATCAAATCCATCCGTCAAGAAAAAGAATAGCAGGATATTTAGGCAGGAAAGGATTCCCTCTTTATAAAAATACAACGTGTGAGTATTTCTCGCTTGGCGAGTATCAATTTGAAGCAATGATAAAGGATATTGAAAACGCTGAAAGATACGTTTTCTTGGAATATTTTATTTTAGATAGTGGGGAGCTTTGGGACAGGATTTCAGAAGTATTGATTCGCAAAGCCGAACAAGGAGTGGAAATACGGCTGATGTTCGATGACTTTGGGAGTATTGTTACAGCACCAGATAATCTGATTAAGGCTCTTAACAGTCACAATATTCAGGTGTTGCGTTTTAATCCAGTTCATCGGTATATTTCATCCTTTTGCTTCAATTGCCGTAATCACCAGAAAATTACGGTCATAGACGGCTGCGTTGGGTATACAGGGGGAACGAATCTTGCTGATGAATATGCCAACATATACCCAAAGCACGGCCATTGGAAAGACACGGCAATCCGGCTTGAAGGCGACGCGGTTTGGGGTCTGACCTCAATATTTCTTCAGATGTGGGATGCTGAAAGTGGAGGAACTACAGATTACGAAGCTTACCGGTCTGTAGTGAACTACGAGGGTCAAGGCTTCTATCAACCATTTTCAGACGGGCCTTCAAATAATCCCGATAACCCTGCCGAGGTTATGTACCGCACGATGATATATAATGCAAAGAAATATGTTTATATATCTACCCCCTATCTTGTCATTGACAACTCCATGAAGGAAGCGTTGTGTACATCCGCACAGGGAGGTACAGATGTCAGGATTATTACTCCAAAGATATGGGATCATTGGTATGTGCATATGGTAACGCAATCGAATTATGGAGAGCTGCTGGAATCGGGTGTTAGAATCTATGAATATACCCCGGGGTTCATCCATGCAAAGACTATCATAAGCGATGATGATCATGCCATTTGCGGAAGCATTAACATGGATTACCGGAGCTTTTATCTCCACTTTGAAAACGGTGTGTGGATTTGCGGATCGCCTGTACTCCAAGACATAAAAAATGACCTCCAGCAAACATTTGATGTTTGTGAAGAAATAAGTCTTGATGAATGGCGTCGCCGTCCCTGGCACATAAAATGCGTTCAATCGTTCCTTAGATTGTTTGCTGTATTCTTTTGAGATTAATTTGTTATGAAGTCAAAAGAATAGCACTCATGTTGTCCCTATCATCTTGGCAATTTCAACGGATCTATAAGACGTAGTTCATCCCAATTTGCCGGAAATCGAGGGAATGTATCTATCCACGAAAATGACGGATATAAAAGGTAATTACCGTTATTTGACTGAATTGGAGTGCTTAAAAAAGAACAGAGAGCTGTTCTATCAGTATTGCTTTAAGGAACTGAAGCTATGTATATGGCAAAAGCAGAAGGAAGAAATAGAGTGAAGGTGTTATAAAATACCTGTTCAATGCATGAAGTTTAACGATGCATAGAGAAAGTCCAGTAAAAATAAAAATAAAGCCAAGGGCAAACCCATCAAAAGATGGGGACGCAAAGCCATAGGGTCTAAGGTGCTTTACTGCGCTATGATAGCCTGGCTGCCAAAAACCATGCGGAGCCTGCCCTCATTCAAAGGGCAGGCTCTATATCTGTCTGTCGGTTTTTGACGGATAAACAGGATATCGGGATACCGGCTTTCGCCATGCTCCGGCGAGAGGGGTATCCTATGGGGTTTTATACTTATAAGAGGTGGCAATAGAGCAGACAGAGCTCGTACATATTACCCACCACCCAAACAATCTCATATTGTAATTTTGAAAAAGTCAGCATTTCGCCATGGGCGCAGTGCTGACTTTTTTCTTTCGACAAAAAAATCTATACTCCGACCATATTTACCATATTCAGGGGAAATGTGGCATGTTTCTAATATAAGCAGGTCGTTTCCACGCTGCCGCTCCCCTCCGCTTCTGACATTTTGACTCACCATCAAAATTTCAGAAAACGGAGGACAAGCCATATGGCAGAAAAGAAAGAGTATCAAATCAAAGTTCAGGGGCAGCTCGTCCCTGTCACCGAAGAAGTCTATTTAACATATTACCGCATGAAACGCCGTGAACTACATCTGGAGGAAAAGGACGCAGCACATGGTGTGTTTTATTACAGTGCCTTGGATACGGAGGAAACCAATGGTGAGGA
This sequence comes from Hungatella sp. UBA4396, assembly GCA_002389905.1. Lineage (GTDB taxonomy): Bacteria > Bacillota > Clostridia > Lachnospirales > Lachnospiraceae > Lacrimispora. The sequence continues at coordinate 85,672 of DGRE01000007.1, read as the reverse complement.
TGCGATTTCAGATCTCTCTTCTCCCCGTGTGGAGGATATTGTCACGGACAAGCTGATAGCCGAAAAACTCCACTTGTGCCTTTCCCAGCTTGCCAAAGAGGAACAGGAACTGATTTTTACTCTGTTTTTTAAGAATAAAAGCGAGCATCAACTGGCAGCGGAAACTGGTATCCCGCGCATGACAATCCACGACCGAAAGGTTAAAATTCTGCGTACTTTAAAAAAACTTATGGAAAAGTAAAAATTTTTCCGTCCAACCCCCTCACGAAACCGGATTAGTAGTGAGGGGGTTTTTCTCATTCCCTCCATGGTTCCTTGAAAACTTAATATCCGATGACCTGAACACGTTAGCTGACGGACCCCGAAAGGGTAAAGCGACCTCGGAGGATGCGCCAAGACCACCTGTAGGCAGGCAGCAAGAAAAGTGAAATCACTCATTTTTCTGTTCGCTCGTTTCTTCCTGCTCCTATCAAAGACGGCCAAATAAGGTGCAAAGCGGTACCCATCCGACCGGAAAACAGGCTGTGGCGGCCTGTCTCGCAATGATCCCGTCAGCCTATAATGATACTTTTGCTCCGTCATAGCCCCCCGCGACCGGGGGATCACGCAATGAGAGCAACCGGCAGAGATCCTGGCGGGGGTGAAATTCCCATGATGCGGCGAAGCCAGCCGCAGTTCAGGCCATCGCCTTTGTTGTGCAAGACTCATACGCTTTGCACAGTGCGCTTGGGGAGTAGTGTCGAATTAAGCGCCTTGATTATAAAAAAAGACTTAATGTCAGAAGCGATGGGGATCGCTCTGCTTATACAGCAGGGCGATCCCTATATTTGTGCCATTAAGAAAAAACAGAGAATCTCGAATCAAGGAGGTGTAAAGTTTGAACACGATGAAGCAAGGCATCAGCCGCGGCGATATTTACTACGCCGATTTAAACCCCGTTATGGGCTGTGAACAAGGGGGCATCCGTCCTGTACTTATCCTGCAAAATGACATAGGCAACCACTACAGCCCCACCACCATCGTCTGCGCCATCACCGGCAAGCCGAAAAAGCCCTTACCCACCCATACGGCTATTGCCGGGGCGGGCAGATTGTCCAGAGAGTCCTTTGCACTTCTGGAGCAGATACGCACCATTGACCGGACTCGACTTCGGGGCTGGATCGGCAAACTGGATGAACAGGAGATGGAAGAAATCAACCAGGCACTTTCTATCAGCATCGGACTTAGTCCGGCGCTTTTTTTATGAAGGGGGGAATTTTTATGAGCAACAAAACAATCATGTTTGAAAAATACCCCGATGTAGTCGAGGTAAATCAATTACGAGAAATGCTCGGAGGCATCAGCCGGAAACTGGCTTATAAATTGCTTTCGGAAAAAGAGATACATAGTGTTCGCATTGGACGGACCTATAAGATTCCCAAAGCATGCGTTATTGAATATTTACTGAGTGAAGAAATGTGCCATATCAAGATTGGTTGATATGGTTTTTTGCTTATTATTGGCCCAAGACCGTAGAAAAATCCGTTGGGTTGCTTCCGCGTAAAACAGTAGCTATCCCATGCCTTCTGTGGTATTGTGATGTTGTCAATGGTAGGCAAATACGCTGTTATTTCAAAGGAGGATAACCATGATAACAGGCTGCCTACAAGAAAAAAACAATACTTTTTATGCTGTCCTTTATATCAAAGTAGACGGAAAAAGAAAAACCAAATGGATTCCCACCGGACTGCCGGTAGCGGGAACCAGCGACAGAAAAGCTAAAAAAGCCTTTGACCAAATTCGGTTGGAATACGAACAGGAGCAGGAAGAAAAGGAGCGTCGGGAGGCCGAGGAACGGGCCAGAGAGCTGATCGAGGGCAAACGTAATCCCCATGCGGAGGTGCTGTTTACCGACTACCTTCAAAAATGGCTGATACAAGCAAAGCCCACGATAGCCAAAACAACATTCAAAGGCTATCAAACCATGCTGGATGGGCGAATCAGCCGGTACTTTACTGAACTGGACATCACCTTGGCGGAGGTTACTCCACAGCATATTCAGGACTTTCATCAATCAATTTTTGATGAGGGTCACACACCGAATACGGTCATCCATTATCACGCAGTCCTCCGCAGAGCATTGCAGAATGCGGTGAAAAAGGAGATCATCGGCAGTAACCCCGCTGACAGGGTAGACAGGCCAAAGAAGAATGTATACCATGCTCAGTTTTATTCCGCAGAGGAAATGATGGCGCTGTTTGATGCGATATCAGATGATCCCTTGGAGATTTGTGTGAAGCTGGCAGCTTACTATGGCTTACGCCGAAGTGAAGTCCTGGGATTAAAGTGGGATGCGATCAACCTCGAACAAAAAACCATCTCCATCAAGCACAAGGTGATTGAGGACACGGTAGATGGCAAATCCATAGCGGTCGGGGAAGATGTACTGAAAACCAAGTCCAGCTTCCGCACCCTTCCGTTACTGCCATCGGTGGAAAAGCTACTGCTTGCAGAAAAGGAAAAGCAAGAAATGTATCGAAAGCTGTTCAAGCGCTCTTACTGCCGGGATTACCTCGACTACATCTGCCTCGACCAAACAGGGAAGCTCATGCGCCCTAATTATGTGACGGATCACTTTAGCTGGGTGCTTGAAAAAGCCGACCTCAAAAAAATCCGGTTTCACGATTTAAGACATTCCTGCGCCAGCCTACTGCTTGCAAATGGGATATCAATGAAGCAAATCCAGATATGGCTGGGGCACAGCACATTTTCGACCACAGCGGACATTTACTCTCATCTGGACTTCCACGCACAGATCGAATCTGGCTTGGTTATGGATGGGATGTTTGAAAGAAACTAAGTGGCAGAACCTACTGGACTTGCAGCGGTCAACTGATTTTCTACGGACTGCTTTATGGGAATACGGAAAAGCCTTATAGAGTGAGGACTCAGGCATATCCGTTTTCTACACAAACAAAAAAACGCCCTCAAAAGAGAGCGTAGAAAAGGTAAAAAAATGGAGGGCCTGTTGCGGACATTGACCGCAAACAGGCCCCTGGCGGAGGCGGTGAGATTCGAACTCACGTGCCCGTGAGGACAACCTGATTTCGAGTCAGGCTCGTTATGACCACTTCGATACGCCTCCATATTTATTTTAATACACCAAGCCCCGCGTAGAAGTCAAGGCAAAGTGTAGAAAAACCGTAGAAATCGCTAAAACACTAAATTTTCAAAATCCCGCAAACCCACGGAAACTCAAGGGTTTCCGGCATTATCAAGGCAACTGACCGAGTGGATTTCGAGTCAGGCTCGTTATGACCACTTCGATACGTCTCCATTAGACAGCAATAAGATTATACATGATAAACCCAATTTTGTGTAGTAGTTTATAAAAAATTTGTTATTTTCCTGTTTACACCTCCTAAATATTGTAAACAATAGAAATATCTATAAAATACCTATATTTGTAAGAAAAAATCTATATCTTTTCGTTGAAAAAAGAGATAAAATAATCAAATAAGGGGGAAAAGGAGGGGTAAGAATGAGACATATGGAACATACATTTTCCACAGTAGAGGAGCTGGTGGAATTTGTCATAAGGGCGGAAAAGTGTGATTTCAGCATTGAGGTTATTTGCGGGCAAACGGTGATTGACGGAAAATCACTGATGGGCGTTATGAGCATTGGAATTGGAAAACAGGTAAAAATCGTGTGTTACAGTGCAGATGCCCTCCCCGAGAAACTGGTAAGCCATGCGGCTTAATCCGGAGCAAATGGGGACTGCCTGAAAGAAACAGTATAAACCAAAGAAAAGGGAAAACCAGGAGTTTTGGATATGGACCAGAGGAGAAAAGAAGGCTTGGATGAGCTGGAACGCCGTCGCCGGGCCAGAATCCGGCGGAAGAAGAATAAGCGAAAACAGAAAAAGAAGCGTGTACTTTTCATAGGAGCCGCAATTCTTGTGCTGACTGCCGTATTGGCAGGAGTATTGTGGCTCATGAGCCTGTTTTTTAACAGGAACTACATATATTTAAAAGAAATTCAGATGCCGGAGTGGATAGAAGAGGATTTTATTCAGATCAATCCCTATTCAAGACCCGGCGAAGAAATGGACAAGATCAATGAAATCGTCATTCACTATGTAGCCAATCCGGGAACTACGGCCAAACAGAACATGAATTATTTTAACAACCTAAAAGCCCAGACAGGGATTAAGAAAATCTCAGCCAGCAGCCATTTTATCATCGGCTTAGAGGGAGAGATTCTTCAGGGAATTCCCATCTATGAGGTGGCCTACTCCACCTCAAAGGAAAAGAACACCAATACAGTTTCCATTGAATGCTGTCACCCCGATGAAACAGGGAAATTCAATGATGAAACATATGATTCCCTGGTAAAGCTGACTGCCTGGCTTTGTAATAATCTGGGATTAACGGAAAAGGATGTCATCCGCCATTACGATGCAACAGGAAAGGACTGCCCCCGGTATTTCGTAGCTCATGAGGATGAGTGGAAGCAGTTTTTAAAGGATGTGAAGACGGAAAGAAAACAGCAGGAGTAACATTGCCGGTTTCTTTCCGTCATGTTTTTGAACGGCTGAACAGGAAATGAAATAAAAAACCGCCCAGACAGGTGGCAAGCAGATAGACGGCATTTCCAACATGGGTGCCGTATTTCAGAGCAATTTCATGAAAAATGATCTGGGCAGAGGGATAGTAGGGGGATATATAAAACATATCCGCCTGTCCTAAGGGCCTTGCAGTCACATTTATAATAGAAGCAATGATACAGCAGGCAGCAAACAAAGGCAGTATTTTAACAAAGCCCATAAGGGAAGAATCAGCAAGGCGGGAAAATGCGATCATAAGCCCGATAAAGATCAGCAGCAAATGCCAGATCAGCCCGTGAAGGGTCAAAAACCAGTAGTCATGAAACAGTCCCGACGGCTCTGCCAGCGCCATGACACCTCCCAGAAGGTTGAAGTCCTGCATAAATGTATAAAGGACCTTTCTTTTTTGAGGGGAAGAAAAGGCGGGGAGAGCCAGGCAGAAGTACATGGGAAGACTGCATAGCTGAAATGGAAAGTACCACCAGTTATAAGTCCTGTTATTTACCACATAAAACAAAAAAAGCTGCTTCCAGATCTCGGAGGCTGTCAGAAAAAGGCCGCAGAAAAAAAGCAGGCTGGGAAGCTTGTCATTTTTTATTCTTCCTGCTGTATAATGAGCCAGAAAAACCACAAACAAAAGCCCTGTTACAAGGAACAAAATATGAAAAAGAGAATAGGGAGACGGAGCCTCCATGGGCCATGCCATTTTTTCTAGAATATCTTTCATAAACCATTACCTTCATTTCCGCTTTATATCCGGTTAAACCATAGTATATAGGATTGCCTGAAAACATGCAATATAAATACAAATCTCCTAAAAAATAAGAATCTTATTTGCGCAGGTACTTGATTAATTTTGAAAATACTATATAATGTATAACTGACACGTGTTTTATAATTATGCAAGTTTGTGCATATATCCAGGAGGAAACATTATGAAAAAGAGTATTATTACAATCGCAGCGGCTGTTTGTATGGCAGCAGTATTGACTGCCTGCGGCGGCTCCCAGACAAAGACAGAGACAACTGCAGCAGCTACAGAAACAGCAGGAACAGAGGCAGCGGCAGGAGAAACTTCAGCAGAAGGTTCAGAAGCAGCTACAGAAGCAGCCGGCGGAAAGCTGGTTATGGTAACCAATGCAGAGTTCCCGCCATATGAATTCCGTGAAAGCAATGAAATCGTCGGAATTGACGCAGATATTGCAAGAGCCATTGCAGATAAATTAGGTATGGAACTGGAGATTCAGGATATGGCTTTTGATTCCCTGATTCCGGCTATTCAGTCCGGCAAGGCTGACTTTGCAGCAGCAGGAATGACCGTTAATGAAGACCGCAAGAAAAATGTGGATTTTACTGATACTTATGCAGAAGCTGCCCAGGTTATCATTGTAAAAGAAGACAGCGATATCGCTTCTCCTGATGATTTAACAGGCAAGAAGATCGGCGTTCAGACAGGAACTACCGGAGATATTTATGCAGATGATATCGAAAATGGAGACATCCAGCGTTTTAACAAGGGAATGGAAGCTGTTATGTCCCTCACTCAGGGAAAAATCGATGCGGTTATCATTGACCGTGAACCGGCAAAAGTATTTGTAAAGGAAAATGAAGGCTTAAAGATTTTAGACGAGGCATTTACAGAAGAAGAATACGCCATTGCCATCAAAAAGGATAATACAGAATTAGTGGATAAATTTAACACTGCTATCAAGGAGTTAAAGGAATCCGGTGAATTACAGAAGATTGTAGATAAGTACATCACCGCAGAATAAGAAAAAGGAAGAGTGCCATGTGGGAAAAGCTAAGAGATGATTTCTATCAGAATTTTATCGTGGATGACCGTTGGAGGTACGTTACCGATGGCTTAAAGAACACGCTGATCATCACGTTTTTTGCAGTATTGATCGGTATTGTGCTGGGATTTCTGGTTGCAATCATTCGTTCGACCTATGAAAATACCGGTAAGCTGAAGGTTTTGAACGCGATTTGCAGCGTTTATCTTGCGGTAATCCGGGGAACGCCGGTTGTTGTTCAGCTCCTGATCATGTATTTTGTTATTTTTTCTACGACCAATCCGGGTCAGGTGTTTACGGCGGTTCTTGCGTTTGGAATCAACTCCGGCGCCTATGTGGCGGAAATCTTCCGAAGCGGCATCAGTGCCATTGAAAAGGGGCAGTTTGAGGCCGGAAGAAGCTTGGGCTTTAACTACTTTCAGACGATGTGGTTTATCATCATGCCTCAGGCTTTTAAGAATGTAATTCCCACTCTTGCCAATGAGTTCATCGTTCTTTTAAAGGAAACCTCTGTAGCCGGTTATATCGGTCTGCAGGATCTGACAAAGGGCGGGGATATTATTAAAAGCCGCACCTACTCTGCATTTATGCCCCTGGTAGCAGTTGCCATCATCTATCTGATCATGGTTACGGCATTTTCCTACCTTGTAAAATTACTGGAGAGGAGGCTGCATAAGAGTGAGCATTGACAATATGAACGAACCTCTGATTCAGGTAAGGAATCTGGGTAAGAAATTTGGTGATATAGAAGTCCTTAAGGACATTTCCGTGGATATTTATAAAGGCGATGTAGTTTGTGTCATCGGGCCGTCAGGTTCGGGAAAGAGCACATTTCTGCGCTGTTTAAACCGTTTGGAGGAGCCTACGGGCGGCCATATCCTGTTTGAGGGCGTGGACATTGTGGATAAGAAAACAGACATTGACAGGCACCGCCAGAAAATGGGAATGGTATTCCAGCAGTTTAATTTATTCCCCCATATGACGATTTTAAAAAATCTGACCATTGCGCCTATGAAATTGCAGGGACGCAGCAGGGAGGAGGCAGAGGAACAGGCTTTCAAACTCCTTCAGAAGGTGGGGCTTGGAGACAGGGCCCAGTCCTATCCCAGCCAGTTATCCGGCGGGCAGAAGCAGAGAATTGCCATTGTCCGGGCCTTGTGCATGAATCCGGATGTGATGCTGTTTGACGAGCCAACCTCCGCTCTTGACCCTGAGATGGTCGGAGAGGTATTAAACGTTATGCGGGAACTGGCCGAGGAAAAGATGACCATGGTGGTGGTCACTCATGAAATGGGCTTTGCCAGAGAGGTGGGGACCAGAGTTATGTTCATGGATGGCGGCTATTTCCTGGAGGAAAATGAACCAAAGGAATTCTTTGCAAATCCTAAAAATGACAGATTAAAGCTGTTTTTAAGCAAGGTATTATAAAATGAACGCTCTCCCGGTGAGGACTTGTCTCCGGGAGAGCATTTTTCATTGCCCTTTTTTTCGTGTGGTGATAGAATAGGAAAGAGTTTTTAAGGGAGGGGGTAACCATGGCATATTTCCCGTTTTTTGTGGATATTGAAGGGAAACACTGTCTCATTGCGGGCGGAGGCAGCGTGGCTTACCGGAAGGTTCTGGTGTTAAAGGATTACGGCCCTGTCATTTATGTAGCGGCTCCTCAGGTGATTCCTGAGCTGAGACAGCTTATAGAGGAAGAGGGAGAAAAACTGATATGGCTGTGCCGTGATTTTGAGGAATCAGACCTGGATCAGGCGGATTTTGTGGTGGCAGGAACCTCCGATGAGATGTTAAACAGACGGATTTCCCTTTTATGCAAGGAAAGAAAGATTCCCGTAAACGTGGTGGATGACCAGGAAAAATGCAGCTTTATCTTCCCCGCACTGATCAGAGAAGCAGATATTACTGTGGGAATTTCTACGGCAGGCAGTGCGCCGTCTATTGCACAGTATTTAAAAAAGAGAGTGAAGGAGGTCATTCCTTCCGGGCTTGGAGAATTGGCCCGGCAGCTAGGCTCTTACCGGAGCATGGTAAAGGAAGAGGTGGACTCCTCTGCTCTTCGGATGTCGATTTTTAAAGAAATGGCAGAGGAAGGAATCCGCCAGGGCGGAACTTTTACCAGAGAACAGGCAAAAGAGCTGATAGAAAGGAAGCTGGCTGAGAATGAGAAGTAAAACCATTCGGATCGGAACGCGAAGGAGCGCTCTGGCCGTAGCCCAGGCAAAGCTGGTGGCAGAGGCTTTGGAAAGGACCGGGGCTGGACTGTCCACAGAGCTGGTCTTAAAGCAGACGGAAGGGGATAGAAATCTCCACAAGCCTCTTCTGGAATTTGGAGGAAAAGGTGTATTTATAACGGAATTTGAGCACGCTATTCTAAAGGGAGAGATCGATATTGCTGTACACAGTGCAAAGGACCTTCCCATGGAGTTGGAGGAAGGGCTGGGAATCGTGGCGGTTCCTGAACGGGAGGACCCCAGAGATGTGCTGGTGACTCCTGCTTCCAGCGACATTTCCGAAAAAAAGGAAATCGTCATCGGCACCTCCAGTTTGAGAAGAAAGCTTCAGATAGAAGAAATCGGAAAAACCATGTGGCCGGATTCCCTGGTGCGGTGCGAGAACTTAAGGGGCAATGTACAGACCAGGCTTGCAAAGCTGATGGAAGGGTCTTATGACGCCATCCTTCTGGCAGCAGCCGGATTAAAAAGGCTGGGACTGACAGAGGACAGCCGGTATCAATACCATTACTTTGACTGCGAAACCTTTATACCCGCCGGAGGACAAGGGATTCTTGCCGTAGAAGGCAGGCTGGATTCCGGAATAGGGGAGATCATAAAACCCATTGAACATGAGGAGGCCAGGATGTGCCTGGCTCTGGAACGTCGAATCTTGAAATTTCTTGATGCAGGATGTCATGAACCCATTGGAATCTACTCCCGGCTGAATGAGGGGAAGATGGAAGTTCTTGGCATGAGCAGAAGAGGAGAACAGACAAAACGGATTCACCTGTGGGGAGAACTTGATGACCTGGACAGGCTGGCATGGCAGGCGGCCAAAGGGCTTTCATAAAGGAGAATGTGATGAAGAAAACAGGAGTGGTCTATCTGGTGGGAGCCGGTCCCGGAGATCCTGGCCTCATTACAGAAAAAGGTTTGTGGAAACTGCGGATATGCGATGCAGTGGTTTACGATTCTCTTGCCTCGCAGCGCCTTCTTGACGAGGTGCGGCCGGAGTGCAGGAAAATCTATGTGGGAAAAAGGGCTGGAGCCCATTCCATGAAGCAGGAGGAGATCAACAGCCTGCTGGTGGAGCTGGCGGACGAAGGTCTTTTTGTGGTCCGTCTAAAGGGAGGAGATCCCTTTGTATTTGGCCGGGGCGGAGAGGAAATTCTGGCTCTTTCCCAGGCGAAAATCCCCTATGAAGTGGTTTCAGGAGTCACCTCTGCCGTTGCAGCCCTGGCCTCTGCGGGAATACCAGTCACTCACCGGGCCGTAAGCAGAAGCTTTCATGTGATGACAGGACATACTCTTTCCAAAGAGGAAACATTGCCTGAAGATTTCGAAGCATTTGCCGGGCTGAAGGGAACTCTCGTGTTTCTCATGGGCCTTGGAAATTTACCTCTCATTGTAGACGGCCTTTTAAAGCAGGGAAAATCAGAAGAAATGCCCGCTGCGGTCATCCAGAATGGAACCCTTTTGGAGCAGAAAGTAGTCCGGGGAACCTTAAAGGATATCAGGGAAAAGGTAAAAGAGGCAGGGATTGGAAGTCCTGCCATCATTGTGGTGGGAGAAACGGCGGCTCTTGATTTTTCTTCTACTTACCGTCAGCCTTTAGAAGGGTGCCGGATCGGAGTGACCGGAACGGAAAGCTTTGGACTCAGGCTTTTGAAGGCTTTGAAATCTCTTGGAGGGATGGGATCTTATATTTTAAGGCTTTCCATAAAATCCCGGTGGGGAGAAGAAACCATGAAAAATGTCTATGAGCAGCTTTCTGCCTATACCTGGATTGTGTTTACCAGCGCCAACGGGGTGAAGGAATTTTTCCTGGGTCTTTTGGAGCTGGGATATGACTTCCGGTCTGTGGGCCATGTGAAATTTGCCGCTGTGGGAAAGGGAACGGCCGAAGAACTGCAGAATCATGGCTTTTTTGCAGATTACATTCCAGACAGATATCAGGTAAAGGATCTGGCGGAAGGGCTTAGAAATCTGATATCGGAAAAGGACAGGATTTTGATTCCCAGATCTTCGGGCGGTTCCAAGGAGCTGAATCAGGTTCTTGATGAGGCTGGAATTTTTTATGAGGACGTGGCTTTATATGAGGTGGAATGGGATGGAACGGGGGAGGAGAAGAGAAGAGAAGCTTTGAAGGATTTGGACTATGTTGCCTTTGCCAGTGCTTCTGGTGTGGAAGCGTTTTTTCAGGGGTCAGAGGAGGCAGGAAGGCAAGTCCTGGAGGGAAAGAAAGTGGCCTGCATCGGGGATATGACTGCAAGGGCACTTATGGAATACGGTAAAAAGGCCGATGTGGTGGCCGATGTTTACACTGCCTTGGGGCTTTCAGAGGCCATATGCCGGGACTGGAACAAGGGGAGAAAAGATTCATAATTGTGCTATTTATAGTTATGAATTTTGCGGCATAAATTCTAAAAGTTACATAAATTGTATTAACATTTCCGATTTTCTATTGATAAATAAGCCAATTTGGTATACTTTATTGAATAGAGGAGGCTGAATATATGGATTATTTGGTTGTGTATACGAGTAAAACCGGAAACACTCAGAAGGTAGCCGTAAAGATTTTTGAAGCGCTCCCGGGAAAATCCAAGGACATTGTCAGTCTGGAGGAATTGGGAGGAGAGGAAGCAGATACTTATTTTGTGGGATTCTGGAACAATCGGGGAATCTGCACGACAGAAGTGATCGATTTTCTCTCAGGACTGCACGGTAAGCGGGTGGCTTTATTCGGCACCTGCGGGCTTTCCGGAAACAAAGAATATTTTAAGCAGGTGGAAAAACAGGTTTCCGTTTTTATCCCTGATGACAATGAATATCTGGGCTGTTTTCTCTGCGGAGGAAAGATGGCGCCCAGAGTTTTGGAAAAATACAGACAGATGCAGGCGGTATGCGATACCCCTCAGATCAGAACCCTGATTGCCGCATACGAGGATGCCATGCTTCATCCCGATGAACAGGATTTTCAAAATGCCTGTGAGTTTGCAGAAGGGGTTCTGAAAAAATGACGGAAGAAAAGGGAGGTGGATTTTATGGGATTAAAAGATGATGGTGGTTTGAAGAAAGGCCCAAGAAAACCATTTATATTTTATTACAGCATTGTTCTCATACTGATGATTATATTCAATTCCATGGCAGTGCCGTGGCTTCAGTCCAAATCTGTGATAGAGGTGCCTTACAGCACGTTTTTAGAAATGCTGGAGGAGGGAAAGATTCAGTCTGTTGCAAGGACTAATACGGAAATCCAGTTTAAATCGGATACGGGAAAAACGAACTTGGAGGGTAAGCCGGATTATGAGGTGTATAAAACCGGTCCATGGCCTGATGAAGGCCTGACGGATCGGTTGCTTGAAAAAAACGTCCAGTTTGAAGAGACCATTGTCAAGCAGATGTCTCCCATGATTTCCTTTTTGCTGACCTGGATTTTTCCTATTCTGATTTTTGTGTTTTTGGGAAACTTCTTATCAGGGCAGATGCAAAAGAGGATGGGCGGCGGCAACGCCATGACCTTTGGAAAGTCCAATGCTAAAATTTATGCGGAATCTGAAACCGGAAAGACTTTCCGGGACGTGGCCGGTCAGGAGGAAGCTAAGGAGGCTTTAAAGGAAATCGTGGATTTCCTTCACAATCCTAAGAAATATGCCGATATCGGAGCCACTCTTCCCAAGGGAGCCCTTTTGGTAGGGCCTCCGGGAACGGGTAAGACCCTGCTTGCAAGGGCGGTGGCAGGAGAGGCACACGTTCCGTTTTTCTCCATTTCAGGCTCTGAATTTGTGGAAATGTTTGTGGGAATGGGTGCTGCAAAGGTCAGGGATTTGTTTAAGCAGGCCACTGAAAAGGCTCCCTGTATCGTGTTCATTGACGAGATCGACACCATCGGAAAGAAGCGTGACGGTCACGGATTTTCAGGAAATGATGAGAGAGAACAGACCTTAAACCAGCTTTTAGCTGAGATGGATGGATTTGACGGCAAAAAAGGTGTTGTTATATTGGCGGCTACCAACCGTCCTGATTCTTTGGACAAAGCCCTCTTAAGGCCGGGCCGTTTTGACCGCCGGATTCCCGTGGAACTGCCGGATTTAAATGGGCGGGAAGCCATCTTAAAGGTTCACGGCAAAAATGTGAAGCTGTCAGATGATGTGGATTTCCGCGGAATCGCCCTGGCGACAGCAGGGGCCAGCGGAGCAGATCTTGCCAACATTGTCAACGAAGCTGCCCTAAGGGCAGTCCGAATGGGCAGACATACGGTGGGACAGAGAGATTTAGAGGAAAGTGTGGAAGTGGTCATCGCCGGATACCAGAGAAAGGATGCCTCCATCAATGTCAATGAGAGAAAGATCATCGCCTATCATGAGGTGGGGCATGCTCTCGTTGCAGCTTCCCAAAACGATTCGGCTCCGGTCCATAAGATCACCATTATCCCAAGAACTTCCGGGGCTTTAGGTTACACCATGCAGGTGGATGAAGAGGAACGCCATCTGCTGACAAAGGATGCAGCGCTCAGCAAGATCGCCACTTTTACAGGCGGAAGAGCCGCCGAGGAACTGGTTTTTAACACTGTCACCAGCGGAGCTGCCAATGACATTGAGCAGGCCACCAGAATTGCCAGGGCCATGGTAACCCGTTACGGCATGAGTGATGAATTTGATATGGTGGCTTTGGAAACAGTGACCAACCAGTATTTAGGCGGGGATACTTCTCTTTCCTGTTCTTCCAAGACAGCTAAAAAGATCGATGATGAGGTAATCCGGATTATCAGGGAACAGCATCAGAAGGCTCTTAAGATATTGAAGGATAATGAGAAGAAGCTTCATGAAATCGCAGAGTATTTACTGGAGCGGGAGACTATTACCGGAGAGGAATTTATGGAAATTTTCCGCAGGGAACCGGCTGTATAATCATGGCTTGATATATAAATAAAAGGAAGAAGCAGAGCAAGGCATAAAAGCTGCCGGCTATGCTTCTTTTTCTGTCTATGTATATGGAAAAGTTTGAAATACTGGAATAAAAGCAAAAAAATGTTTTTTATTTATCTGAACAAATTGAATATAATATCAAAAAAGTTATATACAATTTGAAAATTTACAAAATATATAAAAATAATTTTAGAATAGTATTGACAAATAGAAACTTGTACGCTATAATAAAGCCATAACAAAGGGGACCCCACAGTTATAGCAATAAGAAGTGAAAATTTATGGAAGGAGGTACAGTCCACCAAAAAGTTCAGCTTCGTTTCATTTATAATTTTATAAATGGAACAATAGGAAAATCCCAATCTACCGATGTTAAAAGCCAATCTTTGCAGTATAAAATCATTGATTAAAAAGATAGAATTCATGGAGAAAACGTATAAGATTTTGGACGAAAACGAAAGATATCATATAATTTGTTGTATGTGCGAATGAATATAGAAGGAGAAGAAACGATAATCCATGAAGCTGGTGTATAACGACGGGGAGCGGAAAAAATTTAATATAGATCATGCTAATGTATATCAATACAGAGAAACATGAGAAGGAAAAGAGGTATCAAGACCATTGGATGACATAACGAAGAACGGATAACGAATGCTTGTAATAATCGCAGTCGTTATCCGTTTCTATTTGCGTTTTTACATATTACTGGATTCCTTCCAGATCAAAGAGCGGCGTGTATTCTTCTTTTGCGCTGCTTTTTTCCTGCATGAAGCCCTGGGTCAGGCCGAGGCGGATTGCCTCTTCCAGCACCTTATTGTATTCATAGGAAGTGATTCTGCGGTTGATTTCCGGAAAGTCCTTGCTGCGGTAAAATGGGGTGTACTGGCTTAAAAGGCTGATGTAATACATTTCCTGGGGAAGCTCTTCCTTCATCCAGTGAAGGAGGCGGATGGAATCCTCTCTTGCGCCGGGAAGGACCATGTGGCGTATGATAACGCCTTTTTTCATCAGGGTTTCAGAGGTATCGAATTCCGGGGCTCCGGTCTGGCTGATCATCTGCTTAATGGCCCTGGAAGCTATATCAAAGTAATCGGCTGACTTACTGTAGCGTGAGGAAAGGCTGGAGCTGTAATATTTTAAGTCGGGAAGCCAGATATCCACATATTCCTCCAGTTCTCTGATGAGTTCTGTAGATTCATACCCTCCGCAGTTATAGACCACGGGGATAGAAAGCCTGGGTTTGATGATATCTAAGGCTTCTATAATAGAAGGGATGTACTGGGTTCCAGTGACCAGGTTTAGGTTGTGAGCTCCTTTTTCCTGAAGTTCCAGGAAGATCCGGGCCAGCCTGGGGACTGTCAGCTCTTTTCCAAAATGCTCCTGGCTGATGGAGTGGTTCTGGCAGAAGCAGCAGCCTAAGGTGCATCCTGAAAAGAAAACGGTTCCGCTTCCCTGGTTTCTGCTGATGCAGGGCTCTTCCCAGTGGTGGAGTGCGGCCCGGGCCGCTTTTACAGTGTCCTTGCAGCCGCAGAAGCCGGTCGTTACCCGGCGGTCTGCTTTGCAGCTTCTGGGACATAGGATGCAGGACTGATATGGGTTTTTTCGGTTCATGAAATATCTCCTGATATTGACAAAGTGAATTTTGTGCATTAATATAATGGGAAAACGCTTTTAGATTCTTGTAAAATATTATGTACAGGTGAGTGATAAAATGGAAGAAACGAAATCAATGGCTGCTTTGCGTTATGCATTTCCAAAGACGGTTCCGGTCATGGCCGGTTACCTGGTTCTGGGGACGGCTTATGGAATTCTGATGAATGTCAATGGGTACGGAATCTGGTGGGCTGTTTTGATCAGCATATTTGTATACGCCGGAAGCCTCCAGTATCTTGGAATCACATTTTTTGCGGCAGCGGTCAATCCCTGGTACGCTTTTTTTATGTCCTTAATGCTCAATGCCAGACATTTATTTTACGGCCTTTCCATGCTGGATAGGTACAAGGATGGGGGAAAGTTAAAGCCGTATCTGATATTTGCCCTGACTGATGAAACCTTTTCCGTTCTTTGTAATGAGGAGGTTCCGGAGGGCATTAATAAGTATCATGTGTATTTTTTTGCCTCTCTTTTGGATCATTTATACTGGGTGACGGGGGCCTTCATCGGCAGTCTGGCAGGTGGGCTGATCCGCTTTGATACCGCAGGGATGGATTTTGCCCTGACCGCTCTTTTTGTGGTGATCTTTGTGGATCAGTGGAAATCGGGACAGGGGCATAAGGCGGCTCTTGCAGGAGTAGGGGCCTCGGCCTTGTGTGTGGCAGTATTTGGACAGAGTGTTTTTATCGTACCTGCCATGATTTTGATTCTGACCATTATTACGGCCTGGTATTTTAAGGAAAAGAGAGAGGAGGAGCGGTCATGAGCCAGGATACTTTAAAATATCTTATGATTGCGGGAGTTATGGTGCTGGCTACGGTTATCACCCGTTTTCTTCCCTTTTTCCTGTTTCCGGCGGGGAAAAAGACTCCAAGGTATATTCACTATTTAAGCCTTACCCTCCCTTATGCCACCATCGGACTTTTGGTGGTTTACTGCTTAAGGGGAATGTCGGTTTTTGCCTTTCCTTACGGACTTCCTGAGATTATCTCTATCGCTGCCATTACGGCCCTTCACCTTTATAAAGGAAATTCCCTGTTAAGCATTGGGGCGGGAACGGCCCTTTATATGGTGCTGACCCAGACCATATTTCGTTAGTTTCCTGAATAATTTTCATAGCCCTCAGGCAGGAATTTCTGTTCCCTGAATTCCTTTGGAGAGAGGCCGAATTCCTTTTTAAAGGCCCGGTAAAAGCTGGTGTAATCTGAAAAACCGTACTGGTGGCACAGCTCTCCCAAGGGGATTCCGGATAAAATGGCATTTTTGCTGGCTTGAAGACGTTTTTTTATGATGTACTGGTGGAGGGAAATTCCCATATTGTCCTTAAACACATGGGAAATATGGTACTTGCTGGCATAGAAAAAGGCGGCCAGACGGTCTAAGGATAAATCCTCTCCCAGATGGTTGTTGATGTAATCGCAGAGGTTTAAATAAAGCACATTTTCATAAACAGCGGGAATCCGGTGAAGATTCTCATAGGTGATCCGGTTTAAAAACAGCAGGAAAGAATGAACTTGAAGTTCTGAACTCAGCCTTTGAAAAGGCTTGTTTCCGTGGATTTCCTCCAGCAAGTCCAGAAGGCGGCTCTGTATATCCTGAAATACCACAAAGTCCATACTGAAATGGTAATGCTTATGTTCCAAAGCATAATTGAAGCTATAGGAAAAGTCTTCAGACCAGGAGCACATGGACTGGTAATACCGTTCACTGATCCAAAGCACGAAGCGCTGGTAGGTCTCTCCGGTGGAAAGAAAGATGGGATGGTGCTTCACTCCTGGAGGAATCAACAGATAATCGCCGTACTTTAAGTCATACTGAATGCCTTCCACTTCATAGCTCACGTCTCCACTCATGAAAAAAAACATTTCATAATAAGGATGGCTGTGATTTACGATCCGGCTTAAATCCATATCTTTATAGAAAAACACTTCAAATTCTCCTGAATTCATGTACTGCCGTTCATTAAACCCGGTGGACAATTCTTTTTTCAATGGAAATTCCTCTTTCATGTTTGAAATTTTCTTTTTCAGCGTCCCTAAAATTATAGAACAAAACCGCAAGTTTTGCAATGTTAACGGCAAATAAAACCATGGTAATAACGCCCCGCTTTGTATATACTGAATCCATAAGACAGGAATGTGATTATTAATTTTAATTCCAAAACAAGGAGGTATTTTTATGAAATTATCATTCAGATGGTACGGAGACGACGACAAGGTTACACTGCAGAACATCCGCCAGATTCCCGGTATGAGTTCCATTGTAACAGCAGTTTATGATGTTCCGGTTGGGGAGATTTGGAGCAGGGAAACCATTGCCCGCTTAAAAAAAGAAGTGGAAGACGCAGGTCTGGGCTTTGATGTGATCGAGAGCATTCCAGTTCATGAGGACATTAAGCTTGGAAAACTCACCAGAGACAAGTACATTGCCAATTACTGCGAAAATATCAGACGGGTGGCGGAAGCAGGGGTGAAATGCATCTGCTACAATTTCATGCCTGTATTTGACTGGACCAGAACCCAGTTAGACCACGTGTTAGAGGATGGCTCAACTGCTCTGGTTTATTATCAGGATCAGGTGGATCAGGTAAATCCCCTGGAAAGTGAAAGCGACTTAACTCTTCCCGGCTGGGATTCCAGCTATACCAGAGATGAATTAAAGCAGATTGTGAGTGAATATAACGCTTTATCAGAAGATAATCTTTGGGACAACTTAAAATATTTTCTGGAAGCCATTATTCCGGTGGCAGCAGAATGCGATGTCAACATGGCAATTCATGAGGACGATCCATGCTGGAGTATTTTTGGGCTTCCCAGAATTATCACCTGCGAGGAGAATTTAGACCGTTTCTTAAAGCTCGTGGATGACAAACACAATGGCATTACCCTCTGCACCGGCTCCTTGGGCTGCTCCAACCAGAATGATGTGGTGAAGATGGCTGCCAAATACGCTGCCATGGGACGCATTCACTTTGTACATGCAAGAAATGTGGCAGTTCTTGAGGACAACAAGGGCTTTGAGGAAAGAGCCCATTTATCCTCCTGCGGTTCTTTGGACATGTTTGCCATATTAAAGGCCCTTCACGACAATGGCTTTACCGGCTATATGCGTCCGGACCACGGCCGTATGATCTGGGGCGAAACAGGACGTGCAGGCTACGGACTTTATGACCGTGCTCTTGGAGCTACTTACTTAAACGGTCTTTGGGAAGCTATTGAAAAAACCAGCAAATAAGAAAGAAGGACTATGACCATGGCATTGACATTTGGAACGGATTTAAGCGGCAAAGTGGCAGTAGTTACCGGAGCGGGCGGAATTCTCTGCGGCATGTTTGCCCAGACTCTTGCAGAGGCAGGAGCAAAGGTGGCGGTATTGGATTTAAATGAAGAGGCTGCACAGAAGGTGGCTTCCTCCATTACAGAAGCAGGGTATACGGCAGCTGCCTATAAGGCCAATGTGCTGCAGCGGGAAAGTTTAGAGGAGGTTCATGCCAGGATTCTTTCAGAGCTTGGCCCCTGCAGCATTCTCATAAACGGGGCAGGAGGAAATAGTCCCAAGGCCAACACGGATAAAGAGTATTTTGAAATGGGAGACATTGAGGCGGAAACCAAGTCGTTTTTCGATCTGGACCAGTCCGGTGTGGAATTTGTCTTTAACTTAAACTTTCTTGGAACCCTGCTTCCATGCCAGATTTTTGCAAAGGACATGATCGGCAGGGAGGGATGCAGCATTTTAAACATCTCTTCGATGAATGCCTTTACCCCATTGACCAAAATCCCGGCTTACAGCGGGGCAAAAGCAGCCATCAGTAATTTCACCCAGTGGCTGGCGGTTCATTTTTCCAAGGCGGGCATTCGGGTAAATGCCATTGCTCCGGGATTCTTTGTGACAAAGCAGAATGAAAAGCTTCTTTTTCATGAAGACGGTTCTCCTACGCCGAGGACAAACAAAATCCTGGCTGCGACTCCTATGGAACGGTTCGGAGAGGCACATGAGCTTAACGGTGCGCTGCTGTTTCTCCTGAACAACCAGGCGGCAGGATTCATTACGGGTGTGGTATTGCCTGTAGACGGAGGATTTTCAGCCTATTCAGGCGTTTAAGTTTCAGCCCCTTCTTATTTGCTTTTCGGATGCGGATATGGAGGGGTTCTTTTTGTGATTGTTTGCAGAATTTACTATAATTTTATTTTTGTTTGAAAATTAAAGAAAATATTTTTACATCTTTTGCCAATCTTGACAAATAGTTACAAGATGTCGTATAATAGATAACATCATTTGAAAATGTAATATTTTTTTGTTTACAAAAGACGAAGTTAGGAGTAGAGCACAATGAAAGCATTGGTGGACAAGAAGCAGAAGCGAAAGGCATTAAAAACAGCGAAGGGGACAAAGAGAAAGTTTAAAGCACTGTTCGAACTGAAGTCATTGAAACTGAAGATGACCATGTTCATTATTTCTATCATTTTGGTATTAGCTGCGGCTAATATGGCAATCAGTATTTCTGTCAGCTACAAAGGGATTACAGATGTTGTAAAGAGTGACTTAAAATCCACGGGTATCCTGGTCAGCAGTTTGGTGGAAAATCATCTGACCCAGATGAAGACCAGCATTGAAGCCAGCGCACAGGGGGGAAGTTTAAAGTCCATTAATTCCAGGGTTGTGACGGAGTATCTTGCCAATCAGTGTAAGCTTTACGGTTATAAGAATCTTGAAGTGCTTAACCGGGAGGGCGCTGTGATCCGGAGTGCAACCGGAGAAGGCGTGGGGGAAAGCTACATAGAAAAAGAATATATGACCAAAGCCTTAAACGGAGAGACCATTATTTCCACTACGGAGTTTGACAGCAATAATGAGCTGGTAGTCCGGGTGGCAACTCCTTATGAATACGGAATTCTTCTTGCGACTTATGACGGATATACGTTAAGCGAGCTGATCAAGGATCTCAGAATCGGAAAAACCGGCAATGCAATCCTGGTTGACAGTACAGGAACCGTAATTGCCAATATGACACCGGAGATGGTTTCCCAGCGCCAGAATTTTATTGAATTTGCAAAGACTGATAAGTCCTACGCTTCAGCCGGACGTATGTATCAGACAATCATCGGTGGCGGAAGCGGCATCGGACAGTATGATTATAAGGGCGTAAGCCGGTTCTGCTATTACAGTCCGGTGGATGGCAGCAATAGCTGGGCTTTGGCAGTGGTAGCTCCTATTAATGAGACCACCACTTCCATTTCCACGGTAATCCTTGCCATGACACTGTTTGCAGTAGTTTCCGTGGCAGTGGGCTGTTTCCTTGCTTTCTGGTTTGCAGGCTCAATCGCAAGTCCTTTATCAGCCATTGCAAAGAGGATGGGATTGTTTGCGGAAGGAGATTTATCCAGTGAGGTTCCTGTGATCAAGCATAAGGATGAGATCGGTATGCTGGCAGATGAGATCACCAATTCCATTCACAGCGTCCGCTCCTATATCGACGAGATTTCTTCTGTTTTGGGAAATGTGGCTTCCGGAGATTTCAGCAAATCGGTTTCCATGGAATTCCAGGGAGATTTTAAGGTGATCCAGGATTCTATTGACAGGACTGAGGATCTGCTTTCCAAGACCGTGGACAGCATAAACAGGTCTGCCGGGGAAGTGGCAAAGAGCAGCTATCAGGTATCCCAGGGAGCCCAGAATTTAAGCCAGGGAGCTGTGGAGCAGGCTGCATCCATTGAGGAATTGTCCTCTTCAGTCAATGAGATATCAAACAGCATTATGAGCACCGTAAGGACTGTCGAAGGAGTCAACGAACAGGCCGGACGTGTTGGAACTGCTATGGAAAACGGCAACCAGCAGATGCAGGAAATGATGGAATCCATGGAACGGATTAACCGGAAATCCAAGGAAATCGAAAAGGTGAACAAGCTTATAGAGGACATTGCATTCCAGACCAATATTCTGGCGCTGAATGCGGCTGTAGAGGCAGCCAGAGCAGGAGAGGCAGGCAAAGGCTTTGCTGTTGTTGCTGACGAGGTCCGCAATTTAGCAGGAAAGAGTGCCAATGCGGCCAAGGATACCTCCAGCTTAGTGGCTGACACCATTGAGGCTGTTAAAAAGGGAACCCAGATTGCAGCTTCTACGGGAGATACTTTAAGCGGTGTTCTTTCAGAGACCAGAACCATGGTTTTGGCTATTGAACAGTCTGCAGAGGAATTAAAGCAGCAAAGTGAAAAAGTTACTGAGGTGACCATGGGAATTGAGCAGATATCCTCTGTGGTTCAGAGCAACTCCGCCACTGCTGAGCAAAGCGCCGCTGCCAGCGAGGAGCTTTCCAGCCAGGCTGAGGGACTGCGTCAGTCTATGAGCACGTTCAAAACCAGATAAAGGTCTGAGGATTATAGGATAACAAACAGACAACCATCCTTTGGCGGGTGGTTGTCTGTTTGTTTATCAGTCCTTTACAGATTTTACCCGGGGAATGTAAGGGTAAAGGTCTTCATATGCCTCCAGTTCTGCTTCTGTTTCCGGTGCTGCGGGGATCAGGCCGGTGCAGTCTGTGGTAGAGCATGCCTGGATGTCGATTTCATAATCATCCTTGGAATATATTGTTTCCTTATTTTTATTTTCTTGCTTCTTTTTTTCCTGTTTCATCTCAAATCCTCCTTTCGTTCTTAGTGTGAGAAAAAACAAAGCAATCTATTCGCTGTCCGCAGCCAACTTTTTTGCGTAACAAAAGAACCTTAAAAACGTTATTTTAAAGGGGGATTTTGATGTTCACAAAAATGATATGCTATGGGAGAAATGATGAGATGAAAATTGCTTTTTGTACGGATCAGGAAAAACTGCAGGATCTGGTGATGAAGTATTGCCGCGATAATGACAACGGTTTTTTTAAAATTGACTGTTTTTCAACGGAGGAGCCTTTTGCTGCTATGGAGGACACGCCATATGATGTGATCGTGATTTACCGGAAGAAAAAGGCTGTTTCCTGGAGGGAAATCACCAGACGGGAAAGTGCTGCGAGAAGGCGAGGGGTCAGCCGCAGCGTAATAAAATATACCGCATTTTTTAACGGAAGGATTCGGGTTTTTGATACCAGGGACATTCTTTATCTGGAGTCCTATCAGCGGAAAACCAGCATTGTGGTGGGAAGGAAGAGACTGCGGATCAAGGCAAGGCTTGATGAGGAAGAAGGAAAGCTTCCTAAGGGTCTTTTTATCCGGATCAACCGCCATAATATCATAAATATGCAGCATATCAGGAATGTGGAGGGAGAGGCAGTTGAGATGGTAAATGGAGAGGTTTTATACATAAATGATGGACGAAGGAAGATATTTGAACGAAATTACAGGAAGTATATGGAGGAAAACAGTATGATATTGTTGGAAAAGGACGAAAAAACGCAATAATTCAGCTAAAATAGGCAATGGGGATTGTGGTTGCTTCCATCCAGTGATATGGTTGTATCTGCCCGAAAAATGAAATATTCTTGAATGTTCGGCAGAGCGTATCTGAAATCACATCTTTTATTCTGTAAAATTCGGGGCAGGCAGCAGAAGTCAGCCGGTTCTGCTGCTATAAATATTAAGATTTTCTTAATATTCAATCTCCTTTCTTGACACCCATTTCCCTTTTTCTTATAGTAACCCCAGCAGGACCGGATTTTGAGAAAGGGGATTACCGTGGAGAAGGCGAAGAAAAGAATACTTGATATCTGGTATCACATGACACTTAGAAAAAAGCTGTATGTCATAATCGGCAGCGTGGCGCTTATGATGGCAGCTTCTATTTATATTAATTTGCAGGTGGTTTATTTCTTTATTGACAATGTTCAGATGATCATGGATGATAACTTATCCTGTTATAAATTCCAGGATTCCCTGGGAAGTGAAGCCGGTCATTTTGCTAAATTTGCCATGAACAGGACTCGGGAAAATGAAGCGGCTTACGAGAGCGCCCGCAGGGAGGTGGAGGGGCATTTAAAGAAACTGCCTTATGACTACGACCAGGTGGGAGAGGCCAGGTACGGCATCACCTGGAATATATTTAACTCCTATGGGGAGTATGAAAAGCAGAAGGAAAAGGTTCTTTCCATGAGAGCGGGAGACGACGGCTATATCAGGGAGCTTTACAGGGCCTACAGCATGCAGGAATATTTAGACACCTATGCCGCCCGCCTGACCAGGGCAGTCCTTACGGAAGGCAATGATTATTATGAATCCCAGGTTCCCGGACTTAGGCGGATGCCCTATCTGCTGTTTGTAATCAGCGTCGCAGCTTTTTTTCTCCTGGTGATAGAATTGCGGTTTATTACCGGAAGCATTGTAAAGGTTCTGATGGAGCTGGCATTATCTTCCCGGAGGATTGAAAAAAATGATTTCACCGGCGCAGATGTAAGATGGGGTGGCAAGGATGAAATCGGACATCTGGTCAGCGCATTTAATAAAATGAGGCATGCCACGGAAAGTTATCTGGCAGCAGCAGAAGAGAAGCGGATCATGGAAGACCGCCTGCACCGGCAGGAGCTGGAGCGCTCTGAGCTGGAGCAGAGATTTTCCATGGCTCAGCTTCAGTTGATCAAAAGCCAGTTAAATCCTCATTTTCTGTTCAACACCTTGAATATGATAACCCGTATGGCCCAGGCGGAAGAGGCACCGGTGACAGAGGAGATGCTGGTGTCCATGAGCAATTTATTGCGATACAGCATCCGGACCTCCAATGCATTTACGCCTCTTGGACAGGAGCTTAAGGTGGTGGAGGATTATATGTATCTTCAGCGGATGCGTTTTGGGGCCAGAATCCGGTGGCATGTGGACTGTGACCCTGAACTTTGGGAGGAAGAGGTTCCGGTGTTTATTCTCCAGCCTTTGGTTGAAAATGCGGTGATCCACGGAATTTCAGAGAAGGAAAAGGGCGGGGCTATTTATATCCGTATCAAAAAGAAGGATGAGGGGATGTGGATCTCGGTGGCTGATACGGGGCAGGGAATGGATGAGGAGCATCTTAAGGAAATACAGAAGGCTCTGACGGCAAGGGGGAAGGGGCTTGGAATCGGTCTGGGGAATATTTACAGGAGAATTATGGCCTATTACGAGAATGGAAACGTGCTGCTGGACAGCAGAAAAGGGTGTGGAACTGTAGTTCAGATGGAATTTGGGAAGAGGAAGGGATAGGGTGCGGCAGATGTTTGGTTTGCTCATTGCAGAAGATGAATTGATTGAGAGGCAGGTCCTGAAAAAAACACTTCAAAAGAAGTTTGAGGGCCAGTGCGTGATATGGGAAGCAGAGAATGGAAATGAAGCTGTGGAGGTGTTTTTAAAAGAGGATATCCAGATCGTCATTTTGGATATCGGAATGCCGGGTCTCAATGGAATTCAGGCTGCAGAGGCCATACGGAAAGAAAGTCCGGAGTGCTGTATCATCTTTCTCACGGCATATGACCGGTTTGATTATGCTAAGAAGGCCATTTCCGTAGGGGCCATGGAATACCTTTTGAAGCCTTATTCCAGGATGGAGATCATCAATGTGGCGGGGGAGGCTTTAAGGCTGGCGGAACAATACCGGAGATGGAAGTCAGGGGATGTTGTGGATGAGGAAATCATAAAGCGAAATTTCCGGCATTTTCTTAAAGAGGAGAAGGTTCTGGAGGAAAGGGAAGAAGATGGAACCAATACCCGTCTGTCGGTCATGACCTCCATGGTGGAAGAGTATGTGCGCAGCCACTACATGCAGGAAATATCCATGCACGATGCCGCAAGAGCTGTCAGCTATTCAGAGCCTTATTTCTGCAAGATGTTCAAGCTGCAGTTCGGACAGAGCTTTACCTCCTATTTGACGGAGTACCGGATCAATGAGGCGAAAAAGCTCCTCTGTCAGCCAAATGTGAACGTGAAGGATGTGGGAACCAGAGTGGGATATCCTGATTCCAATTATTTTAGTAAGGTGTTCCGGAGGCTTACAGGAATGAATCCGTCGGAGTACCGGATGGATGTGTTGAAGAAGATCACCTGATACTTTTGGTATCGGGTGTTTTTTTTTCGGCACAAAAAGCTAAGAATTTACTAGAAATGATAAAATGTTACGATAGAATTCCATTTCTGTAACCGATATAATCAGATAGTAAAATCAATGAACCGGTAATCATGTCTCCAAGGCATGATCGTGAAAGAGGAAGGAGGACGGGATATGGAACAGGAGCTGTTTCGAATGGAAGGGATCAGCAAAAGCTTTCCCGGAGTAAAGGCTCTCGATAAAGTCTCCCTTACTGTAAATAAAGGGGAAGTTCTTGGGCTTGTTGGAGAAAACGGCGCAGGAAAGTCCACACTTATGAAGATACTGTCAGGAGTGCACCGCGCAGATGAAGGTGAAATATTCATTGAAGGGGAAAAGGTGACCATTGATTCCGTTGCCAAGGCCCATGACCTGGGTATCAGCATTATCATGCAGGAGCTGAACATGTGCGGCCATTTGAGTGTGGCTGATAATATATTTATTGGAAGAGCTCACAAAAAAGGTATTTTCATCGATGATAAGACCATGCATGAAGAAGCGAAGAAAATACTGGACGACCTGGGAATCGAGCTGAATACTTACTCCCGTGTGGGAAGCTTGAGCATTGCTCAGCAGCAGATGGTGGAAATTGCAAAAGCCATCAGCTTTAATTCCAAAATCCTGGTTTTAGACGAGCCATCGGCTACCCTGACAGAGAGGGAAGTGGATCAGCTCTTCGGAATTATCCGCAGACTGAAGGAAAAGGGCGTGGGAATGGTTTACATCTCTCACCGTATGGCGGAGTTGAATCAGATATGCCAGCGCGTTACCGTTATCCGCGACGGCCAGTATATAGGAACCAGGAATTTGTCCGAAATCACCATGGATGAGCTGGTGAACATGATTGTAGGTCGTTCCCTTGAAGATAAGTATCCAAAGCATAAAAGGACCATAAAAGAAGTTGTCTTAGAGGCGAAGAACGTGCGCCGCGGCAGTAAGGTGAATGCCGACCATTTCGTTGTAAGAAAAGGTGAAATCCTGGGAATTGCAGGACTGGTGGGAGCAGGACGGACAGAGCTTATGCGCTGTATCTTTGGAGCAGACAGACCGGATACCATGGATCTTTGGATTGACGGCAAGCCGGTAAAAATCAATTCCGTTATTCAGGCCATCAGTCACGGCATCGGCTATGCTACGGAGGACCGTAAGAGAGACGGTCTGGCTCTGGGTCTTGATATTAAATACAACACCAACATGGCTCACTTGCCAAACCTCACCCGTTTTGGATTTCTCGATGACAAGGCGGGAGCGGAAAATGCCCAGAAGTATGTAGAACTTCTCCGCACCAAGACCCCCAGCATTCATCAGCTTTGCGGAAACTTGTCAGGAGGAAACCAGCAGAAGGTGGTACTGGCAAAATGGCTCTGCAACGATGTAAAGGTCCTCATTGTCGATGAACCCACCCGCGGAATCGACGTAGGAGCCAAGTATGAAGTGTACGAGCTTTTTAACAAGCTGAGCGACCAGGGAGTAGCCATTATCATGATTTCCTCAGAGCTTCCTGAGGTACTTGGAATGAGTGATAGGATTCTGGTAATCCATCAGGGAGAGATCAACGGAGAGCTGGAGGCAAAGACAGCCACCCAGGAACAGATTCTCTATCTGGCGGCAGGCTATAACAAGCTGGAGGGAAAACCGGCTCCCAAGCTTCAGTTGAACTAAGAGCATGAAAGGAAAAGAATAATAATGGCTGAGTTGAATACAAAAATAGAAAAGAAAGCAAAGAGCGGCAGTTCTTTTGGAAAATTAGATGCCGCTACCAGAAGAGCGATTTATTCCATGGGAATTCTCATTGGACTGTTTGTCCTGTTTTCCCTTCTCAAACCGGATAAATTTCTGGCAGCTGCCAACCTGCAGAACCTTCTGCAGCAGATCGTTACTTATACCATCATCGGATGCGGACTGACTTTCTGTCTTGTCTGCGGCGGAAACGATTTATCTGCCGGAGCTTCCATGGCTTTATCAGGAATCATTATGGTAAGCCTTCTGACTATGGGACTTCCCCTGTGGGTATGTATTATATTCTGTCTGGCAATGGGCATACTGACAGGTATTATGAATGGATTTTTTATTGAAATCCTTGGAGTTGTGCCCTTTGTGGCGACGCTGGCGACCCAATGGGTATACAGGGGTATGGCTAACGTTTTGGTAAACGGTGCACCTCTTTATACCACAAACATTCCTTCAGAAGCAGTACAGAAGCAGTTTTATGTGCTGGGCGGAGGAAGAATCGGAGGCAATGGCCTTCCTTACAGCGTTATTATTACCTTGGTTTATGCCATTATCTTAGGCATTGTGCTTTCCAAAATGAGAATCGGACGTCAGATTTATGCCTGCGGTTCCAACTTAGAGGCGGCCAAGCTTTCCGGTATCAATGCCGTAAAAACCCGTATGTTCGCTTACTGTATCTCCGGTTTATCCGCTGCAATCTGCGGTATCCTGGTGGCTTCCCGTCTTTCCAGTGCCCAGCCTACAGCAGGAAACGGATATGAGATGGAGGCAATTGCAGCTTCCGTTCTGGGCGGTATCTCCATTCTTGGTGGTGAAGGTACAATCCTCAATACAGTAATCGGAGCATTGATGATGGGTGTGATCAGAAACGGGTTAAACTTAAATGGAGTGAACTCTTTCTGGCAGCAGGTAATCGTAGGTTTCATCCTGTTAATTGCAGTTGCATCCCAGACTGCTAATAAGGGTGGAAACTTAAATTCAATCAAGCGCTTTTTCGGTATGACAAAATAAACCGTGAGCAGATAAAAGGAGGAAGAAATGAGAAAATTAACAGCAGTTTTACTTGCAGGAGCATTGGCAATGTCAGCACTGACAGGCTGTGCAGGCGGCAGCAAAGAGGCGCCTACAACAGCAGCTCCCCAGGAAACAACAAAGGCAGCAGCAGAGACTGAGGCAGGAAGTGCAGCAGCAGTGGACAATAGTGACAAGACGATTTATGTAATCGTTAAGGTTCTGGGCAACCAGTATTGGAGCGTGCTCCAGGCAGGTGCTGAGCAGGCAGGAAAGAACTTAGGATGCAAGGTAGTAGTAGTAGGAACTGCCCTGGAATCTGACATCGAAGGACAGCTTACTCTTCTTCAGAACGCAGTTTCAGCTCAGGCAGCAGGAATTGTTATTGCACCACTTGACAGTGTTTCTCTGGATGCACCGATTACAGAGGCATTCAACTCTGGTATTCCGGTAGTTCTGGTTGATACTGTTATTAAAAGTGATAACTACAGCGCAGCTCTTCTGACCGACAACGTAGAGGCAGGAAAGACAGCAGCTGATGAAATGATCCGCAGATTAAAAGACAGAGGAATTTCTGAGGATGAAGTTGCTCAGATCGGTATTCAGGTTGGTTCTACAGGTTCTCAGACCATCATTGACCGTGTAAAGGGCTTTAACGAGTATTGGGAAGAAAATGCTCCTGAGAAATGGGTAGTACTGAACGATGATATTAAGGTAAATGAAGGAGATATCAGCAAGGCAGTAGGTTTCTGCCAGGATCTTCTTACCACATATCCTGACATCAAGGGTGTATTCGGTCCTAACAACGGTTCTACTGTTGGATTCGTAACAGGCCTTACAGAAGCAAAGCGTACTGATGTTACTATGGTCGGCTTTGACTTCTCCGCAGAGATTGAAACTATGATCCGTTCCGGTGAATACGATGTTGCTTCCGTAGTACAGCGTCAGTATTTCATGGGTTATGACGGAGTTAAGACTGCTCTTGATCTGGCAAACGGCGGAACAGTAGCAGAAAAAGCTATTGATACCGGTGTAGCTTTAGTAGACATCAACAATGTAGATACTGAGGAAATCCAGGGTATTGTAAATCCATAAAAAAGTCAGCAGGGGCTGTTGCAAAGGTAGATGAATCATCTGCCTGAGCAGCAGCTCCTTTGGAGGTTCATAATGAAGAAGGCAGTTGTTGTGTTCGTGGGATTATTCGGCGTGCTGGCAGCAGGCTGTATGGCTTTGGCATTGGGAAAAGGCGGCGGCAGCTTCCCCCTGCTGAAGGAGAAAAGTGGAATCAGTCCGGAATTTGTATTTACCTATGCGGAAAACCAGCCCCAGGAATATCCGACTACCAGAGGAGCTATGAAGTTTGCAGATCTGGTGTTTGAAGAAACAAAGGGAAGGATTAAGATAAACGTATTTTCCGGAGGCGAGCTGGGAGATGAAGTGTCTGTCTTAGATCAGCTTCAGTTTGGAGGCGTGGACTTCGCACGTGTCTCCGTCATGACCATGGGCACTGCAGTGCCTCAGTTAAATGTGCTCCAGCTTCCTTATTTATATAGGGATGGAAACCATATGTGGAAGGCTCTGGACGGAGAAATCGGACAGGAGTTCATGGAAAGTCTGGAAGGCAGCGGCGTGGTGGGAATGTCCTGGTATGATGCAGGAGCAAGGCATTTTTATAATTCAGTAAAACCTATAGAGAGGCTGGAAGATATCCGGGGGATGCGGATCCGGGTGGCGGAGTCTGAGCTGATGAGCAAGATGGTGGAAGCTCTGGGTGCAAAACCCATACCAATGGCCTATTCTGAAGTCTATGCGGCTCTGGAAATAGGAAGGATAGACGGAGCGGAGAACAACTGGCCTTCTTATGAATCCATGAGACACTTTGAAGTGGCGAAATATATGACGGTGGATGGCCATAACCGCATTCCTGAACTGCAGCTTGTATCTGAGGCAACCTGGAACAAAATGGGGGAGGAAGACCGGGAAATTATTATGAAATGTGCAAAAGAATCTTCTGTTTATGAAAGAGGACTTTGGGCCGAGTGGGAGAAAGCAGCGGAAGAAAGGCTTTTGAAAAAAGGCTGTATCGTGACTGAACTGACACACGGAGAACAGATACGGTTCCGGGCTTCGGTGATGACTGTCTATCAGATGTATGGGAAGGATTATATTGATGTTGTAAATCGGATTGAGGAAATTCAATAATGGGAATAAAATGTGAAAGGGGTGCGGCTGCATCCCTTTTGCATTCAGCCTGTATAAGTTTGTAAGAAATAGTAATACTTTTGACAGAATCTACCAGTAACTTTCAGAAAAATATAAGGAATTATTCCTAATTTTAATAGAAGTCTATGATACAATGAATTCAGAAGCAAAAGACATGATTTTAGAAAAGGAGGCAGTGAAATTATGAAAATTGGAATATTGATCAAACGAATAGTATTTTTACTGCTGGCAGTCTTTCTTTTGACTGGATTCACCATATCATATCAAGGCTATCAACTGTACCGGGAGGCCCTGGAGGAGACTGGGCTTAAGGAACAGGTGGAGGCCATTCAGGCAAAGGAAGGTTACACGGAATTTGAAGACCTGCCCCAGGTTTATGTAAATGCAGTGCTGTCGGTGGAGGATCACCGTTTTTACAGTCACGGCGGAATTGATCTTATTGCAATTACCCGTGCAGCTATAAATGACATTAAAGCCATGAGTCTTGTTGAGGGGGGAAGTACCATCACCCAGCAGTTGGCTAAGAATATGTATTTCAGCCAGGAAAAAGATTTTTCCAGAAAGGCGGCTGAGGTATTTATGGCCTTTGATATAGAAAGAAGCTATTCGAAGGAAGAGATTTTCGAGCTGTATGTAAACGGTATTTATTTTGGAGAGGGATATTATACGGTGGGTGAGGCCAGCCAGGGCTATTTTCAGAAGGCACCGGAGGATATGACAGAATATGAAAGCACCCTTTTGGCAGGAATCCCCAATGCACCTTCCAAATATGCGCCTACAAAGAATCCTGAACTGGCAGAAAAAAGGCAGAAAAAGGTACTTCAGAGAATGGAAGCCTGTGGATATTTTTCCCGGGAAGAGGCAGAGACAGTGGCGGCGCAGATGGTGGCTGTTCAATGATATTTTAAAGAGGGATTGTAAGAACTCTATGTAGAATTTTCAACTTAAAAAGAGAAGAAATCTCAGCATTTAAGTGAGTTTTCTTCTCTTTCCTATTTTACAGATGATCAAAGTGAAAACTGACACAGTATCTTTCTAAGAAGTTTTACAGGATTCTTTCAAAGCCATTATTTCTTCCTCTGTAAGTTTGGAATACATCATGATTTTTTCAAGAGGTTCATCATTCCGAAGCATTTCTAAAACCAAATTTTTTCTTTCACTGAGCCTGCCTTCTTCCCTTCCTTCTTCCCTGCCTTCTTTCCTGCCTTCTTCTCTTCCCTGTTGCAGTCCATTCCCATAAATACTCATATGGACCTCCTCCCATTCCTCTGATTGCTTTACTTCATTGACTATGATATCCAATTTGACAATTCGATCATCCTGCACCATGATATCCGGATTATTTAAGTTTGACTGTTTCATATATTGGAGCAGGCTGATTAATTCCGGGGCACCATTTTTACTTTTCATGTTGAGGAATATCTTTTTTGTTCCATCTTCCAATTCCATTCCATTTAATTCTTTGCACTGTTCCGTAAATGTGTATTTTGCCAGATCTTTTCCGAAGATATCTTCCTGGGTTATGAATATAATGACAGATGAGGGCAGGTATTTATACCTTGTGCTCTTACCTGATTTAAGTACAGGAGAATCTAAAAGCCCCTGATAATACCTGGCCCGCTTTCTTACATCATCAGAGCTGGTGTCATTCTGCATTTCTGTCACAAACTGGCGATCGTCTGCTGCCACTGCCCAGGCATCCAGACGTATAGCCCGTTTCCTGAACCGGTTCAATACCACTTCTTCCACCTTTACCTCTGCCAGCTTTAAATCCTGTTCATCCATGATAATGCTTAAAGTGCATTCATACGCCTCTCTGTTCTTCATCACTGACAGAAACAGTGCAAAGTCACTTAGGTTCAGTTCATCGTGTTCCAATAAAATGCTGTTCTCGTACTCCATATTTGTTCTTCCTTTCATTTTTGTACAGGAAGAACCATCCGCCCTCCCTGCTGTTTTTTTGGGGTATAAGCAAGGAGTTTCTGAATGTTACAGACTGCTGAAGATCAGCATAAATGAGAAATTAAGATATATTAATTTAGAAATCGTTGCTTATTAACAGTATAGCATGAAACAGTTCGTGATACAACCCACTTATGGACAATCCAGGATAACCTGGATAACCGAAGTAAACGGATTAATCGTCATACCTGGCAATGCTGCTTTTCCTTGTCAGTTCTATCAAGTTATGTTAAAATTTTGTTGTAACATTGTAATCAATTTTCATATACAGAATGGAGGAAACTATGGCTGTCAGAGATTTAACAGGCAGACGTCTGGACCAATACATAGAAGATTATGTAGTGTTTGATTTAGAAACAACGGGCATCAGTGCGGAGGAAGATTCCATTATTGAGATTTCCGCTATTAAGGTGAAGGGGCATAAACCGGTGGAAGAATTCACCACATTGGTAAACCCAGGCACTCATATTCCGGCCGGAGCCACCAATGTAAACGGCATTACCGATGAGATGGTCAGGGATGCTCCGCGGTTGGAGGAGGTTTTGCCGGATTTTATGTCCTTTATTGAGGGAGAGATTTTAGTCGGGCATAATATCCAGTCCTTTGATCTGCTTTTCCTTTACCGTGTGGCAGAAGAGCTGCTTAAAAAGGAAGTGGTCAATGATTATGTGGATACCCTATACATGGCAAGGGCATGCTTGCCTCAGCTTAGGCGTTACCGCCTGACTGATATTTCAGCTCATTTTCAGATAGAGACAGAAGGCGCTCACAGAGCATTAAATGACTGCATCATGAACCAGCAGTGTTATGAGCACATGGGCAAGCTGTTAAAAACAGTTGAAACAGAGGTATGCCCTCAGTGCGGAAGTTTATTAAGACGCAGAAGCGGAAAGTTCGGGGAATTTTATGGCTGCTCCAATTACCCTAAATGCCGTTTTACGAGGAATGTCTGATATGGAATTTTTAATTGAACAGGCTGTTCCCGGAGATTATAAGACTTTGGCCTGTGTAATCCGGGAGGTCTGGCTTCAGATGGAACAAAAAGAATGGTTTGTGGCAGATGATTCAGAAACAATCTGCCGGGTTCTGGAAGAAGGCAGAGGGCTGGGATATAGGGCTTTTGAAAAAGAGTCCGGGGCTTTGGCCGGGGTTTTTCTTGTGGTGCTTCCCGGAAACGGGGAAGAAAATCTGGGGCGGGACATAGGACTTGCCTGTGAAGAACTGGAGAAGGTGGCTCATATGGATACCATTGCCATTCTTCCTCAGTACAGGGGAAACGGTCTTCAGCATACGATGATGCACGCTGCAGAGGAAGAACTGAAAAATCAGGGATATAAGTATCTGATGTGTACGGTCCATCCGGAGAATATCTATAGTAAAAAGAATGCGGTCATGCAGGGCTACAAAGTTGTTCTGACCAAGGAAAAATACGGCGGATATGTGAGGGATATTTTGTTAAAGAGACTATAAAAATCATGAAATCCATTGACTAAGAGCCAATTTTTTTGTATACTTTTTATAACGGCTGACAGAAGTCACCACTGAAAAAGAATCACAGGAATCACAGGAAAATATATTTGATGAAAACAGATGCCAGGAAGGTATAGGTGTTCTTAATGAACACGTAGACTGTTTCCGGTATCTTTTTTTGTGGCGGAAACGGGATAAAATAAGGAGATGGAAGTCATGATAAGACAAAAATGGAAGGTTGCTGTTATGGTGGTTCTGGCTGCTTTGGCTGTGACCGGCTGTAAAAAGGAAGAGCCGGTCGTTACAGATGTTTCTGCAAGAACAGAGGACAGCGTGGTGGTGGTAATGGGGATCACCTCAGAGCCAGAGGCAGGATTTGACCCTGCATATGGCTGGGGGGCAGGAGAGCATGTCCATGAGCCTTTGATTCAGAGTACACTTACAGTTACTGATAAGGATTTAACAATCGGTTATGATCTGGCAACAGCTATGGAGGTCAGCGACGACGGACTGACCTGGACTGTGAAAGTGCGGGAAGATGTTTCTTTTACCGACGGAGAAAAGCTGACAGCAGAGGATGTGGCATTTACTTACAATACTTTAAGGGATACCAGCTCGGTCAATGATTTTACCATGCTGGACCGTGCGGAGGCAGTGGATAACGCTACCGTTGTGTTTCATATGAACCGGCCTTATTCCATCTGGCCCTATACCATGGCTAATGTGGGAATTGTGCCGGAACACAGTTATGGGCCGGACTACGGAGAGCATCCCATTGGTTCTGGCCGGTATATATTAAAGCAATGGGACAGGGGCCAGCAGGTGATCCTGGAAGCCAACCCGGACTATTATGGGGAGGTTCCGAAAATGAAAAAGGTCACCGTACTCTTTATGGAAGAGGATGGGGCTTTGGCAGCCGTAAGGTCCGGGCAGGCAGACTTGGCTTATACCGCAGCCCCCTATTCAGGCCTGACCATACCCGGCTATGAGCTTTTATCCTTTCAGACAGTGGATAACCGCGGCTTTAACCTTCCGGCCATTCCGGCAGGAAGCTTTTCAAAAGACGGTGTTCCCGTTGGAAATGACTTCACCAGTGACGTGAGAGTCAGAAGAGCCATTAACCTGGGCATTAACCGGGAGGAAATGATTGAACACGTTCTGAACGGCTACGGCAGCCCTGCCTATAGCGTTTGTGATAAAATGCCCTGGTATGAGCCCTCTTCCAAGATAGAATTTGACCCCGAAGAGGCCAATACCCTTCTGGATGAGGCCGGCTGGCTGAAAGGAACAGATGGAATCCGTGAAAAGGATGGAAAACGGGCGGAGCTTCATTTTATTTATCCTGCCAATGATTCTGTTCGTCAGGCCCTTGCGGCGGATACGGTGAATCAGTTGAAAGCACTTGGAATTGACGGACAGATGGAGGGGGCCGGTTGGGATACTGCCTATGATTTAGCCCAGTCCAATCCCCTGCTTTGGGGCTGGGGCGCTCATACGCCCATGGAGCTTTACAATATTTACCACACCATGAAAGATACCGGACTTGCCGCTTACTCTCCTTATGCAAATTCCAAAGTGGATCAGTACATGGATGAAGCTCTGGCAGAAAAGGACTCAGAAAAATCCAATGAGCTTTGGCGAAAAGCCCAGTGGGATGGAGAAAACGGAGTTACCCAGGATGGCGATATTCCATGGGTCTGGCTGGTGAATATCGACCACTTATATTGGTCGAGGGAAGAACTCCAGGTTGCAGACCAGAAACTTCACCCCCATGGTCATGGGTGGTCAATTGTCAATAATGTGGATCAATGGAGCTGGAAATGACAAAGGAACTTTTTTTTCTGCTGAAAAATTTCATACGGATGGCGGTCCTTCTCTTTTTAGTCAGCATTGCCGCATTTTTTCTGGTGTCCATTTCCCCCATAGACCCCTTAAAGGTCAATGTGGGACAGACGGCCTTAGGGTCTATGAGCCAGGAGCAGATTGCAAAGCTTTCCCAGTACTGGGGGACCTCTATTCCGCCTGTCAGGCGCTATCTTTCCTGGGCAGGTGACTTCCTGCGGGGAGACATGGGGATTTCCCTGTTATACCGCCAGCCAGTTGCCCGGGTCATTGGGATGAAGCTGTCAAACTCTCTCTTGATGATGGGAGTTTCATGGCTGATTTCCGGGATCGTTGGTTTTGTTCTTGGAGTACTTGCAGGGGCAAACCGTGGGAAAAGGCTGGATAAGGGGATTTTGGCTTATGCGCTGGTCACTGCCAGCACTCCGGCTTTTTGGCTGGCCCTGGTATTTTTAATGGTTTTTGGGGTCTGGCTGAAAATTCTGCCCATCGGTTTAAGCGTTCCCATTGGAATGGAAGCGGCAGAGGTCACTTTTAAGGACAGGATTCTTCATGGAATCCTGCCCGTTCTTACCCTTTCCATAACAGGAATATCTTCCATGATTCTCCATACAAGGGAGAAGATGGTTACGATTATGGAAAGCGATTATGTGCTTTTTGCAAGAGCAAGAGGAGAAAAGGCCAGCCAAATCGTTCTTGGACACTGTGTGCGCAACGTTCTTTTGCCTGCAATAACCCTTCAATTTGCGTCAATAAGCGAAATCATCGGTGGTTCGGTGCTTGTGGAGCAGGTGTTTTCCTATCCGGGCCTGGGTCAGGCAGCGGTTACGGCAGGACTTGGCGGTGACGTGCCTCTGCTTTTGGGGATCGCGGTAATCAGTGCTGCCATTGTATTTGCCGGTAATTTTACTGCCAATATTCTATATGAAATTGTGGATCCAAGAATAAGGAGAGGGAGGATGAAAGGATGAGACAATGGAACAGCCGCAAGACAATGGTCTGCTTTTTTGTTCTTTCCGTCATGTTTCTGGGGATCGTGACTGCTGCCGGATACTTGTTCCGGGAAAAGGCCCTGGTCACTGATTTCTCCCGGAAGAACCTGCCGCCTTGTTTTTCTTACCCCTTTGGCACGGATTGGCTGGGCCGTGATATGTTTGCCAGGACCATGACAGGCCTTTCCATGAGCATCAGGGTGGGGCTTTTGGCTGCTGGGGTCAGCGCGTGCCTGGCCTTTCTTCTTGGAGTTTTGGGCGCAGTTATGGGGAGGATTGCAGACGGCTTTGTTACCGGACTCATTGATGTGGTTATGGGAATTCCCCATATTCTTTTGCTGGTCCTCATATCCTTTGCCCTGGGAAAAGGTTTTAAAGGGGTGGTGATAGGCATATCACTGACCCACTGGACTTCTCTGGCCCGGCTGATTCGGGGAGAGGTTTTACAGCTAAAGGAAAGTCAGTATATTAAAATAGCGGAGAAGCTTGGACAAGGGAAGCTTAACATAGCAGTCAAGCATATGATGCCTCATTTAATGCCTCAGCTTCTGGTGGGACTGGTTCTGTTATTTCCCCATGCTATTTTACATGAAGCTGGAATTACCTTTCTGGGATTTGGGCTTTCCCCGGAACAGCCTGCTGTAGGAATTATTTTGTCGGAAAGCATGAAATACCTGGCAATGGGAAGCTGGTGGCTGGCGTTGTTTCCAGGCATGTTTCTGGCAGCCGTGGTATTGCTGTTTCACCTGACGGGAGATATATTAGGAAAGCTTATGGACCCGGGACGGATACATCAGTAGGAGGAGCTTAAGTTGGAAGAGAGGAAAACGGTTTTATCAATCAGGAATTTATCCGTGTCATTTTCCCAGTATGAACGGGGATTTCACCAGAAAGATTTACTTGCTATTAAGGACTTAAGCCTGGATGTAAAGGAAGGGGAAATGGTGGCAGTGGTGGGCTCCAGCGGTTCGGGAAAAAGTCTGTTGGCTCACAGTGTTCTGGGGATTCTGCCTTATAATGGGACATGGACCGGAGAGATTTCCTATTACGGGGAAGTCCTTACGGAAAAGAGGATGAAAGAGCTGCGGGGAAAAGAAATGGTTTTGGTGCCTCAGAGTGTTTCTTATCTTGACCCTTTGATGAAAACCGGGCCTCAGATCCGTAAAGGGAAAAAGGATGAGAAAAGCAGGAAAAAGAGCCTGGAGGTGCTGAAACGGTATGGACTTGATCCGTCGACGGAACATTTATACCCCTTTGAGCTGTCCGGCGGAATGACAAGAAGGATTTTGATTTCCACTGCAATCATGGAACAGCCAAGGCTGGTGATTGCGGATGAACCCACTCCCGGTCTTCACATTGATATTGCAAAACGGGTACTGTCCCATTTTCGTGAAATGGCCGATGAAGGAGCCGGAGTGCTTCTCATCACCCATGATCTGGAACTGGCTCTTGAAGCTGCGGACCGGATTGTTGTATTCTATGCAGGAACCAATGTGGAGGAAGCCCTGGTTTCTGATTTTCAGGAAGAGAGCCGCCTTCGCCATCCTTATACGAGAACTCTTTACCGGGCAATGCCGGATCATGGATTTTTTGCGGAACCGGGAACCCAGCCTTATGCAGGGAACCGGCCTGCCGGCTGTCCTTATGCTCCCAGGTGCGGTGATGTGCAGGAACAATGTTTAAAGGAAGTGGGGTACCGCAGCTTCCGGGGCGGGATGGTGCGTTGCATAAAGGCAGGTGGAGAAGCAGGATGAAGCTGGAAGCAATTGATATTTCATTCCGATATGATAATGGAAACAGACAAATATTAAACAATTTAAGCATGTGTATGGATCAAAAGGAACGTCTTGGACTTGCTGCTCCCAGCGGTTTTGGAAAAACCACCTTTTGTAAGATTCTGGCAGGCTATGAAAAGCCGGATTCTGGGCAGGTGCTTTTAGATGGAAAGCATCTTTCTTCCTATAAAGGGTATTGTCCGGTTCAGATGGTATGGCAGCACCCGGAATTCTCCGTAAATCCCAGACTTCGGTTAAAAGAGGTTTTAAAAGAAGGGGACAGAGTGGAAAAACGGGTGATAGAAGGTTTGGGCATTGAACCGGACTGGTTGAACCGTTATCCTTCTGAGGTTTCGGGAGGGGAATTACAGCGGTTTTGCATTGCCAGAGCTCTTGGGCAGGGAACAAGGTTCTTGCTGGCAGATGAGATCAGCACCATGCTGGATTTGATTACCCAGAGTCAGATATGGAATTTTCTTATAGAAGAAACAGAGAGACGGGGTATCGGGTTAATGGTTGTGAGCCATTCGGAAGGGCTTTTAAAGCGGGTGTGTACAAGAAGAATGGATTTGGGTTACAATTCAGATGTGCAGAAATATTAGCTCGGTTTGTGCGTGTGAGCTTGCTCGCTAAGCACAAATTGTGCTGATATTTCTATAGGGCGGACGCCCGGCATGAATAATTTGGCATCCTGCATTTATATCTTTCAAGAATATGTCATATAAGCCAAATTATGAATGGCATAGCTGAACTGTAACAGATTTAGATAAGCAGTAAAAGGAGGGAAGAAATACTATGGATATAAGAGAAATGTTAAATCTGGTAAAATCCGGGGTGATGGAGATTTTAGAGGCGGAAAAGCTGTTAAAGGATCTTCCCTATGAGGACCTGGGATATGCCAAACTGGATCATCACCGGGCTCTTCGGTCCGGTTTTGGGGAGACTGTTTTCTGTCAGGGAAAGCCGGACCCCTATCTGGTGGAGATATATAAGAAGTTTTATGAAAGGGACGGAGAGGTTTTGGGAACCAGGGCCTCGAAGGAACAGTTTGAGCTGGTAAGAGCTGTTGTGCCTGAGGTGCAATATGATCCTATATCCAGAATTTTAAAGGTTGAGAGACCGGAAAAAGAGAAAAAAGGATGTATCGCGGTTTGTACCGGAGGAACAGCCGATATCCCGGTAGCAGAGGAAGCGGCCCAGACAGCCGAATATTTTGGCTGCTATGTGGACCGGATTTATGATGTGGGAGTAGCTGGCATTCACCGTCTGCTGTCCCAGAGAGAACGGATCAGCAGGTCCAACTGCATTGTTGCGGTGGCAGGAATGGAGGGTGCCCTGGGAACTGTGATCGCAGGACTGGCGGAATGCCCGGTCATTGCGGTTCCTACTTCTGTAGGATATGGAGCCAGTTTTCACGGGCTGTCAGCTCTTCTTACCATGCTGAATTCCTGTGCAAACGGAATTTCGGTGGTGAATATTGATAATGGTTATGGAGCCGGCTATCTGGCAACACAAATAAATCGATTGGCGGTGAAATGAAATGGGAAAAATACTGTATTTGGAATGTAATTCAGGAATCAGCGGGGATATGACCGTAGGGGCTCTGCTGGATTTAGGGGCTGATAAAGAGGTTTTGACGAAGGCTCTTGATAGTTTAGGAGTGGGCGGCTATCGTCTTCACTTTGGGAGGACGGTGAAATGCGGATTAGATGCTTATGATTTTGATGTTCATTTAGAAGAGGGGGAGGGGCATGACCCTGGGCATAATCACGAACATGAGAATGGCCATCATCATGGGCATGACTATCATCACGATCACGAGCATCATAACGACCACGACCATCATCATAAGCATGATCACGAGCACGATCATGAGCATAATCATGATTATATTCACAGAAACATCCATGATATTTACGCCATTATTGAACGTCTGGATACAAACAGCCGGGTAAAAGAAATGGCAAAACGGATGTTTGATATTGTAGCGGTAGCAGAATCAAAAGCTCATGGCATTCCAGTGGAAGAGGTTCATTTTCATGAGGTTGGAGCCATTGATTCCATTGTAGATATCATCGGTGTTGCAGTCTGCGTGGACAATTTGGGAATTGAGGAAATTGTGGTATCCCCATTGGCTGAAGGCTTTGGAAGCGTCCGCTGCCAGCATGGAGTGATACCGGTTCCAGTGCCTGCAACTGCCAATATAACATCAGCTCATGGCTTAAAACTCCGCTTTACAGACAATATGGGAGAAATGGTGACCCCTACGGGAGCAGCCATAGCAGCAGCCCTTAAAACAAGAGAAATCCTGCCAGCTTCCTGCCGCATATTAAAAACAGGCCTTGGAGCCGGAAAAAAAGACTTTAAACAGGCTAATGTCCTGCGGGCCATGATTCTTGAGGATACTTCTCATGAGGTGAATTTGCTTGTAGGGCAAAGAGAGACCCCTTTGAGAAGTGAAGAGTGTTTGGAGAAACCGGGAGAACAGATGTGGGTGTTAGAAGCCAACATTGATGATTCCAGCGGAGAAGCTCTTGGACTTGTTATGGAGTCTTTACTGGAAGCAGGAGCAGCCGATGTATGGTATACGCCCATTTATATGAAAAAGAACCGGCCAGCCTACATGTTGTCCCTGATTTGCCGGGAAGAAGAAATAAACGGATTGGAAGATATCCTGTTTACCCAGGCCACAACCATAGGCGTGAGAAGGCATCCGGTGTCCAGAACGATTTTAAACCGGGAAAAAAGAAAGATCAGTACAGAATTGGGTGAAGCAGAGGTGAAAATCTGTACCCACGGAGAAATGGTTTTCTTTTATCCGGAATACGAGAGTATAAGAACCATATGCAGACAAAAGGGGCTGGATTACCAGACCGTTTACTGTAAAATCAGAGAAGAGGCTGAAAGACTATGGAAGAACAATTAAATGCTATAAGAAAGCGGCTGGAACAGGCCATGGATGAATATGCCAAGGAGGACATCTGCCTGGCCTTTTCAGGGGGAGTGGACTCCAGTCTTTTGCTGAAAGCGGCGTCAGATGCGGCGAAAAAGACAGGAAAAAAGGTATATGCAGTGACCTTTGACAGCCGCCTTCATCCTTCCTGTGATCTGGAGATTGCTGCCAGAGTAGCAAAGGAGCTGGGAGGTATTCATAAGGTGGTTTCTGTGGATGAACTGGAACAGGAAGAAATTCGTTTTAATCCCGTAAACAGGTGCTATCTGTGCAAGAAAAAGCTTTTTCAGACACTCAAAGATTTTGCAAAAGAAATGGGGATTTCCTGCGTTATGGATGGAACCAATGAAGATGACCTTCATGTTTACAGGCCGGGAATCCAGGCATTAAAAGAGTTGGGCATTGTAAGCCTTTTAGCCCAGCTTCACATCACAAAGGCTCAGGTAAAGGAATTGGCTGCAGAATATGGAATCTCTGTGGCCTCCAGACCCTCTGCTCCGTGTATGGCAACCCGCCTTCCATATAATACGGAAATTGATTATGATATCCTTGAACGCATCGGGCAGGGGGAAGAATTTTTGCGAACCCTGATAAAGGGAAATGTGCGTTTGAGGCTTCACAAGGACATTGTCCGGATAGAAGTGGATTTAGATGCAATGGACGCGCTGATTAAAAGCAGGGACAGGATCATTTCTTTCTTAAAGGAGCTGGGATTTTCTTATATTACCATGGACTTAGAAGGATTCCGGTCCGGAAGTATGGACATCGGGATAGAATCTGTTCTATAAGAAAAGAATATGTTTTTGCCCATGAAGGGATATGTTTTAATTGCAATAATGAGAGTATGAGTTGCCAGAGATAAGGGAATATGATAAAATTCTATTAAGGAACAATCGTGTTGCAGGGGGGCTTGGCCTTCATTCTACATAGAGTGGAGGTGGTGCTTATGAAGAACAAATTCAGTTTTAGTGACTTGATGCAGTTCGGATTATTTTTGATTGCGCTACTGACATTCAT
This sequence comes from Hungatella sp. UBA4396, assembly GCA_002389905.1. GTDB lineage: Bacteria > Bacillota > Clostridia > Lachnospirales > Lachnospiraceae > Lacrimispora. Next base: position 43,483 of record DGRE01000007.1, on the reverse strand, counting down.
TCATTTGATTAGTCATTAGTCACACAGAAAAACCACCCCTGAAACTTTGACCGGTATCGAGGTGGTATTTTCTGCTTTAATATAGGCCAAACCACTTGTGGGCGGTTGTTCCGTTTGTGATTATATTATATCATGGTAAAAGGGATAATTCAAGATTAGCATTGGTTTTCTTATTTGCGGAATTAATAAGCAGCCTCCATCTCCTTAATCCTCCCATAAAGCCTGTCATTAACCGGAACCTCTAACCCATGCTTTGCCGCCATCCGGCGCACCGTACCGGCAAACATTTCCACTTCCGAATAACGGCGGGCGATTCCATCCTGGCGCATGGAAGGGGCGCTTTCCGGAGGAAGACCTTTTATCAGATCCATATAATAATTTAAATCTTCTTCCGACAAATAAATTCCCTCTTTCTGAGAAAGAGAAATCACTTCCCTCATGGCTCCCAGTAAGGTATCATTGGCTTCACCGGGAGCCAGAATTCCTGCATAATCAGTCTCATATGCCATACAGGTCTGATTGATCCCCACGTTCACCATAAATTTACCCCATAAACGTTTTTCAATATCCTTTTCAATCCGGCAGGGCACCCCTGCCTGATCTAAATAAGCGGCCAGGGCATTCAGCCGTTCTTCCTGTCCCTCCATTCTCACACCAAGGCAAAGCTCCCCAAAATAGTTAAAAGTAAATGCCGGGCCGAATTTCATGGCATCCATACCCTGTGCAATGCAGTACAGAACCTTCTCATGTCCAAACCGTTCTCCAATGACAGACTCGCTTTCAATTCCATTCATAACCGATATTATGGTAGTATCCGGGCCTATGCTGTTTTTCATGGTTTCCAAGGCGGAGGAGAGCCCGTTGTATTTAACTGCCACGATGACAAAATCTGCCGGTTTAACTTCCTCACAGTCCTCGATCAAAAATGAACAAGGCTCTCCGTTTATGGTAAAAGGCATTTGGCGGTAACGCTCCATTCTTTCCTTATCAGCAAGAAAAGAAACAGCCTCCGGACCAAGGGACCGGCTGATCTGTCCCGCATAGAGCATTCCAAGGGCACCAAGCCCTACAATAACAGTCTTTTTTGTATCTTTATTCATATCGATTCTCCCCTTTCAAACAAGCTTTATGGAACCAGATTCTGTATGTTATTAAAACCATCAGCCTTCATGCTGTCCTTATAAAGCTGTTCCAATGTTTCCAAATGAAAAGTGCCGTCAGAAACCCGGTAATATTTTCCGGTTTCCGGAAGATAGAAGGTGCCGTTTCCATCTACGTTGATGGCGGCAACCTGCTCTTTTGCGCTGGCAAAATAGATTTCATAAACAGTATCCTGATCCAAGTCCCCTTCAGAAACCTCTTCCAGTGAAAAATCCTGGAAAAGCCCCGCTGTCTCAGTGATGGTATCTTTGTCTTCACTGAAAAATGAATAGCAGAGAGGGCGGTAGTAGATGGAGACAGATTCTGCCTTTTCTACATCGATTTCAATGCCGGGCGGTTTTTTGGAAACAGTTTTTTCCTGGCTTTGGCATCCGGTGAGGGTAAGCAGGAGCAGGAATAAGAGAAATAAAGTATTTCGGATATTTCTCATGGTATCACCTCTTTATCTGTTGATTTTGTGTTAAAAATTCTCTGCCTTCTATATTAACATAAATTAACAGAATAGGAAAGCATTGAAACATTTGCAGGGTTACGGAAGAATTACGGTTCCCTCTTTGCTCCGGTTATTTCTATAGTGTTCTGCCAGAATATCCAGAAATGCTTTGGCGTATTTAGGAAGATAACGGTTTTTTCGGTAGGCAGCTATAAGGGTGTTTTCCATCTTTTCTTTTCCAATGGAAAGACAGACGGAGTCCCCAGGCTCCCGTTTTTTGAGATAATGGTAATAGCTTTCAGGAGCAAAGGCAGCTCCCAGACCCTCCCTGGCAAGGCGGATGGACATTTCGCTGTTTCGCGTGTGAAGAAGGACATTTGGCTCCATTTCATAATCCTGAAAGAGCTTTAAGGCCAGGCCCCCGGTATTCTGGTCAGGATAGAGGAGGATAAAAGGCTCTTCAGCCAGAAGGCTTAAATCAATCCAGGGATATTGAAATCCTTTCTTAGGGACGGCTTTTTTGACCAGAGGGTTGGAAGCGGACAGGACCAGTATGGTTTCCTCCCTTCCTATAATCTGGTAGTCTAAGTCATCGGGGAATTGACGAACATTATAAAAGGTCAAATCTATGGTGTGGTCAGTCAGAGTATGCTCGGCCACAAAACTGACCTCCTCCATCATATTGACTGTCACATGGGGATATAGCTGATGAAATCTCATCAACGTGGGCCCGATTAAACTATTTCCCAGCATAATGGGAATGGCAATGTTTAAACGGCCATGGTCCTGATGCATAATATCATCAAATTCAATATCCCATTCTGTACCGAATTCCACTATTTTTTCCGCATAGTGGATGTAGCGTTCCCCCAGGTAGGTGGGATAATAGCCGTTGCCCACCCGGTCAAAAAGGCGGGTCCCAAGCTGCTGCTCCAGGTTTTTTAAATACTTGCTTAAGGAGGGCTGGGAAATGAACAGGGTTTCCGCAGCCTTGCTGATGCTTTTGTGTCTGGCAATTGCCAGAATGTATTTTGCTTCTTTTAATTCCATAAATATGTCTCCTTTGTACAGCCATTGATTTGCTATTATAACTTTACTGCATAGAAAATATAGATTATATGTATTTGACGTACATTATATCATAAATTATAATAAAAGTATAGATATAAATTAACTGTACTTATAAGTAATTATAAGAAAAACAGTGGAATACAGGTATACCATGATGCCCCCAAAGTGAGGGCAGGAAACAGAGAAAACAGGGAGAGGTCGAGATGAAAAAAAGTAGCGCATTTGCAATGGTTGTGCCAGGGCTTGTGATTCTGGCAGTGTGTCTGTTCCTTCCGCTGTTAAGGGTATTGATTCCCTCTTTTCATACGGGAAGCTATCCTTTCAGCGCTTATGTGGAATTTTTCCAGGATGAGTATTACCGGAAGATTTTTGCAAGAACCGTAAAGGTTGCCGTCCTGACTACGGTTGTCTGTATGGCAACAGGGGTTCCGGCCGCTTATTTTATCAGCCGGTGCAGTAAAAAATGGAGGGGCCTCCTTTTGTCGGTTTCCATTTTTCCCATGATGACCAACTCTGTAATCAGAAGCTTTGCCTGGATCAATATTTTAGGAAGCAATGGAGTCATAAACAAATTTCTTATAGCAGCCGGGTTTGCAGAAAAACCTGTGAAGCTTTTGTATACGGATTTTGCCATTATCATTGGTTCCGTATATCTGTTTCTTCCTCTTATGATCGTTACGGTGGCCGGCATTATGGAAAACATCGGGGACGATATGATGGAAGCAGCTCTCAGTCTGGGAGCGGACAGGCTGAAAGGCTTTATGAAGGTGGTATTTCCCATGAGTCTGCCGGGCATTATTGTAGGAGGCATTCTGGTCTTTACCGGAACCTTGACGGCTTACACCACGCCCCAGCTTCTGGGAGGCAATAAAAACATGGTTCTGGCTACATTTATCTACCAGAGAGCCATGACTGTAGGCGACTGGGATGGGGCTGCTGTTATTTCCCTTATCATGATTGTTGTGACTCTGGCTGTGATCAAAGGCTTCAATGCCCTGGCTGCCAGACTGGACAGAAGAGGAGGAAGCAATGCGTAAAAGTAAAATGCTCACTGCTTTTGTTGTGCTGGTTTTTGCATTTTTGATTATTCCACTGATTATTATTACGGTCACTGCCTTTGGAGAGGGCAGCGCCATTACCTTTCCCATTGAATCCTTTTCCGTGAAATGGTTTGTCAATGTATTTGCAACAAAATCCTTCCGGAATTCATTTTTAACCAGTTTGGAGATTGCCCTCCTTGCTACGGTACTGGCTCTTTTTGCAGGCATTCCGGCTGCCTATGCCCTGGCACGGTCCGGTATGAAAGGAAAAGAGATGCTGAAATCCATATTTCTTTCCCCTACTATTGTGCCGGGAATTGTAATCGGTTTCGTACTTTATCAGTTTTTAGTATTGTCCTTAAGGATTCCGGTGTTTTTCGGACTTCTGGCAGGTCATTTTATGGTGACTCTTCCTTATGTGATCCGGGTGGTGGGCTCCAGTCTGGACCAGTTTGATTTTTCTATGGAAGAAGCGGCCTGGAGCCTGGGATGTTCCAAGACAGGTGCATTTTTCCGGGTGGTGCTTCCCAACATCACATCAGGAATTTCCGCCGCATTTATGCTGGCGTTCATTAACTCCTTTAATAATATTCCGGTTTCCATGTTTTTGTCAGGTCCCGGTATATCCACATTTCCGGCGACTCTGATGAATTACATTGAATATAATTATAACCCTACCGTGTCAGCTGTTTCTGTGATCTTAATGGCTATTACCGTTCTGATCATGGTAGTTGTAGATAAGACCCTGGGAATAGCCGCTTTGGCGAAATAGGAGGAGAGAACCATGGCATATATGAGTCTTAAGGATATTGATGTCCGTTATGATAAGAAAAAACAGGTTTTAAAGGGACTTGATTTAGAAGTTCAGGAAGGGGAACTGGTTTCCCTTTTGGGGCCAAGCGGCTGCGGAAAGACGACCACACTCCGGGTGGTGGCCGGATTTATTGAACCTCAGAACGGCGTTTTCGCTCTGGATGGGGAGGACTTGACCAAGGTTCCGGTCCATAAAAGAAATTTTGGAATCGTATTTCAAAGCTATGCCCTGTTTCCCCATCTCACTGTTTACGACAATGTGGCCTTTGGCCTTAAGATGAGGAAAATGGATAAAGCAGAGATCGATCAAAAAGTAAAGAAGATTCTGGAGGTCTGTGATCTTACGGAATTCGGGGGACGGTTTCCCCAGCAGATGTCAGGAGGACAGAGACAGAGGGTGGCCCTTGCCAGAGCTCTGGTAATCGAGCCAAAGCTTCTTCTTCTGGACGAGCCTCTCAGCAACTTAGACGCAAAGCTTCGAATCAACATGCGGATGGAGATCAAGAGAATCCAGAAGCAGTTAGGTATTACCACTTTATTTGTAACCCATGACCAGGAGGAATGCTTTTCCATATCCGATAAGGTGGCGGTTATGAACCAGGGTGTGATCGAGCAGTTTGATACCCCGGAAAATATTTACCAAAGACCTGAAACGGAATTTGTAGCCAGATTTATCGGATTTGAAAACTTTCTCCCTTTAAAAAGGCAGGGAGATGGATACAGAACCCAATCCGGAGCAGTATTTACCGTGGATACCGGACACAGGGAAGGGGCCTGCATGGGCACCATCCGTCCTGAGGATATCCGGGTGGCAGAAGAGGGGCAGAATAAAAATATTCTGGAAGGAACCGTAGGTGTCCGGACATTCCTTGGAAAAAGCTATCAGTATGAGGTGTTAACCGATGCAGGAAAGTTCCTGGTGAACAGGCCGGCAGAGGAAACTTATGAGGAAGGCAGCAAAATCCGTCTTCACCTGCCGGAGCAGAAGCTGATCCTTGTATCTTAAAAACAGGTAACATCGGCTGATAAAGCCGGGCAATTATAAATAAAGAGAGGATTAAAATTATGAAAAAAGTGATGGCATTATCCCTGTGTGCAGCTCTCCTGTTATCAGGATGCGGCGCTGCAAAAGCCCCGGAGGAAAGCAAGAGCGGGAGCGAAGAAAAGAAACTGGTATTATCCACCTATGGCTTAAGTGAGGATATTTCTGAAGAAGAGGTGTACAAGCCCTTTGAGGATCAGTTTAACGCCAAGATCGTAACGGAAACAGGAAGCACTAATGAGCGCTATACAAAGCTTTCCGCAGACGCTGAAAGTACCATCGATGTTATTGAATTATCCCAGGCCATGACTGCCAAGGGAATTGAAGAAGGCCTGTTTGAGCCTCTGGATTTAAGCAAGATTGAAAACAGCCAGTATCTGATCGGGGCAGCAAAGACCATGGCAGAAGCCGGACAGGGCGTTGCTTACACCATCAACAGCATTGGTATCATGTATGATCCTGAGGCAGTTGGATTTGAGATCACAAGCTTTAATGATTTATGGAAGGCAGAATTAGAAGGAAACATTGCCATTCCGGATATCACCACCACCTTTGGCCCTGCCATGGTATATATGGCAAGTGATTACAAGGGTGTTGATATAACCAGTGACAGCGGAAAGGCTGCATTTGAAGCCCTGGAGGAGTTAAAGCCCAACCTTGTAAAAACCTATGCAAAGTCTTCTGACTTGATCAATATGTTCACCTCCGGTGAAATCAAAGCAGCAATCGTAGGTGATTTCGGCGTTCCTACTATTAAGGAAGCAAACCCGAATCTGGTATTCGCAACTCCTGAAGTGACTTATGCCAACTTTAACACCATCAGTATTACCAAGAATTGCGCGGATAAAGAACTGGCATATGAGTATATTAATTACCGCTTAAGCAAGGAACTTCAGGAAAAGACAAGCAAGGCTTTAAACGAAGCTCCTACCAACAATCAGGTTGAGATCGCAGAAGATCAGGCAGCAAATATGACTTACGGTCCTACTGCAGAAAATGCAAAGGTTCTGGATTATTCCTTTGTAAATCCTATTTTAAGTGACTGGATCGACCAGTGGAACCGTATTATTAACAGCTAAGGAAAGAAAAGACAAAATATGAAGGTTGACTTATTAATTAAAAATGGATGGGTCTACCGGACATACAGGCAGTGTTTTGAAAAAATGGACATTGCGGTGGTTGGGGAAAGGTTTTACGACATTTCCCCTTCCTCATATAATGAGGCAGACCTTGTGGTGGACGGTACAGGAAAATATATCATACCAGGACTGATTGACATCCACATGCATATTGAGAGCTCCATGACCCACCCGGCGGAATTCTCCAGGGCAGTTCTGCCCTGGGGGGTCACCTGCGTTGTGGCAGACCCCCATGAAATTGCCAATGTATGCGGGTTGGAAGGAATCAAAAGCTTTATGGAACAGGAAACAGACCTGGATATTTACTATGGAATCCCTTCCTGCGTCCCGTCTACCAGCAGCAGTCTGGAAACTTCAGGCGGAGAGATCGGGGAAGAGGAAGTGAAGGAACTGTTAAAGGACAGCAGGGTCATTTGCTTGGGAGAGGTGATGAATGATCTGGATCTTGTTTCCGGGGAAGACACCCTGATCAAGCGGATTGTCAGAATGTGCCAAAATGCAGAGCGGCCTTTAAAAATAGAAGGCCATTGTCCGGCCCTGTCAGGCCCGGAACTGGCTGCTTTTATCCGGGGAGGCGTTGATGCGGATCATACCCAGCAGACTCCGGACTCTGTTCTGGAAAAAACGGATATGGGCATGTTCCTGGAATTACAGGCTAAATCACTGACCCCTGATGTGGTAAAAACCGTGGTATCCCACAATCTTTACGAAAACATTGCCCTGGTGACCGATGACACCATGCCGGACCATCTGGCAGAAGGCCATTTGAACAAAATCATTTCTCTTGCGGTGGAGAAGGGAATGCCGGCTGAACAGGCGGTTTACTGTGCTACTTTGACTCCTGCCCGCAGAATGGGCCTTTTTGACCGGGGGATGATCGCTCCCGGAAAGCTGGCAGACTTCGTTATCCTGGAGGATTTAAAAGACTTTGTCCCTCTGGCAGTCTATAAATGCGGAAAGAAATATGAAAAAGCTCCGGATGCTCCCAAAGCAGTCTTTCCCGATCATTTTTACCAGTCTGTCAAATGCCGCCTTGCCCTGGCGTCTGATTTTATGCTGGACCGGTGTGAAATCACCGAGGGAACGGCAGTGGTCAATGTGATGCAGATTCAGGGCTTTGGAACAAAGGCAAAGCATGTAAAGAGAGAGATTCCGGTCCGGAACAAATGTCTTTGCTGGCAGGAGGCAGGTCTTTGTCTGGCGGCTGTATTTGAGCGCTACGGAAAGACCGGTGATGTTTCCTATGGGCTTGTGGAACATGGTTTTAAGGTGGGCGGTGCAGTGGCAACCACCTGGAGCCATGACAGCCACAATCTGCTGGTGATGGGAAGCTCTGTAGAAGACATGGTGCTTGCTCAAAACCAGGTGGTTCACATGCAGGGTGGATATGTGACTGTCAGAGATGGCAGGGTGACGGCTTCTGCAGCCCTTCCTGTAGGCGGAATTCTGTCAGATAAAAGCCTTTCTGATCTGGCTGCTGAAATGGCCGGGGTGAGAGAAGAGGTTCAGGCCATGGGATATGAAAACAGCAATGTGATCATGTCCATTTCCACTCTGACCCTTCTGGTCTCTCCGGAATTGAAGCTGAGCGACAAGGGGTTATTTGACGTAAAGACAAAGCAGAAAGTTCCTCTTGTAGAACGATATGAGAGTAAAAGAAGGTAGAGCAGTGTGAGAACGATAATCGTAAATGTGGCAGTGGTAACCATGAATGAAAACAGAGAAATCCATGATCCGGGTTTTGTGATGTTTGAACATGACATCATTACAGCGGCAGGTCCCATGGAGGAGCTTCCTGAGGAAGCCGGGTTTCCGGATACAAAACAGATTGACGGAAGAGGCGGCATCCTCATGCCCGGCATGATCAACCTTCACACTCATATGGGAATGATTCCGTTTCGGGGACTTGGAGATGACTGCAAGGACCGGCTGAGGGTATTTCTCCTTCCTATGGAACAGAAGGCTGTGGATGAGGAGCTGGTTTATTTATCCACCCGCTATGCAGCCGGGGAAATGCTTCTTAGCGGGGTGACTACGGTTCTTGACATGTACTACTACGAAGAGGAAGCCGCAAGGGCCATGGACGAAATGGGGATGAGGGGAATTGCAGGGCAGACCATTATGGAAGAAGGGGCCTGTGATTTTGCAGATCCGCGGGAAGCTCTTCAGTATGGGGAGAGGCTGATAAAGAAATATGAATCCCATCCCCGAATCTCAGCCTGTGTGGCCCCTCACGGGACCAATACCTGCTCCAGGGAGCTGCTTCAGAAAGCTTATCTTCTGGATTCTTCCTTTGGGGTTCCATTTACTCTTCATACAGCGGAAATGGACTATGAAATGGATTATTTCCGGGAGGAATACGGCATGACTCCGGTGCAGTATTTAGACAGCATCGGGGTTTTGGGCCAAGAGACTCTGGCAGCTCACTGCATCCACCTGGATCAAAAGGACATTTCTCTTTTAAAGGACAGGAAGGCCGGAGTGGCCCACTGCATCGGTTCCAACACAAAGGCAGCAAAGGGAGTGGCTCCGGTCAGCAGTATGGCGGATTCCGGAATAACCGTAGGACTTGGCACAGATGGACCGGCCAGCGGCAACACCCTGGATATGTTTACACAGATGAAGCTTTTTGCGGATTTTCATAAGAATGAGACCAGGAACAGGAGTGCATTCCCAGCGGAAACCATTGTGGCAATGGCTACCATAGAGGGTGCAAAAGCCCTGGGACTTAACCATAAAACCGGTTCTTTAGAGCCTGGAAAGCAGGCAGACCTGGTTCTGGTAGAAACAGACTCTCCCAACATGTTTCCTGTCTATGATCCTTATTCTGCCCTGGTTTACAGCGCCGGCCCTTCCAATGTGGAAACCGTGTATGTGGCGGGGGAATGTCTGGTCAGGGATAAAAAGCTTTTAAAGGCAGATATGAAAAAGATCAGGGAAGAGCTCTCCGGTAAAATGAAGAAAACAGAATTTGCGTCCTATATGAAGCGTTACGGCAAATAGAAGAAGCCGGCAGAATTTATAAAATCCTGCCAGCTTCTTTTTCTGTTTTAATTGCTTGTATTAAAATCTTTGTAATGATTGGATCAAATTGAATGCCTGAATTTCTTTCCAGCTCCAAAAGGGCTTCCTCAGTGCTCATGGCCTTCCGGTATACCCGGTCATTGGTCATGGCGTCAAAGGCGTCTACCGGCGCGAGGATGCGGCAGATGAGAGGGATTTCCTTCTGTTTCAGTCCCTGGGGATAGCCCTTGCCATCCCAGCGCTCATGGTGGGAAAGAATGAAGTGGGAGACAGTGGCAAGCTCAGGAGTGGCCTGGGCGATCCGGTAGCCTATTTCCGGATGGTGCTTCATTTCTTCCCATTCCGACGGGGTGAGGGAGCCTGTTTTTTGCAGAACAGCCGGGTCAATGCTCACTTTTCCGATATCGTGGAGCAGGGAGAGGAGAGAAAGCTCATCCATTTCCTTTGAGGAAAGCTGAAGCTCTCTTCCTACACAGTGACAGTATTTTTCCAGGCGTTTGGAATGCTCCTCGGTTTCATTGCTCTTTTCATAAAGAGTGGCAAGAAGGGTATTGATGATGGAATTCCGGTAACTCTGACTGTCTAAAAGCTTCTGATGATACATATATTCTTCCGCTTGCCTCATGACAGACTGAATGTCGTTTCTCATGGATTCCTTGCTGGCGCAGCCAAGGGACAGGCTTAAGAACAGCCCGCTTTCATTGATGGCGATATGAGCCTTTTTGATGTTCCGGATAATCCGTTCTGCCGTCTTTGCACTGGTCCGGGGCAGGAAGACTACGAATTCATCTCCTCCCCAGCGGGCAATCAAATCATTTTCTCCGCAGTTTTTTTCCAGGAGCCTTGCTACTCCTTGAAGCATAATGTCTCCTGCATTGTGGCCGAACACATCGTTTGCGATCTTAAGGCCGTTGACATCTCCCATGATGACGGAAATAGGAAGATTTTCCGGCGTATCCAGCTTGTTTAAAATTCTCTCAATATAATAGCGGTTGTAAAGACCGGTCAGGGAATCGTGAAAGCTTAAATATTCGATCTGCCTGTTGTGCTTTTTTTCATCGCTCACATCCCGGAATACCATGACCACTCCTGCGGTCTTCCCGTCTTCTGTCCTGATAGGAGCGGCACTGTCTGCAATGGGAATGGCTTGTCCGTCAAGGCGCACCAGCTCCGTATGATTGGCGAGGCCGATGATCCTGCCGGTGTCAAGAACCTTCTGAATGGGATTTTCCACCGTTTCCCCGGTTTCTTCGTTCTTTAAAATAAACACCTCAGTAAAGGGTCTGCCAATGGCTGATAAGTGATTCCAGCCTGTTAATTCCTGGGCCACGTTGTTCAGGCTGGTGATCCTGCCGCTTTTATCCGTGGTGACAACTCCGTCCCCGATGGACTGGAGGGTGGTTTTCAGAAGCTCTTTTTCCTTTAATAAGGCGCTCCGGTAGATTTCCCGGTCTGTGGCATCAAAGATAATGGAATAGATCAGTTTGCGGTCTCCGTCGGAAATGGGACAGGAATATACATCCAACAGCCGGATTTCCCCATTTTTCAACCGGTATGGAACGGCGGAAAAATAGTTTCCCCCCGCCAGCTCGCTTTGAAATCTTTCTCTCAGCTTGTCAGCAGGAAGCATGTTGATATCCTGGACCATCATACTGCAAAGCTCGTCCTTTCTATAGCCGTAAAACCGGCAGGCGGAAGGGTTGGCGTCTAAGATATGTCCGGAATCAGGATCATAAATCAGTTTAATGGCACTGTGCTGGTTGAACATGGACTTAAGCCTCCGGGAAAGAAGCTCATTGTCCTTTTGCATCTGTTTCAGCTCTGACATGTCCTTGCTGAGAAGCAGAAGATAGCGGATGCCGTCGGAGCCGAATATGGGGGATACCTCTGTCTGCCAGATCCGTTTTCCCGGAGCAAAGTTAAATTCCTGCTCATAGCTGACGGGACGTCCGGTGTTCATGCACTGTTCATAATATCTTTGAAGCTGCTTTCCCGTATACCGCCCCACCAGCTTGGAAAGCTCCATTCCCCTGACGTTTGAGACGCCGGTGAGCTTTTGATGGATGGAGTTGTTTTGCACATAGAAGTATTTGCCGCTGCTGTATTCCAGAAGGCTGACAGCATCCCGGGAATTGCTGAACAGAGGGTCCAGAACTTCCAGAATGTGGGCGGTCTCTTTATCCTGGGCCAGGGAAACAGCCTCTTCGGCCGACTCCCTTATTACAATCATAACAAAGTCCCCTTCTGCAGGGATGGCTGTAATCGTTATGTATTTCTGCAAATCATCTACCCACTGTGTGGTTTCCTGGGTTTTATTGGAACCTCTGACAGTTGAGTAAAGAGAGAGCCAGTATAATATGCCGGCTTTTGACAGCCGGGTGAAGCCGGAAGCCGGGGCTCCTGTGACCTCTTCCTTGTTCCAGCCTGTCAGCTTTTCAAATGCAGGATTGATTTCCTCAAATATAAAGTCCTCCGGCTCGTTTCGTTCATTCATCAGAAGCCTTACATATCCGATGCCAAAAGACATGACGCTTTGTTTCTGCTGTATATCATTTTCACACAAAATCATTTGTCCCCCCTGTAAAAACGGTTATATGAACTAAATGTAGTTTCCAGTATTTACCTATTATATGTTCTTTTTAATTTACCACAATAAAGAAGGGATTTCAACAAATATTCTATGAAGATTCCGCTTAAATACGACATAAATCGGGCCCAAAGCATCTGTTTGATGCCTCGGGGCCCGATTTGGGATTTAAAAATATTTTCCTGCCCATTCATCTGTTTCGGGAAGGGTACTTTCGATGGAAGGAGAAGAGCTGTGACCTTTATTGGAAGTTAACTTGAATTTGCCGACTTCATTGCGCAGAGTGACCGCCTGGGCTGACATTTCCTCGCTTGTGGCAGAGTTTTCTTCTGCGGTGGCAGCATTGGTCTGAATCACTGCGGAAATATGGGACAGGCCCATGGTGATCTGTTCAATGGCAATGGCCTGGTCTGCAGAAGCCTGCTCAATCTTCGTAAAGCTTTCATTGATAGCTTTTCCCATAGCCTCTACCTCCTGCAGGATCTTTGCAGTGTCTGAAGTGAAGGTCAAGCCTCTTTCTACAGTTTCTACAGAGGTCTGGATTAAGGAGGAAGTCTGCCTGGCTGCTTCAGCTGATTTTGCAGCCAGGTTGCGGACCTCATCGGCCACCACGGCAAAGCCCTTTCCGGCTTCCCCTGCCCGGGCTGCTTCAATGGCGGCATTGAGGGCCAGGATATTGGTCTGGAATGCAATGTCTTCAATTACCTTGGTAATGTTTGCAATCTGACCGGAAGCGGAGCTGATATCAGCCATTGCGCCTGTCAGCTGTTTCATATGCTCATTTCCGGAATTGACACCGGCTACGGTCTGCTCCACATAGTGAGCCGCAGTTTTGACGGCTGCAGAGTTTTCTTCTGCCTGTCTGGCGGTTTCCGCTACGGAAGCGTTTAACTCTTCCACTGAAGCGGCCTGTTCCGTGGCTCCTGATGCAAGGGCCTGGGCTCCGCTTGAAACCTGGTCAGCGCCAATGCTCACTTCCTCTGCCGCGATGTTGATTTTCGTCAGAGAATCGTTGAGAGAAACGGAAATGTTTTCAAAGGCTGACCGTATAGAAGCGAATTCACCAGTATAATCCTGATGCAAGTGAATGCGCATATCTCCATCAGCCATATTTCCAAGGGTATCTGTGATTTCTTTTATGTATGCAATATATTTTCGAAGATGCACCACGGTCCGGTTGATGGCTTCTGCCATCTGTCCCGTTTCATCCCGGGAATGGGCCTTGGCTTCCACATCCAGGTTTCCGTCTGCAATCAGGTTGGCAGTCCGGGTCAGGGCTTTGATGGGCAGAACGATCTGTCTGGATATAAGCAAAAGCATGAAAAGGATGACTGCTGCGGCTGCGGCAAAGACAATCAGCAGAGTGATCCGCACTCCGTTGTACTCCTGATAATATTCTCCGTCAGGAAGGCCGGTGGCAACCACCCAGCCCGTGTCTCCGATGGACTGGACATAGCCGTGGCTGCGTACTCCGTGAGAGGTATATTCCAGAGCTCCCTCTCTTTTTTCCAGAATTGCCTTTTTAATGCTGTCAGACATATCTGCTTCTGAAATATTCTTATTGATGAATTCGGAAGAAGGATGGTAGATAAGCTGGCCGGCCTCTGTAGACAAAATGTAGAAACCGGTATCCCTTAAGGTATAGGATTGTATGGTGGCCGACAGACCATCCAACATGAAATCCAGACCTGCTATTCCTATGAGTTCCTGGCTGCCGGGCTTGAATACGGGGGAAATAATGCTGACTACCTGGGATTTTGTAACACTATCCTCATAAGGCTCTGTGATAATGGTATCCATCTTATCAATAAGCGGCTGATACCAGGGCCGTGTCGTTACATCCCAGCCGGTTTCAGCCAGATATCCGTCTGACAGTAAAAGCTGGCTGGAATCCAGATCCACGATCCAGGCAGCTAATATGGAGTCCGGATTTGCCTTCTGAATATTTTCCATAGTCTGTTTTATCTGCTGGAAGTCTTTGGCCTGGCTGAGACTATGTTCCTTATTAACGTATCCAAATAATTCCACCAACTGGCTGTTCATGGACATCTGAAGCGTTATTTCGTGAAATTTCTCCAGGTATTTCTGGATTTCGTTGGAGGCTGCCAGGGACTCGGAACGCAGTTCATTATTTGTCAGGCGGGTAACAGTGAATCCCACCAGGCTTGTGATGATCGTACCCACAATTATATAAGTAAAAATTATGGGTACTCCCACAAATACAAGAATTTTGGAAAACAGGGTCTTAAAGCCTCGTCCCCTTGAATGATGGCGGCTGTTTTCTTTTTGTTTTGGCATAGATTAACACTCCTTCTCTGCATTGCTCCAAAATAGGTTTCGATTAATTATAAAATTTCGAGAAAATTACTGAATTGTAACCGATGTAATTAAAAATCTTCCTTAGTTTTCTAAGAATTTCATATAATTTAACACATAATATGCTGGAAATCAACAATATTCGACACGAAATTCGGGGATTTTATAAAGAAACTTTTTTGATTTTTAACTGATTGACATGGAATTGGGATTGTGATAAAATAAGTTGGTGTAAATACGCGCCGTTGCCCGGTATTTTGGATACTCCAACCAATACTTGGTATGAGGTGAGAAGAAAAGAACAAGGAGGAAATCGCCATGATTTCAAAGGAAAAGAAAGCAGCTATTATTGCACAATACGGCAGAAAGCCTGGAGACACAGGTTCACCGGAAGTTCAGATCGCAATTCTGACAGAGAGAATTACAGAATTAACAGGTCACCTTCAGCAGAATCCAAAGGATCACCACTCCAGAAGAGGTCTTCTGATGATGGTTGGTCAGAGAAGAGGTCTTCTTGATTACTTAAAGAAGACAGATCTGGAAGGCTATCGTTCCTTGATTGAGAAGCTGGGTATCAGAAAATAATAAACCATTTAGGGTGGAGAACTTCTCCACCCTATCTATCTATATGAAGAAAGAATATTAAAAGCAGAAGCATTTACCGAGACCGCTGATGTGGGTATAATAAGTTGTATTCAGATCAGTAGTTTCGGACCTTCTGCTGTTAATGATAAAAAAATGTAAATGTAAAAGGAGACACCTTAATTATGTACAAGAGTTTCAGTATGGAACTGGCTGGCAGAACATTGACTGTTGATGTCGGCAGAGTAGCAAAGCAGGCCAGCGGCGCAGCACTTATGCACTACGGAGACACAGTGGTATTAGCCACTGCAACTGCTTCCGACAAGCCAAGGGATGGTATTGATTTCTTCCCTTTGAGCGTGGAATATGAAGAGAAATTATATGCCGTTGGAAAGATTCCAGGCGGTTTTAACAAAAGAGAGGGAAAGGCATCTGAAAATGCCATCTTAACTTCCCGTGTCATTGACCGTCCTATGAGACCTCTGTTTCCAAAGGATTACCGCAATGACGTAACTCTGGACAACATTGTTATGTCCGTAGACCAGGACTGCAGCCCGGAGCTGACAGCTATGTTAGGCTCTGCCATTGCAACCTGCATCTCTGACATCCCATTTGACGGCCCCTGTGCTTCCACTCAGGTTGGCCTGGTGGATGGACAACTGGTTATCAACCCGACTCAGGCTCAGAAGCAGGCTTCTGATCTGGCTCTTACCGTTGCTTCCACAAGGGAAAAGGTCATCATGATCGAAGCAGGAGCCAACGAGGTTCCGGAAGATACCATGATCGAAGCCATTTTCAAGGCTCATGGAGTAAACCAGGAAATCATCAAATTCATCGATACCATTGTGGCAGAATGCGGAAAACCAAAGCATACCTACACAAGCTGTGCTGTTCCGGAAGAATTATTTGCAGCCATTAAGGAAATCGTTACTCCGGAAGAGATGGAAGCTGCCGTATTTACCGATGAAAAGCAGGTAAGAGAAGAAAACTTGAGAAATATCACAAAGAAGCTGGAAGAAGCTTTTGCCGATAAAGAAGAGTGGCTGGCAGTGCTGGGAGAGGCTGTTTACCAGTATCAGAAAAAGACTGTCCGCAAGATGATCTTAAAGGATCACAAGCGTCCTGACGGACGTGCCATGAATCAGATCCGTCACCTGGCAGCAGAGATCGACATGCTTCCAAGAGTTCACGGTTCTGCCATGTTCACCCGCGGTCAGACCCAGATTTTAAATATTTGTACTTTGGCTCCTATGTCAGAGCGTCAGAAATTAGACGGCATTGACGATATGGAAACCTCTAAGAGATATATGCACCATTACAATTTCCCATCCTTCTCCGTAGGAGAAACAAGGCCCTCCAGAGGACCAGGACGCCGGGAGATCGGTCATGGAGCTTTGGCAGAGAAGGCCTTGATTCCGGTTCTTCCGTCAGAAGAGGAATTCCCATATGCCATCCGTACCGTATCTGAGACAATGGAATCCAACGGTTCCACCTCTCAGGCCAGCATCTGTTCCTCCTCCATGGCTTTGATGGCAGCAGGCGTTCCTATTAAGGCTGCTGTTGCAGGAATTTCCTGCGGTCTGGTTACAGGAGACAGTGATGATGATTATATTGTTTTAACTGATATCCAGGGACTGGAAGATTTCTTCGGAGATATGGACTTTAAGGTTGGCGGTACCCATAAGGGAATCACTGCCATTCAGATGGATATTAAGATTCACGGCCTCACCAGACCGATCATTGAGGAAGCTATCCGTACCACCAGAGAAGCAAGGCTTCACATCCTCGATGAGGTTATGGCAAAGGCCATTGCAGAGCCCCGCAAGGAAGTGGGCAAGTACGCTCCTAAGATCCACCAGATTTCCATTGATCCCCAGAAGATCGGCGATGTGGTAGGAAAGCAGGGCAAGGTGATCAACAAGATTATCGAGGAGACCGGTGTCAAGATCGATATTTCCGACGACGGCAATGTAGCTGTATGCGGAACAGACCGTGAGATGATTGACCGCGCAATCCAGATCATCAAGAGCATTGTAACTGAGATAGAAGCAGGCCAGATCTTCACCGGCAAAGTAGTGAGAATCATGAACTTCGGTGCTTTCGTTGAACTGGCTCCAAATAAGGACGGAATGGTCCACATTTCCAAGCTTTCTGATAAGAGAGTGGCTAAGGTGGAAGATGTGGTAAACATCGGCGATGAAGTAACTGTTAAGGTTATGGAAGTTGACAAAATGGGCAGAATCAATTTGAGCATGAAGCCCGGCGACTTAAATCCTAAGGCAGAAACAGCAAAAGAATCCCAATAATCAGGCTGTGCCTATGGCAGGCAGCGGACAGAACCATCTCTGTCTGCTGCCTGTTTTTGCATTGGATAATCGGAATCCAGGAGGTATTATGAAAGATATTTATTATAATGCAGTGATTTATGTCAAAAATGGTATGTATGCGTCAGCTGTTGGAGTCGAAGACGGCCGGATTGGTGCTGTGGGAGACCGGGCGGATATGGAAGCCTGGGTGAAGGAAGACCCGGCGGTCTGGCACGACCTGGAAGGCCGCTTTGTGGCTCCCGGTTTTGTGGATTCCCATATGCACCTTCTGGAATACGGCTATGGTCTGACAACGGTGGATCTGGCTTCTGCTACCTCCTCCATGGCTTCCATGCTGGACCGGGTTTCTGAGTATATGATAGATCATGGGGAAGCCAGGGGTGGCTGGATCGTGGGACGGGGCTGGAACCACGATTATTTTCAGGATGAAAAACGGTTTCCCAACCGGTATGATTTAGACCGGGTCACGGGAGACCGCCCTGGGATTTTGTTCCGTGCATGCGGACATGTGGCCTGTGCCAATTCAGCGGCCCTTGCTGCGGCGGGAATTACAAGGGACACCCCCCAGCCCGAGGGAGGCTGCTTTGATGTTGACGAGAATGGAGAACCTACGGGAGTGCTCCGGGAATATGGGATCAACATGGTGAGCCGGATTATTCCTTCTCCGGGGAAAGAGGAGATTAAGGAATACATACTGACCGCTATGAAGAAATTAAACGCCTATGGAATTACCTCGGTTCAGAGTGATGATTTAGAGGCATTTCCAGGTGTTTCTTATGAACTAGTATTAGATGCTTACCGGGAGCTGGAATCACAAGGATTGATGACGGTAAAGGTATATGAACAGTGCCTGCTTTCCGGTATGGATACCTTAAGAGATTTTGTTTCCAAGGGATACCGGACAGGAATGGGAAGCCGCTTTTTTACCATCGGTCCCTTAAAAGTCTTTACCGACGGCTCCCTGGGGGCCAGGACTGCTTTTTTAAGCCGGCCTTATGCCGATGATGCTGAAAATCCGGACAACTGCGGAATTTCCATTTACAGCCAGGAAGAGCTTGATGAGAAGATTTGCTTTGCTTCTGAACACGGGCTGCAGGCAGCTGTTCACGCCATTGGAGACCGGGCTATGGATATGACGATCCGGGCTTTTGAAAAGGCTGGAACAGCAAAAGAGGGAAACCGGCTGCGCCATGGAATTGTCCACTGCCAGATCACCACAAAGGAGCTTTTGAAGAAATTTCAGGAGCTGAATTTACACGCTTATATCCAGTCCATTTTTCTGGATTATGACAATCATATTGTGGAGGACAGGCTTGGGAAGGAGAGGGCGGCAGACACCTATCAGTTTAAGACCCTTCTGGATATGGGAGTGGACGTTTCTAATGGCTCCGATGCTCCGGTGGAAAATCCCGATGTGCTGGCAGGGATTCAGTGTGCGGTGACAAGGACGACTCTCGATGGAAGCAGAACCTTTCTTCCTGATCAGGCCCTTTCTGTGGAGGAGGCGCTGGAAACCTATTCGTCCATAGGAGCCAGGGCCAGCTTTGAAGAGGATGAAAAGGGGATGCTGCTGCCCGGCATGACGGCTGATTTCACTGTTCTGGCAGAGGATTTGCGGTACTGCGGGCCGGGAAGGATTAAGGATGTAAGGGTGTGCCGGACCTTTGTGGATGGAATCTGCGTGTTTGATGGAAGGGGCGCTTGATTTTTCACAGGAACCGTTGTATTCTTTTGATAAGCATGGGAACAGGGAGGGAGATTCGAATGGAAAAACTCACATTGGCAGAGATTGCATCCCAGAAGCTGATGAATATGATACAGGAAAAATCATATGGGCCGGGAGATAAGCTGCCTACGGAAGCAGAGCTGTCGGAGGTTCTGGGAGTGGGGCGGAACACGGTCAGGGAAGCCTTGAGAATTCTTATGTCCCGGAATATTGTGACTATCCGTCAGGGGTCAGGAACCTTTATATCCGAAAAAAATGGGGTAGCTGATGATCCCCTTGGCTTTTTCATGATAGAAGACAGAAGAAAGCTGACAGAGGATTTAATTCAGGTGAGGGTTATGTTGGAGCCTCCTATTGCGGCTCTGGCCGCCCAGAATGCTTCGGAAGAGGACATACAGTCTTTGGAAGAAGTCCTTCTTGAACTGGAGGAAGTGATGGGAAGGCGGGAAGATTATGCGGAAGCGGATTCCAGGTTTCATGTCAGAATCGCCCAGTGCAGCGGTAACCTGGTGATGACTAATTTAATTCCTGTCATCACCGGCGGGGTAGAGGTATTTGCCGGGGCGGTCCGTGAAACGGAATATGATCAGACCCTTTTGTCCCACCGGAGGATTTATGAAGCCATCCGGGATCGGAAGCCTGTGGAAGCGCAGCAGGCCATGCATTTTCACCTGATGTATAATGAAAACCGTTTTAAAGAAGAAAAAAAGGATATGGAAACATTGCAGGAAAAGGTGTAAAAACCGTATGGAAATAAAAAACAGGCTTTATTCATAGGATGAATAAGGCCTGTTTTCGTATTTTTTCTTGACTTATAACCATGAGTATGGTAAAAATAAAATATATTTATAGGACGAATACAATCTGTTTCGTGCATATTCTTTTCGGGAGGTAAATGAAATTGAAACAATTATATGATGTATTGATTGTGGGCGGCGGAGTGGTAGGAAGCGCCATTGCCAGAGAAATGTCCAGATACAGCCTGAAAATAGGCGTTTTAGAGAAGAACCTGGATGTATGCTGCGAAACCAGCGGACGCAATTCGGGGGTGGTACACGGAGGATTTGCCTATGACACCGGTTCTCTGAAAGCAAAGCTCTGCCTGGAAGGAAATAAAATCATGGGACAACTTGCCCGTGAACTGGATTTTGCTTTTGACCGCTGCGGCAAGGTTCTGGTAGGAAATACACCGGAAGATATGGAAACCCTTGAAAGAACCATGAAGCAGGGAGCAGCCAACGGCGTAACCACCCTGGAGCTGGTGGATAAAAAGCGGCTTCATGAGCTTGTGCCTGCAGTAAATGGGGAATTTGCCATGTACTCGCCTGACAGCGGTATTGTTGACCCATTTCATTATACCATTGCCCTGGCTGAGAATGCCTGTGCCAATGGAGTAGACTACTTTTCCGATCATGAAGTTACGGATATCAAACGGGATGAAGAAGGTCATTATGTCATGACTGTCTCGGGAAAAGAGTTTCACACCCGCTGGGTGGTAAACAGCGCAGGATTGGGATGCGGGAAGATATCAGAGCTTTTAGGGCTGAAAGGATATAAGATCATAGGTTCTAAGGGAGATTACATTATTCTGGATAAGAGGACCGGTCCTCTTCTTCCCATGCCGGTATATCCGGTTCCCAGCAATACTTATATGGGAATTCATGTGACCAACACCACAGACGGCAATGTGATTGTAGGACCTAATGCGGACCTTACGGATAACTTTACATATTACGGCGTTTCCTCGGAGAATATGGACTATCTGGCAAAGAGTGCGTCTGACTTATGGCCCTGCATTCATAAGAGTGATTACATCCGCAATTATTCCGGAATTCTTCCCAAATGGGTGGATGAAAACGGAACCATTCAGGACTTTAAGATTGAGATTCAGGATGAAACCGCTCCCTGTGCCATTAATTTAATAGGAATTGAATCTCCCGGCTTAACAGCGGCAGTTCCCATAGCCCGTTATGCCATCAGCCTGATGGCAGAGAGAGAAAAGCTGACAGAGAATCCTTCCTTTAATCCCATCCGCAAGGGAATTGACCGTTTTGCAGAACTGAGTATGGAGGAGCAGGACAGTAAAATTTCAGAAAATCCTGATTACGGTGAGGTGATCTGCCGCTGTGAAAAGGTGACCAAAGCGGAAATTCTCCAGGCAATTCACAATCCCCTGGGGGTTGATACCATGACTGGAATTAAATACAGGACCCGTTCCATGATGGGGCGCTGCCAGGGCGGCTACTGCCAGATGCGCATTGCTCAGTTGTTGGAAGAGGAGCTGGGTAAGAAGGAAAGCCAGATTCAGTATTCCAGAAAAGGTTCGTTTATGTTTTATGGAAAAGTGCGTCAGGAGGTGGAATGATGGGAACAGAGGCGAGAGGGATTCAGACAGAGGAAATTGACGTTATCATCGTAGGCGGAGGACCTGCCGGATTGGCAGCAGCGGCAGAGCTTCACAGGAAAGGAATCACAAAGCTTCTGATTATTGAGCGGGAAAAGCAGCTTGGAGGCATTCTGCGCCAATGCATTCACGATGGATTTGGTTTGACCCGTTTTAAAGAGGCTTTAAGCGGTCCGGAATATGCCCAGCGTTTTATTGATGAGATAAAAGAGCTTAAAATTCCTTACATAACAGATGCTGCAGTGCTTGACATTACCAATGACAAGCTGGTGACGGCAGCCACAAGAGAAGGAATCAGGCAGTGGCGTGCAAAAGCGGTCATTCTGACTATGGGCTGCCGGGAGCGGACCAGAGGTGCCATTGGAATTCCCGGTGAACGGCCTGCAGGAGTGTTTACGGCAGGAGTTGCCCAGGCTTACATGAACCTTTATAACATCATGCCTGCCAAAGAAGTGGTGATATTGGGCTCCGGTGATATCGGAATGATTATGGCCCGGCGCCTGACTCTGGAGGGAGCCCATGTTCAGGCTGTGTTTGAAATCCAGCCATATCCCAGCGGATTGCCGAGAAATTTAGAACAGTGTCTGAATGATTATCATATTCCCCTGTATTTAAGCCATTCTGTGACGGCCGTTCATGGAAAAGAACGGCTTACGGGAATTACGGTTTCCCAGGTGGATGAAAATATGGTTCCCATTCCAGGCACAGAAAAAGAGTATTCCTGTGATACCCTTATCCTTTCGGTGGGATTGATTCCGGAAAATGAACTGTCCCTGGATGCAGGAGTTTCTTTGGATGGAAGAACCAGGGGAGCTTTGGTAGACGAACATTTCCAGACTGATGTGGAAGGGATATTTGCAGCGGGAAATGTTCTTCATGTTCATGATCTGGTGGACTTTGTGTCAATGGAAGCGGAAAATCTGGCTGAATCAGCCGCAGAATATGTGAAAAAAGGCAGTCTGGAGGGGGCAGAAATACAAATCAGTACGGACAGAAACATCAACTATACAGTTCCTCAAAGGATCAGCGGAAAGAAGGATGTTACCCTGTCTCTGAGAGTGGGAAAGCCCTTTAAGGACTGCCGGATTGCAGTGATGCAAAACGGAGAGGAAATTGCTGTAAAGAAAATGAAAAAAGCCATACCGGCGGAGATGATCCGTTTGACGGTTTCTTCTGAAAAGCTGCTGCCTGGCTATGATCTGGAGGTATGTGTAAAATGACAAGGGAATTTACCTGTATCGTCTGTCCCAATGGCTGTGAGATAAGAACGGAAATAAAAGCCGGGGAAGACGGGAAGGATGAGATATGCTCCATAGATGGCGCTCTCTGCTCCAGGGGAGAGGTTTATGTAAAGCAGGAGCTGACAGATCCCAGACGCAGCATCGCTACCTCGGTTCTGGTAAAAGGAGGAGTTCTGCCCATTGCCAGCGTCCGCCTTACAAGCCCCATACCAAAGGACCGGATTTTAGATGCCGTGGCAGAGATAAAGAAATGCAGCCTGACGGCTCCAGTGGCCTCAGGAACTGTAGTTATAGAAAATATCCTGGGTTATGATTCTGATGTGATCGTGACAAAAGAAGTCCCAGCCTGTGAAGGTTAAATATGTGCATCATATTAACAGCCTAAAAAAAGGAGTTCCTTTTATCACGGCAGCAGCTTCACCGAAGCTTCCGGAGGCAAAGAATCCATACTTAGGGGGCTGAAAAAGAAAAAAAGAGGTTTAACCAATAAAAAAGTGTTGAACCTCTTTTTTAAAGATGATAAAATATCCTGGTAGATAAAATTATATAGAAGAGAGGAACGACATGACAGGACAACTCTTATTAAAAGTCAGAAATTGTGAAACGCTGTCAAGACGCACACAATTTCAGATTCTTGCCCTGGTGCCGGTTTATTTTATTGTTGTAGGCTTCTTGCTGCAGCCGTTTGATGGAATCTGGAAGGGTATCATTACGATCGTCAGGGAGCCGGATTTCCTGATTACAGATTATTTTGTCATTGGCGGTGTGGGGGCCGCATTTATTAACGCAGGTGTACTTACTTTATTGAGCATTGCAATTGTGTATTTTCTTGGTATGGAGATAAGCGGCCATACTATAACTTCATGCTTTCTCATGTTTGGATTTTCCTTATTCGGAAAGAATATTCTGAATATATGGGCCATCATGATGGGCGTCTGTTTGTATTCTTATTATCATAAAACTTCCTTGTCACGCTACATTTATGTGGGTTTTTATGGGACTTGCTTATCGCCCATCATCACTCAGATCATGCATGTGGTCAGCCTTCCTTTGGGGATCAGACTGATACTGAGCCTGATTGCGGGATTGTTCATTGGCTTTGTGCTCCCGCCCTTATCCACACATACTCATTATGCCCATAAGGGATATTCCCTTTACAATGTGGGATTTTCCTCAGGAATTATTGCTACCATTGTAGTATCCCTGATGAAATCCTTTGGTATCTCAACAGAAGCCAGGCTGATCTGGTATACAGGGCAGAATAAAGCTTTTGCAATACTTCTTCTTTTGCTTTTTTCCGGAATGGCAGTGTTTTCTTTTTGTATTTCAAAGGATGTGTGGAAACGGTATCTGGAAATTCTGAAAACCTATGGAATCGGCGGAACCGACTATGTAAAGAGCGAAGGCTTTGCCGCCACTCTTCTCAATATGGGAGTTAACGGAATTGCCTCCACCCTCATACTTTTGGCAGTGGGCGGAGATTTAAACGGGCCTACCATAGGCGGAATATTAACCATTGTCGGCTTCAGTGCAACAGGTAAGCACATCCGCAACATTCTTCCCATTATGGTGGGAGTGATTCTGGGCGGCCTTGTCAAGAACTGGACCATTACAGACCCAAGTGCTATCCTGGCTCTTTTGCTTTCCACCACCCTTGCGCCGGTTGCCGGTGAGTTTGGGGTTATAGCCGGAATCATAGCCGGGTTTCTACATTCTTCTGCCGCTTTAAATGTTGGCATTGTCTATGGAGGAATGAACCTTTACAACAACGGATTTGCAGGAGGGTTGATTGCAACCTTTATGGTTCCTGTGCTCCAGTCCATTCGGGACAGGCAGGCCAGGGCCAAGGTCCACGACTCATTATAAGCAGACAGAGGACAGAACATGCTATATCAGATTAAAGACGGAACAGTGACCGCAGGCGGGAACTTAATCCTGTCACATATTGATTTTGAAATACACGGCAGCGAAAAAATTGCGGTAACAGGTAAAAATGGAGCTGGAAAAACCACTCTTTTAAGACTGATTGCCGGAGAACTGGATTTGGACCGGGATGACAAGAGAGAAGGCCCGGGAATTGTCTGTTCCAGAAAGCTGACGGTGGGATACTTAAAGCAGCAGGCATTTTTAAATAAGGACAGGACTGTGGAGGAGGAGATTTTGTCAGCCTGCCCATGTCCGGACCCTTATGCTGTGGAACGGTTTGAATATGAACGGGAATATGACAGACTTTTTACAGGTCTGGGCTTTTCCAAAGAGGATAAAAGGAAGAGGCTTTCTGAATTTTCCGGAGGAGAGCAGACAAAGATTGCTCTGATCCGCTGCCTCCTTTTAAAACCGGACATTTTACTCCTGGATGAACCTACCAACCACCTGGACATTGAAGCAGCAGAGTGGTTGGAGCAATATATGAAGCGGTATGAAAAAGCAGTGGTCATGGTATCTCATGACCGCTTTTTTCTGGATCAGACCGCGACCGTGGTGTATGAACTGTCAGGAGGGAAGATGACCCGGTATCCGGGCAATTACAGCCATTACCGGGAGGAGAAGGAGAAGCTTTTTAAGATCAGGACAAAGGCTTATGAAAGGCAGCAGGAGGAGATCAGGCGGTTAAATGAGGTGATTGAGCGCTTTAAACACAAGCCCAGCAAGGCTTCATTTGCCAGGTCCAAGAAGAAGGCCATTGAGCGGTTTGAATTGATTCCAAAGCCGGATGAGGACGATATCAGCCGGTTCAACCGGCCTTTGGAACCGGCCTTTCCCGGCAGCAAATGTGTGTTTGAATCAGAGCATTTAAAAATTGGCTATGACACGCCTCTTCTGGAAATGACCATGAGGATCCGGAGAGGACAGAAAATAGGAATCCTTGGGGCAAATGGAGCGGGAAAGAGCACGTTTTTGAAAACAGTGGCCGGGCTGATTCCGCCTGTTTCCGGGGAGTATTCCATAGGAAATCAGATCACCATAGGATATTTTGACCAGCACTCGGCAGAGATTCACTCGGATAAAAGCGTGGCGGAGCATTTCCGGGAGCTTTTTCCGTCCTTTCCGGAAAAGGAGCTGAGAAGCATTCTGGGGGCTTATCTGTTTGGAGGAAAGGAAGCGGGGAAAACGGTGAATTCCCTGTCAGGAGGGGAAAAGTCCAGGCTGGTTCTGGCGGAGCTTTTGCAGAGCAGACCTAATTTTCTGATTCTTGATGAGCCCACCAACCACATGGATATCAAGGCTAAGGAGACCCTGGAATCCGCATTTAAGGCATATCAGGGAACCATGCTGTTTGTATCCCATGACCGTTACTTTTTAAGCCGTGTGGCTGAATCGGTGCTGATCTTTGAAGGCCAGTCCGTTTATTATTATCCCTTCGGCTATGAGCATTATCTGGAGCGGATGGGTAAGGAAAAAAGCGGAGAGGGCATAGCGGCCCAGATCAAGGCAGAAGAGCAGGCTTTGATTGCAGGAATGAGAGCGGTTCCAAAAGCGGAACGCCACAGGCTGCGGGAGATTCCGGAAGAGGAAGCTTATTTGGACTGGAAGCTGAGGCTGGTGATGGAACTGCTTCTGCCTGCAGGAGAAAAGACAGGGCAGCTGTGGGAACGAATGGAAACCATGGAAAAAGAATGGAGAGAATCAGAGGATTTCTGGACCGGAAGAACATGGGAGAGGGAAGAGGAGTATAAGAGACTTAAAGAAGAATGGGAAATGGCCTGGGAGCAGTGGCACCAACTGTGTCTGGAGTGGTATGGTGTGGAGAACAGTTTATGAAAAGGGGCGCTTTGGCGCCCCTTTGGTATGTTTAACAATATTCGGTTTTACTTAGGAAGTACTGCCTGCAGTATGAAGTTCAGTATAAATAAGATACTGGAACCAACAAGAATCGGACTTAAATCTTTTGTTTTTTTCTTTGCAATTTTAACAATGCAGTAGAAGATGAATGAAGTTGCAATACCGTAGGAAATGCTGTAGCAAAGAGCCATGAATACTCCTGCAAAGAAAGCTGGAATTGCTTCTTCTAAGTTGGTCCATTCAATTTCTGTAAATGCAGAGATCATCATACATCCTACGATGATCAGGGCAGGTGCTGTAGCTACAGAAGGAATGGCGCTTACAAAACCGGCCAGGAATGCGCTGAGTGCAAAACAGATTGCTGTAACAACGGAGGTGAGTCCTGTACGTCCGCCTGCTTCGATTCCGGCAGCACTTTCCACGTATGTGGTTGTGTTGGAAGTACCGATAATGGCTCCAATGGAAGTTGCTGTTGCATCAGCAAATAATGCCTTATCCATTTTGGAAGAGAATCCTTTGCCGTTTTCCAGTGCTGCTTCGTCTTCTGCACTGAAGATTCCGCTTCTTCGGCCTGTTCCGATAAATGTTCCGATGGTGTCGAAGGTATCGGACAAACTGAAAGAAAAAACAGTAATCAATACGAGAGGAAGTTTTCCCATATCGCTAAATAAAGAAACAAGTCCTTCAGAGGTAAAGATCACACCGAAGGTGGTTGGGAGTACAGACAGAGCTTCTGTAAAGCTTATGCTGTCACCTGTATGGGTAACTCCCATGGGAATTCCGATGATTGTTGTGATAATAATACTGAGCAGGATGCTTCCCTTTACATTCTTTACAGTCATTACAATGATCAGTGTAAGTCCTATAATGAATACTACCAGAGATTTTGTTGTAATATCGGTCATGGCAGGAACGCCTGCGCCGAAATTAATTGCTCCTACATTAAGGAAACCTATGTAAGCAATGAAGATACCGATGCCGCCGCTGATTGCGTTCTGCAGGCTGGCAGGAATCGCTTTGATGATGTATTTACGGATTTTGGTTACGGTGATCAGGATGTTCAAAATACCGCAGATGAAAACCATGGATAATGCCTGCTGCCATGTGAATTTCAGCGTAAAACAAACTGTGTAAACAAAAAATGCGTTCAGTCCCATACCCGGCGCCTGTGCATAAGGAACGTTAGCTACAAGCCCCATAACTAAAGTACCAATGATTGCCGAGATGATAGTGGCTAAGAACACGGCTCCCCATTCCATGCCTGCCTGACTGAGAGTGTTGGGATTTACAATAATAATGTACCCCATTGCGAAAAACGTGGTAATCCCCGCCATGATTTCCGTTGGAACATTCGTTCCGTTTTCCCTAAGTTTGAAAAACTTCTCCATGTTGTAACTCCTTTATTGTTTTTTTAAAAGACGGCCATCTTTTATTATGTTCTAATTATACATGTTTTGCCGGCTTTCTTCAATAGAAATTTTATAATGTTCACGAAAAATTTAATATTTAAGGGGAATTATAACAGAAAAATTAAGATAAAATTTATATATGTATGTATATGGCATAAAATCAGGCGAAAGGGTTTTCCTTTCGCCTGAGAATGGTGTATTTCTGTTATGTGTTATTCTTCTTCCTGTTTCCGGAGCAGGATTGAGAAAGCAAATATTCCCATGCCGGCAGAGAAGATGAATAGTATCAATGCTGCATGGACGCCGAACATGCTGTCTCCGGTCTTTGGTAAGCCTGCCAATGGAATATTACCTTCGATGTTAACCAGTTGTTCCGGCTCCTCCTGGGGGCCGCTTATATTTCCGGTTGGTACATTTCCTTCTATAGTAACCAACGGGGTTCCAGGTCTGGGTCCTGATGGATTACCACCACCGCCGCTGCTTGAGCGCCTTCTGTATGTGTTGGTAAATGCGGCAGTTATACTTGACTTGGTTTCTATGGTGCCTTCTGCATTGGTGCTTACAGTTGTGTATCTTTGTGAGGAATAATCAGCCTCTGTTACTTTATATACGGTGCCATCTGGCAATCCTGTTATGGTGGCGCTTTCTCCGTCTGCGAGAGTGATCTTCTCACCGCTGGCAATGGTTGCTCCCTCAGGAACTCCGGGTCCGCTGTAAGGATATCTGCCATCTGCGTTAAAGGTTATGGTGAACTCAAATTTCTTTGTTCTGTCAGCTCCGGTTCCGAGAACGGTCTTGCTGATTACCAGATCTCCTGGAAGAGTTCTTGTATTGGTAAAGACTACTTCATAAATCTGGCCTTCTTCTCTGACGCCGTCTGCTAAAATCGTACCACTTGATTCTCCGGTACGGGTTTCTTCATATCCATCCTGGCTGTAGTCGGCCTCGGTGACTGAGTATTCTGTACCTGCCTGAAGTCCGTAAATGGTAATTATCTGGCCGTGTTTCAGAGTAATGGTTCCGCCGTCCCGGATACTTCCGTTTGGAACGCCTGATCCGATGTAATTATATGGGACTTCTGTTCCTGGTAAGTTTACTGTAAATATAAATTCTCTGTCCCTGTCTCCGCCATTACCGGCAACTGTCTTTCTGAATGTCAGTCTTCCGAAATCGTCTGACTTGAAGTTTTCGACTGTAAGGTTGTTGCCTTCAATTTCCTGGCCGTCAATGGTGGTTATGATTTTGCCTCTGATTCCAGATGTAACAACAATACGGTAAGTTTTTCCAGAAGGAGTGTAGCCTTCCGGTGGATCTGTTTCCTGCAGAGTGTAGGTACCTGCCGGTATTGCAGATATTCTGTATTTACCACTTGAATCTGTCCGGCCTTTTCGGATTACCGTTCCGTCTTCTGCAATCAGAGAGAATTCTGCACCTTCCAGGAGAGCCTGGTCGAAGCCGTCAACCTTGGTGAGCATTACGTATCCGCCCAGATAAATGTTGGACCAGCCTTTTTGATGCTGAACTTTAAATGAGCCTCCTGTATTTACTATATCATCCTTAATTCCCTTCAGTTTAACAGAGTTATTAACTGTGCCGTCACCTTCCAGGGTAATATGTGTTACATAGGTTAAGCGATAGGCCTGATTGTTGTCAGGGATTTTAAATGTTAAGGTACGTGTGGCTGAATCATAGGTGATAAAATCTCTGGGATCCAGTGCTGCGCCTTCACCAGACTGGTCTGTATAGTTGCCGTCAGCTCCCATGACCATCTTTGTGATGGTAATATTTTCCCAAATGGGGACACCGGTATTGGTGGTTGGCAGCTCAAGACCTTCGTGGAGTTCGTCTATAAGCTCTAAATCTTTATAATCGTCCAATTCTCTTAAGTCGTAATCAAAAGGCTGGTAGTTGACCTGCCATGTCAAAGAACGGCTTGAAGAAGTAGGTGCTTTTATTACACCTTTCTTCAGAATCTGGGCTTTGACTATGACATCCTGTGTGGCAGGTGCAGGAGTGAAGTCCCATTTTTCAAAGGATATGGTTGCTGTGTTTGTAACACGTTTTTCACCATTAGTATTTTCCAGATATTCCTTATAAGTTTCCTCGGACAGCTTTGCACGTACGAGAATGACATAATGTTCGTTGAGTGCTGTAAAGGTGAAGGAAACCTCGTTGGGAGAATCGCCTTCCGGTTTAAATTCAGCGGTTATAGCTAGTGTGGCTTCTGAACCGGTGGCTTTCACTATTTTGTAACCATTGTTATCGTTAAAGGTTTTGTCGAATGTCCAGCCCTCAGGAAGAACATCTGTTACAGTGACACTACCTCCGCTCAGTCCGGTTAAATCCAGACCATCTGTATTGACATCCAGGCGGAAAGTTGCTGTTCTGGTTTTGTGGTTGAAACCGTTCCCGTCTGTACCGGCGTTGCCAGATATACCTGGATCTTCGCCAGCATCAAACTTGAGAACTCCTTTTCTTAAGATGTTGCTTTCGTATTCTACCTCTTTTGTTGCCGTAGCCATTCTGGTGGTTCCATTGTATAATACGGCAGTATTCTGTATCTTATTAGTTTTTTGATTGTTAGCATATATTTCGTGGTCCACTATCTGTGACTGGAATTTAAAAGAAGTAGATTGCGTGTGATCGGCTATTGGCACGATCAATAAATCAGCCACATGTTTGTTATCTTTATAGATTGGAGTGACTGTAGCGCCCGTAGGTTGGGAAATCCAAGCCTTAAACATCTGATTTGTCTTCGCATATTGAAGAATATCGGGAGTTCCTTCTGGCAGAGCAATATCATCTGCATTTGTACCGTGAACCAGCAAGTCGTAAATCTTAAGATTACCTGTAAAATCATCACGTTGAGGCTGAGGATCGAACTTTACAGTCCATTCAATTCGGTGGTCACTTGTTTTTTTGCCGTCTTTTTGGAGTGACCTTTCACCAATTCCCACGGAAGCATCGGCACTGGCACCATCTTTGCTGCTTCCATCCCATTTGATGGTAGCCCTATTGGTATAGTTTATATTTTCGAAAATACCATCTGCATCATTCGGTATTCTGGTCCTTACAGTTATTGTAATGGGTGCGCTCAATTCATCAAAAGATAAGCTGGTCTGGCTGATTGGCAGTGTAACTTCTGTCTGACCTTGGATTGTGTACTTTATTGATATAACTTCCTGCTGTTTGTCGCTGTGATTGGAGCCTAATATATCAGTAATTGTGACATTTGTTAAGGTACGGCTTTCTTTATTGGCAACAATAGTCCATTCAATTTCCCAGAAATCTAGATCATCTCCGGTTTTAATTAGTTTTCCTTCCTTTTCAATCCATCTCTTTCCAGGAAGTGTCACTTTTGCTTCGTTTGATGGTATTGCATCACTGGAAGTTGCCTTGATTTTTGCCGTATTTCTTATGATTTTTTCTGCGTTTGAATTAAAATCTGTATCCCAAATTTCAGTTTCAAACTGGATAATCTGAGGTGCTTTTATGCCATCGGGAAAGGTGTATTTCAGATTAGTTGCTGTTGAGTCATTATCAGGCTGCTGATCCTCTATTCCTAAAACTTTAAATGAGTTCTCCTTATAGCCTCCAACCTTTGATAGATCATCTGAAAATGTGAATCCGCCTAAATCCGATCCTTCTGGATTTGATTCAACAGTGACTTGCCATGTGACCTTTTTCTCAGCTATGCTGGGAGTTCCTGTTTTTCTTAATTCGAATTCAAGCGGATCTTTGACATAGTACTTGCTGCCCAAAATAGTAATGATCTTCTCATTATTACTACCGGTTCCTGCATCTTCTTTGCTATACTGTAAATCGATTTCAAAACCGGCATTGAATTCAAGTGTATCCTCAGGAATTTGATCCCAATCCCATTCAAAGTGAATATAGGCAACTAATATGGCATCATCATTTTCATCATATTCTTCTGCGAATTCCACATGACCAATACTGTAGTCTTCACCTTCAACGGTTAATTCAATCGGTGTATCTGTTGTAAATTTCAAGCCTTTTCCAATTATGATTCTGGCTTCATCACCTGGATTTACACCTGATCCGTCACGAGGTACGGGAATACCGGTAAAATCAAATCTGATGAGAACTTCATCACCATCGTTGATACTCAGATCGCCGCCAGGTGCAATTTCTGCATCGCCTACTTTTATCGTAGCCTTTTTTTCAAATTCCTCCGTTACATTGTTTGCCAGCGTTCTGACTTTTGCCAGAGTTTCCGGTGCTGGTGCAGGACCTGGGGTTACTGGATCAGCAACTGGGCCCTCATTATTTTCTCCGGAAGGTTTTTCGTTATCGTTATCAGCGTTTTCGCCTTCGCCCTTGTCAGAATCTTGTTCTTCATTATCTTCAGAGCCGTTTTCGGCGCCTTCGCCAGTGCTTTCATTGTCTTCGTTAGTGTTTTCGTTGCCTTCGTCAGTGTTTTCGATGTCCTCGTTAGTGTTTTCGTTGCCTTCGTCAGTGTTTTCGTTGTCCTCGTTAGTGTTTTCATTGCCTTCGCCAGTGTTTTCGTTTTCATTAGAGCCTTCTTCACCGTTGTTATCCTCGGGAGTGGTCTCTGTTCCTTCTTCACCGTCGTTGCCTCCAGGAGTGGTCTCTGATCCTTCATTTCCTGAAGGAGTTCCGTTATCGGAATCTTTCTGCCCCTCTTCAGTTGTTTCCGTGTCTGCTTCATCTTCTTGGGTATCAGTTGTATTACCTTCGTTGCCAGAATCAGATGACATTTCCTGATGATTGTCATGTACATCCGCCTGGACAGTAGTAGCAGGAAGAAGTACATTCAATACCAAAAGCGTGGCTAAAAGCCAACTCATCAATTGTCTGCGTTTTCTCCTTTTCATGTTAATCCCTCCTTTGCTATACAAAGCCGCTCATGCACGTTACCTAAAGCTTTGAAATTTCAGCTTTTCCTTTCTTCTGTAGTGCTTTTTATGATGTTTAAATTCATATAAGTAGAGTTACATGTTAATTATATAGGAATTATATGTTATGCGCTTGAAAAAAAGAAAGAAAAGTTACGAAGAAATTTTTTTGTAAACGAAAATAAGTAACCGAAATTTCTGAAAAAGGAAAAGATGGAAGATTATGGTGGAATGCAATTTTTCAGAACAGCTTTTCCACCTTTTCTTCTTGTCACAGCATGTATGAAATGGGACAATAATTTCAATAAAAGGATAATGATTTTTGGTGAAATGGCAATTAATAAGAAGACGAGAATTTTAACCTGTGAATTAGGAATTCCATAATGTTGGATAGGGAAGGGAGGATTAATATTATGTTGAATCTAGGTCGGGGTATTTATAAGTGAAGATATAAAGATATAAAGATATAAAGATATTTGAAGTACCGAAGGACTTTGTGTTATCAGTGGATTAGCAATCTGAAAAAATGAAATCAGTCTGATAGGTAAAGGTGTCGTCAGGCCGGTTATTTTATAAAAATAAGATTGTAGAACACCAGTTCCCTTAGTAAAATAAGATCAGGAAATCACTCACGACAGCATATGAAGTCATTACGATTTTTACGAGATATTAGCTTTGCTGATATCCTTTGGCGGCTTGATTGTAGCGTTTCTTGCCTTTCTCGATAAGAGAAACAAGAAGAAATAAAATGCTCACCCTGTTTTAAACAGAGTGAGCGGTGTCCGTAAGGACATTTAAGTATTATTCTGGGAGCATCCACATTTGGAGTGGGTGCTTTCTTTTACATTTCTATTATAAACAATTCTTTTTCCAAATTCAAATCATCTCTGAAAAAGAAGGAATTGATGTTGTAAATTAGCTTAATATGAAACCGGACCCTTAGATGAGAACCAGCAGACTTATTATATAAAACCACAGGTATATGAAAGATGGAAAAAGAGAAGCTTTAAGAAGGATATCAGCAAACGGGAAAATATGGGATATGAGGAAGAAACCGATACCTATATTTGTCATGAAGGCCGGAAGCTGAAAGCCTTGTATGAAAAGAAACAAATGAGTAAAAACGGTTATGAATCCAAAGTGACGGTATACAAATGTGAGGATTGCAGTAACTGCTTGAAAAAAGATAAGTGTACAAAGGCCAGGGGAAACAAGCGGCTATATGTATCAAAGAAGTTCATATAGAAACGCCAAAAATCCCATGAAAACATCGCAAGTGAGCGAGGAATTCTTTATCAAATGAATCGTTCGATGCAGGTAGAAGGCGTATTTGGAGTGTTGAAATGCGATTATGAATTCCAAAGATTTCTATTGTGAGGAAAAATCAAAGTAAAACTGGAGATTCTATTGCTGTGTCTGTGTTATAACATCAATAAACTACATGGAAAAATCCAGAATGAAAGGCTAAAAAGTCATTTATTCGAATTAAAAATGGCATAAAAAAGTGGCCAGAAAGAAAGGATTTATTAAGGTACGCAAAAAGTCAGGGTTAGAATCCACACAAAAGGATTTTTACCCTGATTCTTTCTGAAAAAGGAAAGGTGCCGCTCAATAACTATAAATCAGCTATTTTTGCGATATCCCCTTTCTTTACATTTCTATTATAATCAATTCTCTTTCCAAATTCAAATCAATTCTGAAAAAAAGTTTTTTTAAAAAAGAGATGGAAAAATATAGAATGGTTATATGCTGTTTAAAAATGAATAATTTAATTGTTTTTTGATACTGATTAATACAAAATAGACTATTTTGTTTTGATTTTTCTTATTTTAGAAAAAAGTGAAACATAATTTTACTTTTAAGGTATATTCCAGACAAGTTTTTTAGAAAAGTTTCAAGCACAAAATAGAATTTCTTTATATAATCTTTGCAGGATTCCTTGCATTGAAATAGGATCAGTAAAGGAATTACTATAAATATAAAACCGTAATCTTCAGATATATGTTTGAAATTGGAAGAACGGTCTTGATAAGAGGAGGTATGAGGATTGAAAGGTAAAAAACGCTTAATAAGTGGGCTGTTGGCTCTGCTGTTGGTTCTGAATGTGCTTTCTCCGCTCAATGATGTATGGGCTGAAAGTAATAGCCAAGCAGAATCTGTTTTAGAGATTGATAGCAAACATGATGCGGAAGAGCCGTCCGATGATGAAATGCTTGCCAGTAGCAGTAATGCAAAACGGAAAGATGATTCATCTAAAAACTTTAATAATGATGAAATGCTTGCCAGCAGCAATAATGCAAAACGAAAGGTAGAGCCGCTGGCACTCCCACTTGGGGCTTTTAGCAGCAGTGATGTTACAGAAAAGCTTGAAACTATGGAAATAATACTGGAGCAAGATGGTAACCCAATTGATGAAGACGGGACGATAGATAGAAAAAAGCCGCTTTCAATAACAGTTTCCTTTCGGGTTCCAGTTGACGGTGATGATGATGTTAACGAAGGAGAAGGTGTTCAGTGGAATGATGAAGCCATGATTCCATTGGGTGACAAGGGATTATTTAACTTAATAAGTGGTTCATCCCCTCAGATTTTGAAATTTGAAGGAGTACCTGTTGCCACTCTTACCTTACTTGAGGATGATGGACAAGTATATGCAAAGGTTGTCTTTGATGGTGACCAAAGTGTTTTTGGATTGGGAACTTCGAATGTAAAGTGTACATTCAATGCAGAGCTATACTTTAATGACGGCGAGGATGATGGTGAGGAAAAAGATGTTGAGATAGCAATTCTGGATAAGACATTTAAAATACATGTACCAGAAGCTGATACGGAATATGAAGTTGAAAAAGAGGTTGGGGAGGTAAACCTTGCTAATAAGGAAATTACTTGGACTGTAAAGGTTAGGGCAACAAAACAAGGAAATAATGTTTCCTTAGCGGGATATAAAATTAAAGATGATTTAAGCGGGGTTGGAGCGTTTAAAAAAGGGATTCCATCAGACGACAACTTTAGCTTTGATGCTGGTACAATGGAATTGGAATATACATTTCCTCCTAGCACAATGAGCCCTGAAACAATTTCTTTTAAAACCTCTATTCTTGATACTGATTATTATGCAAGTTCTAAGCAAGATGTAGACAATAAAGTTGGTCTTTATGAACCAGAGAATGATACTCTTGTTTATACAAGTAATACTGCTACTGCAGAAGTCAATCCTCCAAAGTGGATTTCAAAATCGTTTGAAAAAAACGAGGAAAGTGGAGGTGATTATACCAATACAAATCGTACAATTACATGGTATATTGAAGCTAATGATGTGGGTGCAGAGCTCGACGGAGTTGTCATTACTGACGAGTTGCCTGAGGGACTTGAGCGTACATCATCATATTGGCAGAAATGGAATGGAACTGACTGGGAGACTGAAATTACTATTGACCCTGATGCACAGCAGAAATATAATATTGGTGATATTGATTCCAAAATAAGATTAGTAATTGAAACCAAGGTTACCGACACGAGTATTTCAACAGGAACTCAAACTTATACGAACTTTGCTTGGATTAATTGGACTGATCTGCCGGATATTGGTAATGAAAACGGTATAAGAATTGATAAAGGTGTTGGGGTTCAAATAGGATATACACTTATGACGAAGACTGGTACACCAGATCCTAAAAATAAAACAGTTGACTGGACTGTTACCGTAGATCCTAGAAATCAAGTCGGACTTGATAACCTTAAAGTATATGATCTTCTGGTTTATGGTGAGAGTGGCTTTGATATTACGGACTCCACTCTTTCCGGTTGGCCTACTGATGGTGTGTGGACTAATATTTCTGATGTAGATAAGGCCAGGATAACGCCTAAATATAATCAAAAGCTTTTTGGTACTCCCACTAACGGTAGCATTACGCTCGCTAAGTATGAAATAAAAAGTGGAACGGAAACTGTTGCAGAACTGCTGGAATTTAGTAATTTGCCTAAAAATAGTAAGAGTACTATCAACTTTAAAACCGAAGTTTTAAATTCGTCTATATTTGCAAGTAATAAAAGTACTAATGCTGCCAAGATAGAAAATGTAGCTTCATTATTCAGTGGTTCTACATATATTACGCAAGCATCTGCTGATCCAAGATATAACAGTAAAATTTTATCTAAACAGATACTTGCGGTAGATGCTTTTGATGATCCTTCAAGCGTAACGAATGCCAATAAGATTGCATCAGGTAATAGCGGTTTTAATTACGTAGATAAGTCAGTGATTTACCGCTTAAATGTCAATGTTGATGGTATGGATTTGTCTGGCAGTAAGAATAAAGCAGGAGAGGAATTTGGTAAAGTTTTTGTGACAGATGTATTACCGAAGGGGTGGGAATTCACAGATATTACACCTGGTAATAATTTCTTAATCTTTAAAGCACAATCAAACTCTAATCCATTTAGCGCGACAAACCTTGTAACAGGTGTTGCAATAGATTCTGCAGTAACAGCTAGTTTTGATACCGCTAAATCTCCGCAAGAAGTAACTTTTACTTTTGATGATTTAAAGGAATCTTATATAATTCTGATAAAAGCGAAACCTAATGAGGAGAAAATCAAAGACTATTTTTATGCGACTCAAAGCAGAGTTGAAAGAAACCAACTGACATTATCAACTGAAAAGTGGAATCCAGATGTACCTGAGTATAAGCCATATAAGGACGTATCCATTTCAAGTACAGTATTTGATAAGGAAGAAGCCAAGGTGAATAATCCTCGTAATGGTGAAATCACATGGATTGTGAACTATAAACCATATGGCTTGTCATATTCCGGGCAAAGAAAAATAGTGGATCATTTACCAGATGGTTTGGATTTACGTACTGACCAGAATGGTGTGCTGATATTAGAAGATAATGGTACAGCTAATATCAAAGTCAATATAATGAATTTGAATCAAGATGGGACATATGCAATAGGTGCCGAGGTTCTTCTTACACTAAACGAAAATATATTTTATAATAACAGAGACTTGACTTTTATAATACCTGATAACAGTGTAGCATATCAATTGTCGTATGTTACAGATGTTACTGGACCTGTCGGCGATACATTAAATAATACAGCCAAGCTGCTATCTGGGGAGGATCAGTTAGAGAGTAATGGACGGAATTATACCGTTGTCAAGTTAGACAGTGATTCTACATTTCAGCGCAATGGTTTTGTGATCATTCATAAAACCGGGGAGAGCGGCATGAATCTTCCTGATGTTGAGTTTACACTTTACAATGCAAATGAAACAGTAGAGATTCGTAAAGGTAAGAGCAAGGCCGACGGCAAGGTTACACTGAAGGGTATACCTGAAGGCACATATGTTCTTAGAGAAACGGTTCAGCCAGATGGCGAGTATTTATTAGATAAAACGAGTTATACAGTTACTGTTCAAAAAAATGGTATGATCATCACTACATTGATTGATGGAACCCCAGGCAATAACTTGTCAGTAGCAAACTTTAAGAATGACACCAGAGGAAGTTTAACGATTAAAAAAATCATCGATAGCAACATCCCTGGTGAGGATGAAAAAAGTTTTACTTTCGATGTAACTGTTACAGGGGCAGGAACCAGGAACTATCCAAGCACGGAAGGGAATATAGCTTTTGACCATGACACAGCATCAGTTACTTTAAAAGCTGGTCATAATATTACTATTAATAATCTTCCCTTAGGTGGGTATACGGTAAAAGAGACTGTTTCATCTTCGGCAGGATACAGAGTAACTTATGGAGGCGAAGCTGGAGTGATTGCATCGGGCGGAAGTATAGCATCTGTCACAAATTTAAAAAATCGGATTACCATTTCTAAGCGTGATTCAAGCGATATGGAATTTTCCGGAGCAAAGCTTCAGTTAAGGAAAAAAGATGGAACGGTAATAGAAAATTGGGACTCTGGAGTAAAAAAACCTTTTGATAACCTGGATGATGGAGATTACATACTACAGGAAACAGAGGCTCCAAACGGATACGTTAAAGCAGACGATATCGAGTTTGCGGTTATAGGCGGCAAAGTTGTTGATTCAGAGGGTAACCCTTTTTCTGCTCAGGAAATTGTTATGTATAACAGCCGTGAAGCAGAAATGATCATTTCCAAGCTGGATGATGATACGGTACTTCCGCTTTCTGGAGCTCTCCTTGAGTTACGGAAAGGTGGGGTAAAGATAGATGGCTGGGAATCAGGAGAGACGTCTCACGTCATTCCGCATCTGCCGGACGGAGAGTATGAGCTGATTGAGATAAAAGCTCCTGCCGGATATCATTTAGCTGAAAAAATTACTTTTAAAATGGAAAATGGAAAACCGGATAAAACAGTTATTATGCGTGATAAGCCGGTGAAAGTTAGCATTTCTAAAAAGGAATTTGGAAAGACAGAGGAACTTCCGGGAGCAACTCTCCAGTTATGGAAAGATGGGAAGATGCGCAATCAATGGATATCAAAGAACGTGCCTCATGTAGAATCAAGATTGGAAGATGGTATTTACCAGTTGGTTGAGATAAAAGCTCCTGCTGGATATCATTTAGCCGAAACAGTTACTTTTGAAGTAAAAGGCGGAAAGGTGTCTGAACCGGTTGTTATGTATGATAATCCGGTAGAAATTCCTATTTCCAAGACGGATATGGTGACTGGAAAGGAACTTCCTGGAGCGAAACTTCAGATATGGAAAGATGGGGTAATGAGAGAAGAGTGGTTTTCTGGAAAGACCCCTCATATAGTAAAGAGACTGGAGGATGGAACTTATGAATTGGTTGAAGTAGCGGCTCCTTATGGTTATCTCATAGCCGAAAAGATTACTTTTGTTGTTGAGGATGGAAAAACGGCTGAACTGATTGTTATGAAAGATGCACATGCTCCATCTGGCGGCGGCGGTGGAAATGGCGGCGGTCCTAAACCACCCACAAATCCAACTCCGACTCCTCCAACTGAGCCAGTACCACCAACACTACAAGAGCCAGTAAATCCTGGTGAAGTACCGCAGAGTTATTTGCAAGGGCCAGATGGCAATTACTACACACCTCAGCAGATATATGATATCTTTGGGCAAGTACCTCTAGGTTATATGGTAGGTCCTAATGGAATGCTTGTGCCTCTTGGTGGATTGCCAAAGACAGGCGATGATATATCCAGAAGTGCTGTTATTTTCGGCTTGCTTTCCATTACCATTATTTTTGGTATGGTAGTTCCTATAAGTGTTCTGAAGAGAAAGCGTTCTGGGGAATAAAATTTAAATAAACTGTACCCTGATAGTAAGACACAGAAAAAGAGGCTGTGCTTAACTATCAGGGTGTTTTTTGTATAATAAAGTTATATAAACAAAGGAGGGCATTATATTGGGCGCTAAAAGATTAAGAAATCCAGCAAAAAATAAGGATTTTACAGATATTGAAATTGAGATTCTATCTCGTAATCCAAATGTACAAAGTGTTACAGCTAAACAAATTAACTATACGGATTATTTTAAACTACATTTTCTCTCCGAGTATTCTAATGGAAAACCTCCACTTCAAATCTTTACTGAAGCAGGTTTTGATCAAGAAATGATAGGACAGGGACGCATTGATAAAGCATCTTCTCGCTGGCGTCGTAAAGAAAACCGGCCAGGTGGAGTCATTGATCAAAAGAAAAGGAATTCGGATCGAAAGAAATCCAGT
The DNA here is from genome assembly GCA_002389905.1 of Hungatella sp. UBA4396. Taxonomy (GTDB): domain Bacteria; phylum Bacillota; class Clostridia; order Lachnospirales; family Lachnospiraceae; genus Lacrimispora. The sequence goes on along the minus strand of DGRE01000007.1, from coordinate 2,820 downwards.
TACTCCGAAATAAGTACGATGGATGAACTGGAATATCTAAGACAACAAAACGCCTATTTACGGCAGGAAAACTTATTCCTGCGGAAACTAGAGCGCTTAGAAAGGTAGATGATGCCACGCAAAAAATAAAGGCATTTGAAAAATACAAAATCATAAATAAGATGTGCAAAAAATCTCGAAGTCCACTTACTGTAAGCAGAATGTGCGGTATTGCCAGTGTCTCACGTTCTGGTTATTACTCGTGTTTAAATCAAGAAGAGAAACGTAAGAAGCGGGAGCGGCAGGATAAGCAGGACTACCAATTGCTTTTGAATGCATATACGTTCAAAAACAGATATAAAGGAGTACGAGGAATCAAAATGGTATTATTCCGACAATACGATGTGCTTATGAATCTAAAAAAGATCAGAAGATTTATGAAAAAATTCAATCTTAAGTGCTCAATTCGAAAACCTAATTCCTATACTAAAATAGGTAAGGCATTAAAAAGTTATACTGTAAAAAATATATTAGATCGAAATTTTAATCAAGGAGTACCAGGCAAGGTGCTTTTAACAGATATTACCTATCTTTATTATGGGCGAGGTGAAAGTGCTTATCTCTCTACTATAAAGGATGGATGTACCAAACAAATACCCGCATATTGCTTGAGTAAAGAGATGAAAACAACTTTAGTAACCAATGCCCTGAATGTACTTAGAAGCAACAAAGAATACGAGATAGTAAAAGAAGCTCTTTTTCATTCAGATCAAGGTGTGCAGTATACAAGTTTTGAACTAAAAAGAGAACTTGTAAAACAGGGGCTGATACAATCTATGTCGAGACGAGGGAACTGCTGGGATAACGCTCCTCAAGAATCTTTTTATGGGCATATGAAAGATGAATTGAGGCTGGATAAGTGCGAGACTTTTCGGAATTAAAAGAAGAAATAGATTCATATATAGAATACTATAATCGATTTCGATATCAATGAGATTTAGAGCAGATGGCACTAGATGAATACTACATATATAAGACAACAGGTACAAAACTTTATTGAAAAAGCCGATTCAGATGTTAAATATCTGAATCGACTCTCTCTTTTTGTTGTCCTTGACAAAGGGTACAGTTTACCTCTTTTCTCTTCTTATGACGGATATTATAAAAAATGGCATGAAAAAAGTTACAACAAAATAGACAAAATTAAAAATTAATGTTACAATAATTTCCATAAAGAGAAAGAAGGTCGAATGTAAAATGAAAACAGGCATGTTGTTGGAGGAACTTATCTATATTTCTCAGGCATCAAAGACAGATTTTGCACTCAGCATGAATATGACTCCAAGTGGATTAAGCAAAATTCTAAAAGGGGGAAGGCTTCCGTTTTTAAAAGAAAAGAGAGCTTTCAGTAAGCTGGCAGCCAGCTATTTTGCTGAAACTATATATGGTGACTTCTGTTATTTAAAGCTTGAACGTATTTTTCCGGTTCTATATGATTTTAGTTCTAAATATGAATTGGAGATGTTTCTTTCTTACGCGATTGAATATGCTTTTGACAAGGATTTTGATGAGGAAAACAAAGGGAGTCTGGGATATCCTGACAGTGAGTTCAGTTTTCTTGGAAAAAAGACCATATTGAATATGTTTTGTATACTTGTTTCAGACTACCTTACCAGGGAAGAAGGGGTTCCTATGGAACTATACAGCACACTGCCCTGGTTTGATAAGACATATGGTGATATTTTATCCAGAATAAAACTTCTGACATCTAAGAGGCAGAAGGATATTCTACTTAATCAGTTTGTCGAGCCCCTTGCTGTTGATGATGCGGATAAAAACTATGATATCAATGTCCTTTCCTCCATTATCAACTGTCAGAAGAGTTTTGATTTAAATTTATGGCGGGTCAAAAAAGAGATAAACAGCACCTTTTTCTTTTTGAAGGGACGGTTCCTCATGCTTTTCAGCTTCCAGATTGATGGGACCCCTCTTATGACATTTATCACTCACAAGGGGTATATGACCTCATTTTACAATTCTCTCATGAAGAGAGAGGCTAAGAAGGTCAGTTATAATGGGCTGGAAGCGAGAGAAGCCCTGAAAGCAGATCCGACTCTTCTTTCCAAGCTGTTTGACAGGAAGATTGATGCGGTATACAATTTTATATCCATAGGGTATTTGATTACAGAACAAGAACTGGAGCAAGCCAAGAGTGAGGAGTATGTGAAAAAAAGCCTTTTGTCCCTTTTCCGAAGTATTCTGGATAAGGAGACTGTTTTCTACGTAACCATTGATGCCATGCTTGGCTTCTGTGCCACCGGCAAGGCCATCGTTCCGCTTGTGGGTGCTATTGATTTTCCGTCCAAAGAACGAATCTCGTACTTGACCCGGTTTAATACTTCCATTAATGATCAAAGCTCCGACAAAATTAAGGTAGTGAACAGTGAACTTCCGAAAGCGGCATTCCTGTGCTCCAAGGGATTCAGCCTGATCTATATGATTGATAGTAAATATGAGTCTGAAAAAATCCATTTCTTTGAAACGAATATGATCAATGATATTTTGAAAAAAGAGGTAGACAGCGATGGTATGATTTTAATGGATTTCAGTCTGGATTTATGGGAAAGTTATCTTGACGAAATGTCCGGAAGCTTTGCCATGGCTGATTTTGAAATGGGAGAGGAATTGGATGAGATGGATTTGTAAATAGTGGAATTAAGATGAAAACAAGCCGTTGTACATCAAGTGATGATTACCTGATGTACAGCGGCTTGTGCTTTGTATGGGAAGTCAGTGAATATGGCGTCATAGATTTAACCGATTTTAGCCGAAAATTCCCCC
>DGRE01000044.1 GCA_002389905.1 Hungatella sp. UBA4396 | reverse complement strand
AGTTATACTGGTGGCTGTGATTCTGCATACAAGACTTTCTGTAGTCGGTGATAAGAGCTTATTATTCTGATTTTCTGTATTTTCTGGAATATTCCTTTAATTCTTTCAATGCGTCTCCAAACAGACGGGAAGAAGCAGAAGGATTTCGCCGCAGAATACCTTTGGTGGAAATGGTCAGACGCTTTGTCAATTTCTCCCTGGCCTCTGTCAATGACTGGAGGCGTTCCGCCAGAACAGATTCCTTTAAGACATCCACAGTTTCAGCTTTTAAAGAGGCAGCCTTTAAGCGTACCTCGGTCCGAAGCTCTGCCACCTTATCCGTGGTTTCGGCCTTTAACAAGGCAATCTGGACCTGGGCCTCCTCCAGTTCTGTCTTCAGCTTTGTCATGGATTCCAGCACCCGGCCAAGATCCAGGGCCTCTCTGGTGGAATGTATGGCATCAGCCAGAAACAGGCCGAAGAGGGCAAGAGAAAGGGCTGTGCACAAGACGGGATTGATCTGGAAAATCAGCCATTCCACAGGCCGGTGGATGAATTCCGTAAGCATGATGGTAAGAAGGCCCCAGGCCAGGGAGCTTGTGAGACAGATATAGCCATTCAAATTAAATGGTTTACCGCTATAGTCCCAGTATTTCATTTTAAAGAGCCGTTCCATGACATAACCGGTCACGTATTCCAAAACCGTAGCACCGGCCATACCGAAGAGGAACACCAGAAATAAATGATTCTGTACCGGAATGGTCAGAAACAGCATGAGAATGGCCCCGCTCCCATAGAGGGGAAGGAGAGGGAGACGGAGAAATCCTCTGTTAATGAAACCGGCACTCTTTATAGAAACATAAGCAGATTCAAAGATCCAGCCAAAAAAGCAATACACATAAAAAAACATCAGCCATTGATACCATGTGTAGACGTACATAAGACTAATCCTTTCTTCTTTTGGCTTTATCATAAATGTTTTTACAATATTTTGCAACTTGATTCGGTAAGGCGGTTAGATGAATATCAATGGTAAAACTGCGGCTATATGGTATTTTTGCTTGCTTTAATTCTCCTCGTCGTGTAGAATTATGTTGTTTCGTATTACGGCGGAAAAGCATCAGGCAAAACCGTCAACTATTAATAGAGGAGTTTTTCGATGAGCATTTTAAATGTAGAGCATCTGACACACGGATTTGGCGACCGCGCTATTTTTCAGGATGTGTCTTTCCGGTTGTTAAAGGGAGAGCATATCGGGCTGATCGGAGCCAACGGAGAAGGCAAATCCACATTTATGAATATTATAACCGGAAAGCTGCAGCCGGATGAGGGAAAAGTGGAATGGGCCAAACGGGTCCGCACCGGTTATCTGGATCAGCATACGGTTCTGGAAAAGGGAATGACCATACGGGACGTCTTAAAAAACGCCTTTGCCTTCCTGTTTCAGATGGAAGATCAGATGAATGAGCTCTGTGACAAAATGGGAGAGGCAGATGAGGAGACTCTGGCTGCCATGATGGAGGAGCTGGGAACCATTCAGGACCTTTTAATGGCCCATGATTTTTACATCATTGACTCCAAGGTGGAGGAAGTGGCAAGGGCCCTTGGCCTTACGGATATGGGACTTGATAAGGACGTGACAGAGCTGAGCGGAGGCCAGAGAACCAAGGTTTTACTTGGAAAGCTTTTGCTGGAGAAGCCGGACATTCTGCTTCTGGACGAGCCTACCAACTATTTGGATGCCCAGCATATTGAATGGCTGAAGCGCTATCTTCAGGAATATGAAAATGCCTTTATCCTGATTTCTCATGATATACCGTTTTTAAACAGCGTTATCAACATTATTTACCACATGGAAAATCAGAGTCTGGACCGGTATGTAGGTGACTATGATAAGTTCCAGGAGGTTCATGCGGTGAAGAAGGCCCAGCTGGAGGCAGCTTATAAGCGGCAGCAGCAGGAAATTGCTGAACTGGAGGATTTTGTGGCCCGGAATAAGGCCAGAGTTTCCACCAGAAATATGGCTATGTCCAGACAGAAAAAGCTGGACAAGATGGAAGTGATTGAACTTGCAAAGGATAAACCGAAGCCGGAATTCAATTTTATGGAAGCACGTGCGGCGGGGAAATGTATTTTTGAAACAAGGGATATGGTTATCGGCTATGAGGAACCTCTGTCCAGGCCCTTGAATCTGTATATGGAGCGTGGGGAAAAAGTGGTTCTGGTGGGAGCAAACGGAATCGGAAAGACCACATTGCTGAAAAGCATTCTGGGAATGACACCATCCCTTGAGGGAGAGGTGGAGCTTGGAGATTACTTATCCATCGGATATTTTGAGCAGGAAATGGCCCCGGGCAATACCACAACCTGTATTGAAGAGATCTGGAAGGAATTCCCTTCTTATACCCAGTATCAGGTGCGGTCGGCATTGGCAAAGTGCGGACTGACCACCAAGCATATTGAAAGCCAGGTCCGGGTTCTCAGCGGAGGTGAGCAGGCCAAGGTAAGGCTTTGCAAGCTGATCAACCGGGAAAGCAATCTTCTTCTTTTAGACGAGCCCACAAATCATCTGGATGTGGAAGCAAAGGAAGAGTTAAAGAGGGCGTTAAAGGCGTACAAAGGCAGCATTCTTCTGATCTGCCATGAACCGGAATTTTATGAAGGGGTTGCAACCAGAGTTTTGGATTGTAAGGATTGGGCGCTTCGATTGTCTTGATAATGATAAGAGAGACTGTCTCGCTGAATGTGAGATGGTCTTTTTTCTAGGATGAATATAAGGTTTTCATGCACAAAAAAACCACTCCTCATCAAATGAGAGCGGCTAAACAAATTCTTTAGGGGGGCCGGACGGCTTGCACCGTCCGGTATGAGTATGAAAAAGCTTTGTGATTTCAAGTAAGTTACTTGAAACAAAAGGCCCGTTACCCTTTCGGATAACGTAACTATAGTATACTGTGCAAATGTGACAAGAATATGTACTAATTCTAAAAAAAGTATAAACAAAATAAAAATAAAAAAAACCCTTTCAAATCCAAAACTTATTGTATATAATAAGAAAGAAACTGTGACATATAAGCGAAATAAGTAAAAATTTGACGATAAAGGAACTTTTGAAACGGGATAAGTTGAACAGGAGGAATTTGTGATGATGATGTCCAATGATATAGGGATTGATTTAGGTACAGCCAGCATTTTGGTTTATATTAAGGGGAAAGGTGTGGTGTTAAAGGAGCCATCCGTAGTAGCCATTGACCGTGATACCAACAAGATCAAAGCCATTGGAGAAGAAGCCCGTCTGATGATTGGAAGGACGCCGGGAAATATCGTGGCAGTAAGACCTCTGCGCCAGGGAGTTATTTCTGATTACACGGTAACGGAAAAGATGCTGAAATATTTTATCAATAAAGCAGTGGGGAAAAAGACCTTAAGAAAGCCAAGAATCAGCGTCTGTATTCCCAGCGGAGCCACTGAGGTGGAGAAAAAGGCAGTAGAGGACGCTACTTACCAGGCAGGAGCCAGGGAAGTGGCTATTATTGAGGAGCCCGTGGCAGCAGCCATTGGAGCAGGCATTGACATTGCAAAGGCATGCGGAAACATGATCGTAGATATTGGAGGAGGTACTTCTGATATTGCGGTTATTTCTCTTGGAGGAACCGTAGTGAGTACCTCTATTAAGGTTGCCGGTGATGACTTTGACGAGGCTTTAGTGCGCTATATGCGTAAGAAGCACAACCTGCTGATCGGTGAGAGAACGGCTGAAGAAATCAAGATCAACATTGGAGCAGCGTACAGAAGACCAGAAGTTCTGACCATGGAGGTCCGCGGACGTAACCTGGTAACCGGTCTGCCAAAGACCATTGTAGTTACCTCTGATGAAACCTTAGATGCTTTAAAAGAGCCTGCTTTGCAGATCGTGGATGCAGTTCACAACGTGCTGGAGAGAACTCCACCGGAACTGGCAGCCGACATTTTTGACCGCGGCATTGTACTGACCGGAGGCGGATCACTCTTAAGCGGACTGGATGCCCTGATTGAGGAAAAGACAGGAATCACCACCATGATCGCAGAAGATCCTTTGACTGCTGTGGCTATCGGTACGGGGAAGTTTATTGAATACATGCATGGCGGAGGTAGTAAAACAGAATTTTAACCGAAAGAGCGGCTGAGTGAAATCAGTCCCTCGAAGGGTTTACAGGACTGCTTTAGGACAACTGCCTTGGCGGAATCAAAAGATTCTGTCAGGGCTTGTCCTGCGGCGGTCCGCTTGTATTTATACATTTACAGGAGGGACCATGGCAACAGTCTGCGGATTTGTGGAGAAAATCAAATACAGGAATGAGGACAATGGGTATACGGTCTTAAGCCTTGAGGCTGAAGGAGAGGAGTATACCCTTGTGGGAAGCTTCCACTACATCAGTGAGGGAGAGATGGTAGAGGCCGTAGGAGCCATGACCGAGCATCCGGTTTACGGAGAGCAGATGACAGTGGAAAGCTATGAGATCAAGTCTCCCGAGGACACGGCTGCCATGGAACGGTACTTGGGTTCCGGGGCTATTAAAGGCATCGGTGCGGCTTTGGCTGCCAGGATCATCCGCCGTTTTAAGGCCGATACGTTCCGCGTTCTGGAGGAGGAACCGGAGCGGCTTTCTGAAATCAAGGGAATCAGTGAAAAGATGGCTATGTCCATTTCCCAGCAGGTAGAGGAAAAGAAGGAGATGCGCCAGGCTATGATGTTTCTCCAGAATTACGGTATTACCATGAATCTGGCGGTGAAGATCTATCAGGAATATGGGCCCAGGCTTTACGGGGTACTGAAAGAAAATCCTTATCAGATGGCTGATGACATTCCTGGGGTGGGCTTTAAAATGGCCGATGAAATCGCCAGAAAGGTTGGGATTTTTACGGACTCGGATTTCCGGATCAAGTGCGGGGTCCTCTATACACTTTTACAGGCGGCGGGAAACGGACATACTTATCTGCCGGAGGATGAACTTTTAAACCATGCTTCGGAGCTTCTTAAGGTGGAGAAACAGTCCATAGAAAAGCATCTGATGGATATGCAGCTTGACAAGCGGCTGGTCATACGGGAAACAGAGGGCAGGCGCACTGTCTATTCCTCCCAGTATTATTACATGGAATTAAATGTGGCAAAGATGCTTCATGACTTAAATGTCAAGGGCACCATGGCTGAGGAGGAAATCAGGTCAAGGCTTTTGAAGCTTCAGAAGGAAACGGAAATGGAGCTTGATGAAAAGCAGGCTCAGGCAGTGGTGGAGGCGGTCAACAGCGGACTTCTCATCATCACCGGAGGTCCGGGAACGGGAAAGACCACCACCATTAATACCATTATCCGGTTCTTTGAAAGAGAGGAAATGGAGATTCTCCTGGCAGCACCCACTGGGCGGGCGGCAAAGCGGATGACAGAGGCCACAGGATATGAGGCCAGGACGATTCACCGGCTTTTGGAGCTGACCGGAGTTCCGGGGGATGAGCGCTCTGCTCATATGCATTTTGACCGGAATGAAGAAAATCCTCTGGATGCGGATGCAGTGATTATTGACGAGACTTCCATGGTGGATATTCACTTAATGCAGTCCTTGTTAAAGGCTGTCAATCCGGGGACAAGGCTGATTCTGGTGGGAGATGTGAACCAGCTTCCCAGCGTTGGCCCGGGAAATGTGCTCCGGGATATGATTGATTCCGGAAGTTTTAATGTGGTTATGTTAACTAAAATCTTCCGTCAGGCAATACAAAGCGATATTGTGGTCAATGCCCATAAGATAAACGCAGGAGAAGAAGTTCCCCTGGGGAAAAAGAGCAATGACTTTCTATTTATTAAGCGGGAAGAACCTAATGCCATTATTAATGCTATGATCACTTTGGTGCAGGATAAGCTTCCTGGTTACGTCAATGCAAAAACATATGATATCCAGATTTTGACGCCCATGAGAAAGGGTGCCATAGGCGTGGAACGGCTCAATTCCATATTGCAGGAGTACTTAAACCCACCTTCTGAGGAAAAGGCGGAAAAGGAACTGTCCGGGGTAACTTACCGGGTGGGCGATAAGGTGATGCAGATTAAGAATAATTATAATATTGAGTGGGTGGTTCAAAATAAATATGGAATTCCTGTTGATAAGGGAACTGGAATTTACAATGGGGATATTGGGGTTATACGGGAAATCAATGGCTTTGCAGAGTTAGTGACCGTGGAATTTGATGAGGGAAAAGCCGTGGATTACAGCTTTAAGCAGTTGGAGGAGCTGGAGCTTGCTTATGCCATTACCATTCATAAATCCCAGGGAAGCGAATATCCCGCAGTGGTCATTCCGGTATTTTCCGGCCCCAGGATGCTGATGACCAGAAATTTAATTTATACTGCAGTGACCCGCGCCAAATCCTGCGTCTGCCTGGTTGGAATGCCTGAGGTGTTTCATGAAATGGCAGGAAATGAAATGGAACAGCGCAGGTATTCCGGTTTAAAGGAGCGGATTTTGGAGATCAGCCTGTTAGATTGATTAGGTGAGATAAACAGAATTTGAAGATTTTTTGGGCAGACAAGGGATGTGAGTCTGCCCATCTCATATTTTCATCTTTCATTTAAAACTTTTCAGTTTTTCTATTTTTCACTTCAAGGAGAATTCTTCTATATGTATCTATCATTTTTCATTGATTTATTATTTCCCAGACGATGCCCTGTCTGTGACGGGATTGTTATGCCTAAAAACAAGCTGATCTGCCGGGAATGCATGAAGCAGCTGTCCTTTGTAAAAGACCCGGTTTGTAAAAAATGCGGCAAGGAGATTATAAGCGGGCAGATGGAATACTGTCTCGACTGCGTCCGCCATAAACGAACCTTTGAATACGGAAGGGCTCTCATAAACTACGATGAACATGCAGGGCGTTCCATGGCGAAAATAAAGTATAAGAACAAGCGGGAATACCTGGACTTTTATGGAGATGCCATATGTGCCAGATACGAAAAGCTGATTCGGCGCATGGAAGCAGAGGTTTTGGTGCCTGTTCCGGTCCACCCTTCCAGAAGGCGGGAAAGGGGGTTTAACCAGGCGGAGATTTTGGCCCGCCGGATAGGCGAACAGCTTGGAATTCCGGTCTGTCCCCAAATGCTGGTGAGAAATAAAAAGACGATGCCGCAGAAAGGCCTTGATCCTTCCGGACGGCTTAAGAATTTGGAGGAAGCATTTGGAGCAGGAGAAATTTCGCCTCAGGTGAAGGGAGTGATTCTGGTGGATGACATTTATACAACAGGAAGCACCATAGAGGCGTGTACCCGGGCTTTGAAAAAGGCGGGGGTGAGGAATGTTTATTTCCTTGCGATTTGTATTGGACGGGGACAGTAGATTGATGTATGATATGGTTATGAAATTCATTGAAACCAGGAGGAAGCCATGATAATCAGAACTGCAGAAGAAAAGGATATGCCGGCGCTGCTGGACATTTATAATTATGAGGTGGAATACGGGCTGGCTACCTTTGACTTAAATCCGAAAACCATGGAAGAACGGATGGAGTGGTTTAAGAAGCATAATATCGGAAATCACCCCTTGATCGTGGCGGAGGAGAACGGAAAAGCCGTAGGCTATGCCAGTCTTTCTTCTTACAGGGATAAGGAAGCCTATGCGGCTACGGTGGAGCTATCGGTTTATATTGATAAGGATTACCGGCGCAGGGGGATTGCAGGAGCATTGTCTTCTGCCATTTTGGAGATTGCCAGGGAGAGAGATGACATTCATACGGTTGTTTCTGTTATAACAGGTGGAAATGAAGCCAGCCTTCTCCTTCATGAGAGACTTGGGTTCGTGCACTGCGGGACCATACGTGAAGTGGGCGTGAAGTTTGGGAAGCTGCTGGATATTGAGAATTACCAGATGATGGTGTAGCCTGTGATTTCGGACAGGCTTATTTTTTGAAATGTGAAGCAGAGAGGAGGTTGAGGGATGGACCAATATTACACATCAGGCCAGTTTGCCAAAAAAGCCAATGTTTCCATACGAACCGTTCGCTATTACGATAAGCAGAGTTTGTTAAAGCCGTCGGGAATGAGCGAAGGGGGATACCGGCTGTATACGGATTCTGATTTCGCAAAGCTCCAGAAGATTCTTTCATTAAAGTACCTGGGCTTTTCCTTAGATGAAATCCGATCCATCACCATCAATGACGATGACAATGATTATGTGGAGGAATCCCTCCGCCTTCAGTTAAACCTTGTAAGAAAACGGATTGAGCATTTAAAGCTGGTGGAACAGACCCTTACGGAAACCTCAAGGCTGGTCAACGAGAATGAGTCTGTGGACTGGAATAAAATTCTTCACTTAATCCATATTACCAATATGGAGCGGTCCCTTGTGGAACAGTATAAGGATGCGGCCAACTTGAGCATCCGCATCGGCCTGCACAAGAAATACACCAAGAATCCTACCGGCTGGTTTCAATGGCTGTATAGCCTTATGGAGCCATTAGACGGTAAAAACGTTCTGGAACTGGGCTGCGGAAACGGAGAGCTGTGGTATGCCAATGGCCATCTGATTCCCCATGATGCAAAAATCTGTTTATCTGATATATCAAAGGGAATGGTCCGGGATGCGGAAGAGCGTCTAAAGATAATTTCCGGTCACTTTTCCTTTGAAGCATTTGACTGCCGCCGGATTCCAAAGCCGGAAGAAAGCTTTGATATTGCCGTGGCAAACCATGTGCTGTTTTATTTAACAAGCCTGGATGCCGCTCTTAAGGAAGTTCATAGAATACTGAAACCGGGAGGCGTATTTTTCTGCAGTACCTACGGGCCGGACCACATGAAGGAAATCAGCCAGCTGGTAAAGGAATTTGACTCCAGAATCGCTCTTTCAGAAGTGAACTTATACGATGTATTCGGACTTGAAAATGGAGAAGAAATTTTAAAGTCCAGCTTCCGGTCCGTGGAAAAAAGGGTATTCCAGGATCATCTGGAGGTCCGGGACGGAGGTGCTCTTTTGGAATATATTTTATCCTGTCATGGAAATCAGCAGGAGTATTTAAGCGACCGATATGAGGAGTTCCGGGAATTTCTGGAAAAGAAGATGGAAAAGAAGGGATTTCTTCATATTACAAAGCAGGCAGGAGCATTTATCTGTATAAAATAGCATAAAAAGCATTTAAAAATTATAAAACACTTGACAGTGACCTTACGTCACCCTGTATGATGGTAAAAAGAAATCATGCTTAACGATGATATGGAGGAGGAACAAATGAAGGGAATTATTCTTGCCGGAGGCTCCGGTACCAGACTTTACCCATTGACTATGGTAACTTCCAAACAGTTACTGCCTATTTATGATAAGCCTATGATCTATTATCCCCTTTCTGTTTTAATGAGCGCGGGGATACGGGATATTCTGATCATATCCACACCCGAGGATACGCCCCGGTTTGAGGCTCTTTTAGGAAGCGGATCTCAGTTTGGCATCCAGTTATCCTATGCGGTTCAGCCTTCACCGGACGGACTGGCCCAGGCTTTCATCATTGGTGCTGACTTTATCGGAGATGACAGTGTAGCCATGATTCTTGGCGACAACATCTTTGCCGGCCATGGTCTGAACAAGCGGCTTTTAAACGCTTCCAACAAAAAAGAAGGTGCAACCGTATTTGGCTATTATGTAGATGATCCGGAGCGCTTTGGAATTGTAGAATTTGATTCCGAGGGAAAGGCCATTTCTATAGAAGAAAAACCAGCTAATCCCAAGAGCAATTACTGTGTGACTGGCCTTTATTTCTACGACAACAAGGTTGTGGAGTACGCCAAAAACTTAAAGCCTTCACCGAGAGGGGAACTGGAAATCACGGATTTGAACCGTATTTACCTGGAAGAAGGAGTTCTGGAAGTGGAGCTTTTAGGACAGGGCTTTACCTGGCTTGATACGGGAACTCATGAATCTCTGGTGGATGCCACCGATTTTGTCCGTACAGTAGAGACACACCAGCACAGAAAGATCGCCTGCCTGGAGGAGATCGCTTATTTAAACCACTGGATTACCAAAGATCAGCTAATGGAAAGCATTGAGCCTTTGAAAAAGAACCAGTATGGACAGTATTTAATGGATGTCCTTGCAGGGAAATATATTGACAAATTACACGGATAAGGGAGAACATAAATATGAAAATCATTGTTACCGGCGGAGCCGGATTTATCGGCGGAAATTTCGTACATCATATGGTGAACAAGTACCCGGAATATCAGATCATTAACCTGGATTTATTGACCTATGCAGGAAATTTAGAGACCTTAAAGCCTGTTGAGGATAAGCCTAATTATAAATTTGTAAAGGGCGATATCGCTGACCGCGCCTTTATTTTCGACCTTTTTGAAAAAGAAAAGCCGGATATGGTGGTGAACTTTGCAGCAGAAAGCCATGTGGACCGTTCCATTACAGACCCTGAAAGCTTTGTAAGAACCAATGTAATGGGAACTACCACCCTGCTGGATGCCTGCCGTACCTATGGAATCAAGAGGTATCATCAGGTATCTACAGACGAGGTATACGGAGACCTGCCTTTGGACCGTCCTGACTTATTCTTTACAGAGGAAACTCCCCTTCATACCTCAAGCCCTTACTCCTCTTCCAAGGCCAGTGCAGACCTTTTCGTTCTGGCATACCAGAGAACCTACGGACTTCCGGTGACCGTTTCCAGATGCTCCAATAACTACGGACCCTACCATTTCCCGGAGAAGCTGATTCCGCTGATCATCAGCCGCGCTCTGGCAGATGAAGAACTTCCCGTATACGGAACAGGGGAAAATGTCAGGGACTGGCTTCACGTTTCCGATCATTGCCAGGCCATTGACTTAATCATCCACAAAGGCAAAGCGGGCGAGGTCTACAACGTAGGCGGACACAATGAGCGCACCAATTTAGAGGTGGTAAAAACCATTCTTAAGGCTCTGGACAAACCGGAGAGCCTGATCAAATTCGTGACAGACCGTCCGGGACATGACAGGCGTTACGCCATTGACCCGAAAAAGCTGGAAACAGAGCTTGGCTGGAAGCCTCAATATAACTTTGATACAGGAATCGCACAGACCATTCAGTGGTATCTGGACAATGAGGACTGGTGGAAGCATATCATTAACGGAGAATACCAGAATTATTTTGACAACATGTACGGAAAGTCTCTGGCTGAATAGCAGCACGGACTTTCTGACAGGAAGAAAAGAGGCGGCTATGAAAGTATTGGTAACTGGCGTAAAGGGCCAGCTTGGATTTGATGTGGTAAATGAACTGGAAAAGCGGGGGCATGAGGCAGTCGGTGTGGATATCGAGGAGATGGACATTACCGATGAAGACAGCGTAAACAGAGTGATCAGGGAGGCTTCTCCCGACAGCGTGATCCACTGTGCGGCTTATACCGCAGTGGATGCGGCTGAAGACAATGAAGAGCTGTGTGAGCGGGTGAATGCAAAGGGGACGGAATACATTGCCAAGGTGTGCCGGGAACTGGACATTAAGATGATGTACATCAGCACGGATTACGTGTTTAACGGCCAGGGAACACGTCCCTGGGAGCCGGATGATGAGAGAGAGCCTTTGAATGTCTATGGCCGGACTAAATACCATGGAGAACTGGCAGTGGAAGAGAACCTGGCCAAATACTTTATCGTGCGGATCGCCTGGGTGTTTGGTGTAAACGGAAAGAACTTCATAAAGACCATGTTAAACCTGGGAAAAACCCACGATAAGCTGACTGTGGTTGCCGATCAGACCGGTTCTCCTACCTATACCTATGATCTGGCCCGCCTTCTGGTGGATATGATTGAAACGGACAAATACGGACGCTACCATGCCACCAACGAAGGGCAGTGCACCTGGTATGAGTTTGCCTGCGAGATATTTAAGCAGGCAGGCATGGATGTAAAGGTGGAGCCGGTTGGTTCGGACCAGTATCCTGCAAATGCAAAGCGTCCGGCCAACAGCCGCATGAGCAAGGACAAGCTGGAGGAAAACGGCTTTGAGCGCCTGCCCTCCTGGCAGGATGCGCTGAAACGGTATCTGGAGGTTATATTTCCCGTCTGATTGTCAATAGGAGGAGATATGGAAATCGAGATCAATGACTACTGGGAACCGGATCATTTCAGGGCCCTGAGCGAAGACAATTATAATATCTCCAGGTCCTGTGAATACGAAAAAAATGAAATGCACCACATCCATTCCGCAAGCGAATTTCTGTTTGTGGAAGAGGGGGCTGCGGAATATTACGTCAGCGGAAAGAAATACCTTCTGGAAAAGGGAGATATTATGGTGATCGGAGGGCAGGAGCATCATCAGAGAAGGCTTCTGGCCCTTCCCTTCTTAAGGTATGGACTGTCGGTCAGACCCTCCTATTACGAAAGCTTAAATCTTGGTGAAGATTTGAAAAAGGTCTTTTCCACTCCCGCACCCCAGGCCCATGAGGCCCATTATAAGCATGTGGATGAGCACGTATTTAACCGCATTATTACGCTGTTAAAGGAACTGTACGGGGAACAGGATGTTCATCAGCCTTTCCGCTCCATGATGGAGCGGACGGTTATTACAGAAATCGCCATCTTGATGTTCCGGGTGTTTAAGCTGGAGCGGACAGAAAGCGAATTGTCTGAAATGAACCTTCGGATGAGAGCCATTAAGGATCATATTGATGGACATTATCAGGAAAACCTGGACTTAAAAGTATTAAGCGAGCTTTTTTATCTCCATCCGGCCACCATCAGCAGGGAGTTTAACAAGTATTTCGGAAAAAATCTGGTGAAATATATCAATGCAGTCCGGATCTGCGAGGCGGCAAAGCTCCTTGAAAACACCAACGAAACGGTCACCGTCATTGCCGCAAAATGCGGGTATGACAGTGTGAATACATTTTTAAGGCAATTTAAGTCCGTTATGGAAACCACTCCTTTGCAGTACCGGAAATCCATTATGGAATGGTTTGAAAGAAGCAAGGGAGATATACAAAGGCCGTAAGAGATTACGGTCTTTTTTATATGCCGAAGAGATAATGATAAAATTGTAACAAGTTTACATATGTTGGTTTCTCTTGAAGAAAAAAATACGCACCGGCTGAAAGGAAAAAGGGAAGAGAAATCTCTGCACATATAATTAAAAAATGGTGATAATTGACTAAAATCTATACAGAATAAACAAGAAGAATGAGCTATGATGAAATCACGCAAAGAAATTAGCCAATCATCATGAACGGAGGAAAACAGTTATGAGAAAAAAAGTTCTTGCATTATTTTTTGCAGCCCTTATGGCCATGTCAGCAGTAACAGGCTGCGGTTCAGGCGCAGGACAGAATGAAACAACAGCAGCAAAAGGATCAGAAGGCGGAGATACAGGCGCCGCAGACAAGGGGACAGAGGGAGAGAAGGTAACCCTCACTGTCTTTGACGGATATGCAGGAGAGGACCCCCATGGCCAGTATATCTACAAGTATGCCGAAGAATACATGGCAGAAAATCCAAATGTAACGATCGAAGTCCAGGCAGTCAGCACCAACGACATCTACACAAAGCTTTCCGCTATGGCAGCTACACCTGATGATGTGCCAACTATTTTCTTCACATCGGCCGATGCAGTGGCAACCCTTCACGACTTAGGTCTGACAGCGGACATCAGCGGACTTGTACCGGAAGATTTAAAGGCTTCCTTTGCCAACGGCGTTGTGGATTCCTGTATGCTTGGTGATGAAATGTCCTATTTCCCGGTAGCAGTTCAGCCGACAGCAGTTATTTACCGTACGGACCGTTTCAAAGAAGCTGGCTTAGAGATTCCAAAGACCTGGGAAGAATTTGTAGAGACTGCAAAGGCTCTTACAAAGGATACCAATGGCGACGGACAGATGGACGAGTGGGGATTTGACATGGTTGGTTCCAACAACTCCTCAGGACAGAGCCGTTTCATGGCATACTTATGGTCAAACGGAATTGAGTGTGTGACAGAAGATAACGGAACATGGGGAACTGACATTACAGAAGACCAGAAGTTTATGGATGCATTCTCCAGATGGACCAACATGAATGTGGAAGGCATCGTTCCTACCGGCATTACAGAAGTGGATTACCCCACAGCAGCCAACTATTTTGCAATGGGATATGCCAGCATGTTCTTAACAGGACCGAATGCTCTCGGTGTGGCTTATGCCAACAACCCTGACTTAAAGGGCAACTTAGGCTCCTTTAAAATGCCTGGAGATTTCCCTGGAACCATGCTTGGAACAGAGGGTTATGCTGTCAGCGCCCATGCTACGGATGCAGAGAAAGAAGCTGCCATTGACTACTTAAGATTCTTCGTAGAACATGACAAGGACATGCAGTTCTGGCAGAGCAGCGGAAAAATTCCGGCTACCGCAGAAGGACAGAAGGCAGAGTACGTGTCCGGAGAAGATTATGCAGGATTCTTACAGCAGATCGCAGACGGATGCCGCCCAACTGTTAAGTTTGCCGGTGTCAGCGGCTTAAAGAGCGCTCTTGGAAATGCATATGCTTCCGTATTCTCTAACGAGAAGTCAAACGAAGAAGCAGTAAAGACCCTGATCAGCGACATTGACGAATTATTAGAAGATTACAACTAAGGTTAAAAATGAGGGGGGAGAATTCCTCCCTCAAAAAATTAAGAAGGGAGTAAGAAGGTTATGAGCAAAGATGGAACTGTACGAGTCAAAGTGAAATCCCAGAGACAGGGATATTACTTTACCCTGCCGATTGTGGTTATGTTAGCCTCCCTTATTATCTATCCTATGATTTATGGGTTCTATATCAGCTTTTTCAATACGAACCTTGTTACAAAATGGAATTTTGTCGGACTGAAATATTATACGGCAGCCTTTCAGGAAGCGGCCTTTTACCAGTCTGTTTTGCTGACCGCATGGTTCATGGTTTTGGTGGTGGGCGGTCATTTTCTCCTGGGATTTATCCTTGCCAGCATGCTGAACAAGGAATTTAAGGGAAGAACGGTTTTCCGCGTGATCTTCATGCTGCCCTGGTTTTTTCCGGAGGCAGTGGTTGCCCTTTTGTTTACCTGGATCATGAATCCCATGTATGGAATTTTAAACAGTGTGCTCAAAAGCATTGGAGTTATATCCACCAACATATCCTGGCTGGGAAGCAAGGAGCTGGCGTTTCCGGCAGTGGTCTTTGTCTGCATCTGGAAGGGCTTTCCTCTGGTCATGACCATGATTTTGGCCGGACTTCAGAGTATATCAAAGGATTATTACGAGGCGGCAGAAATTGACGGAGCCAGCAAATGGGCTCAGTTTAAATACATCACGGTTCCGGCTTTAAAGCCCATTCTGACTACGGTCCTGATTCTGGACAGCGTGTGGTGGTTCAAGCAGTACACCCTGATTTACACCATGACAGCAGGCGGTCCGGGAACAGCCACTAATTTAATCAGCTTGAGCATCTATGGTACGGCATTTAATGACTTGAGATTCGGAAAGGCTTCTGCCTGGGGAATCCTTGTGTTTTTCATTTGCTATTTGATCAGTCTGGTGAGTAAGGCGGTGACAAGAGATGATGAGTAGAACAAAAAAGAAAAGAAACAGCATGATTTTAAATTATGTGGTTCTAACAATTATGGCCGCATTTATTGTGGTTCCGGTTTTATGGATGATATCCACGGCTTTTAAAACAGAGCCCCAGACTTATTATCCCCAGCCTAAGTGGCTTCCGGACCCATTTTCCCTGGATTCCTTCCGCAAGTTTTTCAATACCTATAACTTTGGGCGCATGACTATGAACAGCTTGATTGTCTGCCTTTCCGCCATGGTGATCTGCGTGGCCTTCGCCTGCCTGGCAGGGTATGGAGTGACCAGGTTTAAGTTTAAGGGAAGAAAACAGCTTATGAGCTTTCTTCTTATTACACAGATGTTCCCAAGCGTCATGCTGGTGGTGCCATTTTATGCGGTGCTTTCCAGATATAAGCTTGTCAACACCTTATTCGGCCTGGTTATCGTATATGCCGCCACCAATATCGCATTCAGCACCTGGATGATCGTGTCCTATTTCCGGACCATTCCCCTGGAGCTTGACGAGGCGGCCAGAGTGGATGGAGCTTCCAGCTTCCGTATATTCTGGAATATCATCCTTCCCCTGATCGTGCCGGGAATTGCGGCGGTAGCCATGTTTGTATTGTTTAACGGATGGAATGAGTATATGTATTCTTCTGTTCTGGTGTCAAAGGATAATTTAAAAACCCTGACTGTGGGAATTATTTCCTTAAATTCCCAATATCAGATCAAGTGGAATGATTTGATGGCAGCGTCCAGCATATCCAGCCTTCCGCTGGTAGTTTTATTTGTAAGCTTCCAGAAGTATTTCATCGCTGGAATGACCGGAGGAGCTGTAAAAAGCTAAATTGCATAAAGTACGATTTACGGAGGTAGTAAAGATGGATAACATAAAAATCCAGGACATTAAAGTTTTTGTGACAGCTCCAAGAAACATCAATCTGGTGGTTGTAAAGGTAGAGACTACGGAACCGGAGTTATACGGCTACGGGTGTGCCACATTCACATGGAGGCATAAGGCAGTGGTGACTGCTATTGAAGAATACTTACGTCCCATGCTGAAGGGACATCCGGTTGATGACATCGAAGGAATCTGGCAGATGATGATGGGCAGTTCCTATTGGAGAAACGGGCCTGTACTGAATAACGCCATTTCCGGCGTGGACGAAGCGCTGTGGGATATTAAGGGAAAACGTGCTGGAATGCCTCTTTACAGCCTGTTAGGCGGTAAGTGCAGGGAAGGACTTGCAGTTTACCGCCATGCCGACGGAAAGTCCATCGAAGAGGTGGAGGAGTGCATCCGCGGCTATATGGATGAGGGCTACCGTTACATCCGGTGTCATATGGGAACCTACGGCGGAAACTTTGACGGCAGCATCCAGCGTATGGTGAAGCCGGAACATGCTCCCGGCGGAGCTTACTTCCATCCCAGAATGTATATGGACAGCGTTTACAAGCTGTTTGACCGCGTAAGAACGGATATCGGCTGGGGCGCGGAGCTTATGCATGACGTTCATGAGCGTCTCACCCTTTCCGAAACCTTGGAATTTGCCAAGGAAATGGAGCAGTACAAGCTGTTTTTCCTGGAAGATTCCCTTGCCCCGGAACATGTGGAGTTCTTTAAAACCCTCCGGTATCACACCACCCTTCCTCTGGCTATGGGTGAACTGTTCACTAACCCCAACGAGTGGAAGACTATTATCCAGAATCAGTGGATTGACTTCATCAGAGTTCATTTAAGCGACATCGGAGGCCTGACCCCGGCCAGAAAGCTGGCTCATTTCAGCGAAGCTTATGGAGTGCGGACCGCATGGCATGGGCCCAATGACTTATCTCCTATTGGAATGGCAGTTCAGATGCATCTGGATTTGAACAGCCATAACTTCGGCATACAGGAATTCTCCGGCTTTACCAAAGAGGAGCAGGAAGTGTTCCCTGGCTGTCCGGAAGTGAGAGACGGATATGCCTATGTCAATGATCGGCCGGGTATCGGTGTAGGATTTGATGAGAAAGCAGCAGAGAAGTATCCTGCGGTGGATATGGACCATAGCTGGCTGTTTTCACGGCTTCCTGATGGGACGGCTGTAAGGCCATAACAAGAGAGCTGGTTTTTATGTATTACAATTTAGGAATTTCCGGCGGTGGCGGAGTAAAAATCGTCCCCGCCGGTCTTGCAATTTTCCTCACCCCATGGTATAATACAAAAATGCCGTAAAGACGATAGTTTTTCATAAAAAAAGATTGACGAATCCTGGCCTGTGTGTTATATTTATTGGGCGAATGGAAGAGCTAGGTCTTTTTTTTATGCTCAAAATTGTTTGACACAAAGAGGAAGACTCAAAACACAACAACGAAAATTTAAGTGGAGGTGGAAGTCGTGCGCACAAAAATCACACTGGCATGTACTGAATGCAAACAGCGTAACTATAACATGACCAAAGATAAGAAGACTCATCCGGACAGAATGGAAACCAAGAAGTACTGCAAGTTCTGTAAGAGCCATACCATGCACAAGGAAACAAAGTAATCGGTTTGTAAAGGACGTGAAATTATGGGAGATACAGTGAACAACGAAGGTGCTCGGAAGAAAAGCTTTTTCAGAGGTTTAAAGGCCGAGTTTGCTAAAATCATTTGGCCTTCCAAAGAAACCGTAATGAAGCAGACCGTGGCAGTTGTATCAGCGGCGGTTGCTTTAGGACTGATTATTGCGATTCTTGATCTGATCATCGGATTTGGTCTCAGTTCTATCTTAGGGTTAAGGTGAGTTTATGTCAGAAGCAAATTGGTATGTAGTCCATACCTATTCAGGTTATGAGAACAAAGTAAAAGTCGATATCGAGAAGACCATCGAAAACAGAGGTCTGCAGGAGCAGATCCTGGAGGTTTCGGTTCCCCTGGAATCCGTCATTGAGCTTAAAAATGGCGTTGAGAAAAAGGCCGATAAAAAGATGTTCCCCGGCTACGTACTGATCCACATGATCATGAACGATGAGACATGGTATGTGGTACGTAACACCCGCGGGGTGACAGGCTTTGTAGGCCCTGGGTCAAAACCGGTTCCTCTGACTGAAGAAGAGATGGAAAAGCTTGGATTCCGGAATGAGGAGATCATTATTGGCTTTGAAGTGGGAGATACCGTTGTGGTAACTTCCGGTGCATGGAAGGATACCGTTGGTGCCATCAAGTCCATCAACGAAGGTAAGAAAACCATCACCATGAGCGTTGAGATGTTCGGCCGTGAAACACCGGTGGAACTGAATTTCAGCGAAGTGAAAAAGATGTAACAAGTAAAAGCGGCTTATATCCGTATAAGCTCGTGGGAGGGAAATCCCCGACAATACCACATTTATTAGGAGGTGCCTTATTATGGCAAAGAAAGTAACAGGATATATTAAATTGCAGATTCCAGCAGGAAAGGCTACACCAGCTCCTCCTGTAGGTCCCGCACTTGGACAGCATGGTGTAAACATTGTACAGTTTACAAAGGAATTCAACGCAAGAACAGCAGATCAGGGAGATTTAATCATTCCGGTTGTTATCACTGTTTATGCAGACAGAAGCTTCAGCTTCATCACCAAGACTCCTCCGGCTGCTGTATTATTAAAGAAGGCCTGCAAGCTCAAATCCGGCTCTGCAGTACCGAATAAGACAAAGGTAGCTACCATTTCCAAGGCTGAACTGCAGAAGATTGCAGAACTGAAAATGCCAGATTTAAATGCTGCATCCGTTGAGACTGCTATGAGCATGATCGCTGGTACTGCAAGAAGCATGGGAATTACTGTAGAAGCATAATTTTCTTATTTGAAGGATTTTTGAAAACGTGGGAGGGAAAATCCCCGACAATACCACTAGGAGGTTATTTAGAATGAAAAGAGGAAAAAGATACGCAGAGGCAGCAAAGACAGTAGATCGTTCTGTTCTCTACGATGCACCGGCAGCGATCTCTTTAGTAAAGACCAATGCAAGTGCTAAATTTAATGAAACCATCGAAGCTCATATCAGAACCGGCTGTGACGGCCGTCACGCTGACCAGCAGATCCGTGGTGCAGTTGTACTTCCTCATGGAACAGGTAAGACTGTAAAGATCTTAGTTTTCGCAAAGGGACCTAAGGCTGATGAGGCACAGGCTGCAGGCGCAGATTACGTTGGAGCTGAGGAACTGATTCCGAAGATCCAGAACGAAGGCTGGCTGGATTTTGATGTAGTTGTTGCCACACCGGACATGATGGGTGTTGTTGGACGTTTAGGACGTGTCCTGGGACCCAAGGGCTTAATGCCAAACCCAAAAGCCGGAACTGTTACCATGGACGTAGCAAAGGCAATCGACGACATCAAAGCTGGTAAGGTTGAGTACAGACTTGATAAAACAAATATTATCCACGTGCCAGTTGGAAAAGCTTCTTTCACAGAAGAACAGTTAGCGGACAACTTCCAGACGCTTGTTGATGCAATCGTTAAAGCAAAACCAAGTACAGTTAAAGGCGCTTATTTAAAGAGCGTTACACTGGCTTCCACAATGGGACCTGGCGTAAAGCTGAACGTAGCGAAGTTAATGAACTAATTTTGTTTTGTGGTTGACATGAATTATATATAATGTTATACTATTTCAGTATTAACTGCCGAAGACAGCAGGTGCCGTAAGGCATAAGGTGTAAACGCCTGCCGAGGAATGTACAAGAATCATTTTTTAAAATGAATTTGTAGACCTCTCTGTCCTTTGGGCGGAGAGGTTTTTTTGTGTCTGATTCCCTTGCAGTTTATACGAGCAGGCTTTGCGGGAAACCGCAGGCTTAGACTAAACAGGAGGTAAACCATAATGGCAAAAGTTGAATTAAAACAGCCGATCGTAGGCGAAATCAAGGACTTACTGGATGGCGCTGAGACAGCCGTAGTTGTAGACTACCGCGGTATTACAGTTGCTCAGGATACAGAGCTTCGTAAGAAATTGAGAGATGCTGATGTTACTTATAAGGTATATAAGAACACTATGATCCGTTTCGCTGCGAAAGGAACTGCATTTGAGGCTTTAGATCCAAGCCTGGAAGGACCTACAGCAATTGCTGTATCCAAGACAGATGCAACCGCTCCGGCAAGAATCCTGGCTGAATTTGCTAAGACAGCTCCCGCTTTAGAGATTAAGGGCGGTGTTGTGGAAGGCACTTATTATGACGCCAAAGCAATGGGACAGATCGCCAGCATTCCTTCCAGAGAAATCCTTCTCGGAAAGTTACTGGGCAGCATTCAGTCTCCTATTACAAACTTTGCACGCGTACTCAAGCAGATCGCAGACGGTCAGGGCGGAGAAGCGGTAGAGGCATAAGATTCTTAATGAATGCAGACGAAGTGCGCCTGAATTTTACCCAAAGGGTATAACCAGAGGGCACGATGCGATGAGAATTTTAGCCGTTCGATGAGCTTAAGCGAATCGAACTTCATTAAAAAATTAAAACATATCAAATACGGAGGTATATTATCATGGCAAAGTTAACAACAGCTGAGTTTATTGAAGCTATTAAAGAGTTATCTGTATTAGAATTAAACGAATTAGTAAAGGCTTGCGAGGAAGAGTTCGGTGTATCCGCAGCAGCAGGCGTAGTAGTTGCAGCAGCAGGTCCTGCAGCAGCAGAAGAAGAGAAGACTGAGTTCGACGTTGAATTAACAGAGGTTGGTCCTAACAAGGTTAAAGTTATCAAGGTTGTTCGTGAAGCTACAGGCTTAGGCTTAAAGGAAGCTAAAGACGTAGTTGACGGCGCTCCTAAGGTAGTAAAGGCTGGCGCTTCCAAGGAAGAAGCTGAGCAGATCAAGGCTTCCTTAGAGGCTGAAGGCGCAAAAGTTACTTTAAAGTAATTTTTCTTTGGCTGAATGACAGGGTCCTGCTTTCTCAAGAAGGCAGGGCCCTGTTTTTATGGAAGAAATCATATGGGGAAATAACAGAATAGTCTTGACAATTTTGTGCATTTAGGTTAGAATGAATGAGTATTATCGAATGGAGTTATGATTTCACATATTTTTGTAAGTCATTATTTTCGGATGATGATTTACAAAAATATGTGATTTTTGTTTCAGGCGATATAACAAATATTTTTATTTATTTCAGGAGGTACACGTTATGAACAACGGTACAGTAAAATGGTTTAATGGAGCTAAAGGATACGGTTTCATCGTAAATGACGCAACAGGCGAGGAAGTTTTCGTACACTTCTCAGGTATCGTTTCTGATGGTTACAAGACTCTGGAAGAAGGCCAGAAAGTAACTTACGAGACAACAGAAGGAAATCGCGGTCTGCAGGCAGTTAACGTTTGCATGGCTTAATTGAATCTTTGATTTACAAGAAGGGCTGCCTCATTCTCAGAATGGAGGGCAGCCCTTCTTCGTTGTTTCGCCTTCTCAAAAAACACTTGAGTTTTGGTTTTATTTTTGTGGAATGGCCCATAGACTAAATAATAATGGCAGAAAGCAGGGCTTATGCATGAGTAAGATCAGATGGAAAATAGCTTGTCTTTTATTTGTTCTGGCACTGGATATTGTTTTCCTGAGGGGAATGTACCATTCTTATGTGCAGGCAAAGGATACTTTGTTTATCCCAGTAAATGGGGACTCAGAGGAAATCAATGAGGTGCGGAGGCAGTTTTCCGGAGATAAGCAGATTGCCCTGACTTTTGATGACGGCCCTGATCCTGTTTATACACCCCGGCTTTTAGAGGGATTGAAAGAGAGAGGTGTTCATGCTACTTTCTTCCTTCTGGGGGAAAATGTGGAGGGCAAGGAGTCCATTGTGAAGCAGATGTACCAAGATGGCCATCTGATCGGCAGCCATGGCTACAGTCACGTCCAGATGAACAAGGAGGAAATTAAAACGGCATGTCAGATGATTGAGGAGAATAACAAGAAGATTGAGGCCATTATCGGAAAACGGCCCCAGTATCTGCGCCCTCCTTATGGAGCCTGGACGGAGGAACTGGAGTGCACCATTGACATGACTGTGGTGATGTGGGATATCGATCCTCTGGACTGGAAAGCCCAGAACGCCAGAAAGGTGGTGCGGCACATCGTAAAGAACGTGGAGCCGGGAGACATCATCCTTCTTCATGATGTATACCCCACGTCCGTAGAGGCTGCCCTGGAGGCTATTGATACCCTGATTAAGCAGGGATATACCTTTGTTACTGTAGATGAGCTTTTGGTGGACTGAGAAGGCTTTACGGGGCAAAGAAATGCTCCTGTTCCGTGGAACAGGAGCTTATGTTTTGTTTATGACTTTTTTTCGTTTTCTTCTTTATTCTTTGGGGTAACAGAACTCATTCCAATGACCTTATTTACCGGCATTGCAAAACATATTCCATGTCCGGGAGATTTCCAGCCAGCCTTTTCCTTGATTGCATGCATGATTCGTTTTGCTGTGGCTATATCGGTAATTGTCAGAATGATTTCTTTTTCAGAGTCGACGGTAATGCCCATAAACGACTCATGCTGGGCACCTTCGCCTCTCGCATTTATTATAGTAGCACCATTTGCGCCTTCTGCCCTTACAATATCCATAATTGATTCCGTAAAGCCGGCATTGACTATAATAAAAAGTGCTTTCATTTGCTCACAACCATCCATTGGGTTTGTTTCCTCCTGGTAAAATAAAAGTTAAAATGACATGCCAGAAATCGGCAGAGTAAAGGCTATGCCGCTGTTGGGCTGGCCAAAGTGAAATTCATCCAGCAATATAGTAAATATAGCATCCGATTTTTCTTTTGGCAATACGGAAGTCACGATAATCTTGTTTTCTTCAGGGACCAGGCCCAGCATATCCAAAAGATAATTGGGCTTTACGGTTCCTTTTCCGTATACCGTATTGACAATCCGGCAGTCGATGCTGCACATTCTTTCCAGCAGCGCATCCTTTTGCTTTCTTCCGGTAATCAATATCAGAAATTCAATGTTATCAATTGTTTGATTGTTCATAAGTTCCCTCCTCTAAGCCGGAGCTTTCTTCTATATTATATTCATCGTCGTTCATGTCATCGGTGTAATCTGTACTGCTTTCATCCAGATCACCCTCATACATGGACAGCTCTTCAAACTCTTTCGCCTCATGTTCTTTGTTCAGTGCCAGTGTCTTCTTAACCCTTGCCTCATAAATGATTCCAAGGAGCTGAACTGCAATGAGAGGAGTTACTGAGATAAATGCAATGATTCCAAATCCGTTTGTCAGCACAGACTGGGCTTTGGAGCCTGCCGACATAGCAACAGCCTGGGCCGTGCCCAAAGTGAGGGGTGTCAGAAAGGCCGATGTCAGCGCACCGCCTGTTACGCCTCCTGAATCAAAGGCCAGCCCCACAAAAAGAGAGGATGTATACCGCATCATAATGATGGATAGGAAGTAGAGCGGGACCAAAAACCACAGAATATTGATCTGGGTTAAAATTTTCAGCATGGAAAGCAGGGAGGCAAACCCGATTCCAAGTGCCAGGGTGATCCGGATGGTCATCTTCCTGATATGACCGTTGGTTATTTCCTCAAGCTGTTCCCCTAAAACCGTAACAGCCGGCTCGGACAGGGTTATGGCCGCTCCCAGGATAAATCCCAAAGGCAGAAGGAGCCATTTAAACCAATGGGGGCGGGAAGTTTCCAGGAATACCTCACCGATATACTTTGCTGCAAATGCAAAGCCGTAATCAATTCCCGATAAAAAGATGAGCAGTCCGGCGTAAACAGGTATGATGCCCAGCATCATTCTGATAAACTGCTTTTTGGGAAACTTGAGGAAAAGCTGGAAAGGTAAAAAAACTATAACAATGGGAAATAAGGCCAGAGCAACACCGGAAATATTGGAAATTATAATGTCGGCAAAGCTTTCTGCAGCACCCGGATCGTAGAGACCCGCAGGAGGAATGACTCCGTCGTGCTTGATGCTGAGAATGATGCCGTAAATAAAGACTGCCATGATAGGACCTACGGAGGCCATTCCAATGATTCCAAAGGTGTCGTCATTGGTTTTGCGCTTTGACATGGTTGCTGAAATACCGATGCCAAGAGCCAGGATAAATGGAACAGAAATATCTCCTGTAGTAGCGCCGCTTCCGTCAAATGCCAGGGCCACGAATTCTTCGGGGACCAGGATTACGGTCAAAAATATCATGGAGTAAAGTATGGCGAATACAACCTTGATATTTAAGTCCTTAATGATGCGGAATAAGGCGAAGCCTACGAATATTCCCACTCCTGAGCTTAAGATCCATACAAAAACAGTTTCATTGACCTCTGCCATAATCATGTGAGTCTGGCGGGCAAGAACTGCCAGAGCCGGTTCTGCTACTGTGGCAAGAATCCCGAATAAAACACCGAAAAAGATTATGAAAATCCCCTTTTTAAATTTGATCAGGGAGCTGCCTACAATTTTTCCGATGGGAAGGATACTGGAATCCAGCCCGACCAGGAAAAATGCCTGCCCGAACACAACACTGGCATAACCTAAGGTCAGCTTAACATAATCAGAGGAGTTTTTCATAGGCGCTATAAAGACACAAACCAGAACAATAATGATTGCCAGAGGAATAGAGGATAAAAATACTTCTTTTAATGTTCTTAATGTTTTCATACTTATGATTGTAAAGGAAGAGAAAGAAAATTGCAAGGTTTTAATGACGCTAAAAAGCGTCAATTTCTCTTCCTCAGTCAAATGGTCAGAATAAATCTTATGTAAATCAGATGGTTTTTTTAAAAACGGAACTCCTGATCAATAAGATTTTCCGCATATTCTTCCACTGCCTTCTCGATTTTCCGGTAAGTCTCCAGGACTTCCTTGCCTTTTTCAGTCAAACGGCTTCCTCCCCGCTCACTTCCCCCTTTTTCAGAAATGACCACAGGAAATCCCAGCTCTTCTTCCAGGGTCCGTATCATCCGGATGGCCTTTGGATAGGAAATTCCTGTATATTCTGTTGCCTTTTTTATGGATTTATGCATTTCAATGGCATCCAGCATTTCTTTTACGCCTTTTCCCATGAAAATTTTATTTTTTCCGATTCTTATTCTTGTCTTTACCAGCATAATTAGTCACCTCGGATTAACTATAACAAAGGTTTCAGCCCAATAGCAAGGAGAATGTGGGAAAATTAAAAAAAATTTTTGTTTCTTGATTTTTCAGCTCCGATATATTAAGATATTTATATCGAAAAAGGAAAGGAATTCCATATCATGCGGAAAAAGACAATTAAGACAAGCTGTTATCTGGCAGGAATGCTTTTAGGCATCACACTTGGATTAAGCGCCTGCAAATCAACGGCAGGCACAACCGGTTCACAGGTACAGGAGACACAGGCGGTAACGGAAAGCATCTCCGCCCAATCAGAACAAACAAAGGAGGAGTCCTCCCAGGAACCACAAAACGGCTCGGCCGTTCAGGAGATTACGGACCATGCAGGGCGAAAAGTGGAACTGCCTGGAGAAATTAAGAGCGTATATTCAACCAGTCCCATTGGAACTATGCTGATGTATACCTTTGACGACAAGATGGTGGCCGGGCTCAATGTAATTATATCTGATGCGGAAAAGGCATATTTGACGGATTACTATGTGAATCTTCCTCATTTAGGCGGCTGGTACGGCAAAGGAAACCAGGGAAATATTGAAGAGATTATAAAAGCAGCTCCTGATGTTGTCTTATCCAGCGGAACGGATCAGGGCAGCATTGATCAGGCGGAGCAACTGCAGACACAGCTTGGCATCCCGGTGGTACTGGTAAAAAGTGATTTGCAGGATCTGCCGGAAACCTATCGTTTCTTAGGCGGGCTTTTTAACAGGGAAGACCGTGGAGAAGAGCTGGCATCTTACACAGAGGCCGCTTTGAACTACGCGGAAGAAATCACAGCTAATATTCCGGAAGATAAAAAGATCCGGGTTTACTATGCAGAGGAGCAGGACGGCCTTCATACCGATCCCTCAGGTTCCTCTCATTCTCAATTAATTGACATATGCGGTGGAATCAATGTGGCTGATTGTGAAATTACACCGGGATACGGACGAACCGCTGTTTCCATTGAGCAGGTTATGCAATGGGCTCCTGAACTGATTATCTGCAGTGTGGACAACGGATTTGCAGATTCCAGCAGCTATAACACTGTTACCACCGACAGCAAATGGTCCACCATTCCGGCAGTAAAAAGCGGGCTGGTATTTGAAACGCCCATGCAGCCTCAGAACTGGTTTGACAGGCCCCCTTCCGTCAACACCATCATCGGAATCAAGTGGGTTCATTCTATTTTGTATCCGGAATATGTGGATTATGATATCAAAGAGGAAACAAAGGAATTCTACAAGCTGTTTTACCATGTGGAATTAAGTGATGAGAATGTTGAAAACATTACAAAGAACGCTCTGCGAAAGTGAATGAAGCTAT
Source organism: Hungatella sp. UBA4396 (assembly GCA_002389905.1). Taxonomy (GTDB): domain Bacteria; phylum Bacillota; class Clostridia; order Lachnospirales; family Lachnospiraceae; genus Lacrimispora. The sequence continues at coordinate 25,713 of DGRE01000044.1, read as the reverse complement.
GATAACAAATGAATTATTGAAAGATGATATAGCCAGTATTTCAAGTACATATCCCTATGCCGGTGACTTTTTTTCAGCCTCCGGCATAGAAGGCTTTTTGGACCGGACTCAATTAACGGTCAGGCAGTATATCGAGGAAATTCCGGAATCTCTGCTGGAGGATATCGGAGCCTCCCATACCCAGCTGGCGGAGCATTTTATCCTGTTTTTAAACCGGATGGAAGCACTGAAACAGAAAAAGAAGAGTGTGGAGAAGATCACCATTATCGGAGGGCATAACAAGCTGGGAGAACAGGAAAATCTCACTTTTTCCATTGAAAAAGGTGAAATCATCACTGTCATGGGGCCTACGGGTTCCGGGAAAAGCTGTCTGCTGGCTGACATTGAGTGTCTGGCTCAGGGGGATACCCAGACGAAACGGAAGATTCTCATTGACGGGCGGGTTCCCAGTGAAAGGGAACGATTTCAAATTGAAAACAAACTCATCGCACAATTGTCCCAGAACATGAATTTTGTTATGGATTTGCGGGTCTTTGACTTTTTGCGTCTTCACGGGGAGAGCCGGATGATAGAAGACCTTGATAAGGTGGTTGAGAAGATTTTTGATGCTGCCAATGATCTGGCCGGAGAGCGTTTTTCCAAAGAAACTCCCTTGACGGAGTTAAGCGGCGGCCAGTCCCGGGCGCTGATGATTGCGGATACCGCCTTTTTAAGCGCTTCCCCCATTGTGCTGATTGACGAAATTGAAAATGCGGGAGTGGACCGGAAAAAGGCATTGCATTTGCTGGCTCAGGAGCAGAAAATTGTGCTCATGTCTACTCATGATCCCATTCTTGCCCTTATGGGAGACAAACGTATTATCATTGAAAACGGCGGCATGAAAGCGGTGCTGGAAACCAGCGCCATGGAAAAGCAGAATTTAAAGGATTTAGAAGATATGGACAGAAAAACAACGAAGCTGCTGCAGATGCTCCGCTCAGGAGAACGGGCGGAAACATCGGTATCAATGCTTTAGTCGGGAGGTTATGTGTGATAACAGGAACAATGAAAGTAAAGGAAATCCTGGAGAATTACCCGGAAAGCTTTGAAGTGTTCCGCTCCAATGGATTTGATTATGAACAACCGGAGGATTTTCTGAAGGTGGCAGGCCCGGATACCATGTTGAGAACCTTGCTTTATGTGCGGGGAATTAATCAGGAGCTTTTTTTGTATTATCTGGACAATGTGGTTTTAAAGGCAGAGGCAGAGCGGCAGCACCTGCTGGAGGATTTTGTGCCGGGGGAAAAGCTGGATTTTTACGGAAATACCATCTGCCCCTTGAAATTCACCTTCCGGGATGCTTTGGAAGAGATTGAGCGGGAACATAAAAAACAGTATGGGGTTTCCAGAAAGTGTTATCTGGAGTTCGGGAAAATGACCGATGATACCTGCGGGGAAGCCTGGGATCACGGCGATCCGGAGAAGTTTCCAGGGGTGTTCTTTTCAAAGGAGTTCAATGAATACCTGGGTCTGGATTTTCAGAAGAAAACGGAGGGGATGTTCACCGGTGGATTTTATGAGAAGGTAAATCCTGTCTTAGAGGAAGCCGGTTTGTGTGACCCTGAGAATATTTACAATGTTTACGGAGTGATGGCGGAAACCTTTCTGATTGATAAAAAACGTTTGGGTGATCTTCCGGTTCCCCGGACTTTGGAGGCCCTGCTTGATCCCATGTATGAGAATAACATCATTATCTTCGGAAAAGACCGGGAAACCATTTCCAATGCTTTGTTTTTATACATATATAAGTCATATGGAGAGGAAGGAATCAGGAAGTTTGCCGGAAATGTAAAACACGCCCTCCATGGAAGCGTTATGTCTAAGACAGCCGGCAGCAGCCGGTCCGAAGGCGGGGCAATTTATCTGGTTTCCTGGTTTTTCGCCCAGACCTGCGTGCGGAAGGATGTGGAAGTTGTCTGGCCTGATGACGGAGCCATTACCCTGCCCATGTACATGCTTGTGAGAAAGGATGATGCGGAACGGGTAAAGGATATTACAGATTATATTGCTGGAAAGGATTTTGCAGAGGCTTGTGCCAAAGCTTATACACCGCCTATGAACGGGGAGATGGATGCCAATCTGCCTCCAGGAGCAGCTTTTCAGTGGCTTGGCTGGGATTTTATCCGCAGCCATGATATTCCCACCCTGGCAGAGCATTGTCTGGAAGTATTCTGGCAGGAATGGCAGAGGCTCCATCCCGGGGGTGTGCTATGCCCATGAAATTAATTACGGTTTCCGGACCGCCTTCTGCGGGAAAGACCTCTGTTTTAATCCGGATTATTGAGCAGCTTGGAAAGGACCGGGTTGGAGTGGCGAAGTTTGACTGTTTGTCCAGCTCTGATGCAGCGCGGTTTGAGGAACACCAGATCCGGTCTGTTGTAGGGCTTTCGGGAAACTTGTGCCCGGATCACTTTTTTGTCAGCAACATTGAGGAGTGCGTGGAATGGGGATTTAAAAATGATTTTGAATACCTTGTGATTGAAAGCGCCGGGCTGTGCAACCGGTGCTCTCCCCATTTGCGGGAGTTTTTAGGGGTGTGCGTCATTGATAACTTATCAGGCATTAACACACCTCATAAGATCGAGCCTATGCTCCGCTATGCGGACCTGGTGATGATTACAAAGGGGGATATTGTATCCCAGGCGGAGCGTGAGGTCTTTGCCTTTAAGGTGAAGATGGCCAATCCAAAGGCGGATATTTTGTTCCTTAACGGAATTACCGGACAGGGCTCCTTTGACGGGGCGGAATATTTCCGGAAGGGGAAAAGTCTTGATTCAGACCGTCTTAAGGACTGCCGCCTGCGGTTTGCCATGCCTGCGGCCCTCTGTTCCTATTGTCTTGGGGAAACCCGGGTAGGGGAAAGCTTTCAAAAAGGAAATATTAAGAAAATGAAGATAGGATGATGGGGCTTGGAGCGAACAGAAAATAAAATACTGCCTGGGCAGATGATGTGGATGCTGGTGCTTTTTTTGCTGGCTTCGGTGCTGCTGTCTTTGCTGGCCGGACGCTATCCAATATCTCTGGCAAACGTTGTAAATGCGCTTTTAGGACGCTCTGAGGACCAGCAGATTGTCCATATCATTTATCAGGTGCGTATGCCGCGGATATTTGCCGCCATTTTGGTGGGGGGAGCGCTGTCGGTCAGCGGCGCAGCATATCAGGGGATGTTTAAAAATCCTCTGGTATCCCCTGACTTGCTGGGAGCATCTTCAGGAGCCTCCTTTGGTGCGGTATTGGGTATTGTTTTGTCTGCAGGCATTGGGGGAACTAAGATGATGGCTTTTTTATTCGGCCTTCTGGCCGTTATGCTGACCTGGTTCATTGCCGCCCGGATTGGAAAGGGAAACAACACGGTGTTTTTGCTGGTGCTTGGAGGAATTTTAGTCAGCGGCCTGTTTCAGTCCCTGATTACTCTGATGAAATATACGGCGGATACGGATAATAAACTGCCGGAAATCACTTTCTGGCTTATGGGAAGCTTGAATAAGGCCACTTACCGGGATGTTTTGGGCATGGTGGTGCCCTTTTCCATATGCATTGGGGTTCTGGTGGTTTGCAGTAATAAAATCAACATTCTTTCCCTGGGAGAAGATGAGGCAAAGGCTTTGGGGGTAAATACCAGGCTGCTGCAGGCTGGTATTACCATTTCCGCCACTGTTTTGACTTCCTATTCCATCTCAGTGACCGGGACAATCGGATGGATCGGGCTTATCGTACCTCATCTGACGAGAATGGTCATGGGCCCTAATTTTAAGCATGTGATCCCGGGTTCCCTGCTTTTAGGGGCTGTTTATCTTCTGCTCATGGATGATTTATGCCGCAGTCTGATGACCATAGAAATTCCTCTGGGAATCACCACATCCTTGGTTGGAATTCCTTTTCTTATATTTTTAATGAGCAGGAGAGAAAGCAGTTGGTGAAGCAAATGAAAATGGAAATGAAAAATTTAAGCTGCGGCTATAACGGCCATGCGGTGATTGAAGATATCAATCTTACCATCGGCTCAAGAGAAATGTGGTGCGTTTTGGGGGCCAATGGGGTGGGGAAGACCACATTTTTTAAGTCGGCCCTCTGTCTGCTGAATCCGGTAAAGGGGGATATCATATTAAATGATGTTTCCATTGATAAATGGAACCGGAAGGAACTGGCAAAGCAGATTGCCTATGTCCCTCAAAACCATGTTCCGCCCTTTGCCTTTACGGTGAAGGAGGTCATTGCCATGGGGAGAAATCCCCATCAGCAGGGCATGGGAAGGCTTGGTCCGGAAGATAAGCGGGCGGTGGAAGAGGCCGTAGAGCTGCTGGGAATCGGAGACCTCAGCAATAAAGATTATATGAGGATCAGCGGCGGGGAGAGGCAGCTTACCTTAATTGCCAGAGCCATTGCCCAGCAGACACCCATATTGGTCCTGGATGAGCCTGTTTCCAATCTGGACTTTGGAAACCAGGCCAGGATTATTTCCCATATCTGCGGCCTGGTTAAGAAGCTTGGAAGGACTGTTATCATGACTACTCATTTCCCGGATCATGGATTTTTAGAGGAAGCCAATGTACTGCTGCTTTATAAGGACAAAAAGCATTGTGTGGGAAAAGGAAAAGATATTATTACGGAAGAGGCTGTTAAGGAACTATACGATATTGAAAACAGAATTATATATTTGAAGTCCTGCAATAAGACGGTTTGCGTCTCATTGTAAGGTTGGGAGAAAAACCGGAACAGGGGGGTGATGCTGTTCCGGTTTTTGCATTTTTGCCGGGGACCGAAGGGAAGGCAGCAGGGACTCCGCTTGACAAAAGGACAACTTATGTCCATAATGAACCTATGAGAAAGTTTTGACACCAGCCATAGAGGAGGGGGAGCAATGAAAGAATACCGATGGGCAACACTGGGGTGCGGTGAGATTGCAAAGCAGTTGGCAGAAAACATGCAAAAACGGGGAAGGACCCTGTATGGAGTGGGAAACAGAACCCATGAAAAGGCCGTCAGCTTTGCGGAGACATATGGGGTGACCAAGGTTTATGACCAGGTCCAGGACATGTTTTCCGATGAAGATTTGGATATCATCTATATTTCCACCCCTCATAATACTCATATTCCATATATCAAAGAGGCTTTAAGGAATGGGAAGCATGTGCTGTGTGAAAAATCCATTACCTTAAATTCCATGGAACTGGATGAGGCGGTTCAGACAGCGAGGGAAAATCACCTGGTGTTTGGAGAGGCGATGACAATTTATCACATGCCTCTTTATAAGAAGCTTCGGGAGATTGTAAGAAGCGGCAGGCTGGGACCTTTGCGGCTGATTCAGATGAACTTTGGAAGCTATAAAGAATACAATGAGGAAAACCGCTTTTTTAATCGTAATCTTGCGGGAGGTGCCCTGCTGGATATCGGGGTCTATGCCCTTTCCTTTGTGAGGTGGTTTATGACAGAGGCTCCGGACCAGATCACCTCCCAGGTGAAGTTTGCTCCAACGGGAGTGGATGAACAGGCGGGAATCCTTTTGATGAATAACCATGAGGAAATGGCTTCCATTTCCCTTTCTCTCAGGGCCAAGCAGCCTAAGCGGGGAATGGTGGCCTTTGATAAAGGGTATATTGAAGTTTACGAATATCCCAGGGCTTATCAGGCTGTGATCACTTATACGGAGGACAACAGCCGGTAAGTGATTGAGGAAGGAAATACGGACGATGCCCTGTTATATGAGATTCTGGACATGGAGCGGGCGGTTTCCGGGGAAGCGGATGAAATGTATCTGGAATACTCCGAAGATGTGATGAGGATTATGACGAAAATCCGGAATGACTGGAATTTAAAGTATCCAGAGGAAGTATAAAGGATTTTAGAATTACAGGAGAAAGAATATGGATTTATTTGATTATATGAGGGAAAATACCATGGAAAAGGAATCCCCTCTGGCCTCCAGGCTCCGGCCCTCTGCTCTTGATGAGGTGGTGGGGCAGCAGCATATCATCGGAAAGGATAAGCTGCTTTACCGGGCCATTAAGGCGGATAAGCTGGGCTCTGTAATCTTTTACGGGCCTCCGGGGACGGGAAAGACCACTTTAGCCCGGGTCATTGCCAATTCCACCAGCGCGGACTTTAAGCAGTTAAATGCTACCGTAGCCGGGAAAAAGGACATGGAAGAGATCATAAAGGAAGCCAAGGATGCCCTGGGGATGTACGGGAAAAAGACCATTCTGTTTGTGGATGAGATCCACCGTTTTAACAAGGGGCAGCAGGATTACCTCCTTCCTTTTGTTGAGGATGGGACTGTTATCCTTATCGGGGCTACTACGGAAAATCCTTATTTTGAGGTAAACGGGGCTCTTCTTTCCAGGTCCCGGATTTTTGAATTGAAAACCTTGGAAAAAGACGACATCAAGGAACTGATCCGCCGGGCTGTTTATGACAGGGAAAAGGGGATGGGCTCTTATCAGGCAGTCATTGATGAGGATGCCATGGATTTTTTGGCTGATGTGGCAAACGGAGATGCCAGAGCTGCCTTAAATGCGGTGGAGCTTGGCATTATGACAACAGACCGGGACACATCAGACGGAAAAATTCATATTAATATAGATGTGGCCCAGGAATGCATTCAAAAACGGGTGATCCGCTATGATAAGGCAGGCGATAACCACTATGATACCATATCCGCCTTTATTAAAAGCATGAGGGGCTCAGACCCTGATGCGGCGGTATATTATCTGGCCCGCATGCTTTATGCAGGAGAGGATATCAAGTTTATAGCAAGGAGAATTATGATCTGTGCTTCTGAGGATGTGGGAAATGCAGACCCTCAGGCTCTTATGGTGGCGGTGTCAGCCGCTCAGGCGGCAGAGAGAATCGGACTTCCGGAAGCTCAGATTATTCTGTCCCAGGCGGTGACTTATGTGGCGTCGGCTCCCAAGAGCAATGCGGCATGTCTGGCTGTATTCGATGCACTGGATGCAGTGAAGAACCAGAAGACCATGCCGGTACCCGTTCATTTGCAGGATTCCCATTACAAGGGAGCGGGGAAGCTGGGCCATGGACAGGGTTATCTATATGCCCATGACTACCCCAATCATTATGTGAAACAGCAGTATCTTCCCGATGGCATGGAGGAAGCCTCCTTTTACCGCCCTACGGAAAATGGCTATGAGAAAAAAATAAAGGAACACCTGGATTTTCTGAAAAAATGACTTTTCTTTTTTCTTGTTAAGGTATATAATGAGCGTATCATACGACCTGATTTAGCGTGATTTGGGCCGGAACCATTTCCGGCCATCTGTTTGCGATATTCTATCGTAGGTCATTCCCAAACTTGCAAAACACTGGCCTGATTTTTAATGAAAATCAGGTGTTCGATGGTTTTTAGAATAATCGGACTTCCTTATAAAAATTCAGAAGGAGAATTATATGCGCGAAAAATTACAAACATTGCCGCTGACGGAGTTGAAGGAGCTTGCAAAAGCTCAGGGAATCAAGGGATGCAGCGTTATGCGGAAAGCTGAAATTATAGATTTGCTTTGTGAACGAGAAGAGACCCCGGCTTCGTTGACAATTCCGGTTCAGCCGGAACCAGTTCAGCCGGGGCCTGTGGCCGTGGACCAGCAGGCAGTTCCGGCAGGAGGGCAGAGAAAGACGGTTGTCCGCTCCTACAGGCAGCCGGAACAGTCCAGGTCCGCAAGCTACCGCCCTGCGCCAGGAGGCAATACAGAGTCCCCTGCCAGAAGTGAGGTGCGCCAGGAACATGTGCCGGAGGAGACAAGACCAGACTTCCAGCCCAGCCCTGAGCTGCAGGAGCTGGACAGCGGCATAGAGGCCTACGGCATTTTAGAGGTCATGCCTGACGGCTTTGGCTTTATCCGCTGTGAAAATTATCTTCCGGGAGAAAATGACGTCTATGTGGCGCCTTCCCAGATTCGCCGCTTTAATATGAAAACAGGGGATATCATCCACGGCAGCCGCAGAGTGAAGGCACCGACAGAGAAGTTTGCCGCTCTGCTTTACGTGAAACATATCAACGGCTATCCTGCAAGCGCTGCAGAACGCCGTCCCAATTTTGAAAATATGACCCCCATATTCCCGGACAAACGGCTTCATATGGAGTCACAGGGAGGAAGAGGTATCATGGCCATGCGGGTTCTGGATCTTCTGGCTCCCATCGGAAAGGGGCAGAGAGGAATGATCGTATCCCCGCCAAAGGCAGGTAAGACTACCCTGCTTAAAGATGTGGCAAAGGCCATTACCATCAACCATCCGGAGGTTCATCTGATGATTCTTTTGATCGATGAGCGGCCTGAGGAGGTTACAGATATTAAGGAATCCATCGTAGGAGATAACGTGGAGGTCCTTTATTCCACCTTTGATGAGCTGCCGGAGCGCCATAAGAGGGTGTCTGAAATGGTGATTGAACGGGCAAAGCGCCTTGTGGAGCACGGAAGGGATGTGGTAATCCTGTTAGACAGCATCACCCGTCTGGCAAGGGCCTACAACTTGACGGTGGCTCCAAGCGGGCGAACCCTGTCAGGCGGTTTGGATCCGGCCGCCCTTCACATGCCGAAGCGTTTCTTCGGCGCAGCCAGAAATATGAGAGAGGCAGGAAGCTTAACCATTCTGGCAACGGCTCTTGTGGATACAGGAAGCCGTATGGATGACGTGATTTACGAGGAGTTTAAGGGCACCGGAAACATGGAGGTGGTCCTTGACAGGAAGCTGTCTGAGAAACGGATTTTCCCGGCTATTGACATTCTTAAATCCAGCACAAGAAGGGATGATTTGCTTCTCACCAAAGAAGAGGCTGAGGCGGTTGAAATTGTGAGAAAGGCCACAGGCAGCTTAAAACCAGAGGATGCGGTGGAAAAAATACTGGATCTGTTTGCAAGAACCAGAAACAACCGGGAGTTTGTGGAGTCCTCCAAGAAGATGCGTTTCTATTAAGGAACAGGGGATTCAGAGAGGTTCATTTATAAAAATAAGTGCTTGCATTAAAAAATATTCTATGTTATACTATACAAGCTGTTTATTAGACAAAGTCGGTTTGCGGTTTCAATACCGCGGATTGGAAAAATAGAAATCAGAGTATGCGAGGTGAAAGTCATGAGAGAGGGAATCCATCCAAATTACTACCAGGCAAAGGTTACCTGCAACTGCGGGAATGAATTCGTAACAGGTTCTACAAAGGAAGATATCCATGTGGAAATCTGTTCCAAGTGCCATTCATTCTACACAGGTCAGCAGAAAGCTGCTGCTGCTCGTGGACGTATTGATAAATTCAATCGTAAATATGGCGTTAAGGCTGAAGCATAATTTTTTAGCAAATCAGCCGCTTGGTGAGCCCTTTGACACACCAGGCATCCTTATTATATCAGGAGCAAAGAAAAGGTTGAGTTTGGTGGAAACACTTTAGCTCAGCCTTTTTTGGGATTAAAAATAGAAAGGAGGAAGGCCTATGAAGTATTCAGGAATCGGCGGTCAGGCCGTCATTGAGGGCATTATGATGAAAAACGGGGATGAGTATGCCACCGCTGTCCGTAAGCCGGATGGGGTCATTGAGGTGAAAAAGGATACTTATGTCAGCCTGGGAGAAAGGGTGAAATTGTTTTCCCTTCCTTTTATCAGAGGAGTTTTCAGCTTTGCAGACTCCATGATTCTGGGAATGAGGTCCCTGACCTTTTCGGCCAGCTTTTTTGAAGATGACGAAGAAAGCCCGGAGCCTTCCGGATTTGAAAAGCTGTTGGAACGGATATTTGGGGAAAAGCTGGAAAAGGCGCTGATGAGTATTGTCATGGTGTTTTCAGTGATCATGGCTATCTGCATTTTTATGGTGCTGCCCATGTTTATTGCCAATATATTCCGGCATTTTATAAAGACACAGACAGTGATGGCTGTTCTGGAAGGAGTTCTCAGGCTCAGTATTTTTATCGCTTACATCAAGCTGGTTTCCCGTATGAAGGATATCCAGAGGACGTTCATGTATCATGGGGCAGAGCATAAATGCATCAACTGCCTGGAGCATGGACTGGAATTGAACGTGGAAAACGTGAGGAACAGTTCCAAGGAACATAAGCGCTGCGGCACCAGTTTCCTTTTGATTGTAATGATTATCAGCATTCTGTTTTTTATGGTCATCAGGGTGGAGACTCTGCCCATGAGGATTGTGAGCAGAATCGTGTTGATTCCGGTGATTGCGGGCGTTTCCTATGAGTTTTTACGTTTGGCCGGGCGCAGCGATTCCAAACTGGTGAATTTGCTCAGCCGTCCAGGCATGTGGATGCAGGGGCTTACCACCAAGGAACCTGATGATGATATGATCGAAGTCGGTATTGCTTCTGTGGAGGCTGTGTTTGACTGGAGAGAGTTTTTGAAAAAGAATTTTCCGGAGAAAGAGGCATGAACATAACGCTGCAGCTTTTGCTGGAGGAAGGGATTTCAGCACTTTCAAAGGCCGGGATCGGGGAAGCATTGCTTGATGCCAGATACATGCTTTTGGAAGCCTTTCATACGGATATGACCCATTTTCTTCTGGACCGGGGCAGGAAGCTTCCGGAGGATGAGTTTACGGAGCAGGCTGCGGCGAAGTACCGTTCCATGGTGGAAATGCGGTCAAAACGGATTCCTCTCCAGCAGATTACAGGAAACCGGGAGTTTATGGGACTGGAGTTTTATGTCAATGAATCGGTGCTGATTCCCAGGCAGGATACGGAAACTCTTGTGGAGCTGGTTTTGAAGGAGCATAAGGGAAAGAATCCCAAGGTGCTGGATATGTGTACCGGAAGCGGCTGTATTGCCGTCAGTCTGGCCTTACTTGGAGGTTTTGACCGTGTGACGGCGGTTGACATTTCTTCGGAAGCCCTTAAGGTGGCGGGGAGAAATGCGGAGAAGCTGATGGGAAAAGGCAGAATTGAGCTGGTGGAAAGTGATTTGTTTTCTGCGCTGGAGGAAAACCGGAAGTTTGATGTGATGGTGTCAAATCCGCCCTATATTCCCACTGAGGTAATCAGGGAACTGGAGCCGGAGGTCAAGGACCATGAACCTATACTGGCTCTTGACGGCAGGGAGGATGGGCTGTATTTTTATAGAAGGCTGGCCGCAGAGTGCGGCAGATACTTAAATCCTGGCGGAGCTGTTTATTTTGAAATCGGTTACGACCAAGGGGAATCGGTAAGTGAACTTTTAAAACATGAGGGATTTGAAGAAATCCGTGTGAAAAAGGATGCAGCAGGCCTGGACCGTGTGGTGTGTGCAGTCCGGTGAAGGACATTTATTGGCATGTGTATTTCATAAAGAATACTGTGGGCTGAGTTCTGCCCGGAAGGATATTTAGGAAGAGTAGCCGTTCAGATGAATGGAACTTTTTGATAAAAGTAGGAGGTTATCGATGTTTGATCGATTGGATGATATTTTAATTCATTATGAAGAGCTGATGCAGGAGCTTAATAATCCTTCTGTGGCGGAGGACCAGAACCGTTTCCGCAAGCTGATGAAGGAACAGGCGGATCTGGCTGCCCTGGTTGAGGCTTACACCCAGTACAAAAAGGAAAAGCAGAACGTACAGGACAGTCTGGCCCTTTTGGAAGAGGAAAACGACGAAGAAATGCGGGAAATGATAAAGGAAGAGTTATCCGGCTCCAGAAAGCAGATTGAGGTTCTGGAACAGGAGCTTAAGATTCTTCTTCTGCCTAAGGACCCTAATGACGACAAGAACATCCTTCTGGAAATCAGGGCCGGAGCAGGCGGCGATGAAGCGGCTTTGTTTGCTTCTGAGCTGTACCGTATGTATGTGAACTATGCAGAGGGACAGCGCTGGAAGGTGGAACTGATCAGTGTAAATGAAAATGGAATCGGCGGCTTTAAGGAAGTGGTTGCCATGATTACGGGCAAGGGTGCTTATTCCAAGATGAAATATGAAAGCGGGGTTCACCGGGTACAGCGTGTCCCGGAAACTGAAAGCGGCGGCAGGATTCACACTTCTACGGCGACAGTGGCGGTTATGCCGGAAGCGGAAGAGGTGGACGTGGTTATTGAGGATAAGGACGTGAGAATCGATGTTATGCGTGCTTCCGGAAACGGCGGACAGTGCGTAAATACCACGGATTCTGCGGTTCGTTTGACTCATATGCCTACGGGAATCGTTATTTACAGCCAGACTGAGAAATCCCAGCTTCAAAATAAGGAAAAGGCTTTCCGCTTGCTTCGTTCTAAGCTGTATGATATCGAATTGGAAAAAAGGCAGAGCTCAGAGGCTGAGGAGAGAAGGAGCCAGATCGGCACGGGAGACCGTTCTGAGAAGATCCGGACCTATAATTTCCCTCAGGGCCGGGTGACGGATCATAGGATTAAGCTGACTCTTTATAAGATTGATGCTGTTATGAATGGAGATATTCATGAGCTTCTGGATTCCCTGATTGCGGCGGACCAGGCTATGCGTTTGAGTAAGCTGAATGAAGAGGGTTAAAGGCTGATGATTCGGGGGTTTGCCGGATGGTATGAATAATAGAAATTAAAAATGAGCGATGTGCTTCCTAAAAGGGAGGCTTATCGCTCATTTTTTATTTTCCCAGCATGATTTTGATGATTTCTTCGTTAGTCTGTTTCATTCCTTCTTTTCCCAGCCTGCCTACGTTTTTAATCGTGGCTTCCACGCCTTTGGTGACGATGCCGTCGCCGTCAAAAAACTGCTGTCCCTGGCGGTACATGTGATAGCCGAAAATCCCGGCTTCCACAGAGGAAGCTATTTTTGCCGCGCAGGAAGCTTTTGCGCCGTCACATACGATGCCTGATACAATGGCCAGGGCATTGACGATTGTGTGCGCAATATCTTCATAGCTGCCCCCCAGGAGGTAAGCGATGCCTGCCCCTGCTCCAGCTCCTGCATTTACGGCTCCGCAATAGGCGGATAAGCGGCCCAAAGAAGTCTTTTGGTGTATGGCGGTTAAATTAGACAGAGCCAGGGCCCGGTACAGCTGTTCCTTGCTGGAGTTTAATTCATTTGCGTATACCATGACCGGTACAGACGCGGTAATTCCCTGGTTGCCGCTTCCCGAATTGATGATGACGGGCAGTTCGCAGCCATTCATTCGGGCATCGGAGGCGGCCGCAGCCATAGCCTTTGCCCTTACGGCCAGATCATTTCCTGACATTTCCAGAAGTACCTTGCCGATATTGGCTCCATAACTTTCTTTCAGCCCTTCTTCCGCAATTCTCCAGTTATATTCCATCTGGTGGTCCAGAATTTCTTTGATATCATGAATATCCACTGTATTGATGAAATCCCAGATGTCTTCCATATTGAGCAGTTCCCGTCCGGCCAGAGGCTGTTCTTTAAGGTCCGGCGCCTGTTGCTTTAATATGCTTCCATCCTTTTCAACGAGGACGATGTTGGTGTGATGGCCGGCAATGCGTACTTTGCTGTAGGAAGAACCTTTATATAGGGTGACGAGAATATCAAAGGTAATTCCGCTATTTAGATATTCTACGGTGATTTCCGTTTTTTCCATGAACTGTTTCATCTGTGCAATCTGCTGGGGGGAGGTATTTGCAATGACTTCCAGCTTCTTTTCAGGGTCCCCTGCGACGATTCCGGCTGTTACAGCGGCAGGAATTCCCTTTAAATGTCCGGTCTGGGGTACGATTACAGATTTCGCATTTTTAATGATACTTCCGCTGGCTCCTGCCACTACCTTATCCGGTATATCACCCAGCACATCTCTTGCAACAGCGGCTGCATAGGCCAGGGCGATTGGCTCGGTACAGCCCATGGCTGGAATAAGCTCTTCTTTTAAAATTTGTATGTAGGTGCTGTATTTTTGGCTTGTTTTTTCCATGATGAGGTTATATCCTTTCTAAATGCCATTGATTTATAAGTATTTTTAATGTACCATAAAAGCATGTGCATGTAAAATTTAATGTTTTTATGATAATGTTTAATATTTTTTAATCATAGAAGGGAAGGAAAAGGGATGGAGCTTCGGGAAATTAAGACATTTTTAGAGGTGGCGAATTTAAAAAGCTTTTGCAAGGCTGCCGGGAAGCTGGGATATTCTCAGGCTGCGGTTACCATACAGATCAAACAACTGGAAAGGGAGTTAAAGGTTCATTTGTTTGACAGGATTGGGAAACAGACCACCCTGACCCATGCAGGTGAGGTTTTTTACCAGTATGCTTCGGAGATTCTTGGGGATGTGGAACATGTGAAAAATATTTTATCAGAGTCAGATCAGCTTACGGGAAAGCTGGTGATCGGAACTATTGAGTCCATCTGCGCCTCATTATTTCCTTCTCTCATACAGGAATTTCACAGGCTTTATCCCGGGGTCAATGTGAGTATGGTTATTGATTCTCCCGGGGAGCTTCTTGCCATGATGGAGGAAAATACTGTTGACGTGGTTTATTTTCTTGACCAGCAGATTTATGATACCAAATGGATTAAGGTGCTGGAAAAGCCAGAGAACATTGTCTTTACCGCTTCCAGGGAGCATCCTTGCGCAAGGGAGAAGGGGCTTAAGCTGGATCAGGTTATTGGACAGCCAATGATTCTCACGGAAAAAAATGCCAGCTACCGGTTCAGTTTGGAGCAGTATTTGGCGGCAAAGGGAAAGAAGGTGTACCCCTTTCTGGAAATCGGGAGTACGGAATTTATTATTAAACTGCTTCGCAATAATGCAGGAATCTCCTTTCTCCCTGAATTCACTGTGGGAAGGGATGTGGAGGAGGGAACTCTGGCGGTTCTGGATGTGGAGGATTTTCATTTGCAGAATTGGAGGCAGGTTGTCTATCACAAAGATAAATGGATCAGCAGGGAAATGGCGGCTTTTATTGAGTTGGTTCAATCGGTGGAACAGAAGAATTAGGATTGGGTATGGCAAAACCTTTCCCGGCGGTATGGCTGGGGAAGGGGCCTGTTAAGGGGGATTAATTGGGGGATTTAGGAAAAGGCTATTGATTATTTTGGAAAAATCAGGTATACTCATTGCAATGATTTTATTTTTCATCTTGCAGATTTCTTCTGCTGGTTTATCTTGGAAATTCTTTTTCGTATTTTGTAAGTTCGAAATTATCCCATTTTTTATTAATTGATTTATAAGTGCTTTTAATGGTTACGTCTGAAATTTCTTGTATTTTTATTGTTTTAATTCTTTGAATTCCTTTAATTATTCCATTATTTTAAAACAGGCAAATAAGTGGTTGTATTTGCTTTATACGTGTAATTCCTGAGATTGAGGAGGGTATTATGAGGCGGAGAAAACGGTGGCTGCCTGTATCCGCTGTGGTTTTTATTGCTTTGGTTCTTTCTGCTGTGCAGGGAGAGCTTTGGGGTGATGGGATTATGGCGGCAGAGGCTGGGAGAAGCATAGGTCAGACAGCAGATAAGAGAGAGGAGATTGTGGAAACTGAAATCCTGCCGGAGGAAGGGGAGGGGTATGTGCCGCCGGGGGAGTATGTGGATCAGTATGGGAAACAGTATTGGCTTAAGGCGTGGAGGCTGGAAACCTATGTGATTCCAGAGCGGCTGGAAATGGTGGAAAGGACTGTGATTTATGAGGAGGTGGAATGGGAGGATCAGATTCCAGAGAAGGCGGTTATTGATTTACGGGATAATGCCGGGGGCAGGCAGATCCGGAAGGAATATCCGGTTCTCCGAATGAGTAAGAAAGGGGAGCGGTGGATGTCGGACTTTCATTTTACTGCGGTATTTCATTCCTATGATGCGGACTATTATTGGCTGGGAGAAAAGAAGATTCCGTTTAACAGCAGCAAGCCGGAATTAAGGGAGTCCAGCAGGGAGCTTTTGGCAGAGATTGGGGCTGATTCGGAACGATACCGGATTCTTGATTTTGTCTGGCAGGGGGAGCCTTATTCCGATGAGAGCGGAAATCTTTGCAGAAATGCGTTAGTCACAGGGGAGAAGAAGGTGTCTGAGTATCATGTGACTTATGGAGGAGAGGCCTTGTTCCAGGAGACAGAGGGGATTAAGTGTGTGGCTGTTTACAGGGGATTTGATTCGGTGACTGATGGTTGGGAACTGGCGGAAGAGGGTGATATGGACCTGGAAGATTTCTCTTTGAGTGAGAAGGTAAAAAAAGGAAAATGGTTGATAATCCGGGATACTGTTGTGGTGACAATGTCAGTTTTATTGGTTGGAGCCTTTTTTGCTTTGCTCATTATGGGGGGAGTGAAGAAGTTTCGAAAGAAGAAAGGAGTTTTGGAATGAAAGGGATTTTATATAAGGCCAAAGGAGTCTGGCAGATTTTTATGTGGGCAGCATTGATACTTCACTTGCTGGTTATGGAAGGAAGTGCCGGGATTTTACAAGAGGAGGGGAAGTGGAGTAAAAATGGGGAAAGCTGGTATTTTTTCGATGAGAATGGTCTGGCGGCCAGCGGCTGGATCTGGTCTGGAGGGTATTGGTATTTTTTAAATACTGATATGGATGGGGCATATGGGATGATGATGACGGGGTGGCAGTGGATTGATGGACGGTGTTATTACCTGGCGGAAGATTCGGGAATTGATTATCCGGAAGGGGCCATGTATCGGAATGGATTTACTCCAGATGGATTTTTTGTGACTGATTCGGGGGCCTGGTCCCAGGATTCTAGTATTGTTGAGATTTATGGGAAAGGGATACGGACAATTCCTTTTCAGAAAGAGACTTCTGGTTCGAAAAAAGCTTCAGGGGGAGGCGGAAAGCAGTCTGGGTCTGGAGGCGGGGGGAAGAGTCCTGGGAAAGATAGTGGAGGGGGAAAGTCTGAGACAGAGGGGCGTGTACCGGAGGGAGAGCCGGAAGTGAAGGCGCCGGAGGAAATATTGGGAGAAGAAGAATCCGGGGTTCAGAAAAAGGAGTATGGGTATACGGTCCGGTATGTGGATATTGCCGATAAGACGGTACTTCAATTAGCAGCAGGCGTTGGGAGGGAGAGGGAAAGGATTGTGATTGAATGGCTTGATATAGAGGGGTATAAGCTTTGCAAAGGGCAGAGAAGCGGATTTCAATTGTTGTCTGATTGTATGATTATAGATATTTACTATGAAAAAATAATTTTGGCCTCCCCTTCTGAGGCCCGGAAGGTGGACTGGAATCTGCACTTTGTTGAAAGGGGAAATCACAGCAACGAGATATTTAAGTCTCAAAGCGGACAAACAGAAGAGGGAAATCCACTTGTTATCAATTTTCCGGAGACCATTTTGGGAACAGATCGTTATTATTACCATTCTCTTGTTTTCAGTCCATGGAGCGTCATTGTAAACGGTAATGGTGTTCAGAAATATTATATTGAATATCAGAAGGGGGAGTATTTCCCGGAAGAAACTGATCCAGATCAGGAGGCCAGAAACAAATTAAACGGTTGGCTAAATATTGCCAGGGAAGAAGATTTTAGCATTACCGGCGAAAGGACCTCCTATCATCAGATTGTTACAGAAAGTATTGAGGAAAGTAATGAAAGGCTTCTCAATCTGACTTCTATGGCTGATGAAACAGGCCGTCAGGAGATTTACTTGATTGCAAAAGGACATGTTCCTAATGCTCTGATTTTAAGCAAGACATTTCCCAATGTCCGGAATATATCGGAGCTGATCCGGGATGAATTTACCATACTGAATATTCCCTATGCGGTTTTGCGGATTGGATTCGAAAAAGTTTATGAGGAAATCACTTGCAGCCATGATTATGAGGTAATTGACCAGGTAGAGCCTGCTTGTACGGAACAAGGACATATAACAGTCAGATGCAAGAAGTGTGGGAAAGAAGAAAACGTGATACTGCCGGCTACAGGACATGTGGATGCGGATCATGACGGAATATGTGATATTTGTTACGAGCCAGTGGATGAAGTGCCAGAGGCAGTACATTACAGCATAGGAGATGTCCAGGCCCGGACCATAGGAGGCAGGATTTATTTGTTCCGCTGCATTGATGATGATTATGAGGATGCTATGGGAAATAGCCAGAAAACAGCGCTGTTTCTTTGTGACAGCGTGATCCGGTCTGATGTTGAGGGGGCGGAAAAGAAATTAAATTTTGGCCCTAATAATAATTATAAGTATTCCAAAGTACGTCAATGGCTTACGGATCAAGCTGATGCTGGTTTTGTCCATGAGACTTATATAGGAATTACAAGGTCTTACAGGGGAGTAACAGGAAAAGGGATGTATGAACAATTCAATGAAAGTGATCTGGCAGGATTTGACCGTGGTTTTCAGCTTCTCCAGGATAGGGTCTTTATTCTGTCAGTGGATGAGGCTCTTGAATACAGGGATTACCTTTGGAAGTTTAACGGGAGTGAAATAAATAATCCGGAATCACAGCTTTCTGCATATTCAAAGGGATATTATTTGCGGACGCCGCAGGATAAGGGATTGGATAATTTGTGGTATGGGGATGGGATTTACAGTGTCAGCCTTACGGACGGAAACATCAAACCGGTGAATGCAGGCGATACAAGTATGGGAATCCGGCCGGTCATGGCAATAACCCAAGGGTAAAGGGTCAGAACAAACGGGATGATGAGAAAACATAAAAAAAGTAAAGAAAGTCATCAGCTCACTTCTTGCAGCCGTTATTGTGGCAACCTCCATATGGCATGCACCGCCAGTTATAGGGGCCCTCCATCATTTTGGGCTGAAGAATATACGGCTGCCCCATCGGAGGCTGCGCCAATAGAAACAGTTGAGTTTAAAATAGAAAAGCCAGACAAAGAATTGATTCCTGAATACTATACAAAAGCAGACAGGATTAATGGATACTTTGTTGATGAATATGGAATCTGGCGAAAAGGGAAGGGGGGAGATAATGAGAAAAATGAGTAAAGGCGCAGTATGTATGTTGTGTACCCTCCTGGTGGCATCAGGATCTCTTTTATGGGTCATGTGCTTCCAAATGGCAGAGACTTTACAACAGATTATCTGGACTCATCAAGTCATTGCAATAGAGCAGTATGAGAACATTGAAACAGAGGAGGAAGAATGAGAAGAAAACGGATAAGAGGGACGACATACGCTTTGTGTACCGCCCTGGTAATATCATCAGCGGCGCCATCTGGGGTGGTGTATGGATACAGCGGACAGTCTCAGGAAAACCAGGAAGAAACGGTAAGCCTGGCAACACCTTCTGATGCAAGCCGGGAAGATGAGGCTGATCCGGAGGAAGAAGCGAGAGAGGAAACTATTGGGGAACCGGAAGCTGGAGGAGACACCGGAGAGACAGAAACCGATCTGGAGTCGGGAGAAGAATTAGAGGAAGAGCTTCCAGAAAAATCTACCCCTTCCGAAGCGGAGGAAATACCAAAAGAACTTCCAGCAGCAGTCCCGCCAGTTGCTAAGATAGCTGTAGAGTCCTTTTCCAGCTCCCTGGGAGATATCTGGGATTCCTGGTCCGGAAAAACAAGCTTTGAATTCCTAAGCGGAAGCCAGGGCGAGGGAACAGAGGAGCGACCCTATGTAATAAAGAATCGGGAGCAGCTTATGGGACTTTCAGAACTGGCGGCCATGGGCATGGTTGTTCCGGAGGCCCAAGGAGAGCATTATGCCGGGGATTACTCAGGCTGCTATTTTTCCCTTGGTGCAAACATTGACTTACAGGGAGTGGATTGGATTCCCATAGGTTTTTACCGGGATTCATCGGAAAGCGCCGGGGAGATCCCTTATCCCTTTGGTGGGTATTTTAATGGAAATGGCTATACCATTAAAAGCTTAAAGCTCACTTCCTTTGCCGGTTATGACAACGTGGGATTATTTGGAGCCGTAACGGATGCCCAGATCCATGATGTGACCATTATCCCGGACAGCAGTGAGATCCGGGGAAAGGACCGGGTCGGAGTGGTGGCCGGATATGCAGAGGATTCCCAGATCCAGAATGTCACTGTCAAGAATGCCTATATCCGTTCCACCGGTATAGCCGGAGGAATTGCAGGAGAGATCAGCGGGACGGTCATTGAAAATGCTATTTGTGATAAGGTCATGATTGATGCAGCCGGAGGAGTGGATGTTATTTATGCCGGAGGGATTACCGGGATTGCTTCTGATTCCGCTGTCGTGGATTGTGAAGTTTCCACTGGTGACGGAGCCACGGCCCGGATACAGGGGACCGGATATATTGGAGGAATCGTAGGGTATCAGAATGCAGCGGATATTTATAATACTCATGTCAGCGGAACCATAGGAGGCTATCATTCCAAGTCTATCGGTGGGATCACCGGCAGATATGCAGCTGGGAAAATAAAGGTGGCCCGCTTTTCCGGGACCATCGGAAATTCTCAGCTTGGGTCCCTGGCAAGAGAGGGAACCTTTATCGGAACCAGGCAGGGGGCTGCCACTAATTTTAATTATATAGAAGATGTGGCCTACTTATTTGCAGACTCTGAGAGCAAGATCAGCGCTAATGTATGCGGATCGGAGATTAGTGATGATAACGATTATACCTATGATGCCCATGTAGGCTACTGGCATACCGGGGATCTGTATTACACCCTGGTGCAGGGCGGAGCCAAGAGGACTATTTCAGACCGGCACTTTTATGAGGAGTTGGAAAATGGGATATTGGCGGTTATGGATCAGGAAAGCGGAGATTTTACCCTGGATCATGTTGCTCCTAACTCCCTGGGCCGTCCGGTGAGGGGATATCTTTTAACAGTCAATCAGATTGATACGATAGCCAACGGCCAGAACTTTTATGATATTGCTGCCCTGGAGGTAAGGGGAAGCTCCCAGTATTCCAAAACGCTTAATAAAGAAGTCCGGGGAGCCATTGCAGCCGGAGCAACGGTCAGCATTACCACTGCACCAAAGAACACGGATACGGAAAAGTATCAACTGGAGGGGGCTCCTTATTACACCAACAGTAAGGGGATAAGAAAAAATACTACTTACTCTGAAGGCAGCCGTTCCTATACCTTTACCATGCCCCAGGAAGATGTGGCGGTATCCGCACTTTATAAGAAGGTGGCCGTATCCATTAAAGTGGAGCCGGAAAGCTATTCCTTTGCAGTGACCCAGACCAGGACCGGAAACCGGAAAAATCCGGTTAAGACCACAGAAATCCGGAATAAGGAAGGGAAGCTCATTGCCCGTTACATCAATGGTGTGCTGGAGCCGGGAACTCAGGTGCAGCCGGTGAACATCGCTGCCATCATAGATGCCAACAATGATGTAGAAGATAACCGGGTAAAATGGAGCATTGATGATCCGGAGCTGATCCGCCTTGGGAAAAACAACGATGAGGGGACAGACGGTTATACAGCCCAATCCGCCAGTCTTTCGGTAAATCTTTCTTCTTCCTTCTTTACCAGCATTATTCAGGAGGCAGAACGGGTGCAGGCAGAAGGGAATTACCAGTATAAGATCCCTAATACGATCCACGGGGCCGGGCATCAAAATGGTGGGATTGCGGTTTTAACAGCGCAGACCAGACCAGCGGCATCCTTTGAAGGAAAACCATGTACGGCCAACAGCCGTGTGAATGTCACCTTTCAGATCATAGATAATACCCTGGTGGCAACAGAAGGAGCAGCACTTGATAAGCAGGCACTTACATACACGGTAACAAGAACCTTAATCGGGGACCGGACAGTCCCCGTAGAAAAGATAACGGTAACAGCGCCCCAGTCTTTGACAGCAACCTTCACCCCGGACTTCTTTTCAAAGGAAGAGGTGACCTGGATAAGTTCTGATCCGGTGGTGGTCCAGGTGTCCCAGGACAGCCAGGCATACCGGGAAGCCTCCATATCTGCTTTGAAAGATTCGCAGTGGATCAGGAATATCATGGCCACGGATGACGGAATCTGGGAAAGTGATGAGTATGCAAAGATTTCCGGAAGTGGGAGCCGAGAGGTTTCGGTTACAGTAAACGGAAGGGACAAGCTGGGGAATCAGGCATCCGCTGTCTGCCAGGTAACGGTAAACTTTGTAACCAATGACCAGACTAGGGTGGTGCCGGAGGGGATTACTCTGGATCAGACAACTCTTTCTTACAGCCTTGGGCATCAAAAAACAGGAGATATCCGGTCTGAAACCGTAAATAAAACCGGATTTGAGGCAAAGAAGCTGTCAGCAACGATTCTTCCGGATATTGATGATACAGCAGGGCATAAGCCTTATGACCGCAGCGTGGTATGGACCTCTTCCGATCCGGGAGCAGTTAAGGTGGACCAGGAAGGAAATGTAACGCCGGTTGATGGAGCGCCCTGGATTAAGGAAGCGCTTTTAAAGGCTCCGTACCGGGCAGAAAAGCATGTGGAGATTATGGCCACGACAAAGGACGGCCAGAAGACGGCCTCTTGCCAGGTATCATTAATCTTCCAGGCGGATTGCATTGAAGCAGACCGGGAAAGCGAGAGCTTAGACCTGATCTTAACAAAGACCGGGAAGAGAAATACACCGGTTCTTACCTGGAAAGGGATTGAAGGGAAACGGTTCAATGCTTCCATCTATTCCACAAATCAGGATAAAAAGAGTGTGTTATGGCACTCATCTGATGCTGGAATCCTTATAGTGGACCGAGGTGGAAATGTGGCTCCAGTGGTTCTTAACGAGAAGCAGGAGGTTATGGCCGGCTGGATTAAGGATGCTATGGCGAGGTATCCCTATACCGGAACCAAGGTAGTAACCATTTATGCAGCTACAAGTGACGGGAAGCAATCTGATCCTGTTACAGTAACAATTAATTTCAAAGTTATTGACAATACAACATCCGGTGGATCTTCCGGAGGCGGAGGCGGGAAAGGTTCTTCCGGCGGAGGCGGAGGTGTCCGGTCCATAGGAGTAACCACGGCAGGAAATACCCAAGGTGCGGCAGCTCCTGCAGGAGCTGTTACAGGGACTTGGACACAAATGGGAAATGGAAAGTGGATCTTTGCTTCAGACCGGACCTATACCAATGAATGGGCCTACATCAGCAATCCATATGCAGTTGGTGAACAGGAGAAGGCTTCCTGGTTCCGCTTTGATCAGGACGGATTTATGGTGACCGGCTGGCAGACGGACCCAGATGGGAATACCTACTATCTAAAATCCTCATCCGATGGAACCCAGGGGCAGATGCTTACCGGCTGGCAGTACATAGAAAGGGCCTGGTATTACTTAAATTCAGCTTCTGATGGAACCAGAGGAAAACTTTTAGTCAATACCGTTACACCAGACGGATATACGGTAAACGAGAAAGGACAGTGGATATCATGAAAAAATACGATAAAGCGTTGTTCCTGATCCATGTGGTAGCTATTATAGCTGAAATATTGTTTGGCCTTATAGTCATTTTAGGGGAAGGGCAATGGAGATGGTCAGTTGGTGCAATCGGTTTAAGCATTGGACTGTTTATCATATGCTTAATTGTCTTATGGATTCAGGGCAGAGAGATTAAGGATATGATGAAAATAATTGAAAAGTTTTAGTAACAATAAAGATATCCCCTGCCACAGGACAGGCAGGGGAGAGGAGGAAGAAAGATGAATCATGCAGTTTTTATGGGAAGATTGACCCGTGATCCGGAAGTGAGGTATTCGCAAGGGGAAAATAGTATGGCGATTGCAAGGTATACCCTTGCTGTTAACCGAATAGGGCGAAGCAGCCAGAATAACAATGAGCAGACAGCAGACTTTATCAACTGCGTTTCATTTGATAAAGCTGGTGAATTTGCAGAGAAATATTTTCGTCAAGGAATGAGAGTTCTGGTTTCCGGAAGAATTCAGACAGGCAGCTATACCAACAAAGAGGGCGTGAAGGTTTACACAACGGATTTAATGATTCAGACTCAGGAATTTGCTGACAGTAAAAGTGCTTCTGGAGATGGAAGCCAGCCAGCTTCAAGGCCGGAGCCTTCCCAGACAGACGGAGATGGATTTATGGACATTCCGGGTGGAGTGGAAGATTCCAATTTACCATTTAACTAAGGGCAAATAAAGAAAACAGGTACATTGACAACCAAATATGCTTTAACCGATAGATAAGAAATAAAGTTTAAAAAGGCCGTTTCAATTATAACACATATAATAATATGTGTTATAATTATTATGTCAGGAGGAAAACTACATTAAAAGTTATTCATCACGGGAAGTCATTGCAATGCTTGAAGCTGATGGATGGTATGAGGTTGGAGTAACGGGAAGCCATCACCAATACAAACATCCGACAAAGAAGGGGCGTACAACAGTAAAACATCCTGACAAAGATATTCCGCTCCCAACGCTAAAAAGTATTGAAAGACAGTCAGGGCTAAAGTTCAAATAGCCCTATTTTCTCCTGATAAAGTATAAATAGAGGAGGCCTTTTATCATGAAAAAAACAGAACGCTATTTTTATCCTGCTATCTTTACTTATGAATCTGGAAAGGAAATTGCTGTTGTTTTTCCTGATTTGGATTGCGCTACCAGTGGAATTGATGATGATGATGCGTTACTTTCAGCAAGGGAATTACTTGGTTGTGTTCTATATGGATTAGAGGAGGATGGAGAGGATATACCAGATCCTACACCACTATCACAAGTGAAAGTACATGAAAATGAAAGAGCGGTTTTAATTGACGTTTATATGCCTTCCATTCGTATGGCACGAGTCAACCGTTCTGTTAATCGTACCGTAACACTTCCTGCATGGCTCAATGCTATTGCGTTGGAGCATGATATAAACTTTTCTCAGGTATTACAGGAAGCAATAAAATCTCAGTTGCACATTAATAGATAAGTTCATAAAGTCAACCTATGCGAGCGGAACTCAGTTCCATTCATACATGCTAATGGAAGGTAATGGTAATAAAGTTTGTAAAAATAGTAAATATAACGTATAATTGTTACAGGTAATCAATCTGCCGGGTGGTTTCCATCTCCGAAAGGAGGTGGAAGTTATTAACACATACGAAGAATTTATGCTTATTATAAATACAGCAGCATTGATTATTGCAATCCTTACATATGTGAATAACAAAGATAAAGATACAAAAAAATAACCACCCCGCCGACCAAAGCTTTGGGTGATTATTTTTAAAAGATAATTAATTAAGCGTTGGAAGCCACTCTGTGGAGTTGGCTACCCTTTGTATCTTTAGAATAACACGAATTGTAAGATTGTCAAATATGGGATTCAAGGGGAATGAGTATGAGTACTACAGTAGAAAAATTAAAAGAAGCTGGTCAGTGTATTGAACAATTGCGGATATTGAATAATAATTATAAATCTAACTTAAAGGTAATTGAAAGGTTCAAAGGAGTGCCTTATAAAATTGGGCAAGTGTTGCTACGATGGGTTCCAGTCGTGTTTGCGATATTTATTGCAGTTTTTGTTATTGCTTTTTGCCGCATAATTTATATCTACCCTACCGAGCCCCCAAATCCCAAATATGTACTTTTACACGAACTACTAATACCACCAATTGTATCTCTTGTTATCACAGCTATATTTTATTTTTCCATAGCTTTATCTTTTGGACGCAGGAGTGTAAGAAAGGATTTAGAAAAGGCTATTAAGAGGTCAGAGGAATTAATTGGAAAGATAAAAGAAATCCTCCATGAAAAAGAGGAGATTATTGATATTATCCCTCAGAAATACCGTTATCCTTTAGCAGCCAAATTCTTTGTAGAAGTGCTGGAAAATGGAAGGGCAGATTCCATGAAAGAAGCAATGAATCTATTTGAAGAACAGTTGCATAGATGGAAGATGGAAAGTAAGATGGAACAGGTTTTAACAGATTTTAGCCGAAAA
>DGRE01000033.1 GCA_002389905.1 Hungatella sp. UBA4396 | reverse complement strand
AGTTATACTGGTGGCTGTGATTGCAGAAATCCCATATGACAATATTCTGTGGTATTTGCACAAAAAAACAAAATTTTTATTCAAAAGATAATGCTATAATCATAAAAAAGGAGGTGGAGGAATGAGAAGTTTTGAACAGAAAGTCTTTCCATATCTGCTGCTGGCGCCTACTCTGATTATATTTGGGCTGTTTTTATTTTTTCCGGCTGTCAATGGCTTATGGATTTCCCTTACAAAGTGGGATGGAGTCAATCCTCAGAAGTTTATTGGAATTGAAAACTATGTGAAGCTGATGTCAGACAGGGGGTTCTGGGAATCTTTTTTCCAGACAATACTTTTTACTGCTATCTCAGTTCCTCTCGTCTATGCATCAGCCCTGGGGCTGGCAATGCTGTTGACGGGAGAGAGGAAGGGAAATGATTTTTTCAGGGCAGTATTTTACTGGCCTACCATGATTTCCAGCATTATTGTGGGACTGACCTGGAGATTTCTTCTGGGAGAAGATTTTGGAGTTATCAACTATCTGCTGACTGCCGCAGGCAGGAGTCCGGTGAAATGGCTGACTAATCCCAATTATGCCATGGGAGTGGTAATCTTTGTCACAGCCTGGAGCATGTCCGGTTACTATATGGTCATGTTCGTTTCCGGCATCAAGGCCATATCTGAGACTTATTATGAAGCGGCCAGAATAGACGGCGCAGGGGGACTTGCCCAGTTCCGTTATATCACTCTTCCCCTGTTAAAGCCTACCAGCCTGCTGGTCATCGTCCTGTCTACAGTTACCATTATCAAAACCTATCCCCTGGTATATGCCCTGACCCAGGGAGGCCCTGCGGGAGCGACCAAGTTCATGGTTCAGTCCATTCAGGAGACAGGCTTTCAAAAGAACCAGATGGGCTATGCCAGTGCCATGACTATGATTCTCTTTGTTCTGCTGGCGTTGTTTACTGTTTTGCAGTTTCAGATAAACAAGGGAGGGGAACAGGATGCAGACTGATATGAAAAAAAACCTTCTAAAAGGGATAGAATGGGTACTGCTGCTGTTCCTTATATTTTTGTTTCTCATGCCCATTGTCTGGGTTATGGCTTCTTCCTTAAAAAATGCGGGAGAGCTGTTCTCCTGGCCGCCCAGTTTATTTGGTAAAAATCCCAGCCTGGACAATTACAGAAAGGCGCTGGAGGAAGGAAGTTTTGGAGTTTACTTTTTCAATACGGTATTTACCAGCCTGACAGCCACATTTCTAACGGTTGTGGTCAATGTTATGTCCGGTTATGCCTTTGCAAAATACCATTTTAAAGGAGAAAAGCTGCTTTTTGGCGTGGTGCTGGCAACCCTTATGATCCCCCTGGAGGTTATCATGATTCCCATATTCAAGGTGATTGTGGCTACGGGCCTTTATAACAGCTTATGGGGACTGATTATTCCGGCAGTGGCTTCGCCTACGGCAGTGTTTCTGGTACGGCAGTATTATACGGGAATTCCCGATGCCTATATGGAGGCAGCCAGAATTGACGGGGCTTCGGAATTAAGCATTTTGATGAGGGTCATGCTCCCCCTTGCAAAGCCGGTGGTTTCCGTACTCTGCATTTTTTCTTTTATGTGGAGATGGAATGATTATCTCTGGCCTAAACTGGTCATCAACAGCAAGGAACGCTACACCATCCAGCTTGCCCTGGCAAACTACTCCGGAGAATATTCCGTAGACTGGAACAGCCTTCTTGCCATGTCGGTGATTTCCATGATTCCGGTCATCCTTGTATTTATCACATTGCAGAAATATATCATCGGCGGCATGACGGCCGGCGGAGTAAAAGAATAGATTGAGAGGAAGAAAATACATGAAGTATATGGAATACCCTCTGTTTGCCGAAGGGTTTGTAAACCGTTTTTTAATAACCCCTGTCCACACCCAAATCCGTCAATTCACCAGATCCACCTTAAACGGGAGGGTCAATGAGTGGCTGAAAAAAGGGTTTGCCATCCACGAAAACCCCTGCAGAAAGGAGTTTGTGGCAGAAAGAAGAAATGAAGTTCCTCCCTGCCCTGATTTTAGTGGAATCCGCCACGGTGAAGCCGCCGCTTTATCAGGCGGGACAGAGACGGTAAAGCTGTATTTCCCCTTTGGAAATACGGGAGTAGATGCTTCCGGGTTTTATTACCGGCCCACTTACCTGCGGATGTATGGCTATACAGAACTTTGGGCGGAAGAAGAGGGAAAGGTGGATTTTGAACTGGAAACCTGCGGAGGTCTTACTCTCTGGGTCAATGGAAGCCTGATTACAGATTTCACTCCATTTACCCGGAATCTGGTAAAGAAAACAGTGGTTTCTGTGCCTCTTTTACAGGGGCAGAACAAGGTGACTTTGTGTCTGGATGATCTGGCTGAGAGGGATACAGATTATTATTTCCGTATGAAACGGCTGGGAGATGGGGCTCTTACTATGAAGATACCTGTAAAAGAAGAGACAGACCAGACCACACTGGATAAGATCGAGCAGATGTTAAATGGCATGAGCTTTGACCGGGAGGCATATATCAGTCAGCTTATTAAAATGAATATCAGCAACCCTCTGTCCACTCCTCTGGAGTTTGATATGATCATAAGCCCGGGCGAATTCATTGAAAAGATGGAAAACCCCTGGACAATGGTTAAAACCCGGCATTATACCATGGAACCCTTCCAGAAGGGCCTGGAATTATTTGAAGCCGATGAGATGTCTCCGGGATACTATTATTTTGCCGTCTCTCTTACCGTTATGGGAATTGATATAAAAAGAAAGATCGGAAACCAGATTGTCAGAAAAGAATTTCTTACATATAAAGAGCCGGATTTAAAGACCAGAAAGCGCCATGCCCTGGAAACCGTCATTCAGTTTGCCCCGGAAAATACTTATAAAGCGGCTGCACTGTTTCAAAGCGAAAGGGAGTACCAAAGAGCAGAAGCCATTATACTGGAGGAGCTGGCAGGGGTCAATGCCAGAAAGGATTGTTCGGATTTTCATTTCATCATCATGCTCTATATTTACCATACCTTTCATGACCGGATATCCGGGACATTAAAAGAGGCCCTGGAGGCTGCCATGGTCAATTACCGGTATTGGATTGATGAGCCGGGGGATGATGTGATGTGGTTTTTCAGCGAAAACCACGCCCTTTTATTCCACTGCTGCCAGTATCTGGCGGGAACTTACCTTCCGGGACACATCTTCACCAACAGCGGCAGGACGGGGGAGGAGATGAAGAAAAGGGGAGAAGAGCTGCTTCACCACTGGTTTGACGAATTTTTCCGGGATTTCATTACAGAGTGGAATTCCAATGCCTATATTCCGGTGGATGTGCTGGGAATCGGCACCCTTTACAATCTGACAAAGCCAGGAAGCCCCCTCCATGAAAAGGCCCGGCAGGCTTTGGATATGATTTTCCGCTGCCTTGCCTTAAATGCCCATAAAGGAGCTGTTATGACCAGCTTTGGCAGGACCTATGAAAAAGAGATGAAGGGCAATTACAACGCCGGAACCACTTCTTTGCTGTATGCTGCATACAACGCCGGATACTTAAACAGGGCCTGCATTGGCTATCTGTCCCTGGTTCTTGGGGATTATGAAGCACCGGAAGAGTACCAGTGCTGCAGCGCATTAAAAGAAGGACGGGAGCTGATATTTGAAAACACCCAGGGCTTTGAAGGCCATGTAAACCTGTATCTGTACAAAAACAGCCGGGCCCTTTTATCCACAGCAGTGGGATATAAGCCCTTTCAGAACGGGTATCAGGAGCATATCATGCAGGCGGTGATCGATGAGGTGGCTCAGGTTTTCATCAATCACCCGGGAGAATCCTTTCCATATGGAAGCGGACGGCCTAATTTCTGGGCGGGCAATGGAAGCTTGCCTTTAGGAGTCCAGTTTGAGGATACGGGTATTTTAAGGTATCACATAGGAGAGGAGGAACGGATTGACTATACCCATGCCTATATACCCATCAGTGAATTTTCCCGATACAAGGGAGAAGGCGGAGTTCTGGTACTGGAAAAAGACGGAGCATATCTGGCTGTAAAGGCCATGAACGGCCTGATCATGCAGGAGGAAGGACCCAACCGGTTCCGGGAGTTTATCAGCATGGGGCGTGACAATGTGTGGGTGGTAAGGGCCGGGGCTCTGGGAAAAGAATATGAAAACCTTGATAAAGTGTTAGAGGCTTTTAAGAGCATAGAGATCGCCATTCATGGAGAAGAGACAGAAGTAAGGGATGACAGGGGAGACTGCTACCTGGCAGGCCGAGAGTATTTCTTAAAGGTTAACGGAAGGACTGTTTATGATTATCCGCTGAATGCGGAAGGGAGAATAACATTGAGGGAGACGGAAAAAGGTGATTGATAAGAAGTTAATTGATGAAACATTGAATCTTGTATCAAGACGGATGATGACGCTGAAAAACAACGGGATGAAAGAGAAGTTTCCCATCAGTCTTATTGATATCAACTGCTGGGAATGGCCCCAGGGAGTAGGACTTTTCGGTCTTTATAAATATTATGAAGTCAGCGGAAAGAAAGAAATACTGGAATTTTTGCTGGATTGGTATGACAAAAGGCTGGAAGAAGGCATATTGGAGAGAAATGTAAATACTACTTCTCCCATGCTGACCCTGACCTATGTTTATGAGAAAACAGGAAAAGAGCAGTATTTATCTTTCATAAAAGACTGGGCCGACTGGATTATGAAAGATAAGAAGCTCATCCGGACCGGAGACGGCTGCTTCCAGCACATGATTACAGGGAACCCCAATGAAAATGAAATCCTCATTGATACCTTGTTTATGACCGTATTATTTCTTGTGAGAGCCGGAAAGCTGTTAAACAGACAAGACTATATTGACGAGGCTAATTACCAGATTTTAAGCCATATCAAATACCTTTTGAATAAAGAAGAACGGCTTTTTTACCACGGCTTTAATTTCAAGAGAAATGATAATTACGGCGGGATTCTGTGGGGAAGGGGAAACTGCTGGTACACCATTGTAGTGATGGAACTGCTTCAGGAAATCCAACTGGACGAAGCCATGAAGCGCTATTTCCTTAATGTATATGAGAATCAGGTTCAAGCCCTGAAGCACCATGCCGACCCGGAACAGGGGCTTTGGCATACCATCATTAATGACTCCTCTTCTTATATAGAAATGTCTGCAAGTGCTGCATTTCTCTATGGCATCATGAAAGGCGTCCGTCTTGGAATTCTCAAAGAAGAAGAATTCGGGGAACTGATTCAAAAGGCCATGAAAAGCATGATGGATTATATCGAAGAGGATGGAACTGTAAGAAATGTATCCTACGGAACTCCCATTGGAATGGATGGGGGATTTTATAAAGAAATCCCATGCTGTCCCATGACTTACGGACAGGCACTTATGATTCTGGCATTGCAGGAAGCCTTGCAGCCTTATTGGAAATAGAAAGGATTGGTTGTGGAAAAAAAGGAAAGAGTATTTTTTGAAGAATTCGACGCACTGTACTATTTTCATGGCAGTTCCGAAAATTGGGCGATGCAGGGCTTTCATTTTCACAACCAGTATGAAATCATCCTGCTTCTCACAGACGGAGCATTGATGGAAATAGGAAACTGTACCTACCATGCAAAAGCCGGGGATTTATTTGTCATCAATAACAAGGAGTACCACAGAACCAGCGGAGCTTCGGGAAAGGCTTATAAGCGGTATGTCCTCATGTTTGAGCCGGAGTTTCTGGTGCAGATGGGAGAGGCGTTTCACTATGACTTTTCCCTGTTTTTTGAAAACCGCCCGGAGCTGTTTAACCACAGGCTTCACCTCTCCGGGGAAAAGCTGGAAAAGGTAGAAAAGCTCTTTGGAAAGCTTGAGCGGCATATAAGTTCCGAAAGCAAAAAGAGTGCTGAATCCTCTGTAAAGGTGAAAATCGCCATTTTGGAATTGATCACTGCAATCAACGAAATGTACCGGTTTTTTATGGAAGAGGAGAAGGGGAGAAATTCAGAGGAATGGAAGGAAGAACAAGGGAAGCAGGAGTTTAAAGATCCGGTGCTTTACAGGGAGAGAATTGAGCAGTTGAAAAAATACATTGCAGCACATGTGGAGGAGCGGCTGGACTTAGATGAGATATCAGGAAGATTTTATATGAACCGTTATTATCTGAGTCATTATTTTAAAAAGGAAACAGGTTTTACTCTCATGCAGTATGTGACCAACCAAAAGATTCTTGCGGCAAAAACCCTGCTAAAGGAAGGGCATTCCGTGACTGATGTGGCTTTCCGGCTTTCCTATAACAGTGACAGTCACTTTATTGCAGTTTTTAAAAAGGCTACAGGAATTACTCCGAAAAAATATGCCCAATCCAAAAAGGACAGTCACGAATGACGGAGAGAGAGTATTTTTCGGAGGGCCTGATGAAATTAACATATGCCCGGAATCCATGGGCAGAAAAATGGAAAAGGAGAGGTTATTTATGAAGAAAGCATTATCACTGGTATTGGCGGGAACATTGGCCTTTGGAGCGCTTACAGGCTGTTCCGGCGGCGGACAGAAAAAGGCAGAGGGAGAGGTAAAGACTCTGGATGTGGTATGGTTCAGCGACGGAAAAGAGGGGGAATCCTTTAAAAGGCTGGCAGATCAGTATACTGCAGAGCATCCGGAGATTAAAATTGAGCTGATTGAAGTTCCTTATGCGGACTTAGAGAGTAAGATCAAAAACATGTTAAACGGAAAAGAAGCTCCGGCCTTAGCCAGGCTTACAAATCTGGGGCCTTTCCAGAATCAGTTGCTGGATTTAGGTGAGCATGTATCTGATAAAGAAGCCTTTGTAAACAGTTTCGGGGAAGGGCTGAGATTTGTTTTTGACGACAAGGTTCTGGCAGCTCCCATGGATGTAACTGCCAATGGACTGATTTACAATAAGACTGCCTTTGAAAAAGCAGGGGTATCTGTTCCCCGGTCAGAGGATGAGATATGGACCTGGGATGAATGGAAGGAAGCCATGAAAAAAGTTATGGCAGACAGCGATTGTAAATACGGACTAGTATATGATAAATCTCCCCAGCGCTTTACCACCCTTCTTTATGAAGCGGGCGGAAGCATGTTAAACAAAGATTTAAATGAAGCCAATTTCAATACAGAAGAAACAAAGAGAGCCGTAAGCTTCTTTAAGGAGCTTCATGATGAAGAAATTATTCCTTCCTCCGTATGGCTTGGCTCTGAAAATCCAAATAACCTGTTCCGCACCGGCCAGGTTGCCATGCATTTTGCAGGAAGCTGGATGATTGCCAATTATAAAGAGCAGATTACAGATTTTGAATGGGGAGTTACCTATCTTCCTAAAGAAGCGAGACGTTCTTCCGTACCGGGAGGAAAGTATCTGGCCGCATTCCAGAACACAGGAGTGGAAAAAGAAGCGGCAGAATTCATCGAATGGATTTCAAAGGCTGAAAACAATGCTGTATATTGCAAGGAAAACAGCTACTTATCCCAGGTAAAGGGAAACGAGAGCCTGGATTATGAATACGGAAAAGAATTTTTTGATATTTTTTCAAAAGAACTGGCTGCCACAGATTCCCAGCCGGGAGCAGAATGGGGGTATCAGGCGTTTACAGGAGCAGTCCAGAACGATTTGAGGGATAAGCTGATTGATGTGCTGGCAGGAAAGGTGACTGTGGATCAGTATGTGGAAGAAATGAATAGCTTTATGGATGAAACTTTAAAGGAATTAAAATAATTTTTAAAAATAAAACCCGGAGCGCACATGCTTTTTTTAGCAGCGTTCCGGGTTTTAACCGAAGTTTGGCCGTAAAATAAAAAAAACCTTGACAGAAAAAAGCAATATGTATATAATGATTAGGCGTGCATAAACGCGTCATGTTTTTGTGCATAAATTAAGCTGAAGAAGACAGCAACCACAGACAATATCACAGGAGGTGAATGGAATGCCAACATTTAACCAGTTAGTAAGAAAGGGTAGACAGACAAGTGCAAAGAAATCTGGATCACCAGCTCTGCAGAAGGGTTACAACTCTTTACAGAAAAGGGCGACAGATATTTCTGCTCCTCAGAAGAGAGGCGTTTGTACCGCAGTTAAGACTGCTACACCAAAAAAACCTAACTCAGCTCT
This sequence comes from Hungatella sp. UBA4396, assembly GCA_002389905.1. GTDB lineage: Bacteria > Bacillota > Clostridia > Lachnospirales > Lachnospiraceae > Lacrimispora. The sequence goes on along the minus strand of DGRE01000033.1, from coordinate 61,477 downwards.
TAGAAAGATCGCCAGAGTTCGTCTTTCTAACGGCATCGAAGTAACAAGCTACATCCCAGGTGAGGGACACAACCTTCAGGAGCATAGCGTTGTTTTAATCCGCGGCGGCAGGGTAAAAGACTTACCAGGTACAAGATACCATATCGTAAGAGGAACTCTTGATACTGCAGGCGTTGCCAACAGAAAACAGGCTCGTTCCAAATATGGTGCTAAGAGGCCCAAAGCAGCAAAGAAATAATTAGAACCACACATTTGAATTTCTAGTGCCGGACTTTAGATATTGAACCTGTAGGTTGCAGGATTATATATAGAAACCCAGCGCGAACGCAACTTCAATGTTTGTGAGTACCTAAGATCTAATGAATAGCTGATCAGTTCCAGGAATTGACAGCGGTATTAAGGAGGGAAGTAACGTGCCACGTAAAGGACATACTCAAAAAAGAGACGTATTAGCGGATCCGCTTTACAACAACAAGGTTGTTACAAAACTGATCAACAACATTATGCTTGATGGCAAAAAGGGTGTTGCTCAGAAGATCGTATACGGTGCATTTAACCGTGTGGAAGCAAAGATGGGCAAGCCTGCCGTTGAAGTATTCGAAGAAGCAATGAACAACATTATGCCCGTACTGGAAGTAAAGGCAAAACGTATCGGCGGAGCCACCTATCAGGTGCCCATCGAGGTAAGACCGGAGAGAAGGCAGGCATTAGCTTTGAGATGGCTCACTCTTTACTCCCGTAAGAGAGGCGAGAAGACCCAGGAAGAAAGACTTGCCAATGAGCTTATGGATGCTGCCAACAGCACCGGTGCTGCAGTCAAGAAGAAAGAAGATATGCACAAGATGGCTGAGGCAAACAAAGCATTTGCTCATTACAGATTTTAATTAGGAGGAAAAAGCTTTGGCTGGAAGAGAATATCCATTGGAAAGAACCAGGAATATTGGTATCATGGCCCATATCGATGCTGGTAAGACCACATTGACTGAGCGTATCCTCTATTATACTGGTGTAAATTACAAAATTGGTGATACTCATGAAGGTACTGCAACCATGGACTGGATGGAGCAGGAGCAGGAAAGAGGTATCACAATCACTTCAGCAGCGACTACCTGCCATTGGACCATGCATGAAGACAACAAGGTAAAGGCAGGCGCTCCGGAGTACCGCATCAACATCATTGATACTCCAGGGCACGTTGACTTTACCGTAGAGGTTGAGCGTTCCCTGCGTGTACTGGATGGCGCCGTAGGCGTGTTCTGTGCAAAGGGCGGCGTAGAGCCTCAGTCTGAAAATGTATGGCGTCAGGCAGACACCTATAACGTACCCCGTATGGCATTCATCAACAAGATGGATATCATGGGTGCAAATTTCTATGGTGCTGTTGATCAGATCAAGAGCCGTCTGGGCAAGAATGCAATCTGCATTCAGCTTCCTATCGGTGCAGAGGATGAATTCAAGGGAATCATCGATCTGTTCGAAATGAAGGCTTATATCTACAATGACGACAAGGGCGATGATGTAACCATCACAGATGACCTTGGGGACATGAAGGATGACGCTGAGCTTTACCGCTCTGAGCTGGTAGAGAAGATCAGTGAGTTAGATGATGACTTAATGATGAAGTATCTGGAAGGGGAAGAGCCTTCCACAGAGGAATTAAAAAAAGCACTGAGAACTGCAACCTGCGAGTGTAAGGCTATTCCTGTGTGCTGCGGAAGCGCATACAGAAACAAGGGTGTTCAAAAGCTCCTTGATGCTGTTCTGGAATTTATGCCGTCTCCTGTTGACATTCCTTCTATCAAGGGTGTTGATATGGATGGAAATGAGATCGAGAGACATTCTTCTGATGAAGAACCATTCTCCGCTCTTGCATTTAAGATTATGACAGACCCATTTGTTGGTAAGCTGGCATTCTTCCGCGTTTATTCCGGTATTATGAATTCCGGTTCCTACGTGCTGAATGCAACCAAAGGCAAGAAAGAGCGTGTTGGCCGTATCCTTCAGATGCATGCCAACAAGAGATCAGAGCTGGATAAGGTATATTCCGGTGATATCGCTGCTGCCGTTGGTTTCAAGTTGACAACAACAGGTGATACTATCTGTGACGAACAGCATCCGGTAATTCTGGAGTCCATGGAATTCCCAGAGCCTGTTATCGATATCGCTATCGAGCCTAAGACCAAAGCCGGTCAGGGCAAGATGGGCGAAGCTCTTGCAAAGCTTGCAGAAGAAGATCCTACCTTCCGTGCCAAGACCAACCAGGAAACTGGCCAGGTTATCATTTCCGGTATGGGTGAGCTTCATCTGGAGATCATCGTAGACCGTCTGCTTCGTGAGTTCAATGTAGAAGCTAACGTAGGTGCTCCTCAGGTTGCTTACAAGGAGACCTTTACAAAAACTGTTGAGGTTGACAGCAAGTATGCAAAGCAGTCCGGCGGACGCGGTCAGTACGGACACTGTAAGGTTCGCTTTGAGCCCATGGAGGCCAATGGCGAAGAATTATTTAAGTTTGAATCCTCCGTTGTGGGCGGTGCCATTCCCAAGGAATACATTCCGGCAGTCGGTGCGGGTATTCAGGAAGCTACTAAAGCCGGTATTCTGGGCGGATTCCCTGTACTTGGTGTAAAGGCGATCGTATACGATGGTTCCTACCATGAGGTTGACTCCAGTGAAATGGCATTCCACATTGCCGGTTCCATGGCGTTTAAGGATGCCATGAACAAGGGCGGTGCCATTCTTCTTGAGCCGATCATGAAAGTGGAAGTAACCATGCCGGAAGATTATATGGGCGACGTTATCGGTGATATCAACTCCCGACGCGGCCGTATCGAAGGTATGGAAGACATCGGCGGCGGCAAGATGGTCAAAGCATTTGTACCGTTGTCAGAGATGTTCGGCTACTCCACTGACTTACGTTCCAGAACACAGGGACGCGGCAACTACTCCATGTTCTTCGAGAAATACGAGCCAGTGCCAAAGAGCGTACAGGAAAAAGTCCTTGCTGAAAAGAAGGGCAAATAATCCTAACCGGTTTTCCATGGATTTCGGGCACACAAGTCCGCCCGGAATCCATCAAATAGGCTTGAAAATAGTGCACAAATAGCATATAATAAAAAACAGCCTAACATAAAAACAAAGCTCGGAAAGAGCGTAAATTTAAGGAGGACGTTATAAAATGGCTAAAGCTAAGTTTGAAAGAAACAAAACACATTGTAACATCGGCACCATCGGTCACGTTGACCACGGTAAAACAACTTTAACAGCAGCTATCACAAAAACTCTGAATGTAAGATTAGGTACTGGACAGGCAGTTGCTTTCGAGAATATCGATAAGGCTCCGGAAGAGAGAGAGCGTGGTATCACAATCTCCACTTCTCACGTTGAGTATGAGACTGCAAACAGACACTATGCACACGTTGACTGCCCAGGACATGCTGACTACGTTAAGAACATGATCACTGGTGCTGCTCAGATGGACGGCGCTATCTTAGTTGTAGCTGCTACTGATGGTGTTATGGCTCAGACAAGAGAGCACATCCTTCTTTCCCGTCAGGTAGGCGTTCCTTACATCGTTGTATTCATGAATAAGTGCGACATGGTTGACGATGCAGAACTGCTTGAGCTTGTAGACATGGAAATCCGTGAGCTGTTAAATGAGTATGAATTCCCAGGCGATGACACACCAATCATCCAGGGTTCTGCATTAAAGGCTCTTGAAGATCCTAACTGCTCTTGGGGCGATAAGGTTCTTGAATTAATGGAAGCAGTAGATACTTGGATTCCTGATCCATTACGTGAGACAGATAAGCCATTCTTAATGCCTATCGAGGACGTATTCTCTATCACAGGCCGTGGTACTGTTGCTACCGGTAGAGTAGAGCGTGGTACATTACACGTTTCCGACGAAGTTGAAATCGTTGGTATCCAGGAAGAGACACGTAAGGTTGTTGTAACTGGTATCGAAATGTTCCGTAAGCTGCTTGACGAGGCTCAGGCTGGTGATAACATCGGCGCACTTCTTCGTGGTGTTCAGAGAACTGACATCGAAAGAGGACAGTGTCTTGTTAAGCCAGGTTCTGTAAAGTGCCATAAGAAGTTTACAGCACAGGTTTACGTTTTAACAAAAGATGAAGGTGGACGTCATACTCCTTTCTTCAACAACTACAGACCTCAGTTCTATTTCAGAACAACTGACGTAACAGGCGTTTGCGATCTTCCAGAAGGCGTAGAAATGTGTATGCCTGGTGATAACGTAGAAATGTCCGTAGAGCTGATTCACCCAATCGCTATGGAGCAGGGTCTTCGTTTCGCTATCCGTGAAGGCGGCCGTACAGTAGGTTCAGGTAGAGTAGCTACTATCGTTGAGTAATTATCGATAGTATATCAGCATTAATTTAAACATCAGCCGTAATTCCTTAATTTTAGGGAATTGCGGCTTTTTGCATATCAGTAGGAAGACCTTTAGAAAAAAGGGGCGGAAAAAGCAACTGGTATATGTGAGAAAAAGGAGGAATATTTATGAAGTTGTTCATCAGCGCCGATATCGAAGGCTGCGCAGGGGTCAGTTTTGCGGAGGAAACCCATAAAAATGAAGGGTGCTATAAAAAATATGCAGAGCAGATGACAAAGGAAGTCCTTGCAGTCTGCGAGGCCGCTTATGAGGCGGGAGCAAAAGAAATCGTGGTAAAGGACGGACACGGAGATGCCTCCAACATCGATCCTCTGTCTATGCCCTCCTATGTGACCCTGATCCGTGGGAAAAGCGGACACCCCTACAATATGTTGTTTGGTCTGGACTCCAGTTTTGACGCTGTCTTATATATCGGCTATCACGCTGCCGCAGGAAATTCTGAATTTACCTTAAGCCATACCTCCACAGGCAATAGCAGGCAGATATTTTTAAACGGGCAGATTATGAGCGAGTTTCTTCTCAATAGCTGTACAGCGGCTTCTCTGGGAGTGCCTGTCATATTCATAGCCGGCGACCAGGCTATCTGCGGCTCTGCAAAGAAACTGGTTCCGGACCTATCTGCAGTGATCACCAAGAAGGGAACAGGAGGTTCCACCTATTGTCTTTCTTCAGAAAAGGTCATAGAGGAATTAAGGGCAAAGACAAAGGAAGCCCTGCAAAATATTGACCGGTGCCATATGAGCCTGCCGGAGTCCTTTGAGTATACGGTGTCTTACAAGGATTGGAAAAAAGCATATCAGATGTCATTCTTCCCTGGAATGGAATCTGTAGATGCTTTTACAAACCGCTTAAAAACAGAGGACTGGTTTGATGTTGTGACGGCCCACTGCTTTGTGGTATATTGATCCATAGAACCGAAATTTCTTTCTGTCATAAATTGTCTATTGATGGCGCCGCCGCTTTGTGGTACCATTAAATCATTCTGATATAGAAAAAGAGGATGTATTACGTGATAAGAGAACGGCTGTTAAAGTGGTGTAAAAATGCAGGGATTTTTATAACCACTGCCATTATGCTTTTGATACCCTGCGCATCTTATATTTTGTTTGAGTATGTAACCGGCAATTTATCTGCAATTTCCCCAGCCATGGCTGTTTTAAATATAGGCTGGATTTATCTGCTTTATCTTACGGTGTTTGCAGTCAGCGGAAGCACCGGAGTGGGAATTTCCCTGACCGCAGTATTTCTCTATTTTGTTTCTGCGGCGGAATATCTGGTTACCAGCTTTCGGGGAAGGCCCATCATGATCTGGGATGTCCTGGCCTTGCGGACTGCCATGAGTGTGGCGGGAAATTATGAATTTGTCCTGACAAAGGAAATGTATCTTGCCTTCCTGGGAGTCCAGGCTATCTGCCTCTTTGCTTTTTTGTTTCCCAGACGGGCCAGGGGCAGGAAAAGACGGCTGATTCTTGCCGGGGGAAGTGCGGGTGTGATTGTCAGCTTCAGCATGTGGTTTTATACCTTCCTGATTCCTGCCAAGGGCCTGGAAATCAACATGTGGGAGGTTAATGAAACTTATCAGGAGTATGGATACGTGCTTTCAACGGCTGTTTCCTTCAATTACACGGTGCAGAAAAAACCCAAAGGCTACAGTCTTTCAAAGGTAAAGCAGATTTACGATTCTGTGAGGGAAGAAAACCAGGTTCTTCTGGCCCAGGCCGGAGAAAGTGATGCGGAAACAGAAGAGAAGACGACTCCGGTCAATATCATATGCATTATGAATGAAAGCCTGTCTGACCTGAAGGTGGCAGGAAGCTTTGAGACCAATCAGGAATATTTCCCCTTTATGAATAGTTTAAAGGAGAATACGGTGAAGGGAAGTCTGGCTGTTCCTGTATTCGGTTCCCTGACCAGCAATTCTGAGTATGAGTTTCTGACTGGAAATTCTATTTCCCTGCTTCAGGCCAACAGCATTGCCTATCAGTTTAATGTGAAGCCTAATACATACAGTCTTGTGAGCACCTTAAAGTCCCAGGGCTATGACACTGTTGCCATGCACCCATACCCAAGGGAAAACTGGAACCGGCAGGAATGCTACCGGAACTTGGGAATGGATGAATTTTTCGCTATAGAAGATTATGAAGGCAGTGAGGAGCTGAGAAACTATGTCAGCGATAAGGCGGATTATCAGAAGCTGATTGAGCGGGTGGAATCTAAGGGAAACCCGGAGGACAAGCTGTTTATCTTCAATGTGACCATGCAAAACCACGGAGGTTATGAGACTGTTTATGATAACTTCGATCAGGAAGTATGGCTGACCGGAAGCCTGAAAGGAAAGTATCCTAAGACCGATCAGTATTTATCCCTTATGAAGCGGTCTGATGAGGCCTTGGAATACCTGATTTCTTATTTTAAACAAAGTGAGGAGCCTACCATGATCGTTATGTTTGGGGATCATCAGCCCAGTGTGGAGGATGAATTTTTTGATGAAATTGCAGGGATGCCAAGCAGCCTTGTATCCCATGAGGACCGCCTCATGTGGTATGAGACTCCGTTTCTGATCTGGACCAATTATGAGAGCCAGGCAGAGGAAAAAGGAAAGCTGGGGGCCGTTTACTTAGGTGCGGAGCTGTTGAAAAGAGCCAATGTCCAGATGACACCTTACCAGCAGTTTCTTTTAACCATGGAAGAGACATTTCCGGTGGTCCATCCCATTGGCTGCTATGACAAGGAAGGTACCTATTATTCCTGGGAATCTTTAAGAACGCCGGAAAATTCTTACCGGGACCTGATTGCAAACTATGAGTATCTGGTATATAACCACACCTTTGACGGAAAGAAATACAAGGAAATGTTTTCCTTGGAGGCTGAAAAATAAAAGACAGTGAGATAGAGGGAGAAATACTTCCTTTATCTCACTGTCTTTTTATTTACTGCCAGGTGAGGGCAGCGTAAGCATCCAATAGACCGCCGCTTACCATCTTTCCTGTAAGACCGTCCATTTTTCTGCTGGAATTTAAAAGAATGTTTTTAACATCCAACAAGGAAATATCCTGTCTGTAGGAATAGACCATGGCAGCCACACCGGTCACCATGGGGGCAGCCATGGAGGTTCCGCTCATAAAGCCGTAAGCATCTCCTGGAATGGTACTCAGGATAAAACTGCCCGGCGCTGCAATATCCACACTGAGGGCGCCGAAGTTGGAGTCCTTGCTTAAGCTTCCGTCAAATAAAATGTTGGCTACGGAAATCACATTGTCGTGAGGCAGAGAGGCTGGATAAACCGGATAGATGTCCGTATCGTATCCAAGTCCTGACACCCCGCCGTTTCCGCATGAAACCACAAACAGCATGGAGGAATCCCTGATGGCCTGGTCCAGCTCCTGACTGTAGGCGGTGGTTCCCATGCTCAAGTTGCAGATGGAAGCTCCCATTGCCTCGGCATAGCGTATGGCCTGGATCACTGCTTCCGGAGAGCCAGCCCCATCCTCACCGCCTAAGGCTTTCAGGGTCATAAGCTTTACATAATTGTTGTCAGTGATTCCGGCTATGCCGTAAGATCCTCTGTCAGCGCCGATGGTACCTGCCGCATGGGTTCCATGGCTGTCTTCATTGCCCACGAAAACCTGGTTGTTTCCGGAATAGAAGTTCCAGCCATAAATGTCATCCACATATCCGTTTCCGTCATTATCAATGCCGTCGCCGTCCACCTCTCCGGGATTGGTCCACAAAGCGGTTTTAAGCTCCTGATGGTGGATATCAATGCCGGTGTCAATAATGGCTACAGTAACAGACCGCTTTGATTCAGCCTGATCATACAGCTTCCAGGCAGGCTGTATGGCGATGTCAACGCCAGTGACAGCCTTGGTCACAATGGACTTGTAATCGTCTGGTCCCGGCTTTGGGATTCCGATGCCCACTCCGGACCTTTTCTGGCTGTAGTCCTGGTCTACGGTCCGAAATTTGGCCTGCAGTTCTATAAGCCGGAATTCACCGTCATTTTTGAGCCCCCACTGATAGGTGGAAAACTCATCGGCCGGGGATAAGTTTACAAGGCCCGGGCCGATGGCCGTTGCCTGAAGGGCCTGTCCTCTGTCTGAGGAAAATACTTGAAGCGCCTTAGCCGGATTTTCCGGGCTGCTTTTTCCAAAAGCATCGCTGCCTGAAAGGGATAAGCCTCCAATCAGAACAGCAAGGGAAAGGCAGGCGGCGCGGGTTACTTTTTTCATGGTTATTTTCTCCTTAATTGGAAATCAATGGTGAAGATTGCTCCTATTATACCATAAACCCTACGAGAGAAGATGAAAAAATATGTGAAAAATATTTTAATTTTTACGGTATTTTGCTGAAAGTTTTTATTTCCAGGCAAAGACCCGGAAAATGATTTGATAAAGGATCTTTCCCTGTGATAAAATGTATGAGGAGAAAGGAGGGCCTTATGGAAGAAATACAGTTTCGTAATAAAATCATCTGGTTTACATTTTTTTACAGTCTTTTGGTCATATGGGTCCATTCCTACAATGCAGTGCTTTTTCTGGGCAGCACAAGGCTGGGATATCAGATGGACTGGCTGGAAAGGCTTTTGGGAAATACAGCGTCCCAGATTGCTGTGCCTGGGTTCTTTCTGATTTCCTCTTATCTCTTTTTCCGGGGATTTACCATAGAAAAGCTTCTGGTGAAATGGAAATCCAGAATGAAAAGTGTGCTGGTTCCCTATGTAGTATGGAATCTCCTTTACTACCTGGGATATGTGGTGGGAAGCCGTATTCCTTATTTGTCCGAGGTGATCGGAAAAGGTAAGGTGCCTTTTTCCCTTTCAGGAGCCTGGGATGCTGTTCTCAATTATACTTATAATTATGTATTCTGGTATTTGCACCAATTGATTCTGCTGATCCTTCTGGCTCCCCTCATTTATATGATGATGAAAACCTGGCAGCTTGGATGCTTATTTTTAGGGGGGATTTTTGCAGCTATCTATATGGGAGGATATTTGCCGTTTTTAAATCTGGATGCCCTCCTTTATTATTCTTTCGGAGCTTTTGCCGCCATTCATGGAAAACAGGTTGCAGAAGGGAAGTGGAATAGAGGCCGGTTTTACGCAGGCGCCGCCCTTCTTGCGGCCGCCATCTTTTTATACGGATTTGATTTTCCGGGAAGATTAAAGGGAGAAATGGCGGCATCTGCTGTATGCTTTCGCCTTTTAACCCCGACGGGCCTATGGCTCCTCGCTCCCGAAGGGCTCCTTATAGAAGCCAAAGACTGGATGAAACAGAATTTTTTTCTGTATGCAGCTCACTTTGCCATCGTGAGACTGGTTAACAAAACGGGAGCATTGCTGCTCCCGTCTGTTCCGGCCATTCCCTTTTTGCTGTTTCTTTTTATGCCGGTCTTATGTGTGGTTTTAAGCTACCAGGCAGGACGGCTGTTGAGGTGGCTTTTGCCGCCCTTATGGCAGGTGGTAAACGGAGGCCGGTAAAGGACCTTAAGACTCTGCCCACCATCTGCCCGATGCCCCGCATGGGAGGATAAGGCCTGTGTTTGTAACAGGAAGGCCTACCTCCTGGGCCTGGACAGTGCCGCCGAATTTTTTTCCCACTTCAATGGAAATCATGTAGGACAATACGGAGGGAGCCAGGCCGGTGGTATAGGAATTAATGAGGAAAAATAAAGGCTCAGGGGATAAAAGCTGGGCACATAAGCTGACAAAGGGGTGAATGGAATCTTCGATCTTCCAGATTTCCCCTTTTGGCCCTCTGCCATAAGAAGGCGGGTCCATGATGATGGCATCATAACGGCTTCCCCTGCGGATTTCCCTTTCCACGAACTTTACACAGTCATCTACGATCCAGCGGATGGGGGCAGATTCCAGATTGGAGGAACGGGCATTTTCCTTGGCCCAGCCTACCATTCCCTTGGAGGCGTCCACATGGGTGACTGAAGCTCCTGCCTTTGCTGCAGCCAATGTGGCTCCCCCGGTGTAGGCAAAGAGATTAAGAACCTTGATGGGCCTTCCTGCCTGCTTGATCTTTTCACTGAACCAGTCCCAGTTTGCCGCCTGCTCCGGGAAGATTCCGGTGTGCTTAAAGCTGAAGGGCTTTAACTGGAAGGTCAGTTCCTTGTAGTTGATGCTCCACTGCTCCGGAAGATTGAAAAATTCCCATTCTCCCCCTCCCTTTGCGCTTCTGTGATAATGGCCGTTCATCTTTTTCCAGCCCGCTTCTGTCTTGGGAGTGGACCAGATGACCTGGGGATCAGGACGCACAAGGATATATTTCCCCCATCGCTCCAGTTTTTCTCCTTCTGAACAATCTATTACTTCATAATCTTTCCAGTTGTCTGCAATCCACATATGGTGTTGTCCTTTCTTTTACTTCCTGTCAGCTTGTCCGCTTATGGGGCGGGGCTGATTGAACTTCCTCAATTATACTGGATAGAGAGGGGAGCGTCAACTGCTGTTATTTTCCCCTGAAATTACTCCTGGGTGGGTGTTCCAACAAATATAAATTTGTATCATTATTTGTCACATGTTGAGATACCATACCAGGTGTGTTATAATTGAAGTGCATATCATTGAATGATATAAGAGGAAAGTCCGATTTATTTTCAATAGTCAATACATGGATAGATTATATAAAGTAAAGATAGAATATTAAGTTTACAAGGGAGGATAAATGCTGTGATTTTACGCAATAACCTGCCAGCTTCTAATGCTTTGAGAAATGCCGGCGTTAACAAGGGCAAAGCCGCCAAAAACCTTGAGAAGCTCTCATCGGGTCTTCGGATTAATCGTGCCTCTGATGATGCCTCAGGGCTTGCTGTTTCTGAAAAGATGAGAGCTATGATCTGCGCTTTGGATAGAGGGCTGCAGAATATCTCGGAAGGAATTGACCTCACACAGGCTGCAGATGGCGGTCTGAATGAGATTCATGCTATTTTACAGCGTATGGGAGAACTTGCGTTTCAATCGTCAAACGGCATTTATCAGGATGAAGACCGCTCTCTGATCAATCAAGAATATCAGACGTTGAAAGATGAGATTGACCGAATTGCAGAAAGCACAAACTATAATGGTATAACATTATTAAGTGTTCCAAAATTTCAGTATGAATTGGAAAAAGTCTCTGAAGGAGATATGCCATTAATGCTTTATAGTCTTTATGAAAGCGAAAGTCCCTTGGAATCATACGCTTCTATATTAAAGAATTCTACATTTACAGTCGATGACAACCAAAGCTGCCAGACTTACTATTTTACCGATGGTTCAGGAAATTATAAGGAAGTTAATTTTAACATTGAACGCTACATTTTAGAGGAAGATGGAACAGCAGAATATCCTTACAAAAGCTTTCAGGACTTTCTGCGTCAGGATCTCTATAATGCAGATGGCACTGTTGACCCTGATAACGCAGAATATTTTGCAAAACGCATTGCTTCCGCCATGGAACGGGGATTTCTTGAAAACGGTTATGGCTTTGAAGTCCAGGGGAGTATTACACCGGAAGGCAGGATTTCGTTTGAATTCATTGATCCTCCGGGAGCCGGATTAAATATGGGTGGATGTTCCGCCATACCTGACAATGGATTTGGGCATTATTTTATGCACATGGAGCTTAATGTAGGCGGTACGCCTATTGACAGTGGATTGACTGTTCATTATGAGGACTGGGATCTGGTGGAAAAAACAATAGATGTTTGGATTAAGAGTGGATTAGGTGCTGAAGATGGTTTGTACATTGAGTTGTGTGACGTTCAAACATCAGCACTTGGGATAGACGAGACAGCGGTCAGCAGTATTGAAGAATCACAGGAAGCAATTGAATTTCTTGACGAGGCAAGGGGGCTGGTATCCCGGTACCGTTCAAATTTTGGTGCTAAGAAAAACAGACTTGAAGCTACTATGAGAAGTAACGGCGTCACTTCTGAAAATCTTCAGGCATCTGAATCGGCTATCCGCGATTTGGATATGGCCAGAGAGATGGCGGCATTTGTAAAAAATAATATTCTCACCCAGACTGCACAGGCAATGATGGCACAAGCGAACCAGTTCCCTCAGCATATCATAGAATTACTGAGGTAATTGCCTGCCTTTATCAGGCAATTTGAATCTTTGGGATAAGAATCGACTGGTTTTGGAAATATGTGAAATGAAGATATGATTTTTAGACACCGCGCATCGGGCATTGTAAGCTGATACGCGGTGTCTTTTTAAGAAAATCACGCCTTGTCTATGTGTCCTATATAATATAGTATAATTCTAATTGATGAGGTGTGAAGCTATGTGTTGTTTTCGTATAGGATTTTCTGCCGGAACCTGCGGCTGTAATTATTGGTGTAACTGGGGAATTAACGGAGGAGGCTGCTGCAGGCGGTGTTGTAACCGAGGGTGCTGCAGGTGCAGAAGGAATTGCTGCTGCCGCCGCTGTAACTGGTAAAAATGAGTAAAAGCGGGCGTGATTTACAATGCCCGCTTTTATATATAGAAGAAAAAGACTTATCCATAACAGGGAGAAATAATTTCGTAATAGAATCGAAAGATTAAAACAGTTGAATAATTGGAAAATAATTGCTAAAATAAAGAAAGACAAAAAGGAAATCCCTGTAAGGAGTGAAGGAATGAAAAGAAAAGGTCTCATTGTGCTGGCTGTCTCCGCCATGCTGGCTATGGGTACTGCATCGATAGACGCCCAGGCCGCGGAAGGCTGGGCTCAGTCAGGAAATACCTGGGTTTATTATGATGCAGACGGAAGTAAAGTCACCAATGTCTGGAAAAAGGGTGCGGACAACCTTTGGCGCTATCTGAACAGCTATGGCGAGATGGCGGTAAACAGTTGGATAGAAAATACATATTATACGGACTCCAACGGCATTCTGGTGACTGACAAGTGGATGAAGTTCCAGGATTCAGGAAACGGCCAGCTTAAATGGTATTATTTCGGAAGCAGCGGAAAGGCTGTCATGGACAACTGGTCCAAGATCAACAACAAGTGGTATTATTTTGATTCCAACGGCGAGATGCAGACGGGCTGGGTACTGGATGATATGTATTACTGCGGTACGGATGGCGCCATGCGCACAGGCTGGCAGAAGCTTTTTTCATCGGACAGCGATTATGACCCGGACAAAGTAGCACCCGGAGACACTGACGATGGAAAGTTCTGGTATTATTTTGGCGAGAGCGGAAAGAAGTATGTTCCAAAGAACATGTCCGGCGAGTTTGCAGCCTATAAGATTGACGGAATCTCTTACTGCTTTGATTCAGAAGGTGCTCTTCAGACCGGCTGGAAGAATGTAGGCATTGACAATGCGGATTATGAGATCCAAAATTATAAGTATTATGACAACAACGGAAAGCTGAGAGTAGGCTGGTATTCCGTAGAGCCTCCCCATGACTTATCCGGCTATGAAGAAAATGTAGAATGGTTTTATTTCTCCAACTCCGGTGTTCCAAAGACCGGCCCTAAGGATGGAGAAGCCAGCACCCAGCATTTGACAAGGATTAATGATAAGACATATTTGTTCAACGATCTTGGAAATCCTGTATACGGACTCCAGAAGGTTAGGATCGGAAACGGCTCCGAGTTTACGGCTTATTATTTTGGAGACAAGAAGACCAGCTCCATGCAAAAGGGCAAGATCAAGGTGATCGAAGGAGACGGCAGCGAAGAAACTTATTATTTCAGCGACAGCGGCCGTGGCTATACAGGAGTTAAGGATGGCTACCTGTATTATATGGGTAAGCTTCAGAGAGCTGAGGATGGCAGCAAATACGAAGTCATTGCCATTCCCACAGGAAGCACCACCACTGACTACGTGGTCAACTCCTCTGGAAAAGTGGCAAAGGGAACGACTGTAAAGAATGCGGAAGGCGTAAAGTATAAAACCGGAAGCAACGGAAACCTGTTAAAGGTGGATGATGAAACCCCGTCAGGGGAAGGCAGATCTCCGGTGGAGCCTGTCTGGGACTAAAAAAAGACCAATGGCGTGAGATTTGAGTAAATCAAATTTTACGCCATTATTTTAAAAAAAAGTGCTTGCAATGTAAAAGAAAGTATGATATTATATCAAGGCTGTGGCATGATAGCTGTGAAGCGTGAGGTTGCTGCTTGTAAAAGCAGGTTTTCCGCGGAGCGAATGTCAAGTTAGGAAACTGGCGACAAGTCACTGTACAACTTAATGTTCTGTTTATTTATACAAACGGATAGTAGTGTGTGGTTCTATAGGACACACACGGGAATGTGTACAGTCACCGCTTGTCGTACTTCTATTATAAGTGCGAAAAGGAGGCGACTTTTTTTATGGCAAGTCAAGTAATGAGAATCACATTAAAAGCGTATGATCATCAGCTGATCGATCAGTCTGCAGGCAAGATCATCGACACTGTAAAAAAGACAGGATCAAAAGTAAGCGGACCGGTGCCGTTACCAACCAAGAAGGAAATAGTAACCATCTTAAGGGCGGTTCACAAGTACAAAGATTCCAGAGAGCAGTTCGAGCAGAGAACGCATAAGAGACTCATTGATATCATTACACCAAGTCAGAAGACAGTTGATGCATTATCCAGACTGGAAATGCCGGCAGGTGTGTACATCGATATCAAGATGAAGAACAAATAAGCTTCATCACCAATGAATCAAGGTAATATCCTGAAGGGTTTAAATATAGAAGCAACACGTTTCCTGTAAGGAATCAACATCTCCATGAACGGTGAATGGTGATTGCAAGGCAATCATGATACTGCCGGAAAAACGGAGTCATAGTGTTCCACATATATTGGACTGTTCTAGGATGATTGCGAAAGCAATCCGCTGTAGAATTAACAAACAGGAGGTAAAAACATGAAGAAGGGTATATTAGCTACCAAAGTCGGAATGACACAGATCTTCGATGAAAATGGAGTATTGACTCCGGTAACAGTTCTTCAGGCAGGTCCCTGTGTAGTAACACAGATCAAGACTGTTGAGAACGATGGTTACAGTGCAGTGCAGGTGGGTTTTGTAGATAAGAGAGAAAAACTTGTCAGCAAGCCGATCAAGGGCCATTTTGATAAGGCCGGTGTATCTTACAAAAGATATGTCAGAGAGTTTAAGCTTGAGAATGCTGATCAGTATTCTGTAAAAGATGAAATTAAAGCAGAGGTCTTCGCTGCAGGCGATAAGATCGACGCAACCGCAATCTCCAAAGGTAAAGGTTTCCAGGGTGCTATTAAGAGACACGGACAGTCCAGAGGACCTATGGCTCACGGTTCCAAGTTCCACCGTCATGCAGGTTCCAACGGTGCTGCTTCTGATCCCAGCAAGGTATTCAAGGGCAAGAAGATGCCTGGACAGATGGGTAACAAGAAGGTTACAATCCAGAACCTCGAAATCGTAAGGGTTGATTCTGAGAACAACCTGCTGCTGGTTAAGGGTGCTGTACCAGGACCGAAGAAGTCTTTAGTAACAATCAAGGAAACAGTAAAAGCAGCTAACTAATGCTTTTATAAGAAAGGAGGATCACACAGATGGCAAACGTATCTGTTTACAATATGGAAGGTAAAGAAGTTGGCACATTAGAGTTAAGCGATGCAGTGTTCGGTGTAGATGTCAATGAGCATCTCGTACACTTGGCAGTCGTAAGCCAGCTTGCAAACAAGCGCCAGGGCACACAGAAGGCTAAGACCCGTGCTGAAGTATCCGGCGGCGGAAGAAAACCGTGGAAGCAGAAAGGAACCGGTCATGCAAGACAGGGTTCAACCAGATCTCCACAGTGGACAGGCGGCGGAGTTGTATTTGCTCCCGCACCAAGAGATTACACAATCAGACTCAACAAGAAGGAGAGAAGACTTGCTCTTAAATCCGCTCTTACCAGCAGAGTTAACGAGAATAAGTTCATCGTTGTTGATGATTTGAAGTTTGATGAGATCAAGACAAAGAAATTCCAGACTGTATTAAATAACTTAAAGGTATCCAAGGCTCTTGTGGTTGTTGGCGACGACAGCACAAACGCAGTGATGAGCGCAAGAAACATCGCTTCCGTAAAGACTGCATTTGTTAACACAATCAACGTGTACGATATCTTAAAGTACAACACAGTTGTTGCTACCAAGACTGCTGTTGCAGCAATCGAGGAGGTGTACGCATAATGGCAGATATTAAATATTACGACGTAATCCAGAAGCCTGTAGTAACTGAGAAGAGCATGAACGCTATGGCGACAAAGAAGTACACATTCATTGTTCACACAGATGCTAACAAGACTATGATCAAGGAAGCTGTTGAGAAGATGTTCCCAGGTACAAAGGTTGCTACCGTGAACACCATGAACTTAGAAGGCAAGACCAAGAGAAGAGGAACGACCTACGGTAAGACCTCTAAGACAAAGAAAGCTATCGTTCAGTTGACCGCAGACAGCAAAGAAATCGAAATTTTCGAGGGACTGTAAGATTCAGTCCACCCTATGTGATGAACATTATATCACGACAATAAGATACGCCAGGAGGCGTTGAAAGGAGTTATAACAATGGGAATTAAAAAATATAACCCATATACCCCTTCCAGGAGACACATGACCGGTTCTGATTTCACTGAAATCACAAAGTCAACACCTGAGAAGTCCTTAATCAGCAAAACTATTAAGAAGACAGCCGGACGTAATAACCAGGGTAAGATTACCGTAAGACATCGCGGCGGCGGCGTTAAGAGAAAATATAGAATCATCGACTTCAAGAGAAACAGCAGAGACGGTATTCCGGCAACTGTTGTAGGCATCGAATACGATCCTAACAGAACTGCCAATATCGCACTGATCTGCTATGCAGACGGCACAAAGACTTATATCCTTGCTCCTGCCGGTTTGACAGACGGCATGACAGTTATGAGCGGTGAGACTGCAGAAGCAAAAGTAGGAAACTGCTTACCTTTAAGCCATATTCCGGTTGGTGCTCAGGTTCACAACATTGAGCTTTACCCAGGAAAAGGCGGCCAGCTTGTTCGTTCCGCAGGAAACGGTGCACAGTTAATGGCTAAGGAAGGCAAGTATGCAACCCTTCGTTTACCTTCCGGTGAAATGAGAATGGTTCCCATCAACTGCAGAGCAACCATTGGTGTTGTTGGAAATGGCGATCACAACCTGATCAATATCGGTAAAGCAGGAAGAAAGCGTCACATGGGCTTCCGGCCAACTGTACGCGGTTCCGTTATGAACCCTAACGACCATCCACACGGTGGTGGTGAAGGTAAGACTGGTATCGGACGTCCAGGTCCAAGTACACCATGGGGCAAACCAGCGCTTGGCTTAAAGACCAGAAAGAAAAACAAGCAGTCTAACAGATTGATCGTTAGAAGAAGAGATGGAAAGACCGTTAAATAATTGAAGGAGGTTAGAATCTATGGCTCGCTCACTTAAAAAAGGACCATTTGCAGATGCTCATTTACTGAAAAAAGTAGATGCTATGAACGCAGCAGGACAGAAGCAGGTAATTAAGACCTGGTCCCGCCGTTCTACTATCTTCCCGCAGATGGTTGGACATACAATTGCAGTTCATGATGGCAGAAAACACGTTCCGGTATATGTGACAGAAGATATGGTTGGACATAAACTGGGTGAATTCGTTGCTACCAGAACTTACAGAGGACACGGCAAAGACGAGAAAAAGTCAGGCCGTAAGTAATAGATAAGCAGACTCCCTTGGGTATTCTAAAGAATTTCCCTGGGGCGTTAAAGTTGAAAGGAGGATTCACCAATGGCTAAGGGACATAGAAGCCAGATTAAAAGAGAGAGAAATGCCCAGAAGGACACCAGACCGTCAGCAAAGTTATCCTATGCTAGAGTTTCTGTTCAGAAGGCATGCTTCGTATTAGACGCCATCAGAGGCAAAGACGTTCAGACAGCACTTGGTATTGTACTTTACAATCCCAGATATGCTTCTTCTTTAATAGAGAAGTTATTAAAATCAGCAGTTGCTAACGCTGAGAATAACAACGGTATGGACCCTGCAAAGCTTTATGTAGAAGAGTGTTTTGCAGACAAGGGACCGACAATGAAAAGAGTAAAACCGAGAGCACAGGGCCGCGCTTACAGAATCGAAAAGAGAATGAGCCACATCACCATCGTGCTTAATGAAAGATAAGGAGGCAAATAATGGGACAGAAAGTTAATCCACACGGCTTAAGAGTCGGTGTTATTAAAGACTGGGACTCAAAATGGTATGCTGAAGCTGATTTCGCAGACAACTTAGTAGAAGATTATGCGATCAGAAAATTTCTTAAGAAGAGATTATACAGCGCCGGTATTTCTGGCATCGAAATTGAAAGAGCATCTGACCGTGTTAAAATCATTATCCACACAGCTAAGCCAGGCGTTGTTATCGGCAAGGGCGGAGCTGAGATCGAGAAGTTAAAAACTGAGGTTCAGAAGCTTACAAATAAAAAGTTATTTGTTGATATCAAAGAAATCAAGAGACCTGACAAAGATGCTCAGTTAGTAGCTGAATCCATCGCACAGCAGTTACAGAACCGTGTATCCTTCCGCCGTGCTATGAAGTCTACTATGGGACGTTCCATGAAGACTGGTATAAAGGGTATCAAGACTGCAGTTGCAGGCCGTCTTGGCGGAGCTGATATGGCTCGTACCGAATTCTACAGCGAAGGAACCATTCCGTTACAGACATTAAGAGCAGATATTGACTATGGTTTCGCTGAGGCAGATACAACCTTCGGCAAGATTGGCGTTAAGGTATGGATCTACAATGGCGAAATTCTTCCAACTAAAGGAAACAAGGAAGGGAGCGATAAATAATGTTAATGCCTAAAAGAGTTAAACGTCGTAAACAGTTCCGTGGATCCATGGCTGGTAAGGCTTTAAGAGGCAATACAATCAGCAACGGTGAATTCGGTTTGGTTTCTACAGAACCATGCTGGATCAGATCCAACCAGATCGAGGCAGCCCGTGTTGCCATGACCCGTTATATCAAGCGTGGCGGTAAAGTCTGGATCAAGATTTTCCCGGATAAACCCGTAACAGCAAAACCAGCAGAAACCCGTATGGGTTCCGGTAAAGGCTCCCTGGAATACTGGGTAGCAGTAGTAAAGCCAGGCCGTGTATTATTTGAAATCGCTGGAGTACCTGAAGAAACAGCACGTGAAGCTTTACGTCTTGCTATGCATAAGTTACCGTGCAAGTGTAAGATTGCTGCTAAAGCAGATTTAGAAGGCGGTGAATGACAGTGAAAATGAATAAATATGTTGAAGAATTAAAAGGAAAATCAGCTGCAGAACTGAATGAAGAATTAGTAGCTGCAAAGAAAGAACTTTTCAACTTAAGATTCCAGAACGCAACCAACCAGCTTGATAACACAAGCCGGATCAAAGAGGTTCGCAAGAACATTGCCAGAATTCAGACTGTTATAACTGAGAAGGCTAAACTGGCTTAAGCTGCAGTTTTTTATAAAAGCATGACACACACGACCGTGTGTGAACTTATAGAGAGGGCCGTCCGGGCCAGAACATCGAAAGGAGAATACCGAACGTGGAAAGAAATCTTAGAAAAACCCGTACAGGTAAGGTTATGAGCAACAAGATGGATAAGACCATCGTTGTAGCTATTGAAGACCATGTAGAACATCCTTTATACGGCAAGATCGTAAAAAGAACGTATAAATTAAAAGCTCATGATGAGAACAACGACTGCAATATGGGCGACACAGTAAAAGTAATGGAAACAAGACCGCTGTCCAAAGACAAGAGATGGAGACTTGTTGAGATTATCGAGAGAGCGAAATAATTTATTTCCAGGAAGGAGTAACAGGCATGATTCAGCAGGAAACCAGATTAAAGGTTGCCGACAATACCGGTGCAAAAGAATTACTTTGTATCCGTGTAATGGGCGGATCTACAAGAAGATATGCTAGTATTGGTGATATTATCGTTGCCACCGTAAAAGATGCGACACCTGGCGGTGTTGTGAAGAAGGGCGACGTTGTAAAAGCCGTTGTGGTACGTACTGTTAAAGGCGCACGACGCAAAGACGGTTCTTATATCAAGTTCGATGAGAATGCTGCCGTAATTATCAAAGATGACAAGACTCCAAAAGGAACTCGTATCTTTGGACCGGTTGCCAGAGAGTTAAGAGAGAAACACTTCATGAAGATTGTTTCCTTAGCTCCGGAAGTATTATAAGGAGGTATCGGACTGTGCATAAAATTAAAAGAGACGACCTGGTAAAGGTCATTGCAGGAAAAGATAAAGATAAACAGGGCAAGGTTCTTCTGGTAGACACGAAGAACAGCAAGGTAGTAGTAGAAGGCGTTAATATGATCACAAAGCATGTTAAGCCAGGAGCAGGAAATCCACAGGGCGGCATCGTACAGAAGGAAGCTGCACTTGACATTTCCAACGTAATGCTCGTTGTTGACGGAAAAGCAACCAGAGTGGGCTTTGAAGTAAAAGACGGCAAAAAGGTCCGCGTTGCCAAGTCAACCGGTAAAGTAATTGACTAATTCGGAGAGGAGGAATAAAAATTGGCTAGATTAAAAGAAGTATACCAGACAGAAATCGCAGAAGCGATGATCAAGAAATTTGGATATAAGAACATCATGGAAGTACCTAAGCTGGAGAAGATCATCATCAATATGGGTATTGGTGAAGCAAAGGAAAATGCCAAAATTTTAGACTCTGCTGTAAGAGATATGGAAATCATCTCCGGACAGAAGGCAGTTCTTACCAAGGCTAAAAAATCAATTGCTAACTTCAAACTTAGAGAAGGTATGGCAATCGGCTGTAAAGTTACACTTCGCGGTGAGAGAATGTATGAATTTGCTGATCGTCTGATCAACTTGGCACTTCCCCGTGTACGTGACTTCAGAGGTGTGAATCCTAACGCATTTGATGGCAGAGGAAACTTTGCTCTCGGCATCAAAGAGCAGCTTATTTTCCCTGAAATTGAGTACGATAAAGTTGACAAGGTAAGAGGTATGGACGTAATTTTTGTTACTACCGCTAAGACTGACGAAGAAGCACGTGAACTTTTGACATTATTCAATATGCCATTTGCAAAATAGTAGGAGGAATTATTCATGGCTAAGACTTCAATGAAGATCAAACAGCAGAGACCGGCAAAATTCTCCACAAGAGAATACAACCGCTGCAGAATCTGCGGTCGTCCACATGCTTATTTGAGAAAATACGGAATCTGCAGAATCTGCTTCCGTGAATTAGCATACAAGGGTCAGATCCCAGGCGTTAGAAAAGCAAGCTGGTAAAATAAGGAAGGAGGCAATTCCAAAATGACAATGAGCGATCCAATCGCAGATATGCTTACAAGAATCCGTAATGCAAATACTGCAAAACATGATACAGTAGATGTACCTTCATCTAAGATGAAATTAGCTATTGCTGATATCCTTGTAAAAGAGGGTTACATTAAAAAATATGATCTCGTAGAAGACGGTGCATTCCAGACCATCCGGATCACCTTAAAATACGGTAAAGATAAGAACGAAAAAATCATCACAGGCATCAAGAGAATTTCCAAACCTGGTTTACGTGTATACGCAAACAAGGAAGAGCTGCCAAAAGTACTTGGCGGTTTAGGAATAGCTGTTATTTCCACCAATCAGGGTGTTATCACTGATAAAGAAGCACGCGCACAGGGCGTAGGCGGAGAAGTATTGGCATTTGTTTGGTAATTAGTACTGCAGAAAGTCTGAAAACAGAGGGAGTGCACAAATTCCCTCCGAAAATTTAAGGAGGTAAACGGCATGTCACGTATAGGAAGAATGCCTATCGCGGTTCCGGCAGAAGTTACTGTCACAATCGCAGAAAATAATAAAGTGACTGTAAAAGGTCCTAAGGGTACTCTTGAAAGAGTATTACCGGCTGAAATGACAATCAAAGAAGAAGATGGTCATATCTCCGTTACAAGACCAAACGATTTAAAGAGAATGAAATCTTTACATGGTCTTACCAGAACATTAGTAAACAACATGATCGTCGGTGTAACAGCCGGTTATGAAAAAAAGCTGGAAATCAACGGTGTTGGTTACAGAGCCCTGAAGCAGGGCAAGAAGCTTGTTCTTTCCCTGGGTTACTCCCACCCGGTTGAGATGGAAGATCCGGAAGGCATCGAGTCCACCATGGAAGGGCAGAACATCATCTTCGTTAGAGGAATTGATAAAGAAAAAGTTGGCCAGTACGCTGCTGAAATCAGAGACAAGAGAAGACCTGAGCCGTATAAGGGCAAGGGAATCAAGTATGCTGACGAAGTGATCAGACGTAAAGTTGGTAAGACTGGTAAGAAATAATTAAGGAGAGTGTAAAGATGGTTAGCAAGAAATCAAGAAGCGAAGTTCGCGTTAAAAAGCACAACAGATTACGTAACCGTTTTGCAGGCACTGCAGAAAGACCACGTTTAGCTGTGTTTAGAAGTAATAATCATATGTATGCTCAAATTATTGACGATACAGTTGGTAAGACTTTAGTCTCTGCTTCTACAGTAGAAAAAGAAGTAAATGCAGAATTAGAGAAAACTAACGACGTTGATGCTGCAGCATATGTAGGTACCGTAGTTGCAAAGAGAGCAATGGAAAAGGGAATTAAGGAAGTTGTCTTTGACAGAGGCGGTTTTATATATCACGGTAAGGTTCAGGCATTAGCAGACGCAGCCAGAGAAGCTGGTCTGGAATTCTAGTAGAGAGGAGAAGACACAGGTGAAACGTACAAATATTGATGCAAATCAGACAGAGTTAAACGATAGAGTAGTTGCCATCAAGCGTGTTTCCAAGACCGTTAAGGGCGGACGCACCATGAGATTCTCTGCTTTAGTAGTCGTAGGCGACGGCAATGGCCACGTAGGTGCTGGTCTTGGCAAAGCTGGTGAAGTTCCAGAAGCAATCCGTAAAGGAAAAGAGGCTGCCGTTAAGAATATGGTTTCCATTCCGGTTGATGAGAACAACAGTATTCCTCATGATTTAATCGGTAAGTTCGGAAGCGCGTCCGTACTTCTTAAGAGAGCGAGCGAAGGTACTGGAGTTATTGCAGGAGGTCCTGCTCGTGCGGTTTTAGAGCTTGCAGGAATTAAGAACATCCATTCTAAGTCTTTAGGTTCCAACAACAAGACTAATGTAGTTATGGCTACTATTGAAGGATTGACTAAATTAAAAACTCCTGAAGAAGTTGCAAGACTTCGCGGCAAATCTGTAGAAGAGATTTTAGGCTAAGGAGGATAAGAAGATGGCAGATAAGTTAAAAATCACATTGGTGAAATCCCCGATCGGTGCAATTCCGAAGCATAAATCAACCGTTAAAGCATTAGGCTTAAAAAAGCTTAACAAGACAGTTGAAATGCCGGATAATGGTGCAGTCAGAGGTATGATTGCCAATGTGCGTCATTTAGTAAAAGTGGAAGAGATCTAAAAGAAAACAGTAAGGAGGTGCAAGGGATGGATTTATCAAATTTACAGCCTGCATTAGGTTCCAAACAGAGCGATAACTTCAGAAGAGGACGCGGTCACGGTTCAGGAAACGGCAAGACTGCAGGCAAAGGCCATAAAGGACAGAAAGCCCGTTCCGGTGCTACAAGACCAGGCTTTGAAGGCGGTCAGATGCCTTTATACAGACGTATTCCTAAGAGAGGTTTTACAAATAGAAATTCTAAGACCATCATCGGAATCAATGTAAGTGCTTTGGAAGTATTTGACAACGATACAGTTGTTACGGTTGAGACTTTATTAGAGAGCGGTATTGTTAAGAATCCGCGCGACGGCGTTAAGATCCTTGGAAATGGAGAATTAACCAAAAAGCTTGTAGTAAAGGTAGATGCTTTCAGTGAAGGCGCAAAAACCAAAATTGAGGCTTTAGGTGGAACCTGCGAGGTGATCTAATATGTTTAAAACACTCCGTAATGCATTCAAGGTCAAGGAAGTAAGAATGAAACTGATCTATACTTTCATGATGCTGGTGGTTATCAGAATCGGTTCTCAATTGCCGATTCCAGGAGTTAATACAGAGTTTTTCAAAGAGTTTTTTGCTCAGCAGAACAACGATGCCATGGGATTTTTCAATGCCATGACCGGAAGCTCCTTTTCCAATATGTCGGTGTTTGCCTTAAGCATCAGCCCTTATATCACATCTTCCATCATCATGCAGCTTTTGACCATTGCAATCCCTAAGCTGGAGGAAATGCAAAAAGACGGTGAAGACGGAAGAAAGAAGATTGCAGAATACACCCGTTATGTAACAGTAGGTCTGGCGTTAATCGAGTCCGTTGCTATGGCAATTGGATTCGGCGGCCAGGGTCTGTTAAGAGAATTTAATGCATTAAGCATTATCATTGCTGTCGTTACCATGACGGCTGGTAGTGCCCTTCTGATGTGGATTGGTGAGAGGATTACGGAAAAAGGTGTGGGAAACGGTATTTCCATCGTGCTGATGGTGAATATTATTTCCAGCTTTCCATCTGACGTATCCACCTTATACAACCGGTTCATGTCAGGAAAATCGGTTGCAGTAGCAGCTATAGCAGCCATTATTATCATAGCTGTTATTTTAGCCATTATTGTATTTGTCATCGTCCTTCAGGATGGTGAAAGAAGAATTCCTGTACAGTATTCCAAAAAGATGCAGGGGCGGAAGATGGTAGGCGGACAGGCCACCAACATTCCGTTAAAGGTGAATACAGCCGGTGTTATTCCGGTTATCTTCGCTTCCTCCCTTATGTCGTTCCCAGTCGTGATTTCCCAGTTCTTTGGGGATAAGATCGATTACAGCAGCATTGGAGGCCACATTTTAACAGGGCTTAATTCTTCCAGCTGGTTCAAACCGGACAGACCGGCGTATTCCATCGGTCTGATCCTTTATGTGGCTCTTATTATTGTGTTCGCTTATTTTTACACCTCAATTACATTTAATCCCCTTGAGGTGGCGAATAACATGAAGAAGTCAGGCGGTTTTATTCCGGGTATTCGTCCGGGAAAACCCACCAGCGATTATCTCAATTCTATTTTGAATTATATCGTGTTTATAGGTGCATGCAGTTTGACGATTGTCTGTGTTATCCCCATCATGGTATCAGGCCTGTTTAATGTAAGCCGTCTTTCATTCGGCGGTACATCCTTAATCATTATCGTCAGCGTTGTACTTGAGACAATTAAGGCGATTGAATCTCAAATGCTTGTACGTTATTACAAAGGCTTTTTAAACGATTAGAGGAGAAACCAAGGGAAACACGCCATGCGTGTTTTTCTTGGGATTTATGCTATTTGATTTAATCCAATGCAAGGGAGGGACTGTTTATGAAGATTATCATGTTAGGTGCCCCAGGAGCCGGTAAAGGTACTCAGGCAAAGAAGATCGCTGAACAATATGGAATTCCCCACGTTTCCACCGGAGACATCTTCCGTTCCAACATAAAAGAAGGAACAGAGCTGGGCAGGAAGGCTAAGGAATACATAGATCAGGGAGCTTTGGTGCCCGATGGACTGACTATCGGCATGCTGATGGACCGAATTCAGAATGAAGACTGCAAAAACGGATATGTGCTGGATGGGTTTCCAAGAACCATTCCCCAGGCAGAAAGCCTGAAGGAAGCGCTTTCCGAAAGAGGACAGAAGATTGACTTTGCCATCGACGTGGATGTGGCGGATGAAAACATCATAAACAGAATGGCCGGCCGCCGTGCCTGCATTTCCTGCGGCGCTACCTATCACCTGGTATACAATCCCAGCAAGGTTCCGGGAATATGCGACGTATGCGGTGCAGAGCTGATTTTAAGAGATGATGATAAGCCGGAAACTGTTAAGAAGCGGCTGTCAGTTTACCATGACCAGACAAAGCCTTTGATTGAGTATTACGGGAAAACCGGCGTGCTGGTAAATGTTGACGGAACACAGGATTTAAATAAAGTGTTCGCTGATATTATCAGCATTTTAGGAGCATAGTTTATGTCAGTTACCATTAAATCTGCAAGAGAGATAGAACTTATGAGAGAGGCGGGGAGAATTCTTTGTAAAACCCATGAAGAACTCTCCAAGGCCTTAAAGCCGGGTATGACAACTTGGGATATTGACCATTTGGGAGAAGAGATCATAAGAAGCTACGGCTGTACGCCCTCTTTCTTAAATTATAACGGATATCCTGCCTCCATCTGCGTTTCAGTCAATGATGAGGTGGTTCATGGGATACCGGATAAGAAGCGTTTTTTACAGGAAGGCGATATTGTGAGTCTGGATGCCGGCGTAATATACAAAGGCTATCATTCCGATGCCGCAAGGACCTATGGAATCGGAGAAATCACTCCTGAGGCGGGACAGCTCATAGAAGTGACAAGACAATGTTTCTTTGAAGGGATTAAATTTGCAAAATCTGGCAATCATTTAGGTGATATATCCGCTGCAATCCAGAAGTATGCAGAAAAATTCGGCTATGGAGTGGTCCGGGACTTAGTGGGCCACGGAATCGGTTCCCAGCTTCACGAGGAGCCGGAGGTGCCCAACTTTGCCAGGAAAAGACGGGGAATCAAGCTGAGGCCGGGAATGACCCTTGCCATCGAACCCATGATCAATGGGGGAAGCCCGGAGGTTGTGTGGCTTGATGACGACTGGACCGTGGTAACGGAGGACGGAAGCCTTTCTGCCCACTATGAAAATACTGTGCTGATTACAGAAGGGGAACCGGAACTGCTGAGCCTGGTTTCCGATGAAAACTGAGGCCGGGTTATGAAGGCTTTAGCGGGAGCCCTGGTAAAATCAGCGGCAGGGCACGATAAAGGCAGCTATTTCTTCATATTAAAAGAAGAAGGCGAATATATATATCTGGTGGACGGAAAATACAAACGTCTGGACTGCCCTAAAAAGAAAAAGAAGAAGCATGTAGAACCCCTTTTATGGGAGAAACATTCTCCGGGAGACAAAATCCGGGAAAACCAAAAAGTCACCGATGAAGAGATCAAACATTTCATCAGATGTTTCAAAAGAGAAGAACAGGTTGTTAGGAGGTAAGCTGTATGTCAAAAGCAGATGTTATTGAAATTGAAGGAGTCGTTGTGGAGAAGCTTCCCAATGCCATGTTCCAGGTACAACTGGAAAATGGTCATCAGGTACTGGCTCACATCAGCGGAAAGCTCCGCATGCATTACATTCGTATTTTACCGGGTGATAAAGTGACCATTGAAATGTCCCCTTACGATTTAAGCAAGGGAAGAATTATCTGGAGAGATAAATAAGGAAAAAAGCGCTTGCATTTAGATACAATCAGTGTTATAATGTTGTGGCGACTTTGTTGAAATACGCTGTGTTATGTCCACAGGGACGGCACTGGTTTTATGATAAAACACACTGCGGGTATACTCAGCAAGCTCTTTCTCATGTAAGCGTCTGCAGAACAGATGCCGGGCGTTCAGATGGAAAGAGCGCATAAAGGAAAGGAGAATTGCTGTGAAGGTTAGATCATCAGTCAAACCGATTTGCGAAAAGTGCAAAATCATCAAGAGAAAAGGCAGTATCAGAGTAATCTGTGAAAATCCTAAGCATAAGCAAAAACAAGGTTAAAAATTATTAATGGAGGTGTACTACACAAATGGCTCGTATTTCAGGTGTTGATTTACCAAGAGAAAAACGTGTTGAGATCGGTTTAACTTACATCTATGGTATCGGTAGAGTGAGCGCAAGCCGTATTCTTACAGAAGCTGGCGTTAATCCTGACACTCGTGTTAAGGATTTAACAGATGACGAAGTTAAGAGAATCGCAGCAGTAATTACAGAATCTCAGACTGTTGAAGGTGATTTAAGAAGAGAAATCGCTATGAACATCAAGAGACTTCAGGAAATTGGATGCTATCGCGGAATTCGTCATAGAAAGAGCCTTCCGGTTCGTGGTCAGAAGACAAAGACCAATGCAAGAACTCGTAAGGGTCCAAGAAAGACTGTAGCAAATAAGAAGAAATAACAATTAACAGCGAATCACGTTACATGTTTTAAAAACAGGAATAACAAGATTCAGATGCAAGTAAAAAGAAAGTAGGTTAGTTTAAAATGGCTAAAAAAGTGTCCACTACTAAAAAAGTGACAAAAAAGCGTGTAAAGAAAAACGTTGAACGCGGACAAGCACATATCCAGTCATCTTTTAATAACACGATCGTGACATTAACAGATACGCAGGGAAATGCATTATCCTGGGCAAGCGCTGGTGGTCTTGGTTTCAGAGGTTCAAGGAAATCTACTCCATATGCGGCTCAAATGGCGGCAGAAACTGCTACTAAGGCAGCTCTAATACATGGTTTAAAATCAGTAGACGTTATGGTAAAAGGTCCTGGTTCCGGCCGTGAAGCAGCTATTCGCGCACTTCAGGCATGCGGATTAGAGGTAACCAGCATTAAGGATGTAACACCGGTTCCACATAATGGTTGTCGTCCACCAAAACGTAGAAGAGTTTAATTTAGGAGGTAATTACAGTGGCAGTTGATAGAGTTCCTGTTCTTAAAAGATGTAGATCCCTTGGTCTTGACCCGATCTATTTAGGAATAGATAAAAAATCCAATAGAGAATTAAAAAGAGCGAACAGAAAGATGAGTGAGTACGGCATTCAGCTTAGAGAAAAGCAGAAAGCTAAATTCATTTACGGCGTTCTTGAGAAACCTTTCCGTAACTACTATGCAAAGGCTTCCAGAATGAAAGGTACTGTAGGTGAAAACCTGATGATCCTTCTGGAGAGAAGACTTGACAACGTAGTATTCCGTATGGGATTCGGAAGAACAAGAAGAGAGACCAGACAGATGGTTGACCATAAGAGCATCCTTGTAAATGGCAAATGCGTAAACATTCCTTCCTATTTAATTAAGGCAGGCGATGTGATCGAAGTAAAAGAGAAATGCAAAACCAATGCAAGATTCAAAGGTGTTCAGGAGACAACAGCAGGACGTATGGTTCCAGCCTGGCTTGATGTTGACCATGAGAATTTACGTGGTACTGTAAAAGAGTTACCAACAAGAGATGAGATTGATGTTCCAGTGAATGAAATGCTTATCGTCGAGTTGTACTCCAAATAATTGAAGGCTGGCTGATTGGCCGCTTTCGCCCGGGGGTATCTGCCTCCGGGCAAGATTTGAGTATAAGACCCTCGATACAAAATACCCAAAAGGAGGGGCTATTAGTGTTCGATTTTGAAAAACCAAACATTGAGATTGCTGAAATCTCAGAAGATAAAAAATATGGCAAATTTGTAGTTGAACCGCTTGAAAGAGGTTATGGCACGACTTTAGGTAATTCCTTAAGAAGGATCATGCTTTCTTCCTTACCGGGCGCTGCAGTCAGTCAGGTAAAAATCGACGGCGTTTTGCATGAATTCAGTTCCATCCCAGGCGTTAAAGAAGATGTGACTGAGATTATTATGAACATCAAGAGCTTATCTATTAAGAATAACAGCGATACCAACGAGGCAAAGGTTGCATACATCGAGTTTGAAGGCGAAGGTGTTGTAACTGCTGCTGACATCCAGGCAGATCCCGACATTGAGATCATGAACCCGGAGCAGTCTATCGCTACGCTCAGCGGCGGCACTGACAGCAAGTTCTACATGGAGCTTACTATCACAAGAGGCCGCGGCTATGTAAGTGCAGATAAGAATAAGAGTGAAGATTTACCCATTGGCGTAATTGCCGTTGATTCCATTTACACACCAGTAGAACGTGTCAACATGATGGTAGAAAACACCCGAGTAGGTCAGGTTACTGATTACGATAAGCTGACATTAGATGTATTTACAAACGGAACATTGGCACCAGACGAGACGGTCAGTCTTGCTGCAAAGGTGTTAAGTGAGCACTTGAACTTATTTATCGATTTATCTGAAAATGCCAAGACTGCTGAGGTCATGGTGGAAAAAGAGGATAATGAGAAAGAAAAGGTTCTGGAGATGAATATTGACGAACTGGAGCTTTCCGTCCGTTCCTATAATTGTCTTAAGAGAGCCGGTATCAACACGGTAGAAGAATTGTGCAACCGGACTTCAGAAGATATGATGAAGGTTCGTAACTTAGGCCGCAAGTCTTTGGAAGAGGTACTGGCAAAATTAAAGGAGTTAGGCTTACAGCTTAACCCCAGCGATGATGCAAACGCATAATTGCAAACGATGTATGGAGATTAAAGCACTGGTACAGTAAGACCGAAGAAGCGTGTATCCGTGTTCCACAGATGGAGGAATATTGAAATGGCAGGATATAGAAAGCTGGGAAGAACTTCCAGTCAGAGAAAAGCATTAATCAGAAGCCAGGTAACAGCATTGTTACACAATGGAAAGATCGTTACAACAGAAGCAAGGGCAAAAGAAATCCGCAAGGTAGCTGAAGGCCTGATCGCTCTGGCAGTAAAAGAAAAAGACAACTTTGAGACTGTTAAGGTAACTGCTAAAGTTGCCCGTAAGGACAAAGACGGCAAGAGAGTGAAAGAAGTTGTAAATGGCAAGAAAGTTACCGTTTATGACGAAGTAGAGAAAGAGATCAAAAAAGATCTTCCTTCCAGACTTCATGCCAGAAGACAGATGTTAAAGGTTCTTTACGATGTAACAGAGGTTCCTGCAGAGGCAGCCGGAAGAAAGAAAAACACAAAATCTGTTGATCTTCCAAAGAAGCTGTTCGAAGAAGTAGCACCAAAGTACGTATCCCGCAACGGTGGTTACACACGTATCGTAAAGATCGGCCAGCGTAAGGGTGACGGCGCTATGGCTGTTTTACTTGAATTAGTATAAACCAAATTTGAAATTCCCAGTATGGAAATTTGTTTTCCTGCTGGGAATTTTTTTTGCTTCTGCCTTTTCCTGGCAAAGAAATGCAAGAATAAAGAAAGAATATCGTAAGTTGACGGGGGAGTGGGGGAGAGGATATAATATCCATATAAGCAATGAGCAGTGCGAAACGGGGCGGGAATAAATTTTCGTTGTGCCCGCACATAAGAAAATTTGTTTGCGTCCTGTTTCATAGGGCGAAGCCCGTGAGCCTGGAAACCCTTTGGGTTTCCAGGCTCGCACAGCGGACCAGACCCCTGCGCAAACAATACCCACCCCCCCACCAAAGATTTTCACATCTGCACTACAGATTTGCACAAAAAAATGGATTTATAAAAGGAGAACGGAGGGATCTTATGAAGCTATTAAAACGATTGGCAGCCTTAACTTCCATGGTAACCATGTTAGGAATGAGTTTTTCCCTGGAGGCCCTGGCAGCCGCAAAGACCATATCATCAGTAACCATTAACGTAGGACTGGACGAAATCAACACCGGTGACACCCTGCCCGGAGAAGATTCTTTTGATACGAGCGGAACAAGCGGAAATTACGTTTCCACAACCAATGACAGATTCGTAGTAGAAGAACTGGACTGGATCACATCAGACAGTAAAGAGATGAAGATCGGTTCTGAACCTAAAATGAAAGTAACCTTAAAAGCAGTAGATTCCGACGAATACGCATTCAAAGGCGGCTACCAGTCCAGCAACGTCACTGTCAAAGGCGGAACCTACGTCTCCGCCAGCCGCTCCGGATCAGATACCTTATACGTAACCTTCACATTCAAACCCATAAAAGGCACCTACGAAGCCCCAGATGACGCCTACTGGAGAGACTCCGGCTACGGCAACGCAAGATGGAGCTCCGTAGACAACAGTTCCGAGGCATATGATGTCTATTTATACCGGGGCAGCACCGTCGTAAAGAAGGTAGAAACCTTAAAGGCCACCAGCTATAACTTCTACCCCTACATGACAAAAGCAGGCACCTACAGCTTCAGAGTGCGCACCGTACCTTACACAGAAACAGAGCAAAAGTACGCCAAGAGAAGCGATTGGACCGAATCCGATGAAATGTACCTTCCGGAAGAGAAAGTCTCAGACGGAAGCGGCCAGGATAATGGAACTCCTGCCAGCGGTGAGGTTGGCTGGATCAAAAACGGAAGTACCTGGTATTACCGTTATCCAGATGGAAGCTACCATAAAAATAACTGGGCCAAGATCAATAACAAGTGGTATTTATTTGACAACAACGGTGCCATGCTGACCGGCTGGAATCAAAGAGGCAGCTTGTGGTACTATCTGAACAACGACGGAGCCATGGTAACCGGCTGGATAGTTTCCAACAATAAATGGTATTATTTAAATCCCTCCGCCACCAGCGGAGTGGAAGGCGCTATGGCAACCGGATGGATCAATTACAACAACAAATGGTACTATGCCGATGCCAGCGGCGTTATGCAGGAAGGCTGGAAGCAGGTAGACGGAAACTGGTATTATTTCTATCCGGGCGAGGGCTCCAGGGCGGTAAATACCACCATCAGCGGATTCCCGGTAGATGCCAACGGAGTATGGCGTAAGTAATCAGGACGAAAGGAGATGGCAGGATGAAGGGAAAAGGAAAATGGCTGATTCTATTTTGCGCAGTCATGACTCTTGGAACAGGGCTGACAGCTTCTGCTTTAGGAAGCGTAAAGATCCGCCTGGATCAGGGCAGCAAAAGCAGTTGGACGGAAGAAATCCGGATTCCTGCCGTTACCGTTAATTACTCGGAGGAAAGCCCTAAGTGGAGCAAACCCATTGAAGAATGGGAGCCGGGAAAAAAGGTAACAGGAACCCTCCGCCTTCCTGGCGCTTATTCAGAAACAGACTGTACCGTATACGGAGGCCGCCTTGTCTCTGTAAAGTCAGATGCAGGAGAAACAATCGTCAAAGTTTCCTACACCCCTGGGGCCAAGCTGGGAAAAACAGAAAAAGCAGGCTGGGGCGATGAAGCCAGAACAAAAGCTGTATGGAAAAAAGTCCCCTTTGCCTCCAGATACCAGGTGATGCTGTATAAGCAGGATGGAACCTGGATCAAAAGCCTGACCACCTCCACTGTTTCCATAGATCTTCTGCCTCACATGGAAGGTAAGGACCGCTGCTATTACACGGTAAAGGCCATCCTGATGGATTCTTCTGAGGAAGACTATTTAGCAGAAGGCGATCCCGTCACCTCCGGCAACTCCATTCTCCAGGACCAGGACGACAGGTTTGGAACCTGGGAAGAGCATGAGAAGGGAAAGAAATACCGCATGGACGATGGAAGCTGGGTGACCGGCAGATGGCAGATGATCCGGGGAGAGTGGTACCGCTTTAACGAGGAAGGCTATGCATCAGTTGGATGGCAGTATTCAGATGGAAAGTGGTATTACCTGGGAGAAAGTGGCAGTATGATGACCGGATGGCAGCAGATAAACGGAAAATGGTATTATCTGAATGCCGACGGCTCCATGGCTACCGGATGGATGCAGATGCAGCCTGGAGAATGGTACTATTTCTACGAGGACGGAAGCATGGCCTCCGGCACCCAAGTGGAGGGAACCTACCAGATTAACAGCTCAGGACTCTGGGTACAATAAAATAATGAACGATCTAAAATAAAGGGATCTGCCGTAATTTGTGGCAGATCCCTTTATTTTGGACCTTTCACGTATAGTTTATGGCGAAATAGAAAAGCTATGGACGATGATATTATGATGAAAAGTAAGTGTTTTTAATATAATACAATAAAATACATCTGACGAATAATCCATAAGGTAAGGGGATCAATCAAATATTGGAAGTTTATGTATGGAAATGTATTAATAATTATGAAATATATATAAAATAATACAACGAAAGATGTTGATAAAGTAGAACGTGCTGCAACGACTTGCGATAAAACCCAGAAAAATATATAATTTAAAATCATATGATGAGATATTCCTGTACGTACAAATCTTGAAAAGAAAGGCAATCATGGCAGATGAAAAAATTAAAAACAGCTATTATCGGATGCGGCAAAGTTGGTGACTTTCATGCCAAAGCTTATGTGAATATTGAAAACAGCGAATTTACAGCGGTTTGCGACAACAATATAGAGCGGGCAAAGTCATTTGCAGAAAAATATGGAGTAAAAGCATATTCAGACATTGAAGAAATGATTACAAAAGAACAGATTGAGGTGGTAAGTATCTGTACCCCCCATCCCCTCCATGCAAATCCGGCAGTTATTGCTGCTGATTGCGGCTGCAATGTTCTTGTAGAAAAGCCTCTGGCATCATCTTTAGAAGATTGTGACAGAATTATTGAAGCGGGCAACCGGAACCATGTGCAGATTGGAACTATGGTGCAAAGGAGATTTTACAGACCGGCCATGAGAATCCGTAAGGCAATTGATGCGGGCAAGATTGGGAAGCCGGTGCTGGGAACGGTAACCATGCTGGGGTGGAGAGATAAAAACTACTATGACAGCGACCCGTGGAGAGGAACCTGGAAAGGAGAAGGCGGAGGTGTTATGGTAAATCAGGCCCCCCACCAGATCGATCTTTTGCAGTGGTATATGGGGGAAGTTGATGAGATTTACGGTGTATGGAAGAATCTGAATCATCCTTACATTGAGGTAGAGGATACGGCTGTTGCTGTAATCAAATTTAAAAATGGCGGAGTCGGAAATATTGTTGTCTCTAACAGCCAAAATCCTGCCCTACATGGCAAGGTTCATATATTTGGTGAAAATGGCGCTGCTGTCGGTGTTCAGACAGACGGAGGCCAGATGTTTATCGCAGGAATGTCAAATATAACGGAAGCTCCTTATAATGATGTCTGGACCGTTCCTGGTGAAGAGGAAATGCAGCCTGTATGGAAAAAAGAAGACACAGACTTTTTTAACAGCGTGGATTCTATGTATTATTATCATCAGCAGCAGATCGAAGACTTCGTTAGTGCAGTAGCAAATGGAACCAAACCCCTGGTGGATGCAGTAGAAGGAAGAAAAACAGTGGAAATATACACAGCCATTTACAGAGCAACTGAAACCAATCAAGTGATTAAATTTCCATTAAAATAAGGAGTCAGACAAATGAAATTGTCTTATAATGAAGCCACTGCAAAAGGCTGTTCCGATCTTTTGACAGATTTGGAATTATGTGAAAAGGCAGGCTTTGACTATATTGAAATACGGTTGGACATGCTTGAGGAATATTTGCGTGAACATACGGTAGGGGAATTGGCCAAATTTTTCAAAACCAGCAGACTAAAGCCTCATGCCATGAATGCTTTATATCTTTATCCTGAGTTCCTGAGTGATTCAGATGATGCAGAAAAACAGAGGGAGCTGATGAATGAATTCTTATTTGGATGTGAGGTAAGCAAAGCAATCGGCAGCCATTATTTTATTATTGTTCCTCCTCTGCAGAGAGATCCCCTTGGCGGCCCGTTTATAGGAGATAAGGAAAAGACCTTTGCAGACTGCGTAAGGATTCTGAGTAAATTAAGTGACATTGCAGAATACTATGACATTAATTTATGTTTTGAGCTGGTTGGCTTTAACAGAAGCAGCGTAAGAAGCATTTCAGAAGCGGACAGGATTATCAGAGCTGTAAACAGAAAAAATGTAGGTTTTGTATTTGACTCCTACAACATTTATCTCAATGGAAGATTAAATGATTTCAGCCAACTGCAGGCAGTAGAGCCGGATAAAATTTTTGCAGTCCATTTGATAAGCGGTCTGGAGGTTCCTGATGAAGAAATGGGACAGGATAAAAGATGCTTTTGTGACAGAGGAGTGGTGGACATTGACAACTTTTTGGGAAATCTGAAAAAGACAGGTTATCAGGGGATGGTATCAGTAGAAACCTTTAATCCGGATTATTGGAAACAGGCTCCCCAACAGGTCATACATGAGGCATTTCAAACTCTTGAGAAAAAGTTATTAGAAAATAAATGTATTTAGAAGGGAAAACATAACATGACACCTATGATGTTTATTATTATGTTGGTATCAGCAATTATTATACTTACAGTTCTGACTTTAAAGCTTAAGATGCATCCGGTTATAACCTTGTTTCTTACAGCAACGTTCATCGGATTAGCTTCAGGCGTATCAATTACAGATACCTTTGCTGCCATTAAGAATTATTTTGGTTCTACCTTGGGAAATATCGGTATTATGATCATATTTGGAGCGATCCTTGCGTCAGGAATTTCTGATACAGGAGCAGCTTCCAGTATTGTTAATTTCTTCATTAAGCTGTTTAGAGGAAAGAGGCTTGAATTAGCGCCGGCCCTGACCGGCTTTATTATGAGTATTCCGGTTTTTGGAGATATTGCCATTATTTTAAATGCTCCGATTTCTGCAGTTTTAGCAAAACGTAAAAAAATGGGCATGCAGCAGGTAGCTCCATTTGTTAATCTTGGATTGACCTTAACCCATGGTCTGGTTCCTCCCACGCCCGGTGTATTGGCAGTTTCCATAACATTAGGCGCGGATATAGGTACTGTAATTTTATGGGGTCTTGTGTGCAGTGTATTTTCCTTTGCAGTAAGCTATATCATTCTTTCCCCCATTTATGCAAAGGGTGAACACATTGAGCCATTGACTGATTATACAGAAGGAATCGAAGCAGTTGACGAAAATGAATCCGTAGATACACTTTTAATCAAAGAAGAAAATTGTCCCGGTGCATTTGCTTCCTTTTTACCCCTTCTTTTACCGGCTGTTATGATAGCGGTTGGCTCTATCGGTAAGGTGTTTGCAGAAAAAGACAGTGCGGCCTATGCATTTTATAATATCTTTGGAGATACCATTTTAGCTTTGTTCTGCGGTATTCTTTGTCTTGGCGTCTTGGTGTTCGGAAGAAAGAGCAAGGTTGTGGCAAAAGCAAATCTTGCATCAGGAGAAGCTGAGTTAACAGAAAAAAGCTCATGGTCTGAAATTGTTTTTGGAAACTGGGTTGGAAGAGCTTTGAAAATTGCCATCGGAGCCCTGCTGATCACAGCTATGGGCGGTGCCATGGGAGGAATCTTAAGAGAAAATGAAGCGATTTCCGTCATTGGAAAATCCATTGCTGAAACTAATTTCCCGGCTATTTTAATTCCATTTTTACTGGCAGCAATTTTAATGACAGTTTGCGGTTCCATGACAACTGCTTCTATGACAGCGGCGGCATTGATGGTTGAACTTTTACCTATCCTGGCGATCAGTCCTGTTGTGGCTACCTTGGCAATTGGTGCAGGCTCCATGGTAGGCTGGCATGTAAACAACAGCGGGTTCTGGATTTTTACCTCTCTTTATGGTTTTGATACAAAGCAGGGACTTAAATATTTTACAACAACGAATGCGATCGGCGGTATATTGGCCTTTGCGTGTCTGGTGCTTATTTCGTTTACAGGACTTATTTAATGAAAAGCAAATAGGAGAAGTCATTTGATTTTTTATTTTAAGAAAAGCAGAAAGGTTTTTATTATATGGAGCATTATATTGATGGTCATTGGCTATATGATTTTGCCTTTGCTCTTTAAAAATGACTCCAACATATTGATTGCCAATGTCCTGGTTCCTGTAATATCCATGTATCTGGCTTTGTATATCGGGCGGTTAATGGGGTATAAAATCTTTCAGGAGAGCTTGCTCCTTCTCTATCAGAACATGGAGGTGGAGAAGTTTATTGCGGAACTGGAAAGCATGATGAAGGCAAGACTTTCAAAGAAAGAGAGATGTTTATTAATACAGCATTTATCAAATGGATATATTGCGGCCGGTGACTTTAATAAAGCAAAAAAGGTTTTAATGGATTATATGCCCCTTGCAGAAATGCTTGGGGCAGACAAGGAATTTACTTCAAATATTATTTCGGCTATGATTCAAAATAGAGAAACAGAGCAGGCAGGTATTGCCATATCAGATTTAAAGCAGGCAGTCAGCTTTGAAAAAGATAAGGGTAAAAAGGTGAGACTGCAGAAAACGTTAGCATACCAGCAGGCTTGTCTGGAAACCATAAAGGGTAGCAAGAAGTACTGTGATGTACTTGAGAATGATTTCATTCGCTCTAAATCAATTCTGCATAAGCTTAATGTAAGTGGATGTTTGCTGGAATTGTATAAAGCAGACGGTTATCAGGAAAAGCAAAAGAAAATAAAGGATTATATTAAAGAAAACGGGAATCAACACTATATGGTTAAAAAAATTACGTAGAAAAATAATTAATATCCTTGTAAAACAAACTTATGCATAATGAATCAATCGTACATCATCAACGTTTCATATCATTGATAGGAGTCTAATATGCATGGGTTTGAAAATTATAAAGAAAAGCTGCTGACGGAACAGATTGAAGAACAAATTATTGATTACATTGCGAAAGAACAGATCGAGTCGGGAAAAAGGCTTCCAAATGAATTTGTACTGGCAGAAAAATTTGGTGTTGGCAGAAGCACGTTACGAGAAGCGGTTAAGCTTTTGGTTGCCAGAGGGGTATTGACGGTTCGCCATGGATCAGGAACCTATGTGGCAAGCCCCATACCGATTGACGATGACCCTCTTGGCGTGCGCGGAATTGATGACAAGATTTCTCTGGCTATGGATTTTGTGAATGTCAGGTTAATGCTGGAGCCGGAAATAGCGGCACAGGCAGCTCTGAATGCTACGGAAGAAGACATTAAAATACTGACTGAGCTCTGTGACAGGCTGGAAGAAA
Source organism: Hungatella sp. UBA4396 (assembly GCA_002389905.1). GTDB lineage: Bacteria > Bacillota > Clostridia > Lachnospirales > Lachnospiraceae > Lacrimispora. The sequence goes on along the minus strand of DGRE01000033.1, from coordinate 22,602 downwards.
AAATCTTAAAGGATGAGCCGTATATCCGCGAGGATATCGAATTTCATACATTCATTGCGAAATGCTCCAAGAACCGGGTAGTAGAACAATTGATTCCTATTATTGATACGGCTGTGTTACTGTTTGTAAATGTAACACACAAGACCTTGATCATAGAGACAATAAAAACCCATAGAGCAGTGACCGAAGCCATCCGGGACCATGATTCCATCAGTGCCAAAACTTCTATGCTGATGCATATTATTCACAACAGGGATAAGATTAAAGAAATAAAAGAAGCAAGAGATATAGATAATCCAAATGATGAAAATATTAGAACGTAAAGGAAATAAGAAAGGAAAATCTGTGATGGGCATTGATATAAATACATTAAAGACTCAGGCGACCAGAAAAATAGCTCCGGAAATGGATCCTTTGAAAATGGGAATGGGGTGGACATTACATGATCTTGAAAAGCCCCAGATTATTATAGAAAGTACCTATGGAAACAGCCACCCCGGGTCTACACACCTGGATCATTTCATTGAGGAAGCAGTGAAAGCTGTAAATGCAAACGGGGGTAAGGCAGCCAGATATTATGCCACGGATATGTGTGACGGAATGGCCCAGGGACATGATGGGATCAATTACTCCCTGGCCCATAGAGAAGCAATTGCCAACTTGGTGGAAGCTCAGGTCAATTCTATCACGTTTGACGGAGGTGTTTTTATTGCAAGCTGTGATAAAGGTATGCCGGCCATGCTTATGAGCATCGGACGCTTAAAAGATATGAGCGCCATTGTTGTCAGCGGCGGAGTGATGGAGGCAGCTGTTGTGAAAGACGAATATGTTGCAGAGGATCAAAGCTGTGCTATTAATGAGCTTCTGACCCTGGAACAAATCGGAAAGTTTTCCGCAAAGCATGAACGGGGGGAAATATCTGATGAACAAATGTCATATTATAAGCACAATGCCTGCCCTAGCTGCGGTGCCTGTTCCTTTATGGGTACGGCGGCAACCATGCAGGTCATGGCAGAAGCTTTGGGACTGATGCTTCCGGGGACTGCGGTCATGCCGGCTTTAGCTCCTGAATTGAAGCTGGCCTCCTACGATGCGGGAGTTCAGATTATGAAGCTGGTGGAGCAAAATATCAGGGCAAAAGATATTGTTACGATGAAAAGCTTTGAAAATGCCATTATGGTACATGCGGCGATTTCCGGTTCCACCAATGCGGTGATGCATATATCAGCCATTGCCCATGAATTCGGATTTGATATTGATGCGGATACCTTTGACCGGTTACATAGAGGTGCCCATTACCTTTTAAATGTAAGACCGGCAGGAGACTGGCCCGCCCAGTATTTTTATTATGCAGGCGGTGTTCCCCGCATTATGGAAGAAATTAAAGATATGCTTCATTTGGATGTTATGACCGTTACGGGAAAAACACTTGGAGAGAATTTGGAAGAACTAAAAAAGAACGGATTTTATAAGCATTGTGATGAAATTCTGTCAGAAAAAGGAAAAGAGATAGGGCGGGAAATTAAACGCACAGAAATCATCCGGGATTTCAGCCAGGCAATCGGAGTGGATGGAAGCATTGCTATTTTAAGAGGAAATTTAGCGCCGGAAGGGGCTGTGATCAAGCATACTGCATGTCCGAAAAATATGTTTCAGGCAAGGCTGAATGCCAAGCCTTTTGACAGCGAAGAAGAAGCCATAGATGCAATTTTTAAAGGCAGGATCAAACCGGGAGATGCGGTATTTATCCGGTATGAAGGACCCAAGGGAAGCGGAATGCCGGAGATGTTCTATACAGGAGAAGCCATCTGCTCAGATCCGGAGCTTGCGGCCAGCGTTGCATTGATTACGGATGGAAGGTTCTCAGGAGCTTCCAGAGGGCCGATTGTGGGACATGTTTCTCCGGAAGCAGCAGCAGGAGGTCCCATTGCACTGGTGGAAGAGGGGGATATCATAGAACTGGATATTGAGACCCGCAAATTAAATATCATTGGTGTAAAAGGCATAGAGAAGACTCCGGAAGAGATGGAGGATATTCTGGAGGAAAGAAAGAAGCATTTAAAAGAATTCAAAAGCAAATATACAAGAGGACTTTTAAAACTTTACACCCAGCATGCAACAAGCCCCATGAAGGGAGCTTATATGGAATAGATTGGGGGAGAAAGCCGAAACAACCGTCTGGAGAACGAGGATGTTCTTCAGGCGGTTGTTTTTTATGAGGAAAATAATAAAAGATTTGTGACGATGCTTGACTGTTATGAAATATTCAACTAAAATTATGTGACATGTAAATGTTTGAGTCTACTACAGAAAGGTATGCTATGGGAATCATAAAAACCTCTAAGCTGATATTCGATTACATCAGGAAAGACGAAGAAGAAAATATTGAAGAAATAAAGCGGGCTATTGACGGAGTCAGCGTAGATATTGAAGCAGGAAAGTTTGTGGCTGTTTTGGGACACAATGGTTCCGGCAAGTCCACCTTTGCAAAGCACTTAGATGCCATCTTGCTGCCTACAGATGGAACCGTGTGGATTCAGGGTCTGGACACCTCCAAAGAAGAAAACTTATGGGAGGTGCGAAAGAGAACGGGAATGGTATTTCAGAACCCGGACAATCAGATCATCGGAAATGTAGTGGAAGAAGACGTAGGATTCGGCCCGGAAAATCTGGGTGTTCCCACAGAAGAAATATGGAAACGGGTGGAGGAGAGCTTAAAAGGAGTGGGAATGGCGGCTTACCGTTTAAAATCCCCCAACAAGCTTTCCGGAGGCCAAAAACAGAGGGTTGCCATTGCCGGGGTCATGGCCATGCGGCCTCAGTGCATTGTTTTGGACGAGCCTACGGCCATGCTGGACCCTAACGGCAGAGCGGAAGTGGTGAGGACTGTCCGGGAGTTAAATAAAAAAGAAGGCATTACCGTAATCCTTATCACTCACTACATGGAAGAAGTCATCCATGCGGACCGGGTCATTGTCATGGATGAGGGAAAAATAGTCATGGATGGAACTCCCAGAGAAATATTCTCCAGGGTGGAGGAGTTAAAATCCTACCGTTTGGATGTCCCCCAGGTAACGGAGCTGGCTTATGAGCTTCAGAAAAACGGAGTGGACCTGCCTGACGGCATATTGACATTAGAGGAACTGATGGAAAAGCTGCTTCCCATGTTTGCAGAGCGTTTTCCTGGAAAGGTGACTCTGGGAAATGGAGTAGAGAATGGCGATTAAAGCAGAACACTTGAATTATATTTACGGTCAGGGTACGGCCTTTGAACAGCATGCCTTAAAGGATGTGAATTTAGAAATCAAAGATGGGGAATTTGTAGGCTTGATCGGCCATACAGGCTCCGGCAAGTCCACTCTGATCCAGCATTTAAACGGGCTTTTAAAGGCTACCAGCGGAGCCATCTATTATAATGGAAAGAACATTTATGAGGAAAGGTACGATTTTCGGGCTTTGAGAAGCCGTGTGGGTCTTGTATTCCAGTACCCGGAGCATCAGCTTTTTGAAATTGATGTATTTTCCGATGTGTGTTTTGGCCCGAAAAATCAGGGACTATCCAAAGAAGAGGTGGAAGCCAGAGCCAGGGAGGCTCTTTCCATGACAGGACTTGATGAAAGCTTTTACAAGCGTTCTCCCTTTGAGCTTTCCGGCGGACAGAAGCGCCGGGTTGCCATTGCAGGAGTCCTGGCCATGAATCCTGAGGTTCTGATCTTGGATGAACCTACGGCAGGCCTGGACCCAAAGGGACGGGATGAGATTCTGGACCAGATTGAACGGCTTCACAAGGAGCGGAACATGACTATTATTCTGGTTTCCCACAGCATGGAGGACATTGCCAGATATGTGGACCGGATACTGGTTATGAATCACGGGGAAAAGGTGTTTGACGATGCACCCAAGGAAGTGTTTAAGCATTATAAGGAGCTGGAGGCTATGGGCCTGGCGGCTCCAAAGATTACTTACATCGTCCATACCCTGAGGGAACATGGAGTTCCCATTGATGACAACATTACTACCATAGAAGAAGCCAGAGATGGGATACTAAGGCTTCTGAGAGATGGCCGCTAACCTTGCCTTAGGGCAGGACAGGCCTTCTTAAAAACAGGATCGGAGATATTATGCTGAAAGATATTACTTTAGGACAATATTATCCGGTGGATTCAATCCTTCACAGGCTGGACCCCCGGACAAAGCTGTTTGGGACTATGATTTACATCATATCCCTTTTTATTGCGGACAACGTATGGGCCTATCTGGCAGCCACCATGTTCCTGGCCGGGGCTATCCGGCTGAGCCTTGTTCCCTTCCGGTTTATGGTGCAGGGATTAAAGGCCATCGTGTTTCTGCTTTTACTCAGCGTCAGCTTTAACCTGTTTCTGACTCCGGGAGAAGCCGTATTCCAGTTAGGATTTTTGAAAATAACGAAAGAAGGAATCCGGACAGCAGCCTTTATGGGAATCCGGCTGATCTATCTGGTGGTAGGCTCTTCCATTATGACTCTTACCACCACTCCCAACCAGTTGACTGACGGACTGGAAAAAAGCCTTGGATTTTTAAAGAAAATCAAGGTTCCCGTTCATGAGCTGTCTATGATGATGTCCATTGCCCTTCGTTTTATCCCCATTCTGGTAGAGGAAACGGATAAGATCATGAAGGCTCAGATGGCCAGGGGAGCTGATTTTGAAACAGGAAATTTAATTCAGAAGGCAAAGAACATGATTCCCCTTCTGGTTCCTCTGTTTATTTCCGCATTCCGCCGTGCCACGGATCTGGCAATGGCTATGGAAGCCAGATGCTACCGGGGCGGGGAAGGCAGGACTAAGATGAAGCCCCTTCGGTATGAAAAGCGGGATGGGGCGGTTTACGCACTCTGTCTGGTCTATTTGGCAATTATTGCAATTCTTCGGATAAAAGCCTGAGAAGGCTATAAAAAGGAGAGTATATGAAACGGGTTAAGATGATTGTGGCCTATGACGGCACCAATTACTGCGGCTGGCAGCTTCAGAAGAACGGAGTCACCATTGAAGAGGTTTTGAATAAGGCCCTGACCGATTTGCTGAAGGAGCCGGTGGCAGTCATCGGAGCCAGCAGAACGGATTCAGGAGTTCACTCTGAGGGAAATGTGGCCGTCTTTGATACAGAAAACCGGATGCCGGCGGATAAAATCTGCTTTGCCTTAAACCAGAGGCTGCCGGAGGATATCCGGGTTCTGCAATCCGAAGAGGTAAGTTCTGACTATCATCCCAGAAAACAAAATTGTGTAAAAACTTATGAATACAGGATAATGAACCGGAAAATCGAAGTTCCCACCATGAGATTATACAGCTATTTTTGTTATTTTCCCCTGGATGTGGAACTGATGAAAAAAGGAGCCGCTTACCTGGTGGGAGAGCATGATTTTAAAAGCTTCTGCACCGCAAGGGGACAGGCAGAGGAAACGGTGAGGACCATTTACAGCCTGGACGTGGAAAAGTCAGGGGATTTAATCACCCTCCGAATCAAGGGAAGCGGATTTTTATATAACATGGTGCGGATCATCGCAGGAACCTTGATGAAAGTGGGAATGGGTGTTTATCCTCCCGAGCACGTGGAAAAAATCCTCGATGCCAGGGACCGGAATGAAGCTGGGCCAAAGGCCGCCGCCAAAGGCCTTACTTTGATGAGCCTGGAATACGAAAAAGAACTGGAACAGGAAATCAGGGGAGAAAACAAGGAATGGAGCTACACTCTTTCCCAGGAGGAGATTGTTTCAAAAGGAAAAGCCCGTCTTACGATTCACCGGTGCAGGGAGGAAGATTTTGAGCGGCTTCTGATCCGGGTAGTCCATCAGGCGGTGCGCAATGGGGCCGAAACTGTTTATGTAAAGGATGAGGATAATGCAGAAAGAATCATTTCCGGAAAATCTTATGGGTTTTATGTCTTTCATCCTTCTGATGAGGAGCAGGGCTGGTATGTGACACAAAAATAGAGTTGAAAACCTTCATTTTTTGAAGGAAAAGAGGTTGACACAGCCGGCTGAGTGTAATATAATGTATAACTGTGACGTTAGGCAAAAATGTTCAAGCCAATGCCCCGGAGTGAATATTTTGAATATAACTTAAATCCAGTTATGATGAATAAAACCAGAATTTACAGGAGGTTATCCCATGAAGACTTTTATGGCTAGTCCAGCAACGATTGAAAGAAAATGGTACGTAGTTGACGCTGCAGGACATACATTAGGACGTTTGGCTTCAGAAGTAGCTAAAGTATTAAGAGGAAAAAATAAACCGATCTATACCCCGCATATGGATTGCGGCGATTATGTGATCGTTGTTAACGCAGACAAGATTGCTGTAACCGGCAAGAAGCTTGACCAGAAGATTTACTATCACCACTCTGATTATGTGGGCGGTATGAAGGAAACCACATTGAGAGAGATGCTGGCTAAAAAACCTGAGAGAGTAATGGAATTAGCAGTTAAGGGTATGCTTCCAAAGGGACCTTTAGGAAGAAGCATGATTACAAAACTTCACGTATATGCAGGCCCAGAGCATGTGAATGCTGCTCAGAAGCCAGAAGTTTTAGAAATCAAATTTTAATCAGAGGTGCTGAAAGGAGGAAGTTATCATGGCTAATGCAAAATTTTACGGAACAGGCAGAAGAAAAAAATCTATCGCCAGAGTATATTTAGTGCCGGGTACAGGCAAAATCACCATCAATAAGAGAGACATTGACCAGTATTTAGGTCTTGAAACATTAAAGGTTGTTGTTCGTCAGCCGTTGGTTGCTACAGAAAATGTTGATAAGTTTGACATTTTAGTAAATGTTCACGGCGGTGGATTCACCGGACAGGCCGGTGCAATCAGACACGGTATTTCAAGAGCTCTGCTTCAGGCAGATGCGGACTATCGTCCAGTTCTTAAGAAAGCCGGTTATTTAACAAGAGACCCAAGAGCAAAAGAGAGAAAGAAATACGGCTTAAAGTCAGCTCGTCGCGCTCCGCAGTTTTCAAAACGATAAGCAGTTATCTGCGAACAAAAATGCATATGGAAAAGTCCCTGAATGCTTGCATTCAAAGGGGCTTTTTTATATGCATTTTTGTTCATTGGAATGCAAGAAATGACCGAGATGGAGCGAAGCGGAATCGAGGTTATTTCTTGCATTCGCAGATAACGGAAACTGCCAAAGACCAGAACATTGACAATCAGTACCAAATATAGTACTGTAGTTTTGAGCGGGCCGAAATAAGTGCCAAGCGTACAAAAAATAATAGATAAGATGAAACGGCAGCCAAACGGCATACGGCCGGAAGAAGCTGAAAAGGTACTTAATGCTTATGGGTATGAAGCAGTGAGACAAAAAGGAAGCCACAAGCAGTACTTAAACAAAGAAACTGGTGACCTGACAACAATAAAGCAGGAAAACCCGTTAAAGAAGGTATATGTAATGGATATACTAAACCGGATAGGAGAGTAATTCCCCTGATCTGGATATAATATATCAGGCAGGAAAGGAGCGCAGGCAATGGAAGCTAAGGATTATATGAAACTCCCATATACGAGATTAGTACAGGAAATAAGTGATGAAAGCGGCCATTATTTCTACGGTAGAATCCTGGAGTTGGATGGCTGCCAAAGTACAGGCGATACATTGGAAGAATTATATGAAAGCCTTAATGAAGCTATGGAAGGGTATTTAGAAGTGAAATTAGAAAATGGCCTACCGATTCCGATGCCCGAGAGCACAGGAGACTATAGCGGCAGATTTAACTTAAGGCTGCCTAAGTCCCTGCATCAAAGGCTTGCAATAGAAGCGGAGCGGGAAGGCGTAAGTCTTAATACATTGGCCTTATATAAGCTGACAAAGTAATGCAGAATATAGTAAAATCAGTAACAGAAGGCTATCAAGGCTATTTAAATAAGGGGTTTTGCAAAAACAGCAAATAAGGCTATTTTTGCAGAACCTTTTCTATATAAGTTAATGAGGAAGATTTAAATTCCATTTTTCGGTATAGCAAGAAGTAAGAAAAGGTATTATAATGGTAATTATACGATCTGATAAATACCTATTTAAAAACACCACACCAAGATCAAAGCCTATACGCAGGAGGTATTTATGCAAACCTTTAAAGAACTATACGAAAGCACAGTCAAAGCAGCACTGGACAACAAGCCAGATCTGGCGCCGGAAGACGAACACTCCTACGACTCCAACCACTTAGACTGCCTTTTAAACCCCAAGAAACACCCCATCGTATTCCGCACCGGAACATGCAATTGTTCCGAATCTGAAGGCGAAGAATGCTTAAACCGCTGTCCTTTCGGAGCCTTAACCATGGGACCCGATGGAGTAGAGGTATACCCTGAACTCTGCCTGGGCTGCGAAAACTGCATCGAGGGCTGCGCCAGTGAAAAACTAACCGCCACCACCGACATCATTCCGGCACTAAAAGCCATCAGAAGTTCCAAAAGCCTGGTTTACGCCATGATTGCCCCTGCATTTCTAGGCCAGTTCTCCAGTGAAGTCACACCCGGCAAGCTGAGAAATGCATTAAAAGAGGTAGGATTCGATGGAATGCTGGAGGTTGCCTTATTTGCGGACATCCTCACACTAAAAGAGGCCCTAGAATTTGACAAAAACATTAACGACATCAATGATTTCCAGCTTACAAGCTGCTGCTGCCCCATGTGGATCGGCATGATCCGCAAGGTTTACAATCAACTCCTCCCCCACGTTCCTGGCTCAGTCTCTCCCATGATTGCCTGTGCAAGAGTAGTAAAAGCACTCCACCCCGATGCCATGACCATATTCATAGGTCCATGCCTTGCAAAAAAAGCAGAGGCCAGAGAAAAGGATTTGGCAGGAGATGTTGACTTTGTACTCACCTTCCAGGAAACAAAGAACATCTTTGATGCCCTGGGAATTGATCCTGCTGTAATGGAAGAGAGCGAGAAAGACCACTCCTCCAAAGCGGGAAGAATTTACGCCAGAAAAGGCGGGGTCAGCGAAGCAGTGGAATATACCGTAAGGGCCATCAATCCCAACAAGAAAACAAAGATCCGCACCAAGCATGCCGATGGAGTGCCTGCGTGCAGGAAGATGATTCAGGATATTATGGCTGGAAATATTGAAGCCAATTTTTATGAAGGAATGGGCTGTGTAGGCGGCTGCGTAGGAGGCCCCAGGTCCATCTTAGGAATGGAGTTGGGAACCGAGCTGGTCAATGAATACGGAGAGAAGGCAACTTATCAGCATCCTGCTGAAAATCCATATGTCATTGAGCTGCTGCATCGCCTTGGAATGGACACCATTGAAAGCCTGTTAGAGGAAACAGATTTTTTCAGCAGGACAATATAAGAAAAAGGAAAGGCTGGCTTAAAGCGTGTTTGACAAATTGACAGAAAACGACATCAAGAAAATACAGGAAGAAATCGATCATAGAAAACTGGTGGTCCGCAAGGAAGCCCTGGAGGCTGTCAAGGAGGCCAGGGCCCACGGGGACTTAAGCGAGAACTTTGAATACCATGCTGCCAAAAAGGACAAGAACCAGAACGAAAGCAGAATCCGGTATCTGGAGAAGATGATCCGTACGGCCCAGATCGTATCCGATGACTCTAAGGAGGATGAAATTGGCCTTTACAATACGGTTGACTTATATTTTGAAGAGGATGACGAGACAGAAACCTACAAACTGGTTACCACGGTCCGGGGAAATTCCATGAAGGGACTGATCACCCCGGATTCTCCTTTGGGAAGGGCCATTATGGGCCGCAAAGCAGGAGACAGAGTTTATGTAAAAATCAGCGATAAAGCTGGTTATTATGTAGTGGTAAAACGGCTGGAAAATACAAAGGATGACGGAAGCGATAAGCTGAGAAGCTATTGATCCGCCGGAAGGGTTGGTTTAAATGATGAAGGATATGACAAAAGGAAATATTTCATCCCACCTGATCGGATTTTCCATTCCACTGATTTTGGGAAACTTATTTCAGCTTACTTATAATGCTGTAGATTCAATTGTGGTGGGACGTTTTGCCGGAGAACAGGCTTTGGCAGCAGTGGGTACGTCCGGCCCGGTGATGACCATTGTAATTCTGGGAATTTCGGGAATCTGCATCGGTGCCTCAGTGCTGATGAGTGAATTCTTTGGAGCAGGGGATTACGATAAGGTGAAACGGGAGGCAGCAACAGTTCTGATGTTTGGAGTCTGGTTTTCCCTGATTATTGCAGCTTTAGGGGCAATTTTTTCTCCTAATATACTGAAGCTTCTTCGTGCTCCTGAGGAGGTCATGAAAGAGGGAACCCTGTATCTTCGGGTTATATTTTTAGGAGTGCCCTTTACTTTTTTTTACAATGCAGTATCTTCCGCTTTAAGGAGTGTGGGAGATTCCAAAACCCCGGTCCGTTTTTTGGCAGCAGCTTCGGTGCTCAATGGAATCTTGGATGTGATCTTCGTATCCCAGCTTCATATGGGCGTTTTTGGAGCGGCACTTGCTACCAATATTTCGGCGGCGTTCTCTGTAATCCTGTGTGTAGGATACATATATAGGAAGGTCCCCTTTCTTCAGCTTGCCAGAGGCGAATTTCATATGGACCGGGGGCTCTTGGGCCTGACCTTACGGCACGGTTCCATTACAGCCTTGCAGCAGTCCTGCCAGCCCATTGGAAAGCTTTTGATTCAGGGCTTTATCAATCCTTTGGGTGTCAGTACCATTGCAGCCTTTCATGCAGTAAACCGGGTGGAAGACTTTGCGCTTATCCCGGAGCAAAGCATTGGGGCCGGAATGATGACCTTTGTGGCTCAGAACCGGGGAGCAGGAGACGGAAAACGGGTGAAAAAGGGATTTCGGACCGGACTGGCTCTTGAAGTCTGTTACTGGGTTCTGATCTGCGGTTTGGTTCTTCTTATAAAAGAGCCTGCCATGAGGTTATTTGTCTCGGAGGGAGACAAGGGCATGGTGGCAGCAGGGGTAGAATATCTAAGCCTTATGGCATTTTTCTATCTGGTTCCTGCGTTTACCAATGGAATACAAGGCTTTTTCAGGGGAATGGGGAACATGTCCATTACGCTGATCTCCACATTGATCCAGATATCAGTCCGGGTAGTCTTTGTTTACTTCCTGGTTCCGGTTATGGGAATAAAGGGAGTGGCCGTTGCCAGCTTCATTGGCTGGATCTGTATGCTCCTTGCAGAGGTTCCTTATTATTTTTGGTTTAAGAAAAAAAATCAACTATTACAGGAGAGATGAAATGATTAAAAATATAGTATTTGACATGGGAAAAGTATTGGTAAATTATGAAGGGAATAAGGTGTGCCATCATTTTATTGAGGATGAGGCGGAGAGAAAGGCAGTGTCTGCCGCAGTGTTTGATTCGCCGGAGTGGATTTTTCTGGATATGGGCCTGATGCCGGAAGAGACTGCCCTTAAGAAAATGCAGGCCCGTCTGGAAACAGATCACGCAAAGGAAATGGCAGCTTTATGCATGAAGCACTGGCACGAATACAATCTATGGCCCATTGAGGGAATGGAGGAGCTGGTGGCAGAGCTTAAGGAAAAGGGATATGGGATTTATTTGTGCTCCAATGCCTCCCTGCGGCTTTTGGAATGCAGCCATATGATTCCCGGAATCAGCCACTTTGACGGAACCTTATTTTCCGCAGAGGTGAAGTACATAAAGCCTCAGAAGGAAATGTACGCCCATCTCTTTAACCGGTTCGGTTTAAAGCCGGAGGAATGCTTTTTTATCGATGACCTTCCTATGAATATTGAGGGAGCCAGGGATTGCGGAATGGATGGATACTGTTTTGCAGACGGAGATGTAAAGAAGCTTAGAGAAGTGTTATCTTGTTTAAACGAAAGCCAGCCAGTTTTGTAATGGCTGATAGAATGGAGAGATCGTTGTCATGTACCGGATTTCAATAAAGGATATGGATTTAGAACAGATTGCCAGATCAGGCCAATGCTTCCGGATCAGAAGGAGAGAGGACAATCATGGCGTCTGGTCCATTGCCGCAGCCGGGAATTATGTGGAGGCGGTGATAGAAGAGGACTGCTTTCTCTTTTCCTGCGGGGAAGAAGAGTTCCGGGAAATATGGTCCGGTTACTTTGACCTGCAGACGGATTACAGCGGATATAAAAAGAATGTGGAGTCGGAGGATGCTTACCTTAGAGAGGCTGTTAAGCTGGGCTGGGGCGTGCGGATTTTGAATCAGGACCTTTGGGAAATGATTGTGACCTTTTTGATTTCACAAAACAACAACATTACCCGGATCACGGGAAGTGTTGAGGCCCTGTGCTGCAGGTTCGGAGTTCAAAGGACAGGAACCGGTCTGGCGGCTTCTGCCGGCGGAACCTGGAAAGAGGAGGAAAGGAGCTATTACACCTTTCCCCAGCCTGAGACCATTGCAGCAGCAGGAACTTCCGGTCTTTCGGGTCTGGGCCTTGGATACAGGGATAAATACATATGGTCTATAGCTGAAAAATGCAGCGGAGAGCCTGGAGATATGTGGCTTCACGATTTAAAGAAGCAGGACTATGAAAAGGCCCATTCCATGCTGACAGAACAATACGGCATAGGAAAGAAGGTGGCGGACTGTATCTGTCTGTTCGGGCTTCATCACATCGGTGCTTTTCCGGTGGATACCCACGTAAAACAGATATTGGAACAACATTATCCCCAGGGCTTTCCTCTTAAGAAGTACCAGGGGTATGCAGGGATTCTCCAGCAGTATATGTTCTATTATAAAGTCAATAAACTGGCATTAAAGTGATTGCCGGAAGTTCTTTCATAACCGGAGCTTATAGTTTCAATTCCAATCTTATATACTGTTTTCCATCAAATTTATATGATTTTAGTTGAAAAATCCCGATAAATGTTCTATTATGAAAACAAGTTTTCATAATCGGAGGGATGACATTAAAGGGAGTGTCTTTTATGAGAAGCTAAAAAGGCTTCTCATAATCTATATAATGAGAACAAATACTTTAACACAGTAACATATCATAGCTACAGTCAGGTTATGCTTTCAAAGCTTTTACATAACTGGACTGTAACTCATATAGAGGGAGAATGAAAGATGAATTACAGCATTGCAGTTATCCCCGGTGATGGGATTGGACCTGAAATCATTGGAGAGGCGAAAAAGATCCTTGATAAGGTGGGAACTATATTCGGTCATGAGTTTTTGTATACAGAGGTTTTAATGGGCGGTGTTTCCATTGATGCCCATGGCGTTCCCTTAACAGAGGAAGCCCTGGAAACCGCAAAAAACAGTGACTCTGTTCTCCTTGGAGCAGTAGGCGGAGATGTGGGAAATTCCAAATGGTACGATGTGGCCCCTCATTTAAGACCTGAAGCGGGGCTTTTGGCAATCCGCAAGGGCCTTAATTTATTTGCAAATATCCGTCCTGCTTATCTTTATAAAGAATTGTCTGAAGCCTGCCCCTTAAAGAAAGAGATCATCGGAGACGGCTTTGACATGGTCATTATGAGAGAGCTGACAGGCGGTCTTTACTTTGGAGACCGGTATACCAAGGAAATAGACGGCGTCAGAACTGCCGTTGACACCCTCACTTATAATGAAAATGAAATCAGAAGAATCGCCATTAAGGCTTTCGATATTGCCATGAAGCGCAGGAAGCAGGTAATCAGCGTGGATAAGGCAAATGTACTGGATTCCTCCAGGCTTTGGAGAAATGTGGTGGAAGAGGTGGCAAAGGATTATCCTGAGGTTACCTTAACCCACATGCTGGTTGACAACTGTGCCATGCAGCTTGTTATGAATCCAGGCCAGTTTGATGTAATCCTGACGGAAAACATGTTCGGAGACATTTTATCCGACGAGGCCAGCATGATCACCGGTTCCATCGGAATGCTGTCTTCGGCCAGCATGAATGAAAGCAAATTCGGAATGTATGAGCCAAGTCACGGCTCTGCACCTGACATTGCAGGAAAGAACATTGCAAACCCCATAGCCACCATCCTTTCAGCAGCTATGATGCTGCGCTACTCCTTTGACTTGGATAAAGAAGCAGATGCAGTAGAAGCGGCAGTAGAAAAGGTGTTATCAGAAGGCTGCCGGACCGGAGACATAATGTCTCAGGGCTGCAAGCAGGTCTCTACCACTGAGATGGGAGATTTGATTGCAGGGAAAATTTCATAAAAAAGAAAAGGAGAGTACAGCATATGAAGAGTGATTCAGTAAAAAAAGGAATGCAGCAGGCACCTCACCGTTCCTTATTTAATGCGCTGGGAATGACTGAGGAAGAGATGGAAAGACCTCTGATCGGAATTGTCAGCTCTTATAATGAGATCGTACCAGGCCATACCAACCTGGATAAAATAGTCAATGCCGTCAAAATGGGAGTTGCCATGGCAGGCGGTACACCGGTCATGGTTCCGGCCATTGCAGTCTGTGACGGAATTGCCATGGGACACATCGGAATGAAGTATTCTCTGGTGACCAGAGATCTGGTTGCGGACTCCACAGAATGTCTGGCAAGGGCCCATGCCTTTGACGCATTGGTCATGGTGCCAAACTGTGATAAGAATGTTCCGGGACTTTTGATGGCGGCAGCCCGTGTCAATGTACCAACCGTATTCGTCAGCGGCGGCCCCATGATGGCAGGCCGTGTGAAAGGGCAAAAAACCAGCTTATCCAGTGTATTTGAGGCAGTAGGCGCTTATGCGGCTGAAACCATGACAGAAGAAGACGTAAGGGAATACGAAGAGAAAGCATGTCCTACCTGCGGCTCCTGCTCCGGTATGTATACGGCCAACAGCATGAACTGTTTAACCGAGGTATTAGGAATGGGCCTTCGCGGCAACGGAACCATACCGGCTGTTTACTCCGAGCGTTTAAAGCTGGCAAAGCATGCGGGAATGGCAGTTATGGATATGCTGAAAAAGAATATCTGTCCCCGTGACATTATGACCGAAAAGGCATTCCGCAACGCCCTGACCATGGATATGGCTTTGGGCTGCAGCACCAACAGCATGCTTCACCTTCCGGCTATTGCCCATGAGGCAGGTGTGGACTTAAACCTGGAAATCGCCAATGAGATCAGCTCCAAGACTCCAAACCTCTGCCACTTAGCTCCGGCAGGTCATACTTATATGGAAGATTTAAACGAAGCCGGCGGTATTTACGCTGTTATGAATGAGATCAGCAAGCTGGGACTTTTAGAGCTGGACTGCATGACAGTGACAGGAAAGACCGTAGGAGAAAATATAAAGGGCCATGTGAACAAGGATCACTCTGTCATCCGCCCTGTAGAAGATCCCTATAGCAGCACCGGCGGTATCGCGGTGTTAACGGGAAATCTAGCTCCGGACTGCTCTGTGGTGAAACGTTCTGCCGTAGATCCTGAGATGTTAAAGCATGAAGGACCGGCAAGGGTGTTTGACTGTGAAGAGGATGCCATTGACGCAATCAAGGGCGGAAAGATCGTGGCAGGCGACGTGGTGGTTATCCGCTATGAAGGCCCCAAGGGCGGCCCTGGCATGAGAGAGATGTTAAATCCCACTTCAGCTATTGCAGGTATGGGACTTGGCTCCACAGTTGCCCTCATTACAGACGGACGCTTCAGCGGCGCTTCCAGAGGTGCTTCCATCGGCCATGTCTGCCCGGAAGCAGCAGTAGGAGGCCCGATTGCCCTGGTAGAAGAAGGGGATATTATTTCCATTGATATAGACAACTGCCGGTTAGACATAAAGGTATCGGATGAAGAAATGGCGGCAAGAAAGGCTGAATGGAAGCCCAGAAAGCCACAGGTAACCTCTGGATATCTGGCCCGTTATGCGGCCATGGCGGCTCCGGCAAGCAAGGGAGCCATTCTGGAGATATAAAGAAAGGGGAAAGCAGATTTATGAAAACATTATCAGGAGCAGAAATTGTAATTGAATGCCTGAAGGAACAGGGCGTAGACACTGTTTTTGGATATCCGGGCGGCACTATCCTCAATATATACGATGCCCTTTATAAGCACCAGGATGAGATCAATCACATTCTCACATCCCATGAGCAGGGTGCATCCCATGCGGCTGACGGATATGCAAGGGCAACAGGAAAAGTCGGTGTCTGTCTGGCAACCTCAGGCCCAGGAGCCACCAACCTGGTAACAGGAATTGCAACTGCCTTTATGGACTCCATTCCAGTGGTAGCCATTACCTGCAATGTGGGAGTCAGTCTGCTTGGGCGTGACAGCTTCCAGGAAATCGACATTGCCGGTGTGACCATGCCTATTACGAAATACAGCTTTATTGTTAAGGATATAACAAAGCTGGCGGATACCATTCGCCGGGCATTTAAGATCGCGCAGACCGGAAGACCTGGCCCGGTGCTGGTGGACATTACCAAAGATGTAACAGGCAATACCCATGATTATGAATACAAGGCTCCGGCACCTATTGAGCGTCAGGTGGACACCATCACAGAAGAGGATTTGGAAACCGCTCTTCAGATGATCCGCAAGGCAGAAAAGCCTTACATTTTTGCAGGCGGCGGTGTCATTGCCTCTGATGCGGCAGAGGAGCTTCGAGCCTTTGCCCACAGAATTCAGGCTCCGGTGGCAGACAGCCTCATGGGAAAGGGTGCCATGGACGGAAATGACGAGCTGTATACCGGAATGGTAGGAATGCACGGAACCAAGACCTCGAACCTGGGAATCACGGAATGCGATCTTCTGATCGTGGCCGGAGCCAGATTCAGTGACAGGGTGACGGGAAATGCTTCCAAGTTCGCCAGAAAAGCCAAGATTCTCCAGTTTGACGTAGATCCTGCTGAAATCAGCAAAAATGTAAAGGCCCATGCCAGCGTCTCCGGTGACGTAAAGGTGATTTTAAAGAAGTTAAATGCCCGTTTAGACCCAATAAACCACGACGAGTGGCTGGCACACATTGACCGCAGGAGCCAGATGCATCCATTGCGCTATGACAAGAGCATTTTAAGCGGACCCTATATCATCGAAAAGATTTATGAGGTGACAGGGGGAGATGCCATCATAACCACGGAGGTAGGCCAGCATCAGATGTGGGCGGCCCAGTATTACAAGTACAATAAGCCCAGAAGCTTTATCACCTCCGGCGGCCTGGGAACCATGGGCTACGGCCTTGGAGCTTCCCTTGGGGCCAAGATGGGATGTCCTGATAAGCTGGTTATCAATGTGGCAGGCGACGGCTGTTTCCGCATGAACATGAATGAGATTGCCACAGCAGTCCGCTATGACATTCCCATTGTCCAGGTGGTTGTCAACAATCACGTACTGGGTATGGTTCGCCAGTGGCAGACCCTGTTCTATGGAAAACGTTATTCACATACACTGCTTAATGATAAGGTGGATTTTGTAAAGATAGCAGAAGGAATGGGAGCCACCGCCTACCGTGTAACCAGAAAAGAAGAATTTGAGTCTGTTCTGAAAGAGGCCATTGCCCTCAATGCCCCTGTTGTGATTGACTGCCAGATTCACTGTGATGACAAGGTATTCCCTATGGTTTCACCGGGAGCCCCCATTGCAGATGCTTTTGACGCAGATGATTTAAAGATAAAACGCTAGTAATTCAGGGAAGCCCCCTGATAAGAGGAGGAAGAGATATGAGCAGAGTGTACAATTTTTCCGCAGGTCCGGCCGTGCTCCCGGAAGAAGTATTAAGAGAAGCCGCCGAAGAGATGATGGATTATAAGGGCTGCGGCATGTCCGTTATGGAGATGAGTCACAGATCCAAGGTTTATGAGACTATCATCAAGGAGGCGGAAGCAGATCTTCGGGAGCTTTTGGAGATTCCGGACAATTATAAGGTGCTGTTTTTGCAGGGCGGAGCCTCCCAGCAGTTTGCCATGGTTCCCATGAACTTATTTAAGAACCGGGTGGGAGATTACATCATTACAGGACAGTGGGCGAAGAAGGCGTATCAGGAAGCAAAGCTTTACGGAACAGCCAATGCTGTGGCTTCCAGCGCTGATAAGACCTTCAGCTATATTCCTGATGTTTCAGATCTGGCCATTTCAGATGATGCGGATTATGTCTATATTTGCGAAAATAATACTATATACGGCACAAAGTTTAAAAATCTGCCTAATACAAAGGGAAAAACCCTGGTGGCAGATCTCTCCTCCTGTTTTTTATCGGAACCTGTTGATGTTTCCATGTACGGCCTGATCTTTGCTGGAGCACAGAAAAATGTAGGCCCTGCAGGAGTCGTCATCGCCATTATCCGTGAGGATCTCATTACAGAAGACGTACTTCCCGGAACGCCTACCATGCTTCGCTATAAGATTCATGATGAGGCGGAGTCCCTTTATAATACGCCTCCGGCTTACGGTATCTATGTGTGCGGTAAAGTGTTTAAATGGCTGAAGAAGCGGGGCGGACTTTCTGCCATGAAGGAATATAATGAAAAGAAAGCAGCCCTTCTCTACGATTTCCTGGACCAGAGCCAGATGTTTTCCGGCACAGTGGTAAAGGAGGACCGTTCTCTTATGAATGTTCCTTTTGTAACAGGAAATGATGAGCTGGATGCTTTGTTTGTAAAAGAGGCCAAGGCAGCAGGCTTTGAAAACTTAAAAGGCCACAGAAGCGTAGGCGGTATGAGAGCCAGTATTTACAACGCCATGCCTATGGAAGGTGTGGAAGCTCTGGTGGCATTTATGAAGGAATTTGAAGCAAATAATACAAAATAAATCAATGGTTCAGCCATGCAAATACTTCTGCATGGCTGAACGTACATGCAGACAGGTGTGCAGGAAAGGATTGGAATCATGAAAAAAATTCATTGCCTTAATGCGATTGCTGATTGTGGAACCGCATTGCTGACAGAAGAGTATACGTTAACAGATAATATGAAGGAAGCGGATGGAGTGCTGGTACGAAGCGCTTCCATGCATGATATGGAGCTGCCTGAGGGTCTTCTTGCGGTTGCAAGAGCCGGAGCAGGAGTTAATAACATTCCCTTAGATGGATGTGCAGAGAAGGGAATTGTGGTATTTAACACACCGGGCGCCAATGCCAACGGCGTAAAGGAGCTGGTCCTTGCAGGGCTTATGCTGGCTTCCAGAGATATTATTGGAGGGGTTCAGTGGTGCCAGGAAAACCGGGACGATGAAAACATCGCTAAAGATGCAGAAAAAGAGAAGAAGGCATTTGCAGGCAGTGAGATCAGAGGAAAGAAGCTGGGCGTGATCGGCCTTGGAGCTATTGGCGCGGAGGTTGCCAATGCCTGCTCTTATCTGGGCATGGAGGTCTATGGATATGATCCCTTTATTTCCGTAAATTCTGCCTGGTGCCTTTCCAGAAATGTAAAGCATATCACTTCTGTTGACACCATTTACCAGGAATGTGATTATATTACCCTTCATGTTCCGCTGATTGACTCTACAAAGGGAATGATCAAGAAAGAAGCCATTAATACCATGAAGGATGGGGTGGTGATTTTAAACTTCTCCAGGGACATTCTGGTCAATGAGGACGATATGGCGGAGGCTTTAAAATCCGGCAAGGTGAAAAAGTATGTGACAGATTTCCCAAATCCAAAGTCCGTACATATGGAGGGAGCTATTGTTATCCCCCATTTAGGTGCTTCTACGGAAGAGTCTGAGGACAACTGCGCAAGGATGGCTGTAAAGGAAATCATGGATTACATAGACAACGGAAATATCCGCAACTCTGTAAACTTCCCTTCCTGCGACATGGGAGAATGCAAGGCGGCCAGCCGTATTGCTGTGCTTCATTTAAACATTCCAAACATGATCGGACAGATTACAGGCACTCTGGCAGCAGGGAATGTGAACATTTCCGACATGACCAACAAGAGCCGTGAAAAATACGCTTATACCTTGCTTGACCTGGAAAGTCCGGCAGATGCGGAATGCATACAGAAATTAAAAGACATCAAGGGCGCGCTCCGTGTGCGGGTGATCAGATAAAGGAGAAAGTATGGCTATCGTTAAACCATTTAAATGCGTCCGCCCGGATGAGCAGTATGCTCATCTGGTGGCGGCTCTTCCTTACGATGTATACAATCGCAGGGAAGCCTGCCAGATTACAGCGGCAAATCCGAAATCATTTTTAAATATTGACAGGCCGGAGACACAGTTTTCTGAGGATGTAGATATTTACGATGACAGGGTCTATGAAAAGGCCGGGGAAATGTTAAAAAGCTGGATGGCGGACGGAACCTTTCAGGAAGACGGCAGGGAAGCTTATTATATTTACGAGTTGATTATGGACGGACGAAGCCAGACCGGAATTGCAGCCTGCTCCTCCATTGATGATTATGTGGCTGGTGTGATTAAGAAGCATGAGAATACCAGGGAAGAAAAGGAAGTGGACCGGATACGCCATGTGGATACCACAAATGCCCAGACAGGTCCTATTTTCCTGGCATACCGTTCCAATGAGGCTGTCAATGAGATTGTGAAAGTGAAAACGTCAGAAGCTCCTCTCTATGATTTTGTTTCAGATGACGGGATCAGCCATAAGGTTTGGCGGATTGATGGCGCGGACATGATTCAGGCTGTTGAAGAGGCATTTCAGAGTATTCCTGCTACCTATATAGCGGACGGGCACCATAGGGCGGCTTCTGCTGTCAAGGTGGGGCTTAAAAGACGGGAAAAGAATCCGGGATATACGGGAGAAGAGCCGTTTAATTATTTTCTTTCGGTTCTGTTTCCTGATGACCAGTTGATGATTCTGCCTTATAACCGGGTTGTAAAGGATTTAAACGGACTTAGTCCGGAAGAATTTCTTGGGAAAATAGAGGAATCCTTTGAAGTTTCCAAGGTGGGGGAAGAGGCTTATTCTCCTGAGGAAAAGGGAAGCTTTGGAATGTATATTGGAGGAATCTGGTACTGCTTAAAGGCGAGAGATTTTCTCTATTCAGAAGACCCGGTGAAGAGTCTTGATGTGTCCATTCTTCAGGATCATATTTTAGGCCCCATTCTTGGAATCCAGGACCCCAGAACAGATAAGCGGGTTGACTTTATCGGCGGGATCAGAGGGCTTGGGGAATTGGAGAAGAGGTGCAAGGAGGATATGGAAGCGGCATTTTCCATGTATCCGACTTCTATTGAAGAGCTGTTGAATGTGGCTGATGCAGGGCTTTTGATGCCTCCTAAATCTACCTGGTTTGAGCCGAAGCTGAGAAGCGGGTTGTTTATTCATTTGTTGAAATAAGGATGCGGTTTTTAGTATCACATAAGTGTAAGGGATTTAAGTGTTTTTTTGATGCTTAAACTCTTGCGCTTATTTTTTTATAATAATGGGGGGAGCGGTCTAGTGGAATAGGGGGATTTAATTGACAATGGTATCTAGAAGCAGTACGATTAGTTCAGGAACGTATTTTTTAGAAACCATTGTCATAATATATTGTATTTTAACAGAGAGGTTGCTTATGAATTATGAAAGGGATTATATAAGAAAAAAAGAGTGGCTGTTCCTTGTCCCGTTTTTTATTGTGTCAGTAATATCTGGTAAATTGGTATCGTTAAATGATACTGCAAAGTCAGATTTATTGAATAGGGCGGTTATAGGGCTGGAATATCTTTTTTACATTATGCTTATTGCTGCTGTTATCTATGGGATTTATAAGCTGATAAAAAAGGATTATACTCTGGAAAAGGTGTGGCTATTTTCTGGAATTTTTATATTGCTGCAATTTGCAGGAGTGTATCAATTTGAGCTGCTATTGAAATATTATCATATTATTTTAAATAATGTGGTGTTTCACGATATTATGGACAGTTATGCATTTTCTATCCTGTATTTGATTTTCCTGTTGTATTGTGTAATAAAAAGTAAGAATGAAAAAACAAAAAATGGTTTGACCAAGGTTGATATCATGGTTTTATTCCTGCTGTTATTGCTCCCATTTATACGAAGTATCAATCTTTATATTTTTAGAGATGTTATCCAGGGGGTACAGGAAAATAGAGTAACCATAATAACCCGGGCTGTTTTCCCGGAAGATATAAGCTACTCGGAGAAGGCAGATAAAGCTAAAAAGATTATGGATCAATTGATGTTGATAAACACATATATAGGTGCTCTTTATCCGCTTACGATATATGGAGTTATCTTTGCTGGTGGAATTTCTTTATTCAGAAAAAAGATTACTTTTTCAAAGTATCTTGCATTGGGAGGAACCTTTATTTTTGTACAATATTCAGGAATCATATATTTTGAAAAAATGCTGAACTGTTTCAATGAATCTTTTTATACATCTAACATTAACCTGTTATATAAGATTGTACTGAATTATTCCTATACGGTATTTTATTTAATTCCTTTGGTGTTATATTTTTTGAAATATATATATTTGAAATTTATCAAAAGTTGAAAAAGAATATGGAGCAGGTCTGTGCTGATATGGGATTGAGCATGACCACGGCTTTCACTATTTTTGCGAAAACGGTTGCCAGAGAGAGGCGCATACCTTTTGAGGTTTCTGCAGACCCTTTTTACAGTGAAAGCAATATAAGACACCTTGAAAAAGTCGTGTCAGGAATTGATGCAGGAACAGCGAAGTTTGTTGAAAGAGAAATCTAAGAAAAACCAACAAAGAGGCATTGGACCAAATCACCGGCCAATGCCTCTTCTCTGTGTGTGCCAGGCATGGCACTAA
>DGRE01000031.1 GCA_002389905.1 Hungatella sp. UBA4396 | reverse complement strand
ACTATTTATAGTTTGTCACCTCGTATTTTACTCAAAGCCTTCCTTCTGTCTCCATTGCTTGATCTTCATAAAGGAAATTATGCCTCAGAACCCTGTCTTTTATTCTCTGAGCCAAAAAGGAGAAACCCGGCAAAGCGGGCAAAAAGCATAAAAAATGCGCTCTGACCGGCGAAAAAGCCGTTTCAAAGCGCATTTTTTGATCTACCGGTCTACTTCCCGGGATTTTTCATAGAAATAACGAATAATATCCTTCCGGGTGATGATTCCGATAAAATTTTTCTGGTCATCCACTACTGGTACAAAGTTCTGGTTCAAGGCCTTGCCGATTAAGTCTTCCATCTTGGAATCCGCATACACGGGATGGTTATCCGACCTTCTGTCAATGGCCTTTATGGTCACCCGCTCCGCTTCTTTTAAGCTTAAGCTGAACTTGTTCTTGATTCCCCAGAGCATGTCCCCTTCTGTAATAGTACCTACATATTTTCCCCGCTTGCTGATGACAGGCACTGCGGCATACTTGTGGTACTCCATTTTCTCCAGCGCCTGGCGCAGGGTTTCATCTTCATAAATATAAGCCACTTCACTCTTAGGTGTTAAAAAAAACAGTATGTTCATAGCTGCACTCCCCGTTGGTTATTGGGTTAAGTATAGCAGATGAGTCTTAATCGCTTATGAACAAATTATTATTTTTTTATAACATTTTTCAAGAGTTTCAGTTTTCTTTACTCCATGTAATCCAGAGGATCAATGGCTTTGTCCTTGTGGGTCAGTTCAAAGAATACATTGGCGCCTTCCACGGAATAATACTTGGTAGGCTCATTAACGTAGCCCAGCACCTGTCCTTCTCTGATATACTCATTTTCCACTACCTGCAGTTCCTTTAACTGGCCGCAGATGGCTTTGTACTCGTTTCCCATGTTTAAGACAACATAGTCTCCGATTTCTTCATTAGAACTGATTTTCTCTACCTTTGCATTGGCAGGGGCCACAACAGGAGTGCTGACGTCCTGCTGAATGACAATTCCCGGATTGCATTTGTACTGATCCAGGGTTGGGAAGTAAATAGTGGACTCCATATTGTAGTCTAAAATCACATTTCCCCGTACTGGCCAGACCATCCTGGACGCATCACTGAAATTCAGTGTCAGGGACTGGGCGGCATTTTTGCCGGTTCCGGCCTTTACGGCCTGGGTCTGGTCTTCCTGCTTTGCAGTGGCTTTAGGAGAATCTGCCACCTGCATTTCCTCTTCCAAATTCTTTGCTGCGTTGGAATTTCCTGCAATAGCTCCCTGTGTTTTCTCGGGTGCCGTCTCTTCCACAATCATGCCGCTTTGATCAGGCACTTGCAGATATGGACTTTCTCCGGCCCCGTTTCCTCTTTGTACGGTAATGACACCTGCCGCAGCTACTATAGTCAGCAGGCCTAGAACCAACAGGACAAGGAATACTTTATCCTTGAACAATTGACTTACTTTATCTTTCACGTTTATCACCTCGATAATATTCTTACCAGGAGTGAAAGAGTTATTCATTGATTAAAACAATATTTTTATAAAAATAAGGGAGAATTTTTTCTGCCGTCCAGCCTTCCTCTGCCCTGCACCTGGCTCCATACTGGCTCATGCCATATCCATGGCCGATTCCCTGAGTCACTGCCCTGATATTTCCCTCGTATTCCTCGAATCCGTAGGAAGGTGAAGATAGACCTAATGCATACTGGACCTCTTCTCCGGTAAAAGTCCTGGTTCCGATCTGGATTTGCTCCACGTATCCGCCTTCGTCTCTGGAAATGATCTGAATGCTTTCCGGGACCTGATCCGCCTTTATTGGAACCTCTCCTGATATCCGGTTGATTTTTTCAGCAAATTCCTCTCTGGTAAAAACAGCTACGGTCAGAAAACCTTCTGCCTCCACATCCCGGCCGCTGTCAACAGGCTGCAGATATGGGTGGTTTTCATCTCCTGCCCTGGTCCTTCCTGTACTGGCCCTGTGAAACAACGGGTCTGCCAGCTTTCCGTCATACATCATAACGGTCTTTGCCGTGGATCGGACTGCTTCCTCCACTGCCTGATAGCTGGTCACAAATGACTCGCTTCCCCACTGCTTTTTCATCTCACTCTCCTCCAGATACTCCATATGCAGTTCTGACTCCTTTATTTCTGTCTGTCCGTCCATCTTTTTATAAAGGTATGTTCTGGCAATGATGGCCTGGGCTCTCAGCGCCTCTTTCCCGTAATCAGCCGGCATCTGCCTCGCCACCACTCCCGGCAGATATTCCTCTGCATCCATGTAGGACTGTCCGCCTTTCCGGTCTAAAAGGATTTTCTTTCCGCTGGTGATGACGGGAGCTTTTTTCTGCTCCTCGATCTTTCCGGTCCAGGCAAGAGTCACTATATATGGAAGTAACAGGCTCAAGATACAGGCCATAATTATTTTTTTCACTATTTTTTCCACCTCACTGCTTTACATTCCTGCCCATCACCCAAAATACAAACTTAAAATACAAGGGCATGTTTGCAGGTATTTCAATATATGCAAAAAAACGCCCCGGAATCACTCCGGAGCGTTTTATACAGTTTTAAGATGGTAAAATAACTTCTAATCCAGCTCTACCTTTACTTTTTCCAGATGCCAGATATCCCTTACATACTCTTCAATGGTGCGGTCAGAGGTGAACTTTCCGCTCTTAGCCACATTTAACATGGCTGCCTTTGCCCACCATGCTTCATCACGGTATGCCTTATCAATCCGCTTCTGTGCAGCCGCATAAGAAGGAAGATCCTTTAAAATAAAGTACATATCCGCCCTGTCGCTGCTCTGGGTATTTAACAGGGAATTGTAAATATCACGGAACAGTTCCGGGTCCTGAGGAGAATAGTAGCCGTTGATGAGCTGCATCAGAACTCTGCGGACTTCGTAGTCGTTGTTGAAAATTTCCATCGGCACATATCCGCCCTGGGTTTCGTAGCGGATTACCTCGTCGGAAGAAAGACCGAAGATAAAGGCGTTCTCTGCTCCCACTTCCTCCACGATTTCCACATTGGCACCATCCATGGTTCCAATGGTCAGGGCACCGTTTAACATAAATTTCATGTTTCCGGTTCCGGAAGCCTCCTTGCTGGCTGTGGATATCTGCTCGCTGACGTCGGCTGCCGCAAAAATAATTTCTGCGTTGGATACCTTGTAATCCTCAATGAACACTACCTTCAGCTTGCCGCTGATGCTTCTGTCATTATTGACCACTTCAGCCACCGCATTGATCAGCTTGATGGTCAGTTTCGCCCTCTTATAGCCTGCCGCCGCTTTGGCGCCGAAGATAAATGTTCTGGGAACCATATCCAGGTTGGGGTTATCCTTCAACTGGTTGTATAAATGCATCACATGAAGGATGTTCATCAGCTGGCGCTTGTATTCGTGAAGGCGCTTCACCTGAACATCGAATATGGATCTGGGATCTATCTCAATGCCGTTGTGCTCTTTGATATATTTCGCCAGACGCACCTTGTTCTGGTACTTGATGTCCATGAATTGCTGCTGGCATTTAGGATCGTCTGCATAAACCTCCAGCCGGCGGATGTGGGAAAGGTCTGTAATCCAGTCATCGCCGATTTTGGCAGTGACCCAGTCAGCCAGAAGGGGATTGCCGTGAAGCAGGAACCGTCTCTGAGTGATACCGTTGGTCTTATTGTTGAATTTCTCCGGCATCATCTGGTAAAAGTCCTTTAATTCCTGATTCTTTAAAATTTCCGTATGAAGCCTTGCAACACCGTTTACAGAAAATCCGCCCACAATAGCCAGATTTGCCATGCGGACCTGGCCGTTGTAAACAATGGACATCTTGCTCAGCTTATTCTGATCTCCCGGATACATCTGGGAAATCTTCTGCTGGAAGCGGCGGTTGATTTCCTCTACGATCTGGTAAATTCTGGGAAGAAGTCTGGAGAACAGCTCAATAGGCCATTTTTCCAATGCTTCGGACATGATGGTGTGATTGGTGTAAGCGCAGGTTTTGGTGGTAATCTCCCATGCCTCATCCCAGCTTAAATTAAAGTCGTCTAAAAGGATTCTCATAAGCTCCGGAACCGCTACCGTTGGATGAGTGTCATTCAACTGGAAGACGGTCTTCTCATAGAACTTATGTATGTCGTCATGTTTTTCCATGTACTTCATAACCGCTCTTTGAACGCTGGCAGAAATGAAGAAGTACTGCTGTTTTAAGCGCAGCTCTTTTCCTGCGTAATGGTTATCATTTGGGTAAAGAACCTCTACGATGGTCTTTGCCAAGTTTTCCTGCTCCACAGCCTTCTGATAGTCACCCCGGTCAAAGGAATCCAGGCTGAAGGTGTTGATGGCTTCTGCATCCCAGATGCGCAGGGTGTTGACCACATTGTTGCCGTAGCCTACGATGGGCATATCATAAGGAACCGCACGAACGGACTGGTAATTTTCCTGGACAAACCGCTCTTTTCCGTTTTCCCATACGGTTTTGACGAAGCCGCCGAATTTTACTTCTGTGGCATATTCCGCACGGCGGATTTCAAAGGGGTAGCCATTTTTCAGCCAGTTATCGGGAACTTCATTCTGGAAGCCATCCCTGATTTTCTGTTTGAACATACCATAGCGGTAGCGGATGCCGCAGCCGTAAGCAGGATATCCGAGAGTGGATAAGGAATCCAAAAAGCAGGCTGCCAGACGTCCCAGACCGCCGTTTCCAAGAGCCGGGTCCGGCTCCTGGTCTTCAATAGCATTTAAGTCAAAGCCCAGTTCGCCAAGAACTTCCTTTACCTCATCCTTTGCCATAAAGCTGATGATGTTGTTACCGAGAGCACGGCCCATGAGAAATTCCATGGACAGGTAATACAGGGTTTTTACATCCTGTTTCTCGTATTCCTTGTGGGTGGCAATCCATTCGTCAATGATCACATCCTTTACCGCATAAGCAACGGCCTGGTACATCTGCTCCATGGTAGCTTCTTCCACTGTTTTACGGTAAATATTCTTCACGTTGAGAATAACGCTCTTTTTAAACGATTCCTTATCAAATCCCATTTTCATACTGCATTTCCTCCTAAATGTTTACTAAGACTTCTCCACACCTAATGTTACATCTTCCCCATTAATATTCCATTCCTTTACATATCCGGCGGTTCTGCCAAGGACGATGTCCTCTGCAAGAACTTCTCCCTTTATTTCTTCCTGGTGAGCCTGCAGGATATTGGCAATTGCTTCATTTCCTTCACTGTATACCAGGATGTGATCCATCACCTCAAAACCGGCTTCCTTACGCATGGTCTGTATCTTGCTGATCAATTCACGGACAAAGCCTTCTGTGATCAGCTCCGGTGTCAAATTGGTATCCAGCACAACGGTAACAAAATTATCCCCCTCAGATACATAGCCTTCCGTCTGAGCGGTGTCAATGAGAAGGTCGTCTTTTGTAAGCACCACCTGGGTACCGTCAAATTCAAAGGTAAGGGCGCCTGTTTCATTTAAGGTATCCATAGCCTGGTTTCCGTCGATTTCCCCAAGAGCTTTTTTGATATTGCCAAGCTGTTTTCCGTATTTGGGCCCCACTGTCTTTAACTGAGGCTTAAAGCTGTAGGAAGTGAAATCCCTCACATCATCGGTAAAGAGGACTTCTTTTACATTCAGCTCCTCTTCGATGATCTCCTGATAGAACACCGGCAGGGTATGGGGTGCCTTTACAAACATCCGGCCGATTGGCTGGCGGTTTTTGATGTTAGCTGTATTTCTGGCGGCACGGCCCATGACAACGATTTTTAAAACCTCATCCATGTTTTCTTCCAGCTTCTTGTCGATGCAGCCTTTATCTGCAACCGGATAGTCACATAAATGAACGCTTTGGGGTGCACTCTGATCCACACTGCAAACCAGATTCTGATAGATCTGCTCGCTCATAAATGGAATCAGGGGAGCAGCCAGTTTGCTGACTGTCACAAGAGCTGTGTACAGGGTCATGTAAGCGTTGATCTTATCCTGCTCCATTCCCTTTGCCCAGAAACGTTC
The DNA here is from genome assembly GCA_002389905.1 of Hungatella sp. UBA4396. Taxonomy (GTDB): domain Bacteria; phylum Bacillota; class Clostridia; order Lachnospirales; family Lachnospiraceae; genus Lacrimispora. The sequence goes on along the minus strand of DGRE01000031.1, from coordinate 68,503 downwards.
CCGGCTTCTGCGCACATACCAGTTACTCATATCGTCCACAAAGGACTGGAGAGCTCTGGCTGCCTCGGGAATCTGGTATCCGTCCAGGCAGGAATCTACTTCCTCTACCAGAGTGTTGAGCCTGGATAACAGCCATTTATCCATAACAGGCAGTTTTTCGTATTCCAACGTATATTTTGTAGGGTCAAAATTATCAATATTCCCGTAAAGCACAAAGAATGCATAGGTATTCCATAAGGTACCCATAAATTTGCGCTGGCCTTCCATAACGGCCTTTCCATGGAAGCGGTTCGGCAGCCATGGCGCGCTGTTTACATAAAAATACCAGCGGATGGCATCTGCTCCGTAGGTTTCCAGGGCCTCAAAGGGATCAACGGCATTTCCCTTGGATTTGCTCATCTTCTGTCCGTTCTCATCCTGGACATGTCCCAGAACGATGACATTTTTATAAGGAGCCTTGTTAAAAATCAAAGTGGAAATGGCAAGAAGGGAATAAAACCAACCTCTTGTCTGGTCCACGGCCTCTGAAATAAAGTTTGCCGGGAACTGCTGTTCAAACAGTTCTTTGTTTTCAAATGGATAATGGTGCTGTGCAAATGGCATGGCTCCGGAATCAAACCAGCAGTCAATAACCTCCGGAACTCTCTTCATCTGCTTGCCGCATGTTTCACAGGTAATGGTCACTGCGTCAATATATGGGCGGTGAAGCTCGATTTCTTCAGGGCAGTCAGGAGACATCTTCTTTAATTCTTCAATGCTTCCAATGGAGTGCTGATGTCCGCACTCACATTCCCACACATTGAGAGGAGTTCCCCAGTAACGGTTTCTGCTGATTCCCCAATCCTGAACATTTTCCAGCCAGTCGCCGAAGCGGCCCTTGCCAATGCTTTCCGGAATCCAGTTGATGGTGTTGTTATTGCGGATTAAATCCTCTTTGACGGCAGTCATCTTGATGAACCAGGATTCTCTCGCATAGTAGATAAGGGGAGTATCACATCTCCAGCAATGGGGATAGCTATGCTCAAACACAGGAGCTGAGAGTAAAAGACCTCTCTCCTTTAAATCCTTCAAAATCTCAGGATCAGCCTCCTTGCAGAAAGTGCCTGCCCACTTGGTCTCACTGGTCATTTCACCGGCTGCATTTACTAACTGCACGAAAGGAAGATCGTATTTTCTTCCCACCTTGGAGTCATCTTCACCAAAAGCCGGAGCAATGTGAACAACGCCTGTACCATCGCTTAAGGTAACATAATGGTCGCAGGTTACGAAAAATGCCTTTTTATCCGGGTTCACAAAGTCGAACAGGGGCTCGTATTCCTTGTATTCCAGATCTTTTCCTGTATATCTCTCTAAAACAGTGTAATCTTCTCCCAGAACCTTTTCGCAAAGAGCTTCTGCCATATAATAGGTATATTCTCCGTTTTTTACCTTTACATACGTTTCATCAGGATTTACACACAATCCCACATTGGAAGGCAGGGTCCACGGAGTTGTCGTCCATGCCAGGATGTAGGCATCCTCGTCTTTTACCTTAAACCGGACAATGGCGGAACGTTCTTTTACATCTTTATAGCCCTGAGCTACCTCATGGCTGGATAAGGGGGTTCCGCACCGCGGACAGTAGGGAACGATCTTAAAGCCCTTATATAACAGACCCTTTTCCCAAATCTGCTTCAATGCCCACCATTCGGATTCAATAAAATTATTTTCATAAGTCACGTAAGGATCATCCATGTCGGCCCAAAAGCCTACGGTCTTTGAAAAATCCTCCCACATGCCTTTGTATTTCCAAACGCTTTCCTTGCAATATTTAATAAAAGGCTCCAGGCCGTATTCCTCAATCTGCTCCTTGCCGTCAAGGCCCAGCATCTTCTCCACTTCCAGTTCTACCGGAAGTCCGTGAGTATCCCAGCCTGCCTTACGGGGAACGTTGTATCCCTTCATGGTGCGGTATCTGGGAATCATGTCCTTAATAACACGGGTCAGCACATGGCCGATATGGGGCTTTCCGTTGGCAGTTGGCGGACCGTCATAAAACGTATATGTTTCCTTCTCCTTACGCTCTTCCATGCTCTTTCTGAAAATGTCATGGTCCTCCCAAAACTTTTCAATTTCTTTTTCTCTCGCTACAAAGTTCAAGTCTCCAGGGACTTTCTTATACATCTTTTGCGACCTCCGTTTCTTCTTATCAAAAAAACCCCCATCCTGTAATCAGGACGAAGGTTGAATTCTATCTTCGCTGCACCACCCATTACCGCATACTGACATATGCTTTCCCTTAACGCAGAAAATACGTCCTGGCCTACTGTCTTCAGCCGGAAACTCCGGAGTGATATTCGTATCCAGGCTACTCTCGCCAGGCTTCCACCATCCCCGGCTCTCTTTGGATTTTCCCCTGGCACTACTGTCTCCATCAAAGTTTTTCTTACTTATGAGGATGATAACACCTATATATCTTATAATTATAGGGATTGGAAAAAGAAATGTCAAGGCTATTTTTATATTTATCCACAAGTATATCCACAGAGCGTTTTTCCGCATAAAAAGAACGGGTACCGATTCATATTCATGAAATTCGATACCCGTTCTACACGTTTTCATCCATTGGTCCTTATATACCTCTCTCTTCTGGTTTTTATTTCGGTTTCCTTTGAATGCTCCATATGAACTTTTCTGCCGTTTCCCCTCGCTCAAACCATCATCTTTAAACCTTTTCCTCTGTATCACTTTTCATTATTTATATGTGTTATGAAACTTTCAGTGAAAATCAAATTTTGTACAAATCAAATTCCTTATGAAATGACTGATACAATGAATATTCTCTGCAGTTATAACAAATCATAGACAGATATAAGATTGTCAGATCCTTTCCTGGTTTCATCCATGCTTTCACATTTATTCATCACCTGGTATGAATTGAAGCTGGGTAATACGGTTTTTCCTATTGCCTGAGCTTTGTTTTTACAAATCAGGCTGTACTTATGTCTTCGGTGGAATCGCCTCCTCTTCTCTTCCATCTTCCGGAGCAATATGGAATATGGGGTTGATTTATTTTCTTTTGTATTACCTTTTGTTTATGGCTTTATTATATACTATTTATGTGTATTTTGCAAGACTTTATTTGAAAAATATTTAAGTTATTTATTAATTTTCAAATTGTTTATATTAATTTTGTTTATTTAATCTTTTTACAAAACTTATTTGTTTCTTTTGCACTTTGATTGATTGTTAAATTTTTATCGATTACATTGTTTTTTTGTAAAATTATGGTATAATGTGCAAAAAAGATTTGCAAAGGAGAAAATTTATGAGCCAGCGCAATTTAACTTTATTAACGGACCTCTATGAATTAACCATGATGCAGGGATACTTCAAAGAAAAAGATGCCAACGAGACCGTAATATTTGATGCCTTTTACCGCAGCAATCCGGGCGGAAACGGGTATGCGATCTGCGCCGGCTTAGAGCAGGTCATTGAATACATCAAGGAACTTCGTTTTGAACAGGAAGATGTAGACTATTTAAGATCAACCGGCTTGTTTGAAGAAGATTTTCTGGAATATCTGCTCCACTTTAAATTTTCCGGCGACATCTGGTCGATTCCGGAAGGAACGGTAGTGTTTCCCCGTGAGCCTATCGTCAAGGTTATTGCTCCTGTTATGGAAGCCCAGTTAATTGAAACCGCTCTGTTAAATATCATCAACCACCAGAGTCTGATCGCCACAAAAGCTGCCAGGGTCATCTATGCGGCAGACGGAGACGGAGTCATGGAATTCGGCCTTCGCCGGGCTCAGGGGCCTGATGCGGGAATCTACGGCGCAAGAGCCGCCATGATTGCGGGATGCATCGGCACCTCCAACGTGCTTGCAGGAAAAATGTTCGACGTTCCCATAAAAGGAACCCATGCCCATAGCTGGATCATGAGCTTCCCCGACGAGCTGACCGCTTTCCGCAGATATGCAAAGCTTTATCCCACCGCCTGCATTCTCCTGGTGGACACTTACGATACCTTAAAATCCGGTGTTCCCAATGCCATTAAAGTATTTAAGGAAATGAGGGAAGCCGGCATTCCTCTCACATTTTACGGCATCCGCTTAGACAGCGGAGACTTGGCTTACCTTTCTAAAAAAGCCAAAAAGATGCTTGATGAGGCAGGATTTACAGATGCCGTCATCTCAGCTTCCAACGACCTTGACGAAACCCTGATCAACAGCTTAAAGATACAGGGAGCGACCATTAACTCCTGGGGAGTGGGTACCAACTTGATTACCTCCAAGGACTGCCCTTCCTTTGGCGGTGTTTACAAGCTGGCTGCAATTATGGATAGAAAGACAGGTCAGTTCGTTCCTAAAATCAAGCTTTCTGAAAATGCGGAAAAGATCACAAATCCGGGCAATAAGGCCATCAAGCGGATTTACAACCGGGAAACCGGAAAGATTATCGCTGACTTAATCTGTCTGGAAGGAGAGGTTTTCCGGGAAAGCAATTCTCTCCTTCTCTTTGACCCCATTGAGACATGGAAAAAGACCCATCTGGCGCCTAATTCCTACACCATGAGGGATCTTCTGGTTCCTGTATTTAAGGGCGGTGACTGTGTTTATTCCTCTCCCGCTGTTATGGATATCCGGGATTACTGTCAGAAAGAGTTAAATACTCTCTGGGATGAGTCCCGCCGCCTTGTAAACCCTCATGAGGTTCACGTGGATTTATCCAATGAGCTGTGGCACATGAAGAAACAGCTTTTGGACAGCTACCACTTCAGCGACTGATATCATATAACCCTGCTCTTTCCATGTTCACACTCTGGTCATAATATTGTTACAGGCTGGTCAAATTCTCTTCATATTTAGGGGTTATACTTAAACCATCGAGAAAAGATGTTGCCAACATATTTTGAGATAAAAAATTTTTTTCATAATTGCCGGTGTTCTCTGGAGGGACATCGGCTCCTCCCTTTTTATGGGGTAATGAGGGGAGTTTATCCATACATCTGCTTTTTGACTACAGAATATTCATTTCCAAAGCGGAAATGAGGGCAGATGTAATGGGAATTGCTTAAAAATCCCATCAGCTCATCTTCATCTAAGTTAATCTCGCATTCGCAGTATTCATATTCTTCATTATAATTATAGTAAATACAATCTTCACAACTACTCTTTCCTGCCATATCAGTTCCTCCTTTCCCTGTCTTTCCTTCTAAAAAATCCCCCGGCCGCCCACTTTAAGACCCTTATGACAGTGCTGTCAAGAATCCAGGCTGTTGCCAGAGAAATTAAAAACGTAACAATTGCCTCAAAAAGAATTTTAGGCACATAATAATGACGGATAACAGTCTTTTCCACCAGTCCCCTGGCAAGCTGTCCCAGAACCAGATAATGAATCAGGTAAATGGAATAGCTGTAACGGCTGACAAAGCCTGCAAACCGGGCAAGGACTGGGATTTTGACATTTCCAAAGGTTTCAAAAAAAACAAAGATGGACAGGGCCATTGCCATCATGGAAGGAGCAATATCATGAATTCCCGGTGTGAAATAAGGCGTAACAATTTTCTGGAACATGGTCACTCCAAAGCCTGCAAGCCCCAGTATGGCAAATGGCAGCCAGGCCTTCCCGGCATAAAGCCGCTTCCAGCCATAGCCCAGCATAAAATAAAGAAGCCAGCCTTTGAATATGACATACTGAAAGCTCCCTCCCACATCCAGCCCTAAAGAGGGCAGGTAGATGCAAAGTCCCTGGACAATGATCATCAGAGCCAGAAACAGCTTTAATTCCTTATGGTTCATGGCATTTACCATGCGGGACAGAAAAGGTGTGCAAAGATACAAGGATATGATCACGTACATAAACCACATATGGGAAGCCATGGGTATGGTTCCTGTTGCAAGCTCCTTTGCAAACAAGGATAAATGCTCAAAAGCTCCGGTTTTTTCCTGGCTCAGATATATATTGTAATACCAGTAATAAATTCCGTTGTAGCATACAAAGGGAATGACAATGGACTGAAACCGTTTTTTATAAAATAAAAGGATATTCTCCGTTCCTGTTTTTAAAAAGAACATACCGCTGAGCATGAAAAAAATGCCCACAAAGGCCAGAAGCACCGGCATGAGGGCAGCAGAAAACAGCCATTGCCTGGAATTTAAGGTTTCTGAGGGAATGGCATGAACCATGATAATTGCAAAAGCTGCCAGGGTCCTTAAATAATCATATTGGATTTCCCGTTTTTTCAACTCCATTTTACTGTCTCCCTTCCGCATATGGAGAAGTATATCATAAGACCTCTGTTTTTGACAATTATGACTGCAGATTATTTTTTATTTTATGAAAAAAGAAGTAGACAAATGTCTATTCCTGTGATATTATAATGAAGTTGTCAGCGATGACAAAGAAAGGCCTATTGGTCAAGCGGTCAAGACGCCGCCCTCTCACGGCGGAAACCCGGGTTCGATTCCCGGATAGGTCATAAAAATAAAAACCTGATTTCTTCATTGAAATCAGGTTTTTTCTTTTATGCTGCCACCGTAAGCTGTATGACACTTCTTCCGTCATTCCAGAGCCGCGAATAAATTGTCCTGCATTTTTGGTATCTGGCAAAGGTTTTTCTCGCCTCACACTCATTGCAGTATACCTTCCAACAACCCAGGCATTTGCAGTTCTTTCCCGCATTCTGAATGAAGCCCACCACATCGCCCAGAGGATATCCCAGAAATATGCCAATCTCGTGGGGAAATGCTCCGTCTTCTCCCAGTCTCTCTTTGAGCCGGTCCAGTCCATAGTCCACATCCATATGCTCATATCCGTATTTACTGAGAAAGCGCCTTACCGCCGGCCGGTTTAGCTCTGCCTGCAGGCGTGACTTACGGAAAACATAGATAAGCGCCTTATCTGCCTTTTTAAAAAGAACCTGAAGAAAAATCCCCTTTTTCCCCAGCAGGCTGTTCAGCTCTGAAAGCTGTTTTTCCAGCTCTTCTTCTGACGAAAAGGAATGGTTGAACAGATTTGCTGTTTTCAGCGAAGCCAATGTGGGTGAGCAATATTCAATCAATTTCCTTTCAAGTGACATATCTTTACCTCCATCCTGGTTTGCTTTTTATGATTTATATTCTATGGCTGATTATTGATTATTCGCTTTAGTTAGGTTTAACTAACTAAATATAGAGATACCATACTTTATGTGAATAATCAATCCCTGTTTCTCTTATTGATAATTTACTGTTATTAGGATAGTATCCGCAATATTTGTGCGGTTACAATTCCAATTTTTGTCATTTTTTCTTCATTGATTTCATATTTTCTTTAGAACCTGGTCAAAATTCCTTCATATTTCTCCGGTATAATCATATCATAAACATAGAGAAACCCACTAGGCGGTCAGAGCGCTGCTATACATATGTTTCCACTAAGTCGGCGGAGTTGCCCTGAATGACTTCTCCGCTGGCTCAACCTAATAAATTTACTGGAGTTTTACATTCCAGATATATGAAAAAAGGCAGTCCCATGGATTTGGGGCTGCCGTACTTTCTTTTATGATCCTGTTTTCAGGTCTATTTTACGAGATATCCTCCGTTTACAGGTATGGTGGTTCCATTTAGGTAATCCGATGCAGAAGAAGCCAGGAACAGAACCGGCCAATTTAAGTCTCAGGAGGTCGCGGGGAAACAGGAATAAGTGAATATAATTTCGGCAGCCTATCCAAAGGGAAGGCTGCCGTTTGATCTTATCCTTTATTCCAATACTGATTCAAATACCTCTCTGCGTTTTCCTTTGTCATTGAAAACTTTTGTACAATTCGAAGCAGGGTATCCTCTCTGGAAGCATTAAATTCCATACAAGTTTCAATTAAAGCCCTCACTCCTGCTTCCATTCCCTTTTCTATTCCCCTCTCCTCAATAGCCTCACTCAAATTACACATAATATTAACACTCCTTTCCCAATCCGGCGTCATGGAAATCCCAAATTCCTGGGACAAAATTTCCTTTTTCCTGTCAACAGGCAGCCGGTCTGAAAATAACGTTCCCAAAAGCCTGTGCAGCTTTAACTCCTGCCTTTCCTCTGCCAGCTTTTCCGGCAAGCCTACCATAATAACACTAAGTAAATCATATCTGCCCAGATCACCGGAAGTCCCCACAATATTCCTTTTCTCCATACAAAACTCCGTAATAGTATTTCTGGCCTTTTCCGGAGAATTCATGCATATCCAGATAGAATATACCTTCTTAATATCATTATAATTGGGAATTACAAATTCCGTATCCAATTGAGCAGAAATCATCCTAGAAGTATAAAAAACTCCCCTTGTAACAAGATCATAACCCGGATAAAAGTTCTTCTGGGCTTCCAGATCCACAATAATTTTGACCTTTTCATCTTTTCCCGGAACCCGTACAAAGAAACGGACATCATAGGTAATCCTGCCTTCATAAGGAATCCCGCTTTCTGTACTGCATCCTTCAATAACTGGTGCACACACTCTCTCCGCTCCGTTTTTTGCTTCCTCCGGATTATTCGTTTCTCCCGGATTAACGGGAACAATTGATACTTCCGGGTCCCCTTCAATAAGGGGTATGACGTGTTCCGGCTCCAGGCCGGAAAATTCAGAAACTGCATTTACAAGAATATGGGCTAAAACAATTTTTTGAGACAGCAAACTTTTGGCATGTCTGTCATATTGGGCATTTAAGCCTGATATGCGCATGGCCCTTCCAAGACTTTCCTCCACAGGCAAAACCTCCTTTTGTACTTCTGTTATCATATTTATCATAAACAACAGGAAGTCCCTTTAAGATGTCCTGCCTTTTATGCTTTCCGCAGAGCATCACCTATGGAGATCATAGAACCTGTATTTCAAAATTCAACAATAATCTGTTATATGGAAATTATAGCATTCCATACACTCTGTTGCAAGAAGGGAATACAGCAGTGATTGCTTTGAGAAATGGATATAACGTGATATGGGATTTTAAAAATGATTTTATAGAAAATAAATTAAAATGCTTAGAAAAATGATCTGAAAAATATATTTTTATAATAACATATAAACTGGTATTTGAAAAGAAAAAATGCCAAGATCCAAACGAATAAAAACAGGATGCTGCCTGATAACCACGATTCGCTATCAGACGGCATCCCAATATTTCCAAAATTACTTATTCATCTTTTCCAAAGACTCCCAGATTCCATTTAAATACATGATTCCCAGTGCTCTGTCATAAAGTCCATAACCTGGTCTGGCTTCTTCTCCCCAGATCATACGGCCATGGTCCGGACGAATATATCCGTCAAATTTGGTATCATGAAGTGCTTTCATGATTTCAAACATGTCCAGATCTCCATCAGAAGAAAGGTGGGAAGCTTCCCTGAACCTCTTCTCTCCCAGGAACTTCACATTGCGCACATGAGCGCAGGCAATGCGGTCCAGCTCTCCAAAATGGCGGATAATTTCCGGAGTGTTGTTGGCCGGATTAGAGCCAAGAGAGCCTGTACATAAGCAAAGTGCGTTGGCACGGCTGTCCACCAGATTAATGATCTTGTCAAAATCCTCCTTAGAATGAGCGATTCTTGGCAGTCCAAAAATGGGCCATGCCGGATCATCGGGATGAACTGCCATACGGATTCCCAATTCCTCGCAAACCGGTATTACCTTCTCAAGGAAATATTTATAATTCTCCCTTAACTGGTCCGGGGAAATATTCTTATAAACTTCCAGAACACCTTCCAATTCCTTCAAACGCTCCGGCTCCCAGCCTGGCAGAGAAAAGCCCTTGGAATTCTTTGTGGTATTTTCAACCAGCTTTAAGGGAGTCATGCCCTGAAGTTCTGCGTCATCGTAATATAACACATTGGAACCATCTTCAATATCATGAGCCAGGTCCGTTCTCAGCCAGTCAAATACAGGCATAAAGTTATAAACGATTACTTTTACGCCACACTGTGCCAGATTACGGATGGTGGTGATGTAATTGTCAATATACTTGTCACGGGAAGGAACGCCCATCTTAATGTCTTCGTGAACATTAACACTTTCAATTACTTCCACTTCCAGGCCCGCATCATGAACCTGCTTTACATATTCCTGGATTACCTCCAGAGGCCATACCTCTCCTGCTGCATACTGGGTCAATACGCCCATCAGACCTGAACAGCCAGGAATCTGGCGGATCTGCTTTAAGGAAACACTGTCATCATTTTCTCCAAACCATCTAAATGTCATCTTCATATTGGTGAAACCTCCTTAAATTTATATTGTATATATTGCCGTTTCCGGCCGGCATTTCATTATTAAAACCTTCAATGCTGTTGTTTACATACTAGCATATCAGTATGTCGTTGTCAATATATACAGCCTTCTTTCTGCATTCCTTATTCACAAAAACGTGCTGTAACATCCAATGCCAAAATGGAAGCGGCATAACGGATTTTACAGCACGTTTTTCTTTATTTTTTATTTGATTCCCAAGTCAAAAGTCCAAGGGCCAGGCGGGCACACCGCTCAAGCTCTTCTGCTGTGGTGTATTCATCAGGCGTGTGGACTTCATTCATTCCGCAGGAAACCACAATTCCTCTGATTCCGTTTCGGACAAAGTGATTGTTGTCACTTCCTCCCAGGGTATACTGGGTAGTTCCCTTCAGTCCTAAGGAAGCGCATACCCCCTTAAACCGTCTGACCACTTCCTCTTCATCGCCTATTTCATAAGCTTCGATCTGCTTTTCAAAGAGAATTTCACAGCTGCCCTTAAAGCCGGAAGCCGTTTCTTCAAAGGCCGCTCTGACCTTGCTCCACTGCTCCATTGCCTTATGGTCTTTTAAACTGCGGATTTCTCCCAATACAACACACTCATCGGAAACAATGTTGGTCTGTTTCCCGCCGCTGATCTTTCCAATATTTACGGTGGTTTCTTCATCCACCCAGCCCTGCTTTAATTGCGCAATAGCCTTGGCTGCGATTTCAATAGCATTGATTCCAAGCTGGGGGCAAAAGCCTGCATGGGCATTTCTGCCCTTTACTTTAATTTCAAAGGAAAGCAAAGTGGGGGCTGCTGTTGCGGCCAGACCGATTTCCCCGCTTAAATCAAACACATATGCCTGTTTTGACTTGATTCTGGAATAATCGGCAAGCTGGCTGCCTTTTCCGTAATTTTCCTCTGCAACAGGAAACAACACCTCAATATCCGGGTGAGGGAGATTATTTTCCCGGATCACCCTGACTGCCTCCAGGATAGCGGCAATTCCGGAAAGGTCATCAGCTCCCAGTATAGTATCCCCTTCTGATGTGATTCTTCCGTTTTCATCCTCAACAGCCCGCTTCCCAATGCCTGGCTTTACCGTATCCATATGGGCGGACAGCAAGATAGGCTCAGAATCCTTGTTTCCTTTTAAAAATCCATATAAGTTTCCCGTGGGAACAGCATCGCCGTAGGAAGGTATCTTCTCTTTCAGGCGAAAGCCTGCATCGTCTTCCCACACCTGAAAGCCAAGCTGTTCCAGTTCTTTTGCCAGATAATCGGCGATTTCCCGCTCCTGGTAAGTTTCGGAATCAAATTCCACCATTTTTTTAAATTGGTTTACAATTCTGCTTCTCTGAATCATGTGACCCCCTACTCTTTTTATATTGAGTGACTTTAAGTTTTCTATCCTCATTATACACGGATTCACAGTCTTATGCACGATCTTCTTTTCTGCGTTTATTGCAATTCCTCAGGAACAAACCACAGACCTGTGTTGTTCTTTTTCATATACTCTTTAAATTCATCAGAATGGTAAGCTGCTGCGATGTCCTTTGCCCATTTCGTATCTTTGTTTTCTTCCTTTACAACTACCTGCAAAACCAGGTGCTCTAAAATATCTTCCTGTAAAATGGCAGTAGATGGGTCGATGCCTGCATTATAGACAATGCTTCCCGTAATAACTGCAAAATCAAAATCATCCAGAGCAGGCGGAATATTCAGAGAGTCCATTTCCACAAATTCAATGTTGTACTTGTTTTCAATGATATCGGATTGTTTCACTGTTCCAAGATCAACATCGGGATTGAGTTTAATCCAGCCGGCCTTTTGCAAAAGTGCGTAAGCCCGTGCCGTGTTGGAAGCATCATTTGGCACTGCCACCACAGCGCCGTCGGTGATGGCCTCCACAGAAGTGTGTTTTGCGGAAAATAATCCGGCGGGAACTGTTGGGATAGGGGAAATGGGGACAAGGTTTCCATTTTGGCTTTTATTGAAATTTTCAGCATAAGCTATGTGCTGTTCTACGTTAAAGTCGATTTCGCCCTCATTCAAAGCAGTGTCATTTTGCAGAAGATCGGAAAAATCAACCACCTCCAATTGATATCCCTGCTTCTCCAGAATGGGCTTTACTGCCTCTTCAAATAATACGGTATAGGGCCCTGCCGCTTTGCCGTATTTTAATGTTGTCTTCTCCTGACCGGTCTTGCTTTCGTTCTTTGGTGCACATCCTATTACAGCAATGGCAAGTAAAGCAGTAATCACAGCTAATCCTAATTTTTTCATAATAACATTCTCCTTTATTTACGTGTTCTGACACGTTTTGATAAATAATTTCCAAACCCTTGAATTAACTGAACAAACACAATCAGCACAATTACAGTTGTAATCATCAAGGGGGTATTAAATTGCTGATAGCCATAGGTTAAAGCCAGAGTTCCCACTCCGCCTCCGCCAATGGCACCTGCCATAGCCGTTGCACCCAAAAGCCCGATGGTGCCTGTGGTCAGAGCCAAAATCAACGAGCCCATTGCTTCCGGCAGTAAAAAGTACCAGATTATCTGCAAAGGGGTGGCTCCCATAGCCTCTGCTGCCTCGACGATTCCTTTATCTACTTCAAGCAGGGAGCTTTCTATCAGGCGGGAAAGAAAAGGCGTTATGTAAAATACCAGGGAAACCAGGGCAGCCTGGGTACCGATGCGGGTTCCCACTATGATTTTTGTCAGCGGCATAATTGCCACCATCAAAATGATATAAGGCACAGAACGCACAATGTTGATTGTATAATTAATCAGCTCATAGATTACTTTGTTTTGCAGAATGCCGCCTTTGCGTGTAATGGTGAGAAGAATTCCAAGGGGAATTCCTAAAAGTGATCCCAATACCAGACCCCAGAACAGCATATATATGGTCTGACCGGCTGCTGCTGCCAGTTGTTCACCGGTAATGTCTAAATATTGCTCAATCATTCTTATCTTCACCTTCCCTTGTCAAACTTAAGACTTCAACCTGAACCTTGGAATCCTCAATAAATTTCTGTATCTCATCCAGCTTCTGTTTGGTACCAGACACCTGGACAATCATAATACTGAATACAACTCCCTGAAGCTCACAAACAGTGGCAAACAAAATGCTGTTTTCCATATGAAACTCTGTACTGATCCGATACAGCAAAGGTTTTCCAGCCGTATCTCCCTGAAAACGCAGGCGGAAAATCTGGCCTTGATTCTGATTATTCCGAATATTCTGAACCAGGCTTGGGGGTATGCTGTCATTGATCACGGTTTTTACAAAGCTTTTGGTGATCTTATGCTGGGGATTGCCAAATACTTCAAGGACCGTGCCTTGCTCAAGGACACTTCCGCTGTCCATAACCGCAACCTTGGTGCACACATTGCAAATGACATTCATTTCATGGGTGATCAAGAGAATGGTAACGTTCAGCTCTCTGTTTATCTTTTTTAAAAGCTCTAAAATAGAATCAGTGGTCTTTGGGTCCAAAGCACTTGTAGCTTCATCACAAAGTAAGATGCTGGGATTTGTGGCAAGAGCACGGGCTATGCCGACCCGCTGCTTCTGACCGCCTGAAAGCCTTGATACATTGGTGTTTGCCTTATCCTCAAGCTCCACAAACTGCAGCAGCTCTTTTACCCGTCTTTCAATGTCTTGTTTCGGCACTTTGTTCAATATCAGGGGTGCCGCTATATTCTGAAAAACAGATTTGGACTGAAGCAAATTGAATTGCTGGAAAATCATGCCGATATTTTTTCTGAGTTTACGTAAGTCTGGCATTGACAGGGTAGTGATATCTGTTCCGTCCACCAGCACACGCCCTTCTGACGGACGCTCCAGAAGGTTTACCAACCGTACCAGAGTTGATTTGCCTGCTCCGCTGAATCCGATCACTCCGAAAATATCGCCCTTTTCCACTGTAAGGCTGACCTGCCTCAGGGCAAGAACTTCCCCTGAGGCAGAATCAAACCGCTTGCTCACGTTTTGAATTTCAATCATCAGATGCCTCCCTCTGCACTGGTATTAATTCCCCGCTTTTTATGGCAATAAGTGTTTTTTGCGCTAATGCCGTAAAATAATCAACTGCCGGTTCCAGGGCATTGGTATCCACCTGGAATTTGGGGTGATGGTTGGGATAAGATTTCCCCGTGCCGATGTGAATGAAAAATCCCGGAATCATTTCCTGATAAAAAGCAAAATCTTCGCCTCCCAGAGATGGGGAAGGAACCGTGATTTCTAATCCCAGTTCTGTTGCAACAGTAGAAGCAACCGGTTCAAAACATGGGGCATTGTCTGTGGCAGGAGGATCTGCAAACCAATCAATTTCTGCCTCTGCGCCCTGGGACAGGGCAATGTGCTGGACCAGGGTACGAAAGCGTTCTTCCACCAGTCTGCGGTTATGCCTGCCCATGGTGCGTACCGTTCCCTCCAGCTCAGCTGTCTGCGGGATCACATTCCAGGTATTGCCTGCACTCACCCGTGTGATACTGAGCAGGCCCTGGGAAAAGGGATCAAGGTTACGGCTGACAATGCTTTGGGCAAGGGTTACAATTTGGGAGGCTACAAGAACCGGATCGATTCCGTCCTGAGGGTGAGCGGCATGAGTGCCTTTTCCGGTGAGCCTGACGATAAACCGGTCTACAGCAGCAGTTACGCTTCCTGAGGTGATTCCCACAGACCCTACCGGCTGATTGATTTCAATATGCAGACCGTAAATCGCCTCCACATCATCAAGCACTCCTGTTTTTATTACCTCCAAAGCCCCGACAGAGGATTCCTCGGCAGGCTGAAACAGAATTTTCACCTTTCCCTGTAAATGCTCCCGCTGTTCCTGCAGTTTTTTGGCCACATACAGCATCACTGCAGTATGAAAGTCGTGTCCGCAGGCATGCATTTTTCCCGCCGCTGCAGAAGCATATGGCAATTGAGTTTCTTCTTCCACGGGCAGGGCATCAATATCACAGCGCAGGGCAATGACCGGGCCTTCTTCTGCTCCTTGAATCTCTGCCGCCAGCCCGGTTTTTAAATCCAGGTCCAAAATATGGATATGATGATATTCTAAGAACTCACGGATCCGGCCAGTTGTCTCGTATTCTTCAAAAGGCAGTTCAGGGTTTTGATGAAACCAATGAAAGGTTTCTGTAATCTGGTTATAAAATGTAGAATGAGACATAAGCAGTCCAACCTTTCCTAAATAAAGATGCTAACATATTGATAAAATAACTTTACTTCTTTTACATTATCATCATACCATTCCAGCATGTATATATGTAATACATATATAATACAACTGGTTATAAAAAAACCTTATAACCAGTTGTATTGGGAAATTACTTATTTTCTCTTAATGAGCATGCACGTGTTAGCCGAATAAAGGAGTTGACAAGTATCTGTCACCGGAATCCGGCAGCAGAACCACAATGGTTTTTCCCTTGTTTTCCGGCCTTTCTGCCAACAGCTTTGCAGCTCTTAAGGCCGCGCCGGAAGAGATTCCCACCAAAATTCCCTCTGTCACTGCAAATGTCTTTCCTTCTTTAAAAGCGTCCTCATTTTCAACGGTGATGACTTCATCATAAATCCCGGTATTTAACACAGTCGGTACAAAGCCTGCGCCAATTCCCTGAATCTTATGAGGTCCTGGCTTTCCTCCTGAGAGCACCGGGCTGCTTGCCGGCTCCACTGCTACGATTTTAACTCCCGGATTCTTCTCTTTTAAATATTCTCCGACTCCGGTAATGGTTCCGCCTGTTCCCACGCCTGACACAAAAATATCCACATTTCCATCGGTCTGCTCCCAGATTTCCGGGCCGGTGGTTTCCTTATGCACCTTGGGATTGGCCGGGTTATCAAACTGGCCCAGGATCACAGAACCAGATATGGTCTGCTTCAGCTCTTCCGCCCTTTCAATGGCACCTCTCATGCCCTTTGCTCCCTCAGTCAGCTCCAGCTCTGCACCGTAGGCCTTTAATAAATTTCTCCGCTCCACACTCATGGTATCGGGAAGAGTCAGAACGGTGCGGTAGCCCTTGGCTGCAGCTACAGCAGCCAGGCCGATTCCCGTATTTCCGGAAGTGGGCTCAATGATGGTTGATCCAGGCTTTAAAACTCCTTTTTCTTCTGCATCCTCAATCATGGCAAGAGAGATTCTGTCCTTTACAGAACCAGCCGGATTTAAATATTCCAGCTTAGCCAAAAGGGTGACTCCTTCAATTCCTTCCACCTCACTGTAACGGTTTAACTTCAGTACCGGTGTTCCTCCAATCAGTTCTATTGCACTTTCTTTAATCGTTCCCATCTTCCTTACCTCCGTTTATATATTTTTTGATTTTATACGAAATGATATGGCAAAAAGCGGCTGCCCGAATGGCACCCGCTCTTTCCCGTTTGACCATTCTCTCATTTCCTATATGTTTAATAGGTTTATATGATATAATTATATTAATACATCATACGAAATGTGTCAATACTTTATTTCTGAAAATCTTTTATATTGCATTTACAGCCTGTTCCAGCTTCTGTAAGGCCAGTTCCAGGATGGACCGGGGGCAGGCGATGTTGATTCGTTCAAATCCTTCTCCCGCAGGCCCGAACATGGAACCGCTGTCCAGCCAAAGCCCTGCCTTGTTGACGATCAGGTCCTCTCTCTCCTCTTCTGTCAGACCCAGTTCCCGAAAATCCAGCCAGATCAAATAGGTGCCTTCCGGCGGGGTCAGCTTGACTTTGCTGATCTTTTCCTTTAAGTACTCCCTTACATAAGAAAGATTGGCTTTTAAATATTCCATAAGCTGATCATGCCATTCCGCCCCATACTGATATGAAGCCTCGCAGGCAATGAGGCCTAAGGTGTTTAACTGGCTGTAGCCGGAAGCGGACATCTGCTTGCGGAACCTGGCTCTCAGCTTGGGATTGGAAATAAAAATGTTGGAAATCTGAAGTCCGGCCAGGTTAAAGGTTTTGCTGGGAGCCGTACAGGTAACAGTCCTGTCTCTCAGTTCCTTGCTTATATCCGCAAATACCTGATGTTTTCCCTGAAGCACGAAGTCCTGATGTATCTCATCGCTGACAATTATAATATCTTTTCGTATGCAGATTTCTCCCAGCCGCTCCAGCTCCTCTCTGCTCCAGACTCTCCCCACCGGATTGTGGGGATTGCATAACAGGAACAGCTTTACATGATGTTCCTCTGCCTTCTTTTCAAAATCCTCAAAATCCATGTGATACTTTCCATCCTCGCCCAAAACCAGAGAGCTGTCCACAATAACCCGGTCATTGTCCTTAATGACCTCACTGAAAGGATAGTATACCGGCTGCTGAATCAGAACGGCGTCTCCAGGCTCTGTAAAAGCCTTCACCGCCATTGCCAGGGCAAACACGACACCGGGGGTCTTGACCAGCCAGTTTCTTTCTACAGTCCACCCATGCCTTTTCTCCATCCAGCCCTGAATCGCCTCAAAATACTGGTCACCCGACTCGGTGTAGCCAAATATACCGTGGTCCACCCGCTGATGAATGGCCTCTAAAACCTTTTCTGATACCTTAAAGTCCATATCAGCCACCCACAGGGGAAGAATATTCTCCGGCTTTCCTCTTTGGGCAGCAAAGTCATATTTAATACAGCTCGTATTCTTCCGGTCAATGATTTCATCAAAATTATGATTTTCTTTACACATAAAACACACGCTCCAGTTCCTTTATAAGATCTTCTATATCCTCAATTCCCACGGAAAGCCGCAGGATCCGGTCCGTCACTCCGTTTGCCGCCAGAACATCCTTTGGCACATCGGCATGGGTCTGGGTGATTGGGTAGGTGATCAGCGTCTCCACTCCTCCCAGGCTTTCCGCAAAACGAATCAGCCGCACATCCTTTAAAATCCTATGGGCCAGTTCCTTTGTCTCCACTTCAAATGTCACCATACAGCCAAAGCCTCTGGCCTGCTTTTTGCAGATTTCATATCCCCTGCTTGACGGGATTCCCGGGTAAAATACCTTTGTGACCTTCTTTTCCTGACAAAGCCACTCCACCAGTTTTCCCGCATTTTTCTCCGCCCGTTCCATACGGATTCCAAGGGTTTTAATTCCCCTTAAAATCAGCCAGCTGTCAAATGGAGCCAGACCGGAGCCTACTGTCTTAATAAGAAATCTCAGTCTCTCCGCGATTTCCGCAGAAGAAGTCACCAAAAATCCTGCAATGGTGTCGTTGTGGCCTCCCAGATATTTTGTTCCGCTGTGAACCACCACATCTGCCCCCAGTTTTAAAGGATTCTGGAAGTAAGGGGATAAAAAGGTGTTGTCCACAATGAGAAGCAAATTGTTTTTCTTTGCAATCTCCGCCAGCTTTTCAATGTCTATCACATTCATCATAGGGTTGGTCGGGGTTTCGATAAAGATTGCCTTTGTATGTTTGCTGATCAGCTTTTCAAATTCCTCATGTCCCTGGCGGGAACAGTCCACAGAACTGAAGGTAAGCCCGTTCTTTTTGCTGATATTGTCAAAGAGGCGGATGCTTCCTCCGTATAAATCACAGTCTGTAATGATGTGGTCCCCAGGGGAAAACAGCTCCATCAGCGCTGTAATGGCTGCCATGCCGCTGGAAAATGCCAGGGCATCCACGCCGTACTCCAAGGAAGCCACTACTTTTTCAAGCTGCTCCCTGGTGGGATTTTGCAGACGACTGTAATCATAGCCTGTGCTCTCTCCAACTCCTTTATGGGCAAAGGTGGCTGACTGATAGATAGGGAAGCTGACCGCCCCCGAACGGTCCACCTGATTCTCCTCACCATTGCCGTATAAACACCTTGTAGAAATTCCGTATTCCATATTCATTCACCGCTTTCTCAATTTTATCATGTTCCTCATAAGGATATCACCCCTAAGCCCTCTAAAGCTATTACTTAAAAACAATAGCCTGCTATAGCTTATTCCTATCAAAAAGAAATCCATTCACCGGTTGAATACCTACTCCTCCTGTGGTAAAATAGGTATTGATCTATAATTATGTCAGTTAAGGTGGTGCACTTATGAAAATATCAACCCGCGGCCGCTACTCTCTCCGGATGATGATCGATTTAGCCCAGCATTACAATCAGGATTTCATTGCGCTGAAGGACATTTCCGAGAGACAGAGCATTTCAAAAAAATATTTAGAGCAGATTGTTCCGTTCTTAAACCGCAGCGGCCTGCTCATCACCTACCGGGGGCATATGGGCGGCTACAGGCTGTCCAAACAGCCTTCCCAAATTACCATTGCAGATATTCTCTTGAGCTCTGAGGGAAGCTTAAACCCTGTTGCCTGCATGGACAATGAGACAAATGACTGTAACCGCAAGGCAGAATGCTTAACCCTTCCCATCTGGGAGGGACTTTCCGAAGTCATCCTTAATTATTTAAGCGGCATTACTCTCCAGGACATTTTGGATAGCGGACAGGGCACTCCTGAATACTATATTTAGGAATCAGAGAACCCGCTCCTGGTATTTTTTCAATTCTTCTATATACTTTTCGCCAAGAATACTCAAGGGCATTTTCTTCTTTTTAATGTAGCCGATCCTCATTTTATCCTCGGTGTCCAAAGGAATTGCCCTGTATTTATCTCCGTTTAAATCCTCGCAGATGATTCCGGAACAAAGGGTATAGCCGTTTAATCCCACCATGAGATTCAGCATGGTGGCCCTGTCGTTTGCCTTTATGATCTGCTTGTATTCATAGATACTAAACACCTCTTCTGCCAGGTAAAAGGAGCTGTTTGTCCCCTGGTCAAAAGACAGGCAGGGGTAGTTTTTTAAGTCTTCAAATCCAATCCGTTCCTTCCCCGCCAGAGGATTTCCTTCCCATAAGTACACGTAAATTCCGCACTGGAACAATTCGATGAATTCCAGTTCATTGTCGGAAAGGATTTTCCGGATGGCCTTCTGGTTGAAATCATCCAGATACAGGATGCCCAGCTCACTCTTCTGATTTTTCACATTTTCTACTACTTCATAGGTTTTTGTTTCATGAACCGCAAACTCAAAAGTCTCCATTCCAAACTCCTTTGCCATCTGGATAAATGCCTGGACTGCAAAGGTGTAATGCTGGGTGGATACGCTGAATTTCTTCTTGAACTTTTCCCTTTTTACAAAACGCTCCTCCATCAGCCGGTACTGCTCCAGCATCTGTCTCGCATATCCTAAAAATTCTTCCCCCTCCGGAGTGATCACAATTCCCCTGTTAGAACGCAGAAATATCTGTAAGCCGATTTCTTCCTCCAGATCCCGGATGGTGCTGGATAAGCTGGGTTGGGTAATAAAAAGCCGGGAAGCCGCTTTGTTCATAGATTTTTGATTTGCAATGCATACGGCATAGCGAAGCTGCTGTAATGTCATGAATTCCTCCTTCCATGGGAAAACGGCTGCCATAACAACCATGGCAGCCATTTCTGATCCCGCAGTCAAATGGGTCGCCTTATTTACTGAACGGCCTTAAATGCTTCGTCTAAATCTTCTATAATATCCGCAATGTTTTCCGTTCCTATGGAAAGGCGGATGGTGTTCGGTTTGATTCCTGAGCCTGCCAGCTCTTCCTCTGTCATCTGGGAATGAGTGGTGGAGGCCGGATGAATAACCAGGGACTTCACATCTGCAACGTTTGCCAAAAGGGAAAACAGCTCCAACTGGTCAATAAAGTCTTTTGCCTTCCTGGCATCTCCCTTGATCTCAAAGGTGAAGATGGAGCCGCCGCCTGATGGAAAGTATTTCTTATATAATTCCTGCTGTTCTGGGTCCTGGGAAACAGAAGGATGGTGTACTGTGTCAACCTGGGGATGATGTTTCAAATACTCCACTACCTTCAATGCATTTTCCACATGGCGTTCCACCCGCAGGGACAGAGTTTCCAAGCCCTGAAGGAAGGTAAATGCATGGAAAGGCGATAAGGTTGCTCCCGTATCACGAAGGAGAAGGGCACGAATCTTTGTCACAAATGCTGCCGGGCCTGCCGCCTTTGTAAAGCTGACTCCATGATAGCTGGGGTTAGGCTCTGTAAGGCCCGGGAATTTGCCGGAAGCCTCCCAGTCAAATTTGCCGCTTTCCACGATCACACCACCGATGGTGGTGCCGTGGCCTCCGATGAATTTGGTGGCAGAATGTACCACAATGTCCGCTCCGTACTCAATGGGTCTTATGAGATAGGGAGTTCCAAAGGTATTATCTATAATTACCGGAATTTTATGCCCATGGGCAATTCCTGCGATCTTTTCAATGTCAACCACATCGGAATTAGGGTTTCCAAGAGTTTCAATGAAAACCAGCTTTGTGTTTTCCTGAATGGCATGTTCCAGCTCTTCATAGTTAAAAGGATCTACAAAAGTGGTAGTCACGCCATATTCCGGAAGGGTGTGCTCCAATAAATTGTAGGTTCCACCGTAAATATTTTTAGCGGCCACCACATGATCTCCATTTTTTGTGATGTTCTGGATGGCATATGTAACTGCCGCTGCGCCGGAAGCAACTGCAAGCGCTGCCGAACCGCCTTCCAAAGCTGCCATTCTCTGCTCAAAAACGCCCTGAGTTGGGTTGGTCAATCTTCCGTAAATGTTTCCTGCATCGGTCAGATTAAATCTGGCTGCTGCGTGGTCGCAGTTATGGAATACGTAGGAAGCGCTCTGGTAAATGGGAACTGCTCTTGCATCTGTAACCGGGTCTGCCTGCTCCTGCCCTACGTGAAGCTGTAATGTTTCAAACTTAAAATTTCTTTCTGTTCTTGCTTTCTTAGCCATATTTATATCCTCCTGATTTTCTGGGTTTTGTTTGTTTCACATCTGCTTGATTTGTATTATATCGTATTTTAAAAGGAGGTGTTAATATCTATAATCAGGAACTGGATATAGGCAAAACCTATAGCTGACCTATAGAGTACTTTCCCGGCTTATCCATCATATATTTTTCCCTGCTGAATATACATATACAAATAATAGAAACGGGAACGCAATCTATGAATGAACATTATCCATTTGTGAATCCCCCTCTCCCATACGCCTACGACGCACTGGAGCCTTATATTGATACCCAGACCATGTACATTCACCATGACAGGCAATTACAAAGATATGTGGCAAACCTAAATGCCATCTTAAGCGGTTATCCGGAGCTTCAGAACCTGTCTTTAGAAGAGCTTCTGAGAGATCCCTCAAGCCTTCCTGATGTAATCCGGCAGGGAATTATCAATTACGGTGGAGGCGTTTATAATCACCTGATTTATTTTTACGGCATGACCCCCTCTGAAACCCGTACCGAGGCCCAGGCCTTGTATCCAGCCATTATACGGGACTTTGGATCGGTAGAACGGTTTTTTGACGAATTCAAGGCTTATGCCCTGGCCGTCTTTGGCTCTGGGTATGCCTGGCTGGTGGTGGAACCGGATGGCAGACTGAGAATCGTCATGACAGCCAATCAGGACACTCCCATTACCAACGGCCTTTGTGTTGTGGCAGGAATTGATGTCTGGGAACACGCCTATTTCTTAAAGCGATTTACTGACAGGGCCGCCTACATAGAAGACTGGTTCCATGTAGTAAGCTGGCAGGTGGCAAATGACCGTTACATAAACTGTATCAACGGGGGATGAAGCACTGCATTCCCCCGTTTTACAAATCAATATCCCGGTTACAATCCTTGGAATAAATATATGCAAACTCCTCATCCCGTCCTACGCCGTAAGCCGCCTGGGGACAGTAGGCCCCCATAAAGAGATAATCTCCTTTTTTGACCGGTATCCAGTCATTGTCCAGCACATACATCCCTTCACCGGAGTAGATATAGGCTCCATGCTCCTGGACATGGGTTTCGATGTAGCCGTGGCAGGCTCCCGGTTTAAAGGACAGGATGTGGAAATTCATATCAAAGCCTAAGTCTTTGGCAGAAGGCAGGAAATCCTTTACCATCACATCCGTCATGCCTTCATAGTCAATTCCGGGAACGCTGTTGATGTTTCCGATGACAGTATGTGCTTCATACCCTGGAATTCTCTGGTATTTTCTTTTATAGAGAAATCCTTTTGCAGGCTTATCACCGATATGTTCAAAAAAGAGCTTTGTGCCTTCCGGGCAGAATATATAGCCTCCATCCTCAAGCTCTGCTTCTTCCTCCTGATTCCATACCTTTACATTTCCTTCAAACAAATAAAAGAATATCTCCTCTCCCGGCTGTCCAAAGCCTTCATGATGATATCCTCCCGGCTCTATTCCAACCAGATAGTCCACAAAGGAAGCCCCCAGCTTTGGAGAAGACAGTATGGTTATCTGGCACCCTTCAAAGCCCGGAATGGTGTTCTTCACCAGGCCGTCAGGCTCAATAACCGCATAATTTCCTCTTTTTATGACGGAACGGGTGTTCAATAAATCTTTTCTGTAGCCGGTAACTCCATTTAAATAGCTCATAGTCTGATTCTCCTTTTATCTGTTTGATCTTATCTTTCATTCCCCTCCTTGATACTCCATAAAATAAATGATATAATCCGTTTATTACAAAGACAGGAGGTAATCATAATGGACTTCACTTATAATCCAAACCAAATCGCTCTCTATGATTCCAATCATAATCTGCTGGCCGAGGTCACCTTCCCCGACACGGACCAGAATACTGTTAATATCAATCACACCTTTGTAGACGATTCCCTCAGAGGACAGGGTATTGCAGGGCAGCTTTTAGAGGCCGCCGCAAATCAGCTCCGTTCCCAGGGAAAGAAAGCTGTTCCTACCTGTTCCTATGCTGTGGCATGGTTTGAAAAAAATCCGGAATATGGGGATGTGCTGAAATAATTTCTGATGGCTGTTCATTCTCATATGGTTTATAGTATACTTTATATTTTCCTAACTATCAATATTTTGATTTTGAACAGCCTGATTTGACCCCAGGATTTATGCTGTTTTAAAAAGAGGAGCCGCTTTAAAACGGCTCCTCTTACTTGTGCTATTCTTTATCAACAATTCTGCGAATCCAGCCTTCCGGCGCTTCCACTGTTCCCAACTAAATTCCGGTTAAAAGATCATATAATTGCTGAATCACCGGTCCCATTTTTTCCATTCCGCTTGCAAAGCAGATTTCTTTTCCATGATCGACCACTTTTCCAACAGGAGAAATAACTGCTGCCGTGCCGCACAAACCGCATTCTGCAAAATCCTGAAGTTCCGATAAGAGAACCGGACGCTCAGTTACTTTCAGTCCTAAGTAGTGTTCGGCGACATACAACATGGACCTTCTTGTAATGGAAGGCAGTATGGTATTGGATTTAGGTGTTACAATCTCTTTGTCTTTGGTGACAAACAGGAAATTGGCGCCCCCTGTTTCTTCCACATAGGTACGGGTAATTGGATCTAAAAACATGTTTTCATCATAGCCTGCGTTGTGAGCTGTTACATATGCATGCAAACTCATGGCATAGTTTAAACCGGCTTTTAAATGACCTGTTCCGTGAGGTGCCGCCCTGTCATAATCACTGACACATAATGTCAATGGCCTGGCTCCTCCCTTAAAATACGGACCAACGGGAGTGCAGATTAAACGAAACTGATATTCGTCAGAGGGTTTCACTCCGATGACCGGCCCGGTAGCAAACATATACGGCCTTAAGTAAAGGGAGGCACCTGTGCCATAAGGAGGAACCCAGGATGCATTAGCCTTCACAACCTGGTCTACAGCTTCTAAAAACCGTTCTTTCGGAAACGGGGGCATTTCCATTCCCCTTGCAGAATCCATCATACGCTCTGCATTTAAATCCGGGCGGAATGTGACGATGCTTCCGTCTTTAGCCGTATATGCTTTCAGCCCTTCAAAGATTTCCTGGCAATACTGCAGGATGCCTGCACATTAATTTAATACAACATTGGCATCCGAGGTCAGCCTCCCCTCGTCCCAGCTTCCGCCCCTGTACTCTGACACATAGCGCTTATCCGTTTTCCTGTACCCAAAACCAATATTTTCCCAGTCTAAATTTTTCTTTTCCATATAAAAGCTCCTTAAAATATGAAATTCATGAAAACACGGCAGCGCCATTGCTGTCGTGCTTTCATTTACTATACCACTCTAATTATAATTACTCAACTGATTTACAACATTATCTGCGGCCTGCCGGACACATGCTGAGTCCCTCCACTTGCCAAATACAAGGATATATTCTGGCCGTGAAGGGACTTTGCAATTCTGTTTTTTATCTCCTCAATAATTCTGCAATGATATTTCCTACCTTGACTCAGATACGAAATGGGGATTATTTAACGGTATTTCTTCCCGTCCAATGATGCCCATTGCCATAAAAATGTTGTTTTCAAAATACCGGCTAAAAGAAGATGCCGAGCTGATCAGGCAGTTAAAGGTTTCAAAGGATGACATCCGGCTGCTCAAGCTTTATAATATGCTGTCTGTCACATAGTGCCCAACGGCCAAATAATTGAAAATCTTATAATTACTGTTAAAACTTAACGAATTACAGGCTATCCTCTATTGCGAGTAGAGGATAGCCTGTCCGTTTTTTGGCGGTTATCTTTATTGTCTATGTATGTTAAGGCTGCAAATACAACCAGAATAGATTGCATTATACATTCTCATATTTTCTTATCTCCACCAGATTCGTATGCTGAGGATTCCCTTTTGCCAAAGGCGTAGGGCGGGAGGAAGTCAGTACATTAATAGAGCCTCTCGTATCCACCCCTTTGCTATCCGGCTTGAACCAGCCGCCCTGAGACATGGCGGCCACGCCCTTCATGATTCTTGTGGTAACGACTGCAGGAACTCTGGTCACTCCCCTTCCGTTATACACCTCCACCAGGTCGCCCTCCTGAATCCCTCTTTCTTTTGCATCCTCCGGGTGAATCCAGACACCGGGCTTTTCAATTTCATCCATCCACTCATTATTATCATGAATGGAGTGACACCGCCTTCTGGTATGCCAGCCAACCAACTGCAGCGGATACATCTTCTTCAAGGGATCTCCCGGTCCATCAGGACATGGTACATAACTGGGAATGGCAGGTATCTCCTCCGGCTCATTCATGCAGTACAGACGCTCTGAGAAAATTTCAATCTTTCCGGAAGGAGTCTGGAACGGATGATTTTCAGGGTCATTAACCTCTTTTTCAAAAGCAATATAAGTCACCTGTTCCGAATACTGATAGCCTCCCATCTCACTGAATGTATCATAATCAGGCAGATCAGGCTCCTTTTTAGAAAGCTCCCGGTAAGCGTGGCGCAGCCACATATCCACCTCCGGCTTTCCATCTATAAATTCCTCATAAAGACCAAGCTTTGCAGCCAATTCTTTCATCCATTCCCATTCAAACCGACTTTCAAAAACAGGCTTTATAGCCTGATTGTTCTTCAGGATATAATTTCCGCCCCTCCAGGGCTGAACCATATTTTCCCCTTCAAAAACAGAGGTTGCCGGAAGTATCAGATCCGCATACCTTGCACTGGAGGTCATAAAGATATCGGAGCAGACAATCAGTTCACATTTCGTATCATCTTCTAAGATACGAATGGTGTCATTAATGTCCGAATGCTGATTGACCAGGGTATTTCCTGCCAGATTCATGATCATCTTGATATTGCTGTCCAGATGACCGGCACCTTTGATGTGATCATGCTTTTCATCCATTTCCGTACCATGCTCAATAGCCTTAGTCCATAAGAATACGGGAATACTGGCCGGATAAGGATTCTTTGGCTGATCAGGCAGGCTGGGAGCGTTATGCTCCTTGAACATTCCGTGTCCTGCTGCTCCGCCGCCGGGTATTCCCACATTGCCTGTAAGACAGGTCAGCATGGCTGTACTGCGTACACCCTGTTCTCCGTTTCCATTGCGCTGAGGCCCGTATCCCGTCACCAGAGCGGCCGGTTTTGCTCCTGCATATGTTCTTGCCAGCCATCTGATCTTATCCGCAGGAATACCGGTAATCTCCTCTGCCCACTCCGGTGTTTTTACGATTCCGTCTTTTTTTCCAAACAGGTAGGAATGATAGCTTTCTCCGTAAGGAATCCCCTCTGGCATGTGCTCTTCATCAAATCCCAGGCAGTAGGTATCCATAAATTTCTGATCATGAAGCCCTTCTGTCCAGATCACATATGCCATTCCATCAGCCAGAGCACTGTCTGTCGTGGGCCTTATGGGAATCCATTCATCCGCATAGGCAACTGCCGTCTGGTTCTTTCTCGGATCAATACAGATAATTTTAATCCCTTTTTCCTTTACTTTAGAAATATAATAATTCCGTTCCGGTCCAAAAATAGTCTCTGCCGGGTTGTCTCCCCATAAAATAAGCAGTTTGGTATTAAGAAAGTCTGCCGGGCTGTGGCCGCTTAAAGAGTTTCCATAGATATAAGGAGTTGTATACATTGTACATGCCGCGCTATAGTTATTATAATACTCCAGATATCCGCCATCCAGAGCCATTAACCGCTTGATAAGATTTCCAGGACGCATAATGCCTGTCACACCGGTTCCATAGTTGAGATACCGGCAGCCAGGACCGTATTCATTTTTCAGACGGACCCACTCTTTGGCCATAATCTCCACAGCCTCGTCCCAGCTGATCCGCTTAAATTTCCCTTCTCCCCGTTTTCCAATCCGCTTCATCGGATAACGAAGCCTTCCGGTATTGAGAA
Organism: Hungatella sp. UBA4396; assembly: GCA_002389905.1. GTDB lineage: Bacteria > Bacillota > Clostridia > Lachnospirales > Lachnospiraceae > Lacrimispora. Next base: position 40,642 of record DGRE01000031.1, on the reverse strand, counting down.
ATGTCTTCCGGTATCCTCGTCCTCTGACACAGGCTCTGATCTGGGGTAAATTGCTGCTGGTATCAGATTCAATATTCAGCATACAGTTGGATTCCACCTCCGGTCTTATGACGCATATTCCGCCGCAGTTATTGATTCCTCCTGTATTAATCCGCTTCCGCTCATCATTTTCCTTCCCAGGATACAGGCCCTTTTCCTTCACATCCTGAAATTCTATTCCGCCTGTATAAAATGGCTCCAGTTCGATTTCACTCTCCCCATCCAGGTCAATAAAAAAGTTCAGCATCAGCTCCATCATAACCCGGTATCCATGAAACTCCGTATTTTTGCTTACCATGGTGTAAACCATATTTACCGTATCCAGCACAAACATTTGAATAAAATCATGACGCGCCTCTTTTAAAGCTTCCAAATCCGCCCCATTCAAAATTCCATGGCAGATTCCTGCAGTGAGGTATTGGATAAAACGAACCTGTTCACCAATATAATCAGGAGGATTTCCCTCCATTTCACAAGGCGTATATCCGTATTGGTTATAACAATGTATCACATCAAGAGTGGTCTGATTCAACAGAACCTTATCTCCCTTTGCCGCAGATGCCCATAACAGAATCTCCCGTCCGGCATCGGTTCCCCGGAACAAAAAATCATATTCCAGTTCCCAGTCTTCCAGAGTATGGTCTTCCCAGTCCTCCCTTGTCCGGCAGCTTTTCATTGCCAGCTCTTTTGACCGGAAGAAGTCAGCAAAGCATTGAAGAATGTTTAAACTTTTCTCTTCCCCGAAAATACTCATACGTCATCTCCCTTCTATTTTCGATTTCACTTCTGCCAAAGAGCCCAGGTCGCCAATCAGTACGGCGCCTTTTAATCCCTTATGATCATAGAATCGTTTTTCATAAGTAACTGCCGCTCCTGGCTGACGGTTCACCTTAAACACCTTCTGCTTCCCATTCTTTTCCCGTATTACTTCTGTGCGGGTCCCTTCCTGGATTTCCGTACTGCCGCAAATAAACAAAGAAGTATCTGCTACCGACATAATAACCGTCTCCGGCAAAGGGATAAATTCTTCCTTTTCCCTTTCAGAAACCGCATTTTTTGCGGCAGTCTGTGCAGAACGAAGAGCATACCGCCACAATCCGGGGTTGATGCTGTCCCCCTGGATGCAGTCCCCGGCCGCATATACATCAGGAAGACTGGTCTCCATATAAGAATTGACCAGAACCCCTCTGTCACATTGAATCCCCGACTGCAGTGCAGGCTGAATATTAGCCCGGATTCCACAGGAAATGATCACCACATCCGCCGGGAAAACAGTTCCATCACTAAGAGATACTCCAGAAACTGATTCCTCTCCTTCTATTCCCGCAATCTGCACACCTGTATGAATCTCAATCCCTCTTTCACAGATGATCTGAGTGAGAAGCTCTGCTGACTCCTCATCAATCAGCCTTCCGATCACCCTGGGGGCCGCCTCAAGCACGGTCACATGGCAGTCCAGCTGATTTAATTCATGGGCCATCTCCAGGCCGATGACACCTCCTCCAACGATGACGGCATGGTGGGCTGCTGCCATGGCCCGCCGGATTTTTTCAAAATCTTCCACTGTCCTGGTGACAAATACACCTTTTTTGTCCACACCCTTAAAAGGGGGAACAAAACAGCTGGCACCCAAAGCATAAATACATTTATCATAAGGAATACGGCCGCCCTCTTCCAGCACAACCTCTTTTGTCTCCCCATCAATCTTTGCAATCTTCCTGCCAAAATCTGTTCAATCCGTTTTTCTTCATACCATTTACTATCGTGGATCACCGTCTTATATTTATTATAAGTCTTAAAAAATGTCTTACTCAACAAAGGCCGGTTGTAGGTAGGCAGTTTCTCCTCCGAAATAATACAGATCTCAGCTTCTCTATCATGGGAGCGCAAAGTTTCTGCTGCGGACAATCCGGCGATTCCATTTCCCAATACCACATATTTTTTATTCATGATGCTCCTTTCTCCAAATCAGAAGGGAGGGCCTTGTTTCAGATGAATCCGGTAAAAATGGAGTTTCAGCTGTTAATTCCCTTGTCCCGGCAATCTGGTCTAAGTCCACAAACTCCAGACAGTGGGTAATACAGGCTTCCACGCAAACCGGCTCTTTTCCCTCCGCTCTGCGCTCATAACAGGAGGTGCATTTTTGTGCAATTCCTTTTTTATGGCTGAGTTTCGGCGCTCCGTAAGGACAGGCCCAGGTGCAGGTCCCACATCCAATGCACTTGCCGCCGTCATGTCCCACCGTTCTGTCTTCTCTGTAATATAGTGCTCCAGTCGGACAGTTTTTTATACATGCCGCATCCTGACAGTGGTTACAGGCTCCAGAATAATGTTCAATTACCACGTGACCATCTCTTTCATATTCCAGCGTTTCCACCCGCCTGTAAAACAGCCCCGGCTCTAAATCATATCTGTCCTTACAGGCCATCTGACAGGCGTTGCAGCCGACGCATCTGCTTTGATCATAACAAAAACCTAATCTTGCCATGTTATATCCTCCCTATGGTATCATTATCCTTCCATAAGATACAGAAAGATATTTCTCCGTCTTTCTACCACAAAATCCGGTGCTTCAATATTTCGAAACACCGGATTTTTCCTTAAGCCTTATTCAGCACCTCTTTTAAATCAAATGTTCTTGTTCTATCCTCAAACCCTATTTTCTATCAATACTTGAAAGTGCATGTTCTAAATCTGCAATAATATCCTCTACATGCTCCAGTCCCACAGATAACCGCACCATTCCTGCAGATATACCGGCAGCCCGTAATTGCTCATCTGTAAGCTGCCTGTGTGTTTCGCTTGCAGGATGGAGAACGCAGGTCCGTATATCCGCCACATGAACTTCATTGGAAGCCAGCTCCAAAGCATCCATAAACTTTATAGCATTTTCCTTACCGCCCTTAATAATAAATGAAATAACCCCGCTGCATCCTTTTAAGTATTTTTTTGCAAGGGCATAACTCTCATCGCCTTCCAGACCAGGATAGGATACAGATTCAACCTTGTCAGAAGCCTTTAAATATTGTGCTACAGTCAATGCATTGTTACAGTACCGTTCCATTCTGACTGCTAAAGTCTCCAGGCCCAGGTTCAGTAAAAAGGCAGAATGAGCCGCCGGATAAGCGCCGAAGTCTCTCATAAGCTGCATCCTGGCTTTTATAATATAGGCCTTTTCTCCATATGTTTCCGTATAAGAGATTCCATGATAGGTCTCATCAGGTTCTGTCAATTCCGGGAACTTTCCGTTTGTCCAGTCAAATTTTCCGCTGTCAACAATCACACCTCCAACCTGAACCGCATGTCCATCCATATATTTTGAAGTGGAATGAATGATAATATCAGCCCCATATTCAAAAGGCTTGCACAAAACCGGGGTTGCAAACGTATTGTCCACAATAAGAGGAACATTGTGTTCATGGGCTATGCGGGCAAACCGCTCGATGTCCAGAACCGTCAGAGCAGGGTTTGCAATGGTTTCTCCAAATACTGCCTTTGTATTTTCCCGGAATGCTTTGCCAATTTCTTCGTCAGAATCATGTTTGTTGACAAAGATACACTCAATTCCAAGTTTCTTTAAGGTAGCAGAAAATAAATTAATGGTACCTCCATAAATTTCCGGTGTACTGATAATACTGTCCCCGGCACTGCATATATTCAATATTGCAAGCATTGTGGCAGCTTGTCCTGAGGTGGTGCACATTGCTCCCACGCCCCCTTCCAGCGCGGCGATTTTATCTTCCACCGCCATGACTGTTGGATTTGCAAAACGGGAGTAAATCAAGGATTTTGTGGGATCGTCAAATACTGCTGCAACTTCTTCTGTGGAATCATAAACATAAGTTGTGCTCTGTACAATCGGCACAACACGGGGCTCTGAGTTTTTGGGCTTATAACCTGCATGCAGGCACTTTGTTTCGTCTTTCATAAGATCCTCCTGATAAGTACATTGTTCAAGTTTTATTTTATTATATTGGAATAAGAATCAATATTCAACTTATTTATAAATTATTTAAACAATCATAATTTTAAAAAACAATTACTTAGTTAACTATTGATTTTTCAAAACATATGTGTTACATTATTAACAAATTTAATCACGGTATGAATACATACCAGTGGAAAGGAGAAGGTATTATGCTAACTACATTCAAAGCTACTGCAAAAAAGTTACCCGATGGTTTGCAGGTGGAAACCAATTCAAGAGGTTTTAAAATACTCCTTGATGAGCCAGAGGACCTGGGGGGTACTGATGCTGCCATGAACCCTGTGGAAGCGCTCTTATGTGCACTGGGGGCCTGCCAGACAATCGTGGCAAGCGCATTTGCAGCGGCTCATGACGTTGTATTTGAAGAATTTCATGTTGAGCTGGAAGGGGATTTGGATCCTGACGGATTCATGGGCTTAGCTGATGTAAGAAACGGCTTTCAGGAAATTCGTTTTGTCATGCATTTCAAAACCAATGAACCCAAAGAGAAAATCGAAAAGTTTGCTGAATTTATTGAGCAAACCTGTCCTGTCGGCGACTGTCTGGCCAATGGGGTAAAATTAGTATTATCAGGTGTTGCAATTGATTAATTAATAGTTACAGCAAAAGAGCCTTTCATCGGCTCTTTTGCTTATTCTTATAAAAAGCAAAGGAGAATATCACATGATCATTAAAATGCCGGCAATCCCTGGCGGTAAGACGGGTAAAGTAGGAAAAATAAATGTTAAGACAGGTGATAAAGTAGCTGCCGATGACATCCTTGTGCAAGTAGAAACATCAAAAGGAAACCGCCCGGTCAAGGCAGCATCAGAAGGCATGGTTTGCAGGATATTATGTGAAGAAGGTGCTGATATCGCTTCCAATACCGAAATGTTTGATATCATAGAGTGTTCTGATACGGATGAATCAACAGAAGCATGTTTAACATGCATGGTGCAAACAGATTCCATAGAGCTTTCTACCGATTTGCTCATAATCGGCGGAGGTCCCGGAGGTTATGTAGCAGCCATTTATGCAGCCAAAAAAGGGGTAAAGGTAACTCTGGTGGAAAAATCCAAATTAGGAGGGACTTGTTTAAACGTCGGCTGCATCCCTACTAAGGCCCTTGTGAAATCTTCTGAAATCTGCCACAATGCAAACACATCCTCGATTTTCGGCGTGGAAATTGAGGGTGGAATATCGGTTAATATGAAGCAGGTCATAGTCCGCAAGGATCAGGTAAAAGATAAGCTCGTTTCCGGAATTGACTATCTCATGGAGAAAAATGGAATCAGCGTGATCTCCGGCCAGGCATCTTTTATTGACAAGTGCACCGTCGCAGTAAATGGAAATCAAAATTACACGATTAAAGCAAAGGATATTATCATAGCAACAGGATCTAAAATTTCAAAACCGCCAATCCCCGGCCTGGACCTGCCTTTTGTGTTAAACAGCACCACTGCATTATCAGACATTGATCTTCCAAAATCCATTGCAATCATCGGCGGCGGAGTCATTGGCATGGAATTTGCCTTTATCTACAGAAATTTTGGTGTTGATGTTCATGTGATTGAATTTATGGACCGCATTTTAACTATGGTAGACCGCGATGTATCCAATGAAATCCAGGCCATTGCAGCGGATGCAAAAATCAAAATCCACACCAGCTCAAAAGTTTTAAAAATCCAAAGCTCCATAGACGGTATGGCAGTCACTACCTATGAAGATAAAGATGGTGAGCACTTGATGGTGAGCGATAAAGTTTTGGTAGCCATTGGAAGGGAGCCTGATTTAGACGGACTGGCACTTGACTGCAGCGGTGTCTCACTAAACAGCAGGGGAAGGGGCATTCAGGTAGATTCTTCTATGCGTACAAATATTGATCATATTTATGCAATCGGCGATGTAACGGATATCATACAACTGGCCCACGTGGCTTCTCATCAAGGTATTGTGGCCGTAGACAATCTGTTAGGTAAAAATACTGAAATGGATTATTCAGCGGTTCCAAATGTTATTTTTACTGCTCCGGAAATAGCAAGTGTTGGCATCAATGAAGACGAAGCGACGGCAAAAGGCATGGATATTTCGGTTGGCAGATTTTCATTTGAAGGAAATGGAAAAGCGCTGACAATGAATGAACCCCGGGGCTTTATAAAGCTGGTAAAAAGCAATGAATCCCAAAAGATTATCGGCGGATCAATTATAGGCCCTGATGCTTCCTCCTTAATAAGCACATTGACCCTGGCAATTGCAAACGGATTCACTGAAAAACAAATAACAGAGACAATATTCTCACATCCAACTACCAGCGAAGTGATTCATGAAGCTGCCCTGGATCTCGGAATCGGAGCCCTGCATCAATAATGAAAATAATAATAATTTCGAAAGAATTTGATCCATATTTTAACATCGCTGCGGAACACCAGTTGTTTCTGGATTCCGATGAAGATATCCACTTATTTTTGTGGCAAAATGACGCTTCTGTCATTATAGGAAGAAACCAGAATCTGTACGCGGAATGTGATCTCCCATATCTTAAGGAACACAATATAAAGGCGGTCCGCAGGTTTTCCGGAGGCGGAGCCGTATACCATGATAAGGGAAATGTCAATTTTACTTTCATTACCAAAGAGGCCACGGCAAGTCATTCCCGGTTCATAGATTTCATCCAGGCTGCAATGCAAAAGCTTGGCATTGATTGCGAATTCAGCGGCAGAAATGATTTGCTGTATAAAAACCAGAAGTTTTCCGGGCATGCTTATTATACAGATGGCGATAATTACATGTATCACGGCACAATCTTAGTTCATGTGGATTTCAGCCGGTTAGGGAAAGCTCTGACCCCCTCAACGTTAAAATTACAATCAAAAGGAATTGAGTCTGTTAAAAGCAGAGTCATAAACTTATCAGAAATCAATAAAAAGGTAACGACGGAAAAAGTAATTGAAGCATTTACAGAAACCTTTGATTGTAAAAATATAGAATATATCAATAAAACAAATTTTGATGCACCCTTGGAGCCGCTTCTCGCATCTTATGATTGGATGTATGGCCAATCACCCAATTTTGATATTGTATTGGACCGCAGATATTCTTTGGGAAATGTGTCTGTGCATATCTCAATATCGGATGGAATCATTAAAGATGTCCAAATCAGTACAGACAGCCTGCAGCTTTACGATTTCAAACCATGTGAAAATAATCTAAAAGGAAAGCATTTTAATGAACCAGCCATATGGGAATGCCTGGACCTGTATATTTTTAAAGACCTGAAATTATCATAATTTTGTCTTACCATCTAAAAAAGTATAGTATACTGAAACCTTTTATGTTAATATAATGGATATAAATAAAAAGGAATTAGATGGTGATTATTATGTTTGATTTAGATGACTGTATTGCTTTTATTACCTGCAGAAGCGCAAAGAAATTATCCGATCATTTTGAAAAAAGATTAAATTATCATAATATTACAAGATCCCAGTGGATTGCATTATATTATATAAAGAATAATAACATGATTACACAAAAGCAGTTGGCTGATAAGATGTCACTCAAGGAACCCAGTGTTGTCCGATTAGTTGAAAAGATGGAAGCACTTGGATGGATTCATAGGGAAAACAACCAGAATGACAAAAGAACAAAATTATTGATGCTCACAAATGAAGGACAAAAAATTGAGACTGAGATGTTAGAAATCGCTGAACACTTTAAGTCAGACGCGCTTGACGGCCTCTCTCAGCAGGAGCTTGACAGTTTCAAGTCAACTTTAAGCAAAATGCTTGATAATATAGAAACCTCCTCCATTATTCCCCCTCTTTGATCAATCCTGCCCGGACATTCTGCAGTACTCATATCAACACAAAGGTGTCCCATACCAACATACATGCAAAAAAGCCAGTTAAAGGAAATGAATTTCCTCCAACTGGCTTTTGGCTTGTCATGTCAATAAAAACCTTAATACTTCCCTGAACCCCAGGAACTCTCCTCAGAATCAAATGCCTCCTCCGAAGCATCCGGTTCAAACCGATCTTCCCATACAGGCAAAGCATTCTCTTCCTTCAGCTTAAACTTATTTACTTCCTGCTGCAATGCCTGGGCCTGTGCAGCCAGTTCCTGGCTGGAGGCAGAGCTTTCCTCTGCAGTAGCCGCATTGGTCTGCACAACGGCTGATACCTGGAACAGACCCTGATTGATCTGCTCGATGGCCTGAGCCTGATCTGTGGAAGCCACTTCAATCTTTTGTATGGTCTGATCTGCCAATCTGGCCTCTTCCGCTATATTTCCAAGTATCCGGGCAGTTTCTCTGGCAATGTTCTCTCCCCTCAGCACCATTTCAGAAGAATGCTGAATCAGTTCAGCCGTTTCTTTGGCTGCCTCAGAAGACTTAGCCGCAAGATTACGCACTTCATCGGAAACAACCGCAAACCCCTTCCCTGCTTCTCCGGCCCGTGCAGCCTCGATAGCCGCATTTAAAGCCAGAATATTGGTCTGGAAAGCAATGTCTTCAATGACCTTGGTGATAGAAGTAATTCTTTTGGAAGCAGCGGCTATATCTCCCATAGCTGAATTCAAGTCATTCATCCGTTGGTTGCTCTTTGCAATTCCTTCGTCAACCTGAGAAACATAGCCCGTAGCCTTGCGGACATTGTCCGCATTTTCTCCCGCCTGACGGGCCACCTCGGTGATGGAAGCATTGAGCTGTTCCACTGTGGATGCCTGCTCTGCAGCACCGGAGGCAAGGGATTGGGAAGCGCTGGAAATCTGATCAGAACCGGAAGCAACCTGATTGGAAGCGTCCTTGATCACTCCAAATACGGAATTTAAATTATTCACAATCTGATTTAAGGAATTTTTAACGGCAATAAAATCTCCGGAATACTCTTGTCTCGTTTCCACCATACAATTTCCTTGCTCTAAATTGGACAAAATGTAGGAAATTTCCTCAATGGTGGTTTTCAAAAAGTTTACAGTTGTGGTAAAGGATCTGGACAGCTTTCCAATCTCATCATCCGTTCTGACTTCGGGAACCTCAGTATGCAGATCACCTTCTGCCAAAGCTTCAATTCTGCCCACCAAAGATACAATCGGGTCTACAATGGGTTTGGAAATCCGGACAGCAATGGCAATGGAAAGTCCGATAAAGCAAAGAATCATTACAACGGTGATGGCAATGGAAATATAAAATCCGCCCAGCATCTCAGTTGTCCTTGCCGTAACTCCAATGGCCCAGCCATCAGTATTTGGAATAGGCATATAGCTGGCCACCTGCTTCACGCCGTTAACACGGATCTCCGCCGTACCAGGACGGCCGGAGATCATGCCCTGAACCATGGCGGACAGACTGGAATAGGAGGAATTCTCCTTGGCCTTCTCAATGTAGTTTACCTGATCCAATACAAGAGTACGGTCTTTATGAGCAATATACTTTCCCTCCTTATCTGTGATGAATCCATAACCGGATTTTCCCACTGATACGGCATCAATCATTTTACTAAATGTCTCAGCATCCAGAGTGGCATAAATCACCTCACTTTCCCCGCTTCTGGTAACAGGTGCAGAAACTGTCAAAACTACCTTGTTGAGAGAGGAACTGGCCATAGTGGAACTTATGTAAACAACTCCTGACATTGCCTTCTGAAAATAATCTCTCTGGCTCACATCTTCTCCGCTGGTGGACTGTCCGGAAACATCCGCAATGTCCAGACTAATAAAACCGTTTTTCTGAGCCAGGAGAGTGAGCATCTGTCTGCGCGTTTCTTTGGAAATTGTACTATCTGTGATTATGGGGTCCTGGGAAACAGAATATATCCGGCCTCTGTATAATTCAATAGCATTTTGAACAGAAGAACAGTAAGCAGCTGCATTCTCACTCAACCGGACGTTCATGTTGTTTAAAGCTTCCCGGTATGAAATGACAGCACTGGCAGTACCGCAAAGAACAGTAATGGCTGCTGACAAGCAGATCACGCTGGTTAAAAGTCTCTTTTTAATGGATTTCGAACCGGAATGTCTCTTTTTCAGCCTGCTTTCTTTCTTTTTGGGCATTACTGGTTTCTTAACTAGTTTCTTAACTAGTCTCTTAATGTTCATACTCTTTTCCTCCGCTTTTGTAGTCATAATTCTTGTTACACAGACGTATTCTCTGCGTCTCCTGATGATTTCAACCAGGAGAATTGTCTGGTGAAAATTTAAATTATTTTATCTTTTTAGCATTAAGATCGTTCAATGATACCATTCCCCCCAAAAAATGTCAATAAAATTGACATTTTATACAAAAATCTGAACTAAATTTAAGAAAACTTTATCAAAAAACACCCCGTATCATCCATAAAAGCGATACGGGGTGTAAAATTCTATATTTAATAAGGCTTTTTAAAACTTGCCTGCTGTAGCACATTCTTCAATACTTACAGCAACAGCAACAGTGGCGCCAACCATAGGATTGTTACCCATGCCGATCAGACCCATCATTTCCACATGAGCCGGAACAGAAGAAGAACCTGCAAACTGTGCATCAGAGTGCATACGTCCCATGGTATCTGTCATACCGTAGGAAGCAGGGCCTGCAGCCATGTTATCTGGGTGAAGGGTACGTCCTGTACCGCCGCCGGAAGCCACGGAAAAATACTTCTTTCCGTTTTCCATACATTCCTTCTTATAGGTTCCTGCTACCGGGTGCTGGAATCTGGTTGGGTTGGTGGAGTTTCCTGTAATGGAAACGTCAACGCCTTCCTTAGCCATAATAGCAACGCCTTCTGTTACGTCATTGGCTCCATAGCAGTTAACCTTTGCTCTTAAGCCCTGTGAATAGGATTTTCTCCAAAGCTCTTTTACTTCGCCGGTATAATAATCCATCTCTGTTTCCACATATGTAAATCCGTTGATTCTGGAAATGATCTGAGCTGCATCCTTTCCTAAACCGTTTAAGATAACTCTTAAAGGATTCTGGCGAACCTTGTTTGCCTTCTCGGCAATACCGATAGCACCCTCTGCTGCTGCAAAGGACTCATGTCCTGCCAGGAAACAGAAACATTCTGTCTCTTCTTCCAAAAGCATCTTTCCTAAGTTTCCATGTCCCAAGCCTACCTTACGCTGGTCGGCAACAGAACCTGGAATACAGAAAGCCTGAAGGCCCTCACCGATGGCTGCCGCTGCATCTGCTGCTTTTCTGCAATCCTTTTTGATTGCAATGGCAGCACCTGCAATGTAAGCCCAGCAAGCATTTTCAAAGCAGATAGGCTGGATCTTTTTAACCTGCTCGTACACATCCAGACCTGCATCTTTTGTAATTTTTTCAGCTTCTTCGATAGAAGCAATACCGTAGCTATTTAATACAGAATTGATTTTGTCAATTCTTCTCTCATATGATTCAAATAATGCCATTATCTTGTCCTCCTTATTATTGGCCAAATGTCTTCACTTTGAGAACCGGATTTCAACAAACGCTTCTCACCCGATTATTCATGTCTTGGGTCAATGATCTTAGCAGCTTCCGCAACGCGGCCATACTGCCCTTTTGCCTTTTCCCAAGCTGTATTCGGGTCATCGCCCTTCTTAATGAAGTCAGTCATCTTGCCAAGGCTTACGAACTGATAACCAATGATCTGGCCTTCTTCATCCAATGCGATTCCGGTTACATAACCTTCAGCCATCTCTAAGTAACGAGGACCTTTCTTTAAAGTTCCATACATGGTACCAACCTGTGAACGAAGTCCTTTTCCCAAGTCTTCCAGTCCCGCACCGACAGGAAGTCCGTCTTCGGAAAACGCACTCTGAGTTCTGCCATATGCGATCTGTAAGAATAATTCTCTCATAGCCGTATTGATGGCATCACAAACAAGGTCTGTATTCAACGCCTCTAAAACAGTCAGGCCCGGAAGAATCTCTGATGCCATAGCAGCAGAATGAGTCATTCCTGAACATCCGATTGTCTCTACCAGCGCCTCTTGAATAATTCCTTCTTTTACATTCAGGGTCAGCTTACATGCGCCCTGCTGGGGAGCACACCAGCCAACACCGTGTGTTAAACCGGAGATATCTTTAACTTCTCTTGATTTTACCCATTTTGCTTCTTCCGGGATTGGAGCCGCGCCGTGATGAACGCCCTGTGCCACTACGCACATCTCTTCTACTTCCTGTGAATAAATCATGTTAAAACTCCTTTCAAATAAGTAATAATTGTGAAAAGTATTTTGTTAAATAAATCACATCATACCTTTTCATATTTTCTCATATTATGCCAAATTCCGCAAGTCTTTTTTCCTCCCCCTCCCGGCTGCTCCCAAGTCAAAAAGGAAAGCAGGAAATTTCCTGCCTTCCATATTTTAACACGCTTTATACAATTCTTCTGACTGAAAGGATGGTACGGTAAGTTGCCGTTCCCACTTTGATTCCCGTGGCCGGAGTGCTGGCGTGGACGATCTGGCCGTTTCCGATATAGATTCCCACATGGCCTGCATAGCAGATAATATCTCCCGGCTGTGCTTCGGAATAGGAAACCTCCCGCCCTGCGGAACGCTGTTCTGTAGAGTTTCTGGGAATGGAATAGCCGAAATTCCGGTAAACCGACTGGATAAATCCGGAGCAATCCGCTCCCTTGGTCAGGCTTGTCCCACCGAATACATAGGGATTTCCCACGAACTGAAGTCCGTAGTCTGCAATTGCGCGGCCTGTTGCCGTTCCGCCGCTGCTCTTTGCCGCAGTGGGGCCGGTGTATGTATTGTTGGCAGAAGAAGACCGTTTAGATGGAGAAGATGCCTTCTTCCTGGCCTCTTCCTCGGCTTTTTTCCGCGCCTCTTCAGCAGCCTTTCTTCTGGCTTCTTCTTCCTTGGACTTGCGGATCTCATCATTCTTCTTTGCCACCGTCTGGGCATAAACGGCTGCATCCTGCTTGGCCTTTGCAAGCTGGCTGTCAAAGTTGGCCACTTCCTTTTTCTTTGTGGCGATCAGGGTTTCAAGCTGTCCCTGCTGGTCCTTGTACTCCAGCTCCATGACTTCCATCTCAGCCTGGTCCTCTTCCAAGTCAGACTTGTAGTCAGCCACCTTCTGCTTCGTCTCCTGAAAAGCCACCAGCATTTTCCGGTCGTAAGAATAGATTCCTTCCACATACTCGGCTTTGTTAAGAAGATCAGACATGTCCTTTACGTGAAGGAAAATATCCAGATATTCCGTATCTCCCTTTTCGTACATGTACTGGATTCTCTTTTTCATGGAAGAGTACTGCTTTTCTTCCTCTTTCTTAGCGGCATCATAATCAACTTCCGCCTGCTTGATGTCCGCTTCCTTGCTGGCCATATCGGCCTCCAGAACTTTCATGTCCGATAACAGAGCGGTTAAATCAGAGGACAGCTTGGACACCTGATTCTGGGCAGCGCTCTTTCCGCTTTCCGCTTCCTTGGCCTTTTCGTTGGCCTCATTCAGCTTTTTCTGCGCTTCCTGTTTCTCTTTTTCCGCTTTTGCCGTCGCCCAGGCAGGTACGGGTTGGCTGCAGACCATGGCGCCTATAAGCAGACCGCAGACCAGCCTTTTTAAGGCAGCAGCATTTTTTTCATAACTAATCTGTACTTTTCGTTTCATCGTCTGTTCCTTTTTGAGTATTTTCTACCTTATATGTTACTTAAAACAGAGGTAAAATTCAAGTCTTATTTAGAAATTTTAGATTTTTTTTAGAAAGGTCCTTTGCCACCCAAAGAAAACAGAGGAAAAATAAGATCCCTTTTACGACGCTTGAAATGGTAAAAGCCCACCATATTCCATTGAGCCCAAGGCTTGTTCTGCCCAGAATCATTGCAAGAGGAATCCTGGCAGAGGTAAATACAACGCTGATTACCGAGCATAGCAAGGTTCTCCCCAGACCGGACAGGGCTCCCACAGTGGTCAGTTCCACACACATAAACATCTGGGAAATTCCTATGATTACCAGATAGTCCACGCCCAGGGCGATAACATCAGCCTCATGGATGAATAATCCGAATATTGGTCCCGGCAGTCCCATTAACAGGGCCGAACAAAGGAGTCCCCATACAAGTATGACGCCCGCCGCAGTAAAATATCCTTTTTTCACCCTTCCAATCTGCCCTGCTCCGAAATTCTGACCGCTGAAGGAATTAATGGCAGCACCGAACCCCTCGGCTGTCATCCAGGAAATGGATTCAATCTGGCTTCCCACCCTCTGGACTGCTACAGCCTTGTCGCCGAAGCCTGCCACAAAACGGGTCAGGACCATGGAAATACTGGTATAAATCAGATTTTGTATGGAAGCCGGAAATCCGATTTGAATGATGGCCTTCATATGTCCTCTGGAAACCTTGTGAAATATCTTTACTTTATGAAAAAGCAGTTGATCTTTTTTCATGGAAAAAAAGAATACTATGGTTACAACAGCCTGGGCCATGACTGTGGCAGCCGCCGCCCCAAACACTCCTGTCCCTTTAACAGGGCCAAAGCCGAAAATCAGGAGAGGGTCCAGAATCATATTCAAGACCAGGCCTGTCAGGTTTGCCAGCAGAGGCGTTTTGCTGTCTCCCATTGCCGTCATAATTCCGGTGATAATGGAATTTAAAAATGGGAACAGAACCAAGCCGCAGGTAACTCTTAAATAAGCTTCTGCTTCCCGGACTGTGGCTGTCTCCCTCAATCCAAAAAATTCAATCAGCGGTTTGGCTCCCAGCAATGTCACTGCCCCATAGATCAGGGCAAATAAAATCCCCATTTGAAGAGAACCGGAAGCGTATTCTGCCGCTTCTTCCGTCTTCTGGCTTCCCAGGGCCTGGGCCACCTTTACCTGCCCACCCATTTTCGCCAGGGCAACCACGCCCTGGGACAGCCATATGTACATGCCCCCTGCTCCCACTGCAGTCACAGCGGAGGAGCCTATCAGGCCGATCCAGGCCATATCTGTCAGATTGTAGGCCATCTGGACCATGGCCGTTGCCATAATAGGCAGAGCCAGACTGGTCAGAGAGGTAAAAATACGTCCGTTTAATAAATCCACATTTCTGTTCATAAGTAGCTATACTCCGTCTAAAAGGGCCGCCGGATGACCGGCAGCCCTGTCTTTATATCACTTTCTATTTAAGAAAGCTTAATTCTTGTTTGAAAGGTATTCATCAATTCCTTTTGCACCTGCACGTCCGGCTTCCATAGCCAGAATAACAGTTGCAGCTCCAGACACAGCATCGCCTCCGGCAAATACGCCTTCACGGCTTGTCTGACCATTGGAATCATCTGCAATAATACATTTGCGCTTGTTGATATCCAGACCCTTGGTGGTGTTGGAGATCAGCGGGTTGGGGGAAGTTCCCAGGGACATGATAACAGTATCCACATCAAGGACAAACTCAGAACCCTCTATCTCAACAGGTCTTCTTCTTCCGGAAGCATCCGGCTCACCAAGTTCCATCTTAACGCATTTCATTCCGTTTACCCAGCCCTTTTCATCGGTGAGAATCTCTACGGGGTTGCTCAGCAGATTGAAGATAATGCCCTCTTCCTTTGCGTGGTGAACTTCTTCCACTCTGGCAGGAAGTTCAGCCTCACTTCTTCTATATACCACGTAAACAGTTGCACCAAGACGGAGAGCGGTTCTGGCCGCATCCATGGCAACGTTTCCGCCGCCTACGACAGCAACTTTATTGCCTGCTGCAATAGGAGTATCATAATCAGAGCGGAATGCTTTCATCAGGTTGCTTCTGGTCAGATATTCGTTGGCAGAGAATACGCCGTTGGCAT
The DNA here is from genome assembly GCA_002389905.1 of Hungatella sp. UBA4396. Taxonomy (GTDB): domain Bacteria; phylum Bacillota; class Clostridia; order Lachnospirales; family Lachnospiraceae; genus Lacrimispora. The sequence goes on along the minus strand of DGRE01000031.1, from coordinate 24,900 downwards.
TTTCGCCTGGAATTCCCATAAACATAGGAAGTCCTGCTCCGGAACCGATGAATACGGCCTGGAAGCCTTCTTCTTCGAAAAGCTCGTCAATGGTCACGGATTTGCCTATAATAACGTTGGTTTCAATCTTAACGCCAAGCTTTCTTACGTTGTCGATTTCTGTCTTAACTACAGTTTCCTTTGGAAGACGGAATTCGGGAATTCCATAGGTCAATACACCGCCTGGCTCGTGAAGGGCTTCAAATATAGTAACTTCATAGCCCATCTTAGCTAAGTCTCCGGCACATGTCAAACCTGCGGGACCGGAACCGATCACTGCAACCTTCTTGCCGTTGGTGGTTTCAGGGGCAGCAGGTACAAAGCCGTTCTCCCTGGACCAGTCTGCTACAAAACGCTCCAGCTTTCCGATGGAAACAGGCTCGCCTTTGATTCCTCTGATACACACCCCTTCACACTGGCTCTCCTGAGGACATACACGTCCGCAGACAGCCGGAAGAGCGGAGGACTCAGCAATGATCTTTGCAGCCTCTTCGTGGTTTCCTTCTACTACTTTCTGAATAAATCCCGGTATGTTAATGGATACGGGGCAGCCAACCACGCATTTCGGATTTTTACACTGAATGCAGCGAGTGGCTTCTTCCATTGCTTCCTCTTCATTATATCCAAGACAAACTTCTTCAAAGTTTGTTGCTCTTACTTTTGGGTCCTGCTCCCTTACGGGAACTTTCTTTAAAACATCCATTACTCGTCACCTCCGCACTGTCCGCATCCACCATGATGTGTGTCGCCTTCAATCACCTTTAAGACTTTACGTCCTTCTTCTGATTTATACATCATCTGGCGCTTCATTGCTTCGTCAAAATTAACCATGTGGCCGTCAAACTCAGGTCCGTCTACACAGGCAAACTTCACTTCTCCACCAACGGTAACACGACAGGCACCGCACATGCCAGTTCCGTCTACCATAACCGGGTTTAAGCTGACAATGGTAGGAATGTCCAATTCCTTTGTTAAAAGGCAGACAAACTTCATCATGATCATGGGGCCGATGGCTACGCATACATCATACTTTTTCCCCTGGTTCTGAACCAGATCCTTGATCACCTCTGTAACCATTCCTTTTCTTTCATAGGAACCGTCATCAGTAGTCACATATAAATTTCCGGCCTGTTTCCTCATAGCATCCTCCAGAATCAATAAATCCTTGGTCTTGGAGCCTACGATTACATCAACATCAATGCCGTGTTCTTTCATCCATTTTACCTGAGGATAAACGGGAGCTGTTCCCACGCCTCCGGCAACGAATAAAAATTTCTTTTTCTTTAATTCCTCTATGTCTTCATGAATGAATTCAGATGCATTGCCCAGAGGGCCAACCACATCTGCAAAGCTGTCACCTGTTGTCAATGATGCCATTTTCTCCGTACTTGAGCCCACTGTCTGGAATACGATGGTGACGCTTCCCTTCTCACGGTCATAGTCGCAGATGGTCAGGGGAATTCTCTCTCCTTTCTCATCCATTTTGACAATGACAAATTCGCCTGGCTGGCAGGACTTGGCAATCCGGGGTGCTTCCACATCCATCAGATAGATCTTGTCAGCTAACAGTTCTGCTTTTAAAATCTTATACATCTTTATCCTCCTAATATCTTCATGAATATTTCTGTTTACATTTCCTGACAGCCTTCCCCAGCAATCAGGCAAAATAGCACTTTTATCATCTTACCATTTTTCATGGTAACTGACAATATTTATTACAAAATATTATTAAACTTACAGCTCTGCCTTCCTCCGGTACATACGGAAGGTGTAGCACAGATCAAAATACGTCTGTTCCTCGCTCTCTGCCGCCATTTCCCAGGAAGGGTCCTGATCCAGATCAGGAAAATGGGTGTCGGCGCTGTAAATATAATCAATGTAGGTCACATGAGCTGTATCGCAGTAAGGCAGGAACTCTTCGTAAATGCTCTGTCCTCCTATAATGAAGCAATCTTCACTTCTATACTTTTGAAGCTCTTTTAAAACCTCCTCAACGCTGTGGCAGATCAGGGCACCCTTTACCTTATAATCGGGATTTCTGGTCAGCACAATATTGGTTCTTCCGTACAGAGGCTGCTTTCCGGGAAGGCTCTCCAGGGTCTTTCGCCCCATGACGATCACCTTTCCAAGGGTTTCCTCCCGAAACAGCTTTTTATCCTCAGGAATGGAGACTAAAAGCTGGCCCTGATTGCCGATGGACCAGTTTTTATCCACAGCAACAATGATATTCATGACTCGTCCTCCCCAAGAATCAGCTCTTTTCCATAAGGAAGGGTTTCCACCCACTGACAGAAGGTATGCCATTCCACCAGCTTATGGCTGCGCCTTGCAAAATACATGTTGATCAGGTTTTCGTAGTTTAAGGTGCATGTCCTCATTTGGTTGTAGCTGGAGGGAAGGAGCTGAATTAAATCATACCAGTCCTTTTTATCCTTTGTTTCTAAGTAACGGAGGCGGATCTTTTCCAGCTCGGAAACAATGGTTTTCATAAATGACAGGGTCTCTTCCGTCATATGGTCGTGGCTAAAATCCTCCAGTTCAAAGGGCTTGCTGTGAATCTTATGCATGGTACTGGTGGAGTTTGCGGTGGTGCCTGCCTTGTAGGTATCGTACTCCTTCCACCAGTAAAGAGGAGCCGTAATGTCCACGGACACGAAAATCTGACGGATGTATTTGCGGTGGTCGCTTCCCGCTTTTCTAAGCCGTCTGGCAAGGCCCAAATCATTGGGGCCTAAGATGTAATCCCCTTCCTCGTCGTAGCTGCTGTCCATCTTGTGCCAGCTATTCATGGGATTTCTTGCGCCGCGGATGGCATTTTCTATGTTCATAACGCTGGTTCTCTCACATTTTAACATGGTGTTACCTCCCTGTTCCCGGTCCTTTTGACTCTGCTTTGTATATTATAGAGCAAAAACTTTGGTTCGTCCATTCCTTTATTCTTCCATTTCTATCTCATCTAACTCTCTCATCAGTTCGGGAAAACTGTCCCGTTCAAACTCCTGAATGGATATGGATTTTTTGTTGGGATTGGCAAAGACAAAGGTCTTGTCTACGTTTTCCACGTAATTTTGAATCTTGTCATTGGTGGCGCTGATGATGGCCTGGAAGCCCAGTCCCCGGATCAGCTCAATGCAGCTTGCCACCTTTTCCCCATCCATTTTGGAAAATGCCTCGTCAAGTACCACCAGGCGGAGGGTGGGATTTCTCTGTATTTTAGGAGACAGGCTGATGCGGTAAGCCTGGGCAAAGCTGGCTAATAATGCCACATAAAGGGGATTCTGCCCCTCGCCTCCGGAATTCTTCTTGATCATCTTGCTCAGGCGGATTTTAATAATCTCATCGTCGTTTTGGATGATCTGCTGCATATCAAAGGATAAATAAGTCCGGTAATCCGCATACTTATCCATGTTCCTTTTGGCTTCCTCCATCTGCTCCGGCGTGGCATTGTCCGAGGGAATGAAAATATTGATCAGTTCATTGATCATTTCCCCGTACTGGTTTTCATGCTCCATGGTAAATAAGTTCATCTGGTTATCCAAAGAATCGGTTAAGTGCGCGGGATTTACCTCCAGGGAATCATCCATGAACATGTCGTAATACCTTCCATCAGGCCCCTTATTCTTTCCAATGACAAACTGGTATTTATCCTTTCCAAAGTCCAGCCTGCTGATGATCTTATTCAGCTCATCCTTTCTCAAAAGGGCGTCTCTTATGGCACTTCGGATTTTGAACATAAAATCATCCTTAAAATGAAGGACAGCAGACTTGGCCTGCTGGGCAGCCATTTTCTTATATTCCTCCAGGCTGCCGCACTCCATGAGTTCCAGAAGGCGGTCATATTCCCCGTTATCCTTTGCTGTTAAGGAAAAGTTCCTGTTTGGGTACTTTCTGGCATAGTCGCCTCTGGAAGCTACAAGAATCTGGTAAGCCTGATCCCGGGCTTCTTCTGCTTTCCGGCATTCTCCAAAAAATTCATTTTTAAGCTGGTCATACCGGCAGTTTTCTCTGCTCTCCAGGAATTCATTTACCTTCTGCTCCAAATCCTCATAAAACTCAAATTCCCGTTCTTTTAAAACCAACTCTTCCTGAAGCCGCAGGGAGTCTTTATGAAAGCCCTCAATTCTGCCGTTAACGCCGTAAATCAGCTTATCCACTGCTCTCTGCTCTTCCCTTTTTCCTTCGCAGAGCGTTAATATGGCTTCCCTTTCTCTGACCCATGCCTCTACGTCCTGTGCCTTCAGCTTTTCCAATTTCTGTTCCATGCGGCGAATTTCTTTTTCCTTTTCCTTAAGGGCCGCCATATCCTGCTGCCACTCTAAGTAAACTCCGGTCTCTTCGTTTAATGATTCTAAAGATAAAATCCGCCGGCACTCCTTTAAAATCTGCTCCTGAGGCTTTTTCTCTTCTTCCAGAAAAGTCAGATTCTTTTCCAAAAGCCGGATTCTTCTTCTGACACTATCCTTTCCGATGTAAGCAAATCTGGTATAATTGTCAGGGTTCATATGCTGCAAGCGGAAAGTGTGGTACAGCATGCAGTCAGAGGTCACACCAATGCGACACCCGCGCAGTTCTTCCAGGCTGCCGCATTTGACCACCTTGCCTAAAAGCAGGTCAATATAGGGCTGTAAGTAAGACTCTCTTACTATCACTTCCCCGGCAAGACTGTTTTTCACCACTTCATAGGAATTCTGTCCCACTTTTTCCGTGTCCAGAACAGCAGCGTTGAAATATTCTGTTTTATCCAGTTCCCCATATATGTCCATGGCGGCCTGGGCATAAGCAGGAGCTACGATCAGGGACAGTTTGTTGTTGCCCAGATAGCCTTCCACTGCATTTCTCCAGGTTTCATCCTTGATGTCCAAAAGATCTGCAAGGACATGAACCTCCACCGCTTTGCCGGTTTCCTCCAAAAGCCGCTGCTGAATGAAAGACCTGGCCCGTTCCAGATACTTGGGATAAGCTTTGTTTCCGGCTTTTAACTGAGCCAGTTCCTCACTGGTCTGACGTTCCTTTTTCCGGATATCCCGTAGAGCGCCTTCCGCCTCTTTCCGGGTTTCTTCTGTTTCCTTTACCAGTTCAGCAATGGATTTTTTCAGGCGGTTCAGCTTGTCTCCGTCAATGGTGTTTTTTTCAAATTCCTCAATATCCCATATGGTCTGGTTAGAGGTTGTCTCCTCATCGGTCCACGCCTTTAGGCCCTCTGCTGTCTGATTCCATCTGACGGAGCTTTTACCCAGATGAGAAGACAACTCTTTTGCAGAGTCCAGCTGGTTTTTTAAATCTTCATAGCCGGTGGAAGAAATCCGGGAAAGCAGTTCATTGCCCTGTACGGTCAAGTCTCCAATCTGGCCTTCCAGTCCTGTCTTTTGCTTTTCCAGACGGATTAAGTCCTCTCCGGCAAGGCCGGTTTTATCCACCAATGCCTGAATCCTGGCCTGATAATCCAAAATCTCCATTTTTCGGAAAAAGTATGTATTACTTCGTATTTCCTCTTCTTTTTCCCGGACAGATAAAAACTTCTCCCTGATTCCTTTTAAGTAACCGATCTCCACCCCAGTATCTTCGATCTTTTTTCGCATCCGCCCGTACTGCATAACGCTTTCCTGCATGTCCTCAATGTGGATGTCCTGCTCCATGCAGATGTATTCCTTTACGAAGTCCTCCAGCTTGATGTTCATGCGGAAGGGAATGGCCCGTTTAAAGAGAAGAGGGAACTTCTCCGAATCCAGGCCGCCTAAGTATACATCGTACAACTGCCTGCGAAACCGCTCATTGTGGGAAGTGGTAAAATAATTCTCTTTCTCATACATGGTCTGCAAATAAGCGGACACTTCTTCGATGGTCATAGCCCTGGAACCGGTCCGGTAGCCATTTTCCCATAAGGGGCCTTTATGCCAGAAGAATTTTCTGGATATCTCATTGGTGGCTGTTTCCACGTCAAAGACGATTCCGATGCACTGGTATTCCTGGGTCAAAGTTCGTTTCAGTTCCAGCACAATGGCAGAGGAAAAATTCTGGTTTCTCAAATAAGCGAACTCATTATTCTCACCGATGTTTACCATGCCCCGTAAATATTCAATAAGGCTCCGGTCCGAATCATCGGCTGCTGCCTTGTTAAAAAATCCCCGGCCGTCGGTATTGGCGTAAAGGAGAATCTGCATGGCGTCAATGACCGTGGACTTTCCGCTGCCGGAATGACCTGTAAAGAAATTGATTTCCTGGTTAAAGGACAAGGTTTTCCGGTTGATATAGTGCCAGTTATTTAAAAGTATCCGGGACAGGGCCTCAAAGTTCTGGTTCGTCATCGTTGTTGTCTCCTTCCCCAAATGATTCCAGCAAAGCCCGCACATCATCTCCCAGTAAAACCACATTAATACAGGGATAAATGATCATGCGGCTTTCCGGGTCCAAGTCCTCTAATATGTCCAGAGGCTCCAGAATCTGATATTTTTTTAACATAGCCAGAGCCCTTCGGATTTCGGTAGCGCTTGGCTGTTTGTGAAATAAGCGGTAGCTTCCCAGCTTCTCATGAATTTCGCTCAAGGTGGTGTAAACATTGACGCTGGAAGACACTGCCGCCATCTGCTCATCGTAAATCAGCTTTAATACCAGCAGATAGAGGGTAGCCAGCTTTGGCAGCTTCTCTCCTACTGTGTCTTCTCCCTGAATATAAATCAACCCTAGCTGACTGTTTTCCAATACTGACACGCCTGCAACGGTCAAATAGGTTCTGATAAACTCCAGATGCTTGTTGCAGATTTTAAATTCCTGGTTATAGGTAAACCGTTTGGAACGTTTATCGTATTTATACTCCAGAACAAAGGTCTGGCGGAACAGCAGCTTTAAGCTTTCTCTTACCTCTTCCTTTTCCCCTTCCTCCAAAGCGTCAAAATATGGAATCCGGTCCGTCAAACCGGCACTTTCTTCATAGGTCATGATTCTTTCCTCCTTGTAAATACCAGTTTTGGATAGCGGTATCTGCCGTTGTCAATCTGCTCCGGCTCCTGATCTTCCACCTGATACAGACTTTTCCTCCTGGTGGAGTAATCGTAAGCCAGAATCAGCTTTTCAAATTCCTCAGGACAGCGGACTGTGTCCTCCTTCACCTCCATGCGGCCATGCTCCAAACGGGCCTCAATGAAGTCTTCAATTTCCTTGCGGCTGTAGCGGCTCTTTAAGCGGTTTAAATTCAGCACCTCTTCCATGGTCAGCTCCGGGGCCTCTTCTTCTGCCATCAGGTTTTCTTTAAAACCTGCTCTCGGCTTCCTTCTCTTATAGAGGGAATTTTCAGAAAGAAGGGATATCTGGGATAAATTCATGCGGTTTCCCGTTTCTTTTATGGCTTCCTCCTGGTCCTCTGTATCAGACAAATGATTTAACAGCCTGATGACCAGCCCCTTCATGTTGTCCTCCTGGTTCAGCAGGTAATTAAGCCTTGTCACCGTAGCCCTGATGTACCGGGAATGTTCCTTGTCCATGTTGGTAATCCGGTGTTCAATATGGTCAAATCCCCGTTCAATCTGATCCAGCTTTTCCCCGATATCCGCTGCCGTCACCTTCTGGCCGCTGCGGCGGCTCATCTGCTCCATCCACTCTCCGTCTTCTCTCATGGAGCTGATCCACCGCTTGATATCGTTTTTATAGAGATAAAAATTGTCGGAAGTCTTTAAAATGTGGTATTTCTTTTTTACGATTTCCTCCACATACCCCTCTAAATGGTCTTTTAACAATTCTCCGTATGCTTTTTTTGACAAGAGGCTTGCAAAGAACTTGTCCATGTTGTGAAGCATGTCCTGCAAGGTCTTATTGAGCCGTTTTGTATTGACACAAGCTGTATTTAACAGACTTACGCTGGCCCTTGGATCGTGCTTTAGGGAAAATAAGATGGCATAGACGTTTTGAATGTAAATCTGGGTCTCATCCTCTTCGTCACTTGTAAGCTTGAAAAATGCCTCAATCATGACAGCAGCGTAATCAGGGATTACGATGTTGACCGTCATGGAGGCATAATCATCCACCTTTCTAAGCCAGCCTGCCCTTAAAAGCCAGTTTAAGACCCTGGCTGCGGTGGGAAGGAGGGCATCCGCCTCATCCTCTAACTCATCCTGCCAGATCACCAGTTGTTTCTGGATGAAGTATTCCTCCAGAACCTGAAGGCAGACCTCCCGGCTTAGAAAGTAATTGCTGTATTCATATTCTTCATTGATTTTTAACAACGCTTCTATGTAAGTAGACCGGTTAATGGAACGGAACAGTCCCCAGAAGCGGTCTGGTATTTCATTCATCAGTATCATTTGTCCAACCTTATCTCCTGTTTTTTTGCGCCTTCGGGAAATCGGATTGACTTCGGAAAGAAAGCCGCCGCATGAGTCACCATGCAGCGGCGGTTATAAGTCCTTTTAATTCTCTCCGGCTCCGGCCTCCGGTGACGGTGCTTCCGGAGTCTGTTCTGCCTTTTCCTCTATGGTCCAGTCAGAAAGGCCGTCATCCTTTGTTTTCCCGTCAGACTCAGAATCCTTCTCTTTTTCCTCAGGCTCCGGAATTCCCTTTGCCTCCCGGAAAATTTTCATGAATTCCTTGCCTGTAATGGTTTCTCTCTCAATGAGGAATTTTGCGATCTTATCCATTACATCCCGGTTTTCGATGAGAAGACTCTTGGCTTCTTCGTAAGCCTCCTTCAGCATTCTCATTACTTCCTCATCCACCTGGGCAGCAGTGGCTTCTCCGCAGTTCATGACAGCCTTTCCGCTTAAGTACTGGTCTTCTCTGGCAGCCAGACCCATCAGGCCGAATTTCTCTGACATGCCGTACTGGGTGATCATGGCGCGGGCTACTTTGGTGGCCTGCTCAATATCATTGGAAGCGCCGGTAGTCACGCTGTCAAATACAATCTCTTCTGCCGCACGTCCGGCTAAGTAGCCTACCAGCATGGCATGAAGCTCTTTTTTGGAATTTAAGAACTTTTCTTCCTCAGGCACATGCATAACATAGCCCAAGGCTCCCATGGTTCTTGGCACAATGGTGATCTTCTGCACCGGCTCGGAATCCTTTTGAAGGGCGCTGACTAAGGCATGGCCTACCTCGTGGTAGGAAACGATGCGGCGTTCTTCTTTATTGAGAACCCGGTCCTTTTTCTCCTTGCCCACTAAAACAACTTCCACAGCCTCAAACAAATCTTTTTGAGATACTGCCTGACGGCCATGCTTGACAGCCAGAATAGCTGCTTCGTTAATCATATTAGCCAGATCAGAACCAACAGCTCCTGATGTGGCAAGGGCGATGGCATCTAAATCAACGGTTTCATCCAAAAGAACCTCCTTTGCATGTACCTTTAAAATATCCACACGCCCCTTTAAATCCGGTTTATCCACAATAATTCTCCGGTCAAAACGGCCTGGACGAAGAAGAGCCGGGTCCAGGATTTCCGGGCGGTTGGTGGCTGCCAGAATTAAAAGGCCCTTAGAGGAGTCGAATCCATCCATTTCAGAAAGAAGCTGGTTTAAGGTCTGCTCCCTTTCATCATTTCCTCCGCCGAACCTGGAATCACGGCTTTTTCCGATGGCATCCACCTCGTCGATAAAGATAATGCAGGGTGCGGACTCCTGAGCCTGCTTAAACAAATCCCGGACACGGGATGCTCCCACACCTACAAACATTTCCACAAAGTCAGAACCGGACAGGGAATAAAAGGGCACGTGAGCCTCTCCTGCAACGGCCTTGGCAAGAAGGGTTTTTCCTGTTCCGGGAGGTCCCACAAGCAGGGCTCCCTTGGGAAGCTTGGCACCGATCTTCGTATATTTTCCCGGATTGTGGAGGAAATCCACGATTTCCGTCAAGGATTCTTTTGCCTCATCCTCTCCGGCCACATCTTTAAATGCAACTCCGGTTTCCTTTTGTACATAGACCTTGGCGTTGCTCTTGCCCACGCCCATGAAGCCTCCGCCTCCGCCCATACGGCGCATGATGAAGTTTAAGAGAAATCCCATGGCTACGAATAAAAACACGTAGCTGATTGCCGTCTGAATCAGGAAATTGCTTTCCCGGCGAACCCGCTTTGTATTTACATCTGCTTTCCATAAGCGTTTTGCCAGATCTAAATCATTCTCCATCTTGACGGTATAATAGGTAACTCTGGGCTTATATTCCTCCCAGGTAGCCTTTGGCTTAATGGTGATCTTTGTATCGCCCACTTCTACTGACTCTATCTGCCCGTTGTCTGTCATATTCATAAAAGTGTCATAGCTCAATTCCTCATTCTGTCTTGTGACCACCATATCATGCAGGTAAGACAGCACCATGGCTACAACGAGAAATGCAGCAACCCAAACAGCAATTGCCTGAGCATTTTTCGGCATTTTATTATTTTTTTGATTCTTGTTATCCATCTGTGTGAATTCTCCAATCCGGATATGTTCTACCCATTCTGTATCTCTACCATTATAGAGTCAGTCTCCCCATAAATCAAGAAAAGAATTATTAAATCCTTATAAACACCAGACAGGATTTTCAGAGTAAAAAAGGGCTGCCGCAAAATGAATTTTTCACTACGACAGCCCCCATTTATTTTACATTCTTTTATTAAACAGTCGTCCAGCCTCCGTCAACCTGAAGAAGCTGGCCTGTGGTATAAGAAGAAGCATCGGAAGCGAAGTAAATCAAAGCTCCATCCAACTCTCCCTCACGTCCCGGTCTTTTCATAGGGCATGTGTTTTCAATGACATGGCTGATGGCACCGCTTTCCAAGAGGTTGTCTGTCATCTCGCTTGGGAAGTACGCCGGGCCGATGGCATTTACCGTAATGTTGTATTTTGCCCATTCATTGGCAAGAGCCTTTGTCATCATGAGAAGGGCTCCCTTTGTGGTGGCATAAGCGGATATGGGCAGGCCCGGCATGGCAACGGTGGAATGGATGGAGCCGATGTTAATGATCCTGCCGTACTCCTGCTCCTTCATGACCCGTCCTGCTTCTCTTGCAAAATAAAATACGCCGTTGATATTGGTATCCATCATCGTTGTCCACAGCTCATCAGATGTATTTTCTGCGGCATCAGCCCAGCCTAAGCCTGCATTATTTACAAGGATATCAATTCTTCCGAAGTGGTTTTTCACATCCTCTACGGTCTGTTTAATTTCTTCTGATTTCATGACATCACATTTATGGACATAGCATTCTGCGCCAAGAGCTTCCACTTCATTTTTAACACCTTCCAGCTTTTCCACACGCCTTGCCACGATGGCCACCTTTGCGCCTTCTTTTGCCAGGGCCAATGCAAACTGCCTTCCCAGTCCTGAGGAAGCACCTGTAACAATTGCAACTTTTCCGGTTAAATCAAATAATTTACTCATGTTCTGCTCTCCTTTGATGTTTGTTTATAATAATTGTTATAATTATAACAATCTTTCTATTTTATGTAAACAGTACTTTTTTACTGATTTAAATATTGATTCTTGTATATTATGACCACATCAGTCCATACTATTTTAATTATTACCAGAAATTCCATGACCGGGCTTCCAATTTATGGCTATATTTTAAACTCCCTTTTCAGGAGCTGTTTTCTCCTTTTTCTGCTTATTCTCATCATAAAAATTTTTTTCACTTTATAATCTTAGGTTTTTTCCTAACCCTCTGGATTTTTTGGCAAAAAGGATATATAATCTCTTTTTTAAAAAATATCCCTGCAACCACACCATTACAAAAGGAGGTCACACCACTATGGCAGTAAAATATGTATTTGTCACCGGAGGAGTTGTATCCGGACTTGGCAAAGGCATCACAGCAGCATCTCTTGGCCGACTGCTAAAGGCCAGAGGCTACAAAGTCACCATGCAGAAATTCGACCCTTACATCAACATAGACCCGGGCACCATGAATCCGGTCCAGCACGGAGAGGTTTTCGTCACTGAGGACGGGGCGGAAACAGACCTTGACCTGGGACATTATGAACGCTTTATCGACGAAAATCTGACTCAGAATTCCAATGTCACCACCGGTAAGGTCTACTGGACCGTACTGACCAGGGAGCGGCGGGGAGATTTCGGGGGAGGCACCGTACAGGTTATCCCTCATATTACCGACGAAATCAAAAGCCGTTTTCACCAAAGCACTGACTCCTCTGAAACAGAAATCGCCATCATCGAGGTGGGAGGAACAGTAGGCGACATCGAAAGCCAGCCCTTCTTAGAGGCAATCCGGCAATTCCAACACGAAGCGGGCCACGAGAATGTCATTCTCATCCATGTGACCCTGGTTCCATATCTAAAAGTTTCCGGCGAATTGAAAACAAAGCCCACCCAGGCCAGTGTAAAGGATTTACAAGGCATGGGAATCCAGCCAGACATCATTGTATGCCGTTCCGAGCAGCCCCTTGATGACGGCATCCGAAGCAAAATCGCACAATTCTGTAATGTTCCAAAAACCCATGTACTTCAAAATCTGGATGTGGAGGTGTTGTATGAGCTTCCTCTTGCTATGGAAGAAGAGCATTTAGCTCAGGTGGCCTGTGAAAGCCTGCATCTTTCCTGCCCGGAGCCAGACCTTACCGAGTGGTCCGCCATGATTGAAAACTGGAAGCATCCGGAAAAAGAGGTAACTGTTGCCCTTGTAGGGAAATATATCCAGCTACACGACGCATATATTTCTGTAGTGGAATCCTTAAAACACGGTGCCACCTACAACAGGGCCAGTGTCCGCATCAAGTGGGTGGACTCTGAGCTTGTGACCGATGAGAATGCAGCCGATTTCTTCCGGGATGTCCATGGAATCCTGGTTCCGGGCGGCTTTGGAAGCCGGGGAATTGAGGGGAAAATCTCCGCAATCCGCTATGCCAGGGAAAACAAGGTTCCGTTTCTGGGCCTGTGTCTTGGTATGCAGATGGCTATTGTGGAATTTGCCCGCCATGCAGCAGGGCTTACGGGAGCCCATACGGCAGAGCTTGATCCGGACACTCCCTATCCTGTCATCCATTTAATGCCTGACCAGAACGGCGTGGAAGACCTTGGTGGCACCCTGCGCCTTGGCTCCTACCCCTGTGTCCTTGACAAATCCTCAACCGCTTATGAGGTATACGGGGAAGAACTGATTCATGAACGCCACAGGCACCGTTATGAGGTAAACAACGATTACAGGGAGGCTCTTACAAAGGCCGGAATGAAGCTTTCAGGCATCTCTCCTGACGGAAGAATCGTGGAAATGGCAGAGCTTCCCTCCCATCCCTGGTTTGTGGCCACCCAGGCTCATCCGGAGTTCAAATCAAGGCCCAACCGGCCTCATCCATTGTTTCGGGATTTTATACGCGCTGCCAAAAATTTTTCTTGCACTTTTTGAATCTTCTGATATAATATAAGGCAACGTGTACCCTTATGAAAGACAATTGTTTTTACAGGGAATACACAAAAAGGAGGATATGAAAATATGAAGTTGAAAAAATTACTTGCACTCACTCTCGTTTCATGCATGAGCGTCAGCCTTTTAGCAGGCTGCGGCGGCGGTTCTTCTTCAGGCTCTGCAGGCGGTGCCAAGGTGGTTAAGATCGGCGTATTCGAGCCCACCACAGGAGAAAACGGCGGCGGCGGCTTCCAGGAGGTTTTAGGCGTCCGTTATGCAAAAGAAAAGTACCCTACTGTTAACATTGGCGGAGAAGAGTACAAAGTAGAATTAGTGGAAGTGGATAACAAATCCGACAAAACAGAGGCTGTCAATGCAGCACAGAAGCTTGTAAGCGAAAAAGTTTCCGTTGTAATAGGAAGCTACGGCTCCGGAGTTTCCATTGCAGCAGGCCAGATCTTTGCAGATGCCAAGATTCCTGCAATCGGTGCTTCCTGTACCAATCCTCAGGTAACCCAGGGAAATGACTTCTATTTCCGGGTTTGCTACATTGACCCATTCCAGGGCACTGTTATGGCAAACTACGCAACCAACGAAGGTGCAAAAAAAGCAGCCGTTATCACTCAGCTTGGAGATGACTACTCCTCAGGCCTCGGTTCCTTCTTTAAGTCCTCTTTTGAGAGTCTTGGAGGCACCATTGTAAGCGAAGAGCAGTTCCAGACCAACCAGACAGATTTCAAGGCTATCCTGACCAACATCAAGGCCCAGGAACCTGACGTAATCTTCGCTCCTTCCTCCATTACCACGGCTCCTCTTATTATCAAGCAGGCCCGTGAGCTTGGAATTACCGCTACCATCGCTGCAGGTGATACATGGGAAAACTCCACCATCATTGAAAATGCAGGCGCTTCCGCAGAGGGCGTTGTGCTCTCCACCTTCTTTGATGAAGCAGAACCGGCCAATGACGAAGCAGCTTCCTTTATCTCCGGCTTTAAAACCTATTTAAAGGATAACAAACAGGAAGAGATCATTCCGGCAGTATCTGCTCTCGGTTATGACGCTTACCTTTGTGCATTAAAGGCTATCGAGACAGCAGGCTCCACAGACGGTGCTAAAATCCAGGAAGCTTTAAAGGGCGTATCCATTGACGGTGTAACCGGAACCATCGCCTTTGATGAAGTCGGTGATGCAAAGAAAGATATGGCATTTATCAAAACTATTGAAAACGGACAGTTTAAGTTCCTGACAACTACTTCCGTAGAATAAAGGCATTATAAATGAGTGGGGACGAATTTCCTTCCCCACTCGTTCCATTTCAGCCAAGCCATCCGCCCCTTTTGGGGCGTTTTGGCCTACAGAAGCATTTATGTAATTTGTGCATAAAAGCCTGACAGTTAAGCACAGATTACATAAATGTTTCTTCACGGCTGAACTGCAATACACATTCCACAGATAGGAGGCATCTTGCCACATGAGTCTTACAACCTTTTTACAGCAGTGTCTGACCGGCATTTCCTTAGGCGGCGCCTACGCCCTGATTGCTATTGGTTATACTCTGGTTTACGGCATCCTGCGGCTCATCAACTTCGCCCACGGCGAAATTTTTATGATGGCCGGTTATTTCATGATTTTTGCAATGGCAGTTTTCCCATGGTTTATTGCCGTTCCCATCGCACTGCTGGTCACAGTTTTACTGGGCGTGTCCATTGAACGGGCCGCTTACCGCCCTCTGCGCTCTGCTCCCAGAATGTCCGTCATGATTTCTGCAATCGGCGTTTCTTACCTGTTACAGAACCTGGCTACATATCTCTTTACCGCTCTGCCAAAGGGATATCCGGAAATTCCGTTTTTAAAGAAGATCTATCAGCTTGGCGGCCTTTCCGCCTCCTTTGTCACCTTTTTGACTCCGGTTCTGACTCTC
Organism: Hungatella sp. UBA4396; assembly: GCA_002389905.1. GTDB lineage: Bacteria > Bacillota > Clostridia > Lachnospirales > Lachnospiraceae > Lacrimispora. The sequence continues at coordinate 9,613 of DGRE01000031.1, read as the reverse complement.
ATCATTGTTTACGGGCTCATGATCCTGATTAATAAGACAAAGATCGGTATGGCAATGCGGGCTGTTTCCAGGGACTACGATACTGCTTCCCTCATGGGAATTAAAATCAACCATATCATCACCTTTACCTTTGCCGTAGGCTCTCTTCTGGCTGCCATCGGCTCTGTGCTCTACTTTACGGACCGTATGACCGTGTTCCCCTTCTCCGGCTCCCTGCCCGGCTTAAAATGCTTTGTGGCGGCCGTATTCGGCGGAATCGGCAGCATTCCCGGCGCTGTGCTGGGCGGCTTTATCCTGGGCCTTGGGGAAACCGCTCTGGTTGCCATGGGATATTCCACCTTCAGCGATGCGTTTACCTTTGTTCTGCTAATCGTCATTCTTCTGATCAAGCCTACGGGACTGTTCGGCGAGAAGACAACTGATAAAGTGTGAGGTACTCCCTATGAAGAAAAAAGCAGTTTCCAAAAACAAACTATACACTCTGATCTCCCTGCTGGTCATCATTGGCATCCTGGGATTCTTACAGGCAAACAGCGGGGCCTACAGCTATCAGATTTCCATTTTGCAGCGAAGCGCCATTTACGCAGTGGTGGCTGTTTCCATGAACTTGCTGACCGGCTTTACAGGATTATTCTCCCTGGGTCAGGCGGGCTTTATGGCAATCGGAGCCTATACCGTATCCATTCTTACCATTCCCGTTGAAAGCCGGGCCAGCGTTTACTATGTGGATGGAATTTCCCCGGTTATCGCAAACCTGCACTGTCCTTTCTGGCTGGCTCTTATTATTGCAGGAGTGCTTTCTGCAGGAATCGCCGCCTTAATCGGAATTCCGGTGCTCCGTTTAAAGAGCGATTATCTGGCCATTGCCACTCTGGGCTTTTCTGAGATCATCCGGGCGGTCATTGCGGCTCCCCAGTTAAACAGGATTACCAACGGCTCCTACGGTGTCAAGAACATTCCGGGCTTTCCTAATTTATATGCGGCCTTTGGCCTCTGCGCCCTTTGTATCCTCCTCATGGTACTGATCGTCAATTCTTCTTACGGAAGAGCCTTTAAAGCCCTCCGGGAAGATGAGATTGCGGCACAGGCCATGGGACTGAACTTGTTCCGGTATAAGGAACTGGCCTTTGTCATCTCCTCTTTCTTCACCGGTGTGGGCGGCGGTCTTTTGGCTATGTTCATGCGCTCCATTGACTCCAAAACCTTTTCCATCAACCTGACCTACGACATCCTGCTGATCGTGGTCCTTGGAGGAATCGGAAGCATTACGGGAAGCATCGTGGGCTCCTTCCTGGTTACGGCCGGAAGAGAATGGCTCCGCTTCTTTGACAATCCCCTTTCCATCGGAGGCTTTGAAGTTCCCTTATTCCGTTCAGGATTCCGTATGGTCATCTTCTCCGTGCTGCTGATGGCAGTAGTGCTCTTCTACCGCAGGGGAATCATGGGCAGCAACGAATTTTCCTGGGAAGGCCTGGGACGCTTAATCCGCCGGATTACCACGGGACGGAAGAAAAAAAACAAAACACAGAAGGGAGAAAATGCATAATGTCATCAGCAGATAAAACGGCTGTAAACGTGCTCCACATGCAGGATGTAACCATGCAGTTCGGCGGAGTTGTGGCGGTAAACGGCTTGACCCTTGATGTGAACCAGGGAGAGATCGTAGCCCTCATCGGACCCAACGGAGCCGGAAAGACAACTGCCTTCAACTGTGTTACCGGTATTTATGAGCCCACCTTCGGACAGGTGGATTTTATGGGAGAAACCATTCTCTCCAATACTCCCCAGGGGAAAATGCAGAAAGCCTACTTAGGGGAAGTAACTCCAACACCCATTACAGTGGTAAGAAATACGCCGGATGTGATCACACAAAAGGGTATTGCCCGTACCTTCCAGAACATCCGCCTCTTCGGCCAGCTTACGGTATTTGACAACGTGCTCATTGCAAAGCACATGAGGGCAAAGCAGAACGTGATCTCCGCGGCTCTCCGCCTAAACTATAAAGAGGAAAAACGGATGCGCCAGGAAGCTGCCGATCTGCTGGAAGAACAGGGCCTGCTTCACTTAAAGGATGAGATCGCTTCTTCCCTTCCCTACGGACTCCAAAGGCGTCTGGAGATCGCCAGAGCACTGGCAACAGAGCCAAAGCTTCTGCTCCTTGATGAGCCGGCAGCAGGCATGAATCCCCAGGAGACCCAGGAATTGACGGATTTCATCACACAGATCCGCAAATCCTACAAGCTTACCGTATTCATGATTGAGCACCACATGGATCTGGTTATGCAGATTTCAGACCGCATTTACGTTCTTGATTTCGGCAAGCTGATTGCACAGGGCACACCGGCGGAAATCCAGAACAACGAACGTGTAATTGAAGCATATCTGGGGGTGAGCGACGATGCTGAAGATTGATAATTTAAGAGTGAATTACGGCGGTATTGAGGCTGTAAAGGGCATTTCCTTTGAAGTGCCGGATAAGAGCATCGTTACCTTAATCGGAGCCAACGGAGCCGGAAAGAGCACCACCCTCCGCTCCATCGTAGGCCTGACAAAGCCGGCTGCAGGAAGCAGCATTACCTTAGACGGGCAGGAACTGATCGGATTGGATACCACGGACATCGTGTCAAAGGGCATTGCCCTGGTTCCCGAAGGACGGCGGGTATTCCCGGATATGACTGTCATTGAAAACATTAAAATAGGCGCTTATTTGAGAAATGACGACCTCCAGGAGGACATTGACTGGGTTTACGATTTATTTCCCCGGTTAAAAGAGAGAAGCTGGCAGCTTTCCGGAACTCTTTCCGGCGGCGAGCAGCAGATGCTGGCCGTTGCCAGGGCCTTAATGAGTCAGCCAAAGATCCTGATGATGGATGAACCTTCCCTGGGCCTGGCTCCTCTGATCGTAAAAAATATTTTCTCCATCATTAAAGAGATCAACAAAAGGGGCGTGACTGTGCTTCTTATCGAACAGAATGCAAATATGGCCCTTCACACCGCTGACGTTGGCTATGTACTGGAAACCGGACGGATTACCTTGACAGGGTCCGGAAAAGAACTGCTGGCAGATGAATCGGTAAAAGCGGCTTATCTGGGAAAGGCCTCAAAAGCATAAAGCCTTAGCTTTTCTATACAAAAAAAATACAGGCAGACTTCCGATACAAAAGGATGTCTGCCTGTATTTTTTATTCATATCTTCGCTTTCCTGTCAGGGAATGACCCTGCGCACGGTGACGGGCTTTCTGTAATTCCAGGAGGATATTTTAATCCCGCTGCGCCTGTTGGCCGCATGGACGATTTTTCCTTTCCCAATATACATAGCCACATGGTCGATTTCCCTGCCGCTGGCATAAAACAGCAGATCTCCCGGTTCCATGCCTGAGGCCGGCACCGAAGCCCCCTCCCTGGCCTGCTGCCTGGAGGTACGGTCCAGACGGATTCCCGCCCCATTCTTCATAACATACTGGATGAAGCCGGAGCAATCCGCTCCTGTATTGGGATCTGTGCCTCCCCACTGGTAAGGCTTTCCTACAAATCCCACCGCATAGTTTACCACCCGGCTTCGAAGATCACTGCTTTTCTCCGCTTCCGGTATGGTATATGCAACGGTGGCATTTTCCGGCAAATAGACATAGGCTCTTTGGCCCTTATAATCGATCTGGGCCCAGCCGTTTGCCTCGGAGATAAAGGGATAGGTTTCTCCCTGGGAGATTCCTCCCAGTATCTGGGAGCTGGTGCTGGGCCCGCTGCGGACCCTGAGGGCAGGGGTATCCACCCGGACCAGCAGCTTCATGTCATAATAAGCGATGGCCTTAGCTTCTTTCCCGGTAGCAAGGTATTTCCCATATACATACCCGGTTACCTGCCCTGATTTTATCTGATACCAGCCGTTTTCTTCCGACAGCACATCGCCGCCGGCATGACTTTTTAATTTCCCTACGATTTCTGCATCGTTCTTTGGTTCTTTTCTGATATTTAGGGACTCATCCACAACAGCAACTCCAAGGTTCTGAAACATGGAGCGAAATGTCCCGTACTTCATTTTTTCCTGCGTAAGACCGGCCGAGGCCTCAGTCGACTTCTCCTTCATGGATTTCTGATACCGATCCATGGCGACCTCAATTCCCGCTACAGGAGAACCGGTCTTAAAAGAAGTCTCTGATCCGGCGGCGTGTACCTCTGCTGTGCCTATCCATGCGGCGCTGCCCCATGCAATGGCAAAACCCAGTACCTTCCATGCCTTATCAGTCATATGCACTTTCCTTTTTTAAAAAATCATAGTTTAAGCGCCGTTGATCTGAGAATCCGACAGAGTCTTTAAGTACTGCATCCCGTATTCCTTGTCCTTCCCAATCTGCGCCTTCAATTCCTCCAGCCCTTCAAATCTCCGCTCCGGGCGGATGAAATGCAAAAGCTGTACTTCTATAGTCTTTCCATAAATATCCTGGTTTAAACCATAGATAAAGGTTTCAGCGCCGACAGGAGAATTTCCTTCCACCGTAGGCTTTCTTCCGATATTGGTGACCCCGCCGTAATAAGTACCATTTACATATACCTTGGACACGTATACACCAAAGATAGGAAGGTGCTTTTCAGGGGGAGGAAGAATGTTGGCAGTGGGAAAGCCAAGAACACTTCCTCCTATGTGGTTTCCGTGGACAACAATCCCGTGTATGGCATAGGGCTGTCCTAAAAGCTCGTTGGCCTTTTCTATATTTCCCTTGTCAAGCTGCTCCCGGATATAGGTGCTGCTGATATCCCTCTGGTCATCCTTTTCCTTGGGAATGACGATCAGATCATAGCCGTACCGGTCCTTCCAGCGCAAAAGGCTGTCCGCATTGCCTGCTCCCCGGTAACCAAAGGAACAGTCAGTTCCCACCACAATGACCCTGGCATTCATCTGTTCCACAAGGACGAACCTGACAAATTCCTCCGGGGCCATCCGGGCTGTTTCCCCTGTAAAGGGATACTCCACCAGATAATCAATGCCCACCTTCTCTAAGTTGTTCTTTCTCTCCAGGTTGGTGGTGATAACCTTCTGAGGGCCTCCCGACACCAGGGTATTAGGTGACATGTCAAAAGTAAACACCGCAGTTTTATAGCCTTTTTCTGCTTTTACTTCTGCCATCCGCCTCAACAGCTTCTGGTGGCCCCTGTGGCGTCCGTCAAACTTTCCAATGGTTACCACCGAAGGCTCATCGATCTGAAAATCTCTGGTTCCGGTTATATACTTCATCATTCTCTCCCTCCCAGAAATACCTTTTGAGGTTTAAAAAGCTTTGTCTCCCTGTCAGGCCGGTAAACCCCTATAAACTGGCGCCCGCTGTCATAGACCCGCACCAGCTCTTGATCCAGGCTCACCTTGTCCTGAAGCTGGTCTAAGTAAAAGGGATTGCCGTTGTGGACCAGCTTATCATAATCCGGTTTCATATAGACCGCGGGATACCCGGAAAAGACCTCATCCACAGGAAGGATATGGTTTCCCAGGGTTCCTTCGTCACGAAGCTCCTCAATCTGCTTTAAGGTCAGGCTGTCCTCCAGGCAAAAGCCTGAAACCCTGGTCCTTAAAAGGGACTCCATGCAGCCGCCGCAGCCCAGCTTTCTGCCGATGTCGTAGCAAAGAGTTCTGATATAGGTTCCCTTGGAACAGGACACGGTCATGGTGACTCTGGGAAGGTCTATCTTATCCACCCTGATTTCCAGAATCTCCACTGGCCTGGCCTTCCGTTCCACTTCTTTTCCTGCCCTGGCAAGCTCATAAAGCTTTTTTCCATCCACCTTTAAAGCAGAATACATGGGCGGAATCTGATCGTAATGGCCCAAAAAGCTTAAAACAGCCTCTCTTACCTGATCCTCACTTACATGTGCCTCACTTTGGGACAGCACTGCCCCTGTGGTATCCTGGGTATCTGTTTCCATGCCTAAAAGCAGAACTGCCTCATAGGTTTTAGACCTGTCCGTCAGCATGTCACACAGCTTTGTGCCCTTTCCCAGACACACGGGAAGAACGCCCTCTGCCATGGGGTCCAGAGTCCCTGTATGTCCTATCTTTTTTTGCTTTAAAATACCTCTCATTTTCGCCACAACGTCATGAGAGGTAAATCCTTTTTCTTTATATACATTGACGATGCCATCCGCCATAATTCCTGTCTCCTATTTGAGCTGTTTTACAATCTGATCCGACAGATTGTTAACTACATCGTGAACGCTTCCCGCCATGGTACAGCCGGCCGCCTTTTTATGACCGCCGCCGCCAAAGTAAACGGCAATCCTGCTCACATCAAGATCTGTGGTGGAGCGAAGGCTCACCTTATATTCCCGGCAGGAGGTTTCATACATGAATATAGCGCATTCCACCCCTTCAGTCACCCTCAGCTGGTCAATGATTCCATCCATATCCTCACTGGCAACTCCGTAAAAATCCATATCCTTCTTGCTTATGGCGCTGAAAATGCAGCGTCCGTTGTGGAAGGTAATGCTTTCTAACAGGGCTCTTCCTAAAATCTGGTTCTGAATATAAGACTTTCTGAAAAAGCTGTCGTCAATAATTTTAGGGAAGTCAATTCCCTTCCCCATCATCTTTCCGGCAATTTCCATGGTCTTTGGAGAGGTGGTGTCATACTTAAATACCCCTGTATCGTGAATGATTCCGGTAAAAATGCACTCTGCCACCGCCTTGCTGATCCTGTTTTCATCAAAGAGACCGTAAAGCACCTCACAGGTGGAGCTGGCTCTGTCCTGGACAATATTTTCTTTCGCATACCTGGAATTGGTGATGTGATGGTCCACACAAAGGCTTTTTTTCGCTGTTTTAAGGAACTTTACACCCTCTCCCAAACGCTGCACGTCACCGCTGTCAAGGCAGATACAAAGATCATATTCCCTGTCATCGGAAAAATCGGTAACAATACGGTCAAAATTCATGAGGTAATCAAACTTCACCGGAGGTTCCTCCAAATGAACCACAGCCTCCACCTCCGGATGGTTTTCAGCCAGATAATTATAGGCAGCCAGACAGGAGCCTACACAGTCCCCATCCGGGCGGATGTGGCCGGTAATGGCCACAGTTTTTACATCTTCCAGCATTGTATCAAGGATACTCATAGGGGAACCTCCTCAATCTTTGATATCTTTGGTAACCTCGTCAATCAGTCTGGACATGTTCACTCCATATTCAATGGACTGGTCCAGAATGAATTTAATCTCAGGTGTGTTGCGCAGATTGACTCTTCTGGCCAGTTCACGGCGGATATAGCCTTCTGCACTTTTCAAGCCCTCAATAGCCGATTTTCCTGCTTCCTCATCTCCCAGAATACTGATGTATGCCTTGCAGTATTTAAGGTCAGGAGTTACCTGAGCAGAAACCACGGTGGTCATGGGCGGGATTCTTGGATCTTTGATTTCCAGACGGATGATTTCACTCAGTTCCTTCTGGATTTCCATGTTAATTCTTGTATTCTTTATGCTGTTTTTGCGCATGATGTTCCTTTCCTCTTTATTGCCCATGTTTTCAGGGCATGAAGGTATGCCCGCAGGGCGCTTCCTCTTTATTGTCCGGTTTCCCAGGACATTAAGGTATGCCCGCAGGGCGCTTCCTCTTTACTGCCCTGGCGGCAGGTTCCTAGCGGGGAACCTCCACCATAGCATATGCTTCGATCATATCATCTTCCTGAAGATCGTTAAACTTTTCAAACACAAGACCGCATTCGTAGCCAGTTGCAACCTCTTTTACATCATCCTTAAATCTCTTTAAGGAAACAAGGGGACCGTCGTAAATCTTTACCCCATTGCGGGTGATACGGACGCTGCAGCCTCTCTGGAATTTTCCATCCATGATATAGGAACCTGCGATGGTACCTACACCGGAAGCCGTAAAGGTCTGGCGCACTATGGCGTGACCGATGATCTTTTCTTCAAATATAGGATCAAGCATGCCCTTCATGGCCGCTTCCACGTCCTCGATTGCCTGGTAAATTACTTTATAAAGCCTCATATCCACCTTTTCACGATCTGCGATGGATTTGGCTGTCACATCCGGCCTTACGTTAAAGCCGATAATAATGGCATTTGAAGCGGAAGCCAGGGAAACGTCTGATTCATTGATAGCACCTACGCCTCCGTGGATTACCTTAACCATAACCTCTTCATTGGAAAGCCTTACAAGACTCTGTTTTACCGCTTCTACAGAACCCTGTACGTCTGCCTTGACAATCAGAGGAAGCTCTTTTACATTTCCTGCCTTAATCTGGCTGAACAAGTCATCCAGAGACAGCTTTGCCTTTGTATCTTCCAGAAGCTTATTCTTGCCCTCGGAAATAAATGTTTCCGCAAAGCTTCTCGCTTCTTTTTCACTTTCCGTTTCAACCAGAACCTCTCCTGCGTTGGGAACGTCATTTAAGCCTAAAATCTCAACCGGTGTGGAAGGACCTGCCTCTTTTACTCTGCGGCCCTTGTCATCCATCATGGCGCGGACCTTACCATAGCAGGAACCTGCTGCAACGGTATCGCCTACCTGAAGGGTTCCCTTCTGTACCAGCACGGTTGCAACCGGACCCTTACCCTTATCAAGCTCTGCTTCGATAATCAGTCCTCTTGCCCGGCGGTCAGGGTTGGCCTTTAATTCTTTTACCTCTGCGGTAAGTAGAATCATTTCCAGAAGTTCCTTGATCCCTTCCTTAGTATGTGCAGAAACCGGTACAAATACAGTGCTTCCGCCCCAATCTTCAGGAATCAGCTCATGCTCGGACATTTCCTGCTTTACGCGGTCAATGTTGGCGCTTGGTTTATCCACCTTGTTGATGGCAACGATGATCTCAACACCTGCTGCTCTGGCATGGTTAATAGCTTCCACGGTCTGAGGCATAACGCCGTCATCGGCAGCTACCACAAGGATTGCGATATCTGTAGACTGGGCGCCTCTCATACGCATGGCAGTAAAGGCCTCATGTCCCGGAGTATCCAGGAATGTGATCTTCTGTCCGTTGATTTCAACGGTATAAGCACCGATGTGCTGGGTGATTCCGCCTGCCTCTCTGGAGGTCACATTGCTCTGGCGGATAGCATCGAGAAGAGAAGTTTTACCGTGGTCAACGTGACCCATAACGCAGACTACCGGTGGTCTGGTACTCATATCTGTTTCATTCTCTTCATCCTCTTTTAACAGTTCTTCGATCACATCCACTTTGATTTCTTTTTCACAGAGCACATTGTATTCCATGGCAATCTCTTCTGCCTGATCATAGTCGATTTCTGTGTTGAGGGTGACGATCTTTCCCTGTAAAAACAGCTTCTTTACGATAGCTGAGGGCTGAAGCTTCATCTTTTCAGCCAGTTCCTTTATGGTCAAAATATCAGGAAGGATGATGGTCTTGATTTCCTCTACCTTAGGCTCTGCATGAACCGGAGGCTGGATCGCAGTCTTTAAGCCCTTTCCGCCCTTTGCCGCGGTTCTTCCCTTTGTTCCGTCTTCTTTGTCTCTCTTGTCAAATCTGTCATTCTTATACGAATTCTTTGTAGCCCTGTTGCTGCTGGGCTTTGTCTGGATAGGCGTACCGGTCGGCTTTGGTGCTCCGTCTCTGGATGTACGGCCGCCCGGACCCTGAGGTCTTCCGTCACG